>CAZQEY010000001.1:0-87650 GCA_964592485.1 uncultured Planctomycetales bacterium
GCTTTCTCTTGAGTATACCATAATACCATAAATAAGTCATATGGTCCATACTTGCATTATGTGGCTCCACACGTCCTTGTTTTAGAAGATGAGCTCCAACAAGATTCAAGTGTTTTTCTGCATTTTCGAGATTCCCATTCCTTAATTTTGCATGGGCCATTCCAAGTAACGCATCTATAACCTCATGATGATCTACACCTTGAAGGGCTTCTGCAAATCTTTGATGTTGTATGTTCTCTGCTATTTCTTGAAGTCCTATTTCTTTGTAGATACGTGCTTGAAGTTCTTTGATAAACATTAACGATTCTCTTGGATTGTGTGAAAGATTAGTATCCTCACATATGTCTTGAGCAAGGTTCGCGAGCGAAAGAGCGCAGTTGTGATCACCATGAAGATGCCATAAATGAGCCAATGTAAATGTAATCACATCATGTGATATCTCGTTTGTCTCATTTCTAACAATATTTCTCCATGGATTCTGGATTTGAGCCTCCTCGTTTTTATTTTGCAATAGAGTAACATCGTCTGAAAAACCAAGTTCTGAGACGAGTTTCTGCAGGATAAAAGATGGGTCATCAGAAAAACGTACAATATGCCTATATTCATTTATGTCCCATTCTTGTATTGGCTCGTTGTGAGAGCTTCCTGGAAAAACGCAGATGTAACAAGGGAAATTATTACTTTTCAAAACATTAATCATGAAAGGAAAGATGTCCTCATCATTACCGCTGTACCCTACAATTAGAACAGGTGATGATTTAAGTATTTTTTCTAGCAGGTTCTTCTTTTTTTCAGCCAAATGTTGAATCTGATCTAATCTGAATTGCAGAGAATGAGATAAGCTTAAACATCCATGCGGTTTATAAATAACGAATTTTTTCAAAATCGAACTTATATTATCTGCAATCTCATGCTTACTTCTTATCAATGTAAAAGGCACTGAATATGACGCTAATGCTTTCTCGAAATATGTATCAAAATTGGTTGTAATGAGTTTGCGTAAAACACCAGCTTTCGCTAAAACGGCGATGCATTCATGATTCAGATTGGGTACGGACTGATTAAGCCCGCCAATGAGTTCCAGGGTACTTCTCAATCCAATGTTACTTGAAAGTACCCACATAAAAGTCTCGGGTCTTAGTGTAATCTCTGTAGTCCTTGATTTTATTGCTTCTAAGAATGGCTTCTTGGGCCAATCTTGTTGAAGAAGTCTATCAATAAAACATTCAAGAATAAATGCCTTCAGACCAATCCATGTTGGACAACCAGTTGGTGAAGGGACAGAAATACCTGCTCCAGCGAATATAACTAAGCCATGTTTTGCAGCTTGTTTAAATATTTCTTCCCTTATTGATTCATTATGAGAAAGGTCTGCTGACATTATATTTTCACTCCTAAATTTCAATATATTTAATTCTTAATGTAATTAATCTCCAATAGGATCGGTATGCAACTAATTGTTTTGAAATACAGCGGTCTAACGGCCGAGCTAAGCGAATTGCGTATAATGAGGGTTGCGAACAGAATATTAGCAACCCGGGTTATGCGCAATTTCGCTTCAGCGAGTTGTTGGCGTGTCGCGAATCAGCGCGCAGGCAACTTATCAGGTCGAGTAGCTATTCACATTCCCGAGTAGTTTTTGGGGTGAAAGCAGCCAACAACTCGCTGGGAAAGCGACAGCTTAGCTCGGCCGTTGCCGTGGCGCGCAGCGACACGGCAACAATTAATAGACGAATGTCGTCTTTTATGTTATTGAATACAGCTCTAACATTAGTATAATGACTAAATCGCTTATTTCAAGCATAAAAGTCGTCGACCAAGTTCGCATTTTGCCCGTAATAGCATGATAGACGAAGGTCGTCTTTTCCGAAAAACCAATAGCAATTCACCTGTACTTAACTGCATAATTGGCGGAGTGAAAATTAGAGTAAGATACCCAGAAAGGAATCACCATAAAAAGATTCTCTGTGGACAGGTCTGAGAGGTAACTCCCTTCACCAAGCCCAGAAATATCGCGCAAGGGGACGACCTCTCAAGACACAGCTATTGGGGAATTTGAGAGGTATTCCTCGCTTCAAGCCCAGAAATACGGCGCGGCAGAAGAACTCTCTGTATACAGCTACTTACCAGTTCCAAGTTAGGTGTCAATAAACCACAGGATAATAAGGTGTGTGGAGATCAATATTAAGATTAAAATTAGGTAAGAAGGTTGAAGGAAAGAACCCGCTTGCTTTAAAGATTGATACTATTGAACGAATTGCCAAAGCGTTGAAAGTGAAGCCCGCCGAGTTGTTGAAGTTCTAATCTTGCCATTAATTCTTCCCCTACTGTAACGCTTTCTTCGCTTCTTTGTATTTTTCCTTAACAAATTGAGTTATCTTCTCAAGCTGTTCATCTTTACTTAGAGAAAAAAAATGGATATCTTCTAGACTTAAAGAAGCAGAGTAAATCAATTTGCCTTTTTTACCATAAGCCTCAATTATTATTGAAAGGGGGTTATCATGATATATTCCACAGAAAACTTTACTAGTCTCAATATAGAAACCAGAGTGACCCCATCCTCCAGATTTTAGTAATTTAAGTGACATCGCCTCAATCGCTACGCCAATCATATTTATAAGATTCTTAAAAGCAGGAAAACCATCAATATATTCCCACGAAACTTTTTGTACAGTCATGTTTTTCACCTCCAAAAATTTTAAAAACGAGTTTATAAAATACGTGCTAATGGGATTTTTACATTTAAGCTTCAAAAGCCAGTTTGCAACCTCGAACCAACGTACATGTTTATATGGTTTTTCTTGCTCCTGGTCAAAATCAATAGGAAATCTCGTTAATAAGATAACCTTTTTTATAGGTACATTTGATATACTTAAAGCTGTTTTATACCGTTCTATTTGCCTATGTCCTAATCCAGAATCATGCTTAACTTCAATATATATTAACTTATCTGGAGAAGAGATTTTAATATCTGGCCTGCCCAGTTCTGTTGTTTCTTGTGTTGAAATTACGAGACTTTCATCATTCAAAAAATCAAAATCATTTTCTTTTACACATAGATGCCTCAGAATCTCTATGCAAGCAGAACGATCGCTCTCAAGCAGGGAATTAAGCACGAAAACAAAAGACTCTGTGAGATAGTTCTCGTCTACTGCTGAATTGTATTTTGATAAACTCGTGAATATATTATTAACCATTTTTAGTGACCTATAAAAACAAAAAACCTTTGCCTTCTTCGCAGGCAAAGGTTTTGCTTTTTGTAACGTCCAGGTTCACCCTTCAACTCAGGACCCTACTTTCTAGAACCGTTATTAATGTACACCCTTTATAAGCCTTTGTCAACCTTTTCCTTAGCGCTTTTGGGTCTTAACAAACTGGTTTAAAACTAGCGGAATGCGGCCATTCGTAAAATATAGCTCTACTTCCTGGTAGCGGTCATGGAGATTGCAAGCTTTGGCAAATTCCTTATGTGATTCCGGAAACTTTTCAGGACCGTTGACCTACCCCCATTTATTGTACCACTAAGAATTGGGACTTTTAGCGTTATTTAATATTGATACAGCGACACCCGCCGCTGCTATAGATTTCTCCTGCCTGATAAATTTTTCCGGCGTAAGGTTGTTTAAAGAGCTAATGCGACCTTTCGGTATTATAATCTTCCCCAGAGCATAAATCTATTGCTAATAACCAAATGCTCATTGCTTGACCCGCTAGTCTTACCCTGACTATTCCTTCCCAATACAATTGCTCTTCAATGAAAACCTTAGTGCCCTCTTTAACTGAAAATATCTGTCCCTCAATAATTAATTTCGGTAATGCTTCTGCATCTTTAGCGAGAATTACATTAAGTAATTTTTTAATTCCTTCTTTGGTATAAGCTCCATAAGTATCTTTTTTAACAATATACGCCGATTCAGCAAAGCCTTTTGTTAAAAAATATATAGACAGTAAAAAAATCGCAATTATCAATAAAATAATTGATTTCCTCATTTTAATCTCCCATCCTTTGTCAATTATACACCTTATTATAGTTAGGTGTCAATAAAACAAACACAGTGCGATAATACAGTGTTATGAATACCGTAATTAGACTTAAATTAGCTAAAAGAATAAAGCAATTGCGCAAGAATCTTGGACTTACCCAAGAAAAACTTTCAGAAGTCTCAGGCATAGATTACAAATACATCCAAAGAATCGAAGGTAAAAATCCTCCCAATATAAAGCTTGAGACCATAGAAAGACTCGCCAAAACCTTAAAAACCACCCCCTCAAGACTGCTCGATTTTTAAAAGCTTATCCTTCCTTAAATCATATATAAGCCATATATTTTGAGAGATATCAAGGTCGGCTGCAGATAGGGATATATAAAAGGGGATTTCCAGTTTTATTGCATCAATCACTCTGAAGCATCTTGAGTTTAATCCTTCTTCTTCGCTCTATAGCCTGGCACCAAGATATACGGTGGTGCGGCGAAAGGCCGTTTTTTATGATCTTTTCCTCATGATTCTTAGTAAAAATGCCTTTATTATGTAGCCAATTATATTGCGGATATTTCTTGTGTAGCTTCAGCATTTCCTGGTCATGGTGGTATTTGGCTATAATCGAGGCTGCTGCTACACAAAGATATTTCTGGTCAGCATCGATTTCGGCCAATTGCCAACAGTAAATACCGCTTAGATTACGAAAATCTATCAATAGACAATTTGGCTTTAAATTTAGAGCTTTAACTGCCCTCTTCATAGCTTGGTCAATCGCCCAGGAGGTTCCTTTGGTATCTATCTCTTTTACTGTAGATTTAGCCACTGACCAAGCTCTTGCCTTTTGGATGAGTTCCTGATAGGCCTTCTTAAGCTGGCAATCATTCAATGTTTTGCAATCGCGGATAAGATGAGAGTATTTAAGGTTATAATCCAGGATTACCGCAGCTGCATAAATCGGCCCTGCATAACAACAAACCGCCGCTTCATCAATTCCTGCTATTGGCCAGAATCTCTTGTCTTTGGCTAACACTAATTCTGATTTACTAGGTTTCATATTTATATCTTCGGTCGATTTTTCTCTTTAGAACCGATTGAAATTTCTCCTTAATGACTATATAGCCATAAGGGGTACTTATTATCAAGGCTAAATCTCAGAAAGAATTTACAAAAATAGGCCTGTCCGCTAGCTAATAGCGAACAAGCCTATTATTTATAAGTCGACTTCTTTTTTCTTTACGGATTAATCATCTTCATCGCAACTATAAATATTATATTGTTTACCATAATCCCTGACATTGGGGTCTTGCGTAGCTTCCTCGCGAATTGGCTCGTCCTCGTCATCATCGCCGTTTAGATCGATCCATTTCGTTCCTTTTCTTTCTATATTTTCACGGCAAGCTCTTACAGCCATCTCCAAGGCATCCGGGCCATCATCGTGAGGGCCTTTCGGAAAATATCCCAATTGTACAAGAAGCTCTGTGTGTCTTTTGGAAAACTGAATCCTTCCGCTTTTAATAAGCACCTGCAGTGATTGAATCCTGGCGAGTTTATCCGTAGTATTGTTCAATTCTTCTATAGGAGGATAGACTCCTCCTCTCGCCCCTTCATTTTTGATTGCATCTACCAATATGACTTGGAATTGATTTGACTCAAAGAAAAATTTGTTATAGTTACGTATCTTGCAGTATTCAAGGATGTCTTCGGTCAGTCTATCAGGCAGTCTTTTTGCAATATCAGCATCAATTACATAGATTATCCCCGTATTCTTATCGCGAGCTATCGTAATTATTGCGGAATAATCTCCTTGTCTTCCTTGCTTGCCAAGGCTTGGGTCACAGGCTCCAAATACCTCAAGGTCAAGTCCTGATGTCCGCAGTAATTCATCTACAGATGAATGATCTTTATCCCAATAGTAGAACTCATCTGGATTAAAATGGCGCTCTTTGGAGTTAACGGGTTCGTTCTGTTTCTCGGAATCGAAACTCCATTCGCCTTCCTGTTCCCTTATCTCCATTAAAGTATAATAATCTTCTTGTTCAGGCCAAAGCACTCTTGTTCCTTCGAGCATTGCCTCTTTGTTATCAAGGTAGAAGGCATAGGCGGCTTCCTTTCCGCCTTTATCCTGATAAGTATCCCTGAAATTGAAGACAGCTGACCATTTCTGCCAAAGCTCAGGATGAGTCGACCAAGAGATAATGGCTTTATATTTCTTCTTACGCCAGCCAGGCATTTCATTATCCCGAAGTAGCTTTGCAAGCAGTGAATCGTAATGCAAAATTGTGCCAATGACTATGACATTCGTCTTAGGAGAACCCGCTTTAAGCACGGCCTTGGTAAACCAATCGTAAATCTTCTGGCGCATCTCCTGGCGAACCACGTGCTCATCTCCTTCTATATCATCTGCGATAATCAATGATGGCCTTCCCTCCTTGTGGCGCCTTCCGCGTATCTTTTGGCCTGAACCGAGACTGGTGACTTTAACGCCATTAGGGGTAATGATCTCGTTTTTCTTCCAGCATCTAGGCTTTGGGGAATCGTCTATAACGCATATCTCAGGGAAATCCTCGATTAATTTTTGATTGTTCTCCAGCTCGTATTTTATATGCGAAAGGTTATCCACTGCCTGATCCCTGGTCTCTGAAAGAAGCAGAATGTATTCTTCCTTCTTAAAGCATATGCACCAGAGAGTGTAAATAACGCTAACAATTGAACTCTTGGCATTGTCCCTGGGCGCTGCAACTGCTACGCGCTCATTACGCTTATTGCTTATCTCAAACAGTAATTGATATATCTCCTCATGCATAGAGCAATCCGGCTTCTTACGATAGTGCTCGAAATAGATTTGAGCGAAAAGCCTGGGAGATTTCTCCGCCAGGTGCTTACGTAAATTTTTAATGCTATTGTTTATCTTCTCTGGCATGGTTATCCGCCTCTTTATCGTTTTCGTTTATTTCGTTTGTTTTCTCTTTGGTCAATTGTGTAATGTCCTTGGCTATTCCAGCCTGTTCAATGCGCATCTTAAGCGCGTTTATTCTGCCTTTTACTGCCTCATCCAAGACACCATTGTCAGTAGCTATTTTCTCTAAAGTAATTAATTCTTCTTTTAACTCAACAAGGGTCTTTTCTTCATCTTGAGAATCATCGTGATGATAGATATTACTGATTATCTTCTGAGGTGCAGAAGGTAGATATCCTAAATTTTGCAGGCGTTCTACAGTCTGATTTTGAATTTCCCAGGCAAGGCGCTCGGCATTAATTCTTTCCTGCAAAGAGCCTTCACTTGAACGGGCAACCCGCATAAGATGCGCCACTTGTGACTTTGACTTGGTAATTAACTCGGCAATGAATTGCAAGGCTATTTCAGTAGTGGGTCTTTTAGAATTTCGCTGCCAGATATCCTCAAGGTCACGCTTGATAGTTTTCTCGCTCCTATCCAGTAACTGGGCAATAGCTGAGACAGAATAGCCTTCAAGAATTAAAACTTCCACGCATTCTTGACGAGCCTCTTTGAATAAATCTTTTGCCTGTAGCATGCCATCTTTTATTTGTTTTAAAGTTTTATAGACTGGGATTTCTTCTTTGTTTGTAATTTGGTTATTATTTTCCATATTTAAATTACCTCTTTTTCTTATTTACCTATATATTTTTCAACCAACTCTTTTGAGACCTTATCTTCACCGACTGCCTTAATGTAGCGTTTGACTATGCCATCACAATAATAAGGATCGATTTCTATGCCAAAGCAAGTGCGGCTTAACATCTCAGCAGCAATCAAAGTTGTACCTGAGCCTAAGAAGACATCCATGACGATATCTTCTCTTTTTGAGCTATTTTTTATGGCTCTTGCAGCTAAAGCTATGGGCTTCTGAGTTGGATGAATATAACTTGCCGTGTGATCACGTTTAACTTGCCAAAGAGTTGTTTCATTTACCGGCCCATACCAATTATGCACACCGTTATCTTCTTTCCAGCCATACATGCAGAATTCCGTCTGCTGATTATAATCGCCATAGCCTAAAGCGAAGCTCTCCTTTGCCCAGATTATTACGCAGGAAACATGATAACCGAGCCCTGTAAGCATCAGATACATCGGCCCAAATTGCTTATGGCCGTTCCAGAGATAGAAGCTTGAGCCTTTTTCAAGGTAAGGCGTAATATTGGTAAGGATTTGTTTCAGCCAGACTTCGTATTCTTCCTGAGTTAAGTTATCATTGTAAATTCTTTCCCAATTTTTTCCTCCTGTAGGCCGAGACTCTCTTGGATCAGGTCTATCGCCACCATAATAGTCAACGTTATAAGGTGGATCCGTAAAAATAAGATTTACTTTATTATTGCCTGTGAGTTTTGCTACGTCTTCAGGTTTTGAAGAATCACCGCAAAGGAGCTTGTGGCTGCCAAGTTCAATCAAGTCGCCTTTTTGAGTTACTGCTTCATCTTTATTAATCTCATCTTCAATATTGAAATTGTCTTCCTTTATTTCTTCAGCCCTATCTAGGATTTGGCTTATTTCAGAAACGTCAAAGCCAGTCAAGACAACATCTAAATCTTGAGTTTTATTCAACTCGTTTAAAAGCAAAGCTAATTTCTCATCATCCCAATCGCCCCTTATCTTATTCAAAGCTAAATTGAGTGCTTTTTCTTTCTCAAGAGGTAAGTCAACTATGCTTGCCTCAACTTCAATTAATCCCTGTCCAATAAGAATTTTCAGCCTCTGATGGCCGCTTACTAAATTGCCGGTTTGCCGATTCCAAACTAGCGGCTCAACATAACCAAAAGAATCGATACTGTTCTTAAGTTTTTCATATTCAGCGTCACCCGGCTTTAGATTAACTCGCGGGTTATATGCCGCGGGATTGATTTTTGAAATTGATATTTTTTGAATGTTCATTTTATTTCCCTCCTTATTTGTGAATTTAATCTTGGTCTTTCTCATATATGCGAACAGTTATTTTTATTAAATCATCGGATGCCAAAACATCTCTAAAAAACTCCCGCAATTCTGACATACCATCTCTAATACGGCATTCTTGAAAAATAAATATTTTCTCAACTGCCTTATCTAATTTGACCATTTTTATCACCTCCTTTTGACCACAGGATAGAATGAATGATTAGCCCTCAAAATAAAAACCAAATAAGGTTTTTGAGGGTAAAATATGGATTTTGGATTGTCAAAGAGCCATAATTAAAAAAAGAAAAAAGGCCAAAAAATTTAATTATTTTTTGGCCTTTGGATACTTTATTTAACTTATTTATTTAGAAAGAGTTATGGGAAGAATAGTTTTCGTTAATTTTAAAAAATATATTGTAGATTTTAATTTCTGTATATTTTTAATATAACCTGTTGTAGAATAATAAGATAGGTATTATTTCTGGAGGATTTTGCTGTCTAAAGAATTAAATTAGGGAACCCCTTTTTTACATTTTTACGGTAAATTTCTTAGAAAGTAGCCGCAAAATTAGCTTCTGCTTTAGTAAAATGCGGTATTTTATCTCTAATACATTTCTTCCTTCATGAAATCTAATATAGTCTCGCCGTTGCACTTGCGGCAAATATTTTTCATATTTCTTGAAGACTTTAATTACAAGTTGTTTTGCAATTCTATTCCACTTCTTCCCCCGTGACGATAAAGTTGCTATCCCATATTTCTCAAGAATAGCCGAAATATCGGCTTCATACTCTACCAATCTTTCAGAACAAATAACCCTTTCGTAACGTGCCGCATTCTCAATCAAGGAAATTTCCCCGGAACTCAAAATATTCTCAATCGGTTCCAGGATATTCTTTCCATATCTAAAGGGGTGAATAATGGGCAGAAAATTCTCCTGCTCTATTATAATCTTCGCAAGGTACTCCCATTTTTGCATATGAGTCTTGTTTTCTATTTTAAAATTACGTCCTATTAGACTTTGCATCTGGAGTAGATTTAAAAAATGGTATCTATAGAAAAATTTTTCATTCGAATGTAGAATTAATTCCTCGCTTAAAAGTTTATCGATAACTTCCTTTAAAGGAGGCTCGCCGATTATCCGGCTTGCTAATTTCTGCTCAAGCTCTTTAATAGTCAAATATTGATAATATTTAAGTAATGCAATTACAGTGCTTGCTAAAACTTTTTCCTTTCCTGTATCTTTAACTGCTGTTCCTGGAGTCAACTGGAACACTGGAATATTCTCTTTAAGGCGCATATTTTTAAGGGCGCAACTCTGGGCAAAGAAGGTTTTCCACATTCTCTCAGAAGACAACTCAAAAAGTTTTTGAAGATTTGGGTCGGTATATGTCTCCCTGTCCCAGCATATAAAAAATTTATTGCCAAAAATATCTTCAAAAAGAGAGGTAGGCTCATCGAATTCCCTAACATCTTTTTGAAGCAATCTCCCGCATCCGGAAAAATATCTGCTCAGCTCTAAATGACCCCGCCAAAGATTCTGATCCATATTCAAGAAAAATGAACAAAGTTTAAATTCATCAACTAACATTTTTTCGCAAGTAGGTATACCTGCAAGGGTAAGTAAGCCTTCTTTAATTTCAGCTCTCTTAGAGCGCGCTATGAGAAATTCTGTGCGTGGAGTAAGCCTTGCTCTCCCTATATAAGGCATAATTCTCCACTGAGTCAGCAATATACTAGCAGGCCACTTTGCTGAACTCATATCTCTTATAATTGGATAAGTAGTTTTACAGCCAGCCATTATTTCTATCTCAGGGAATATAATTTTATAGTAATTGCTCCCTTGGTATTGTTTTTTTGCACTTGCTGAGGCATCAATTATGATTCCAAGCAATTCAGGAGGTAAGCCATTATCTCTTAATTCCTTAAAATCTATAGCCGATGGCAGGCGTGCTTTTAAATAATCTAAAAACTGCATGGGCATAGCGTTTAATTCATAACTTGCATTGGCAAAATGTACAAGTTTCTCTCTTAAACTCAAATCACTTATAGCTTCCCAGTCGCAAAATTGAATTACTTCAAAAAATTTTTTTGTTTTTTCTTGGCTGCGCAAAAATTCTGAGTATATACCTTTAAAAATATCTGACACTGCTCCAGCAAATTGGACAATTTCGATATTTTTTTCAGCCGTAGGAGAACCTTCAATTAAGTCAATATCTAAACAGCCAAATGCAGATTTAAGCAACTCTATATCTGATTTGTAATAAATTAAAATTTGCCCAAACTGAGCAAGGGGTAATTCCTTATATATGTAATGGTAGTGAGGTCCTGGCAGCCATATGTTAGTGTGTTTCAGGAAAACAAAATCTCCGCAAACCTGAAACAATTCCCTTGCAGGGAATGATCTCCCGTGAGCCTCTACCAAAGCATTTGTTTTATCTTTCACTTCCTCTAACTCACACTCGCCTGCTCTAAATAACATAGTAGCTAATCCATATTTATAGGCCAAAAGAGAATTTTCCCTGGCAAAAACCTTATGTTTCCCTAGCCTTTCTTTAATTTTGCAGGTTTTCAGCGACCTAGAAACTGGAGAAAAGTAATGCCAATTATCCCCGCTGCCATCTGCAGGAATCGGAATTTCATAGAGCCTAAAGGGGCTCGCTTGAACTTCGCCTTTTATTGCTTTTGGCAAATGATTGGCTTTTTCTTGCAAACTTAAAGTTTTCACTCTAAGCCGCGCAAGTTCTAACGCAGCTTCTTCTGCCTTAGCTCTTGAGATAACTAACTCGGGTCCTTTTATATATTTCCTTAAAAGTGGCGGGAGGCAAGAAAGGTCTAAATGGGTATCAAATAGAAACCTACACCTTTTAACTTCTACAGCTTGGTAATCTTCAAGGATTTTCTCACTATTTGCATTTTGAGATAATGTAGCCATGTTCAATCTCAGTAGACTTGTCCCATATAATATTAAATAGCCGCGTAAGTACTTTTGCTTTATTTGCGGATTTAATAACCGCCCCTACTTCAAAATTATTGCAGAGCGCATTAAGCCTTATTTCTGCACTGCCAATATATACTTCTTTTATTCCGCTTATAATCAGTTTTGCGTGAAGAGCTTCCACAACACTCTTCCTGCCCTTACTACTTTCTGCTATATACGAATAATTGGCGATTGAAATGTTTTTGCCAAAAAATGAAATAAGGTCATATAAACCTAAAATTTGGCTCACTGAGGGATTATCTATATCATCTATCCTGGTAATTAACCTAACAGAAACTTTTTGATTTGCCGCCCGGCTAAATGCCTTTTCTAAATATTGAACTCCTCCCCTGTCCAGAAATGGCGAACAGATAAGCAACTCTGACTTACAGGAAGATATAATCTCGCTAATTAAATCTCTTATCTTCTGAATATTTAGAGTAGAAAGCGATTGCCTCAAAGAACTATGTAGCGTCGTAGCAATAAAGCAATTTTCAGAAACTTCTTTCGCATCGAGTGGCTTTATTTTTTTAATTTCTTTAGGAGGATGCGCAATTGTATCAGGGACTTTTGCTGCAATTAAACTCACCTTACTTCTTTCGAAATCCGGATTATCTTCAATTATTGCCAAAGCTTCTGAGCCCATAAGTTGAAAAATTAACTCGCGCGCCTCTGGAGGCTTCATGCCTTTAGAAACAAAAAACTCAGTAAGCTGCCTAATTTCTAGAGGCCATTTCAAGCTAATTAATTCTCTTACGCCAGGCATTTATCCCAATATCCTATATTTTTACTTATAGTAACTACTAATTTTCTGTCTAAGTTTGCATTGAACATTTCATTACATGACCTCTCAGCAATATATAAACACCCATGACACGCGGACGGTACATGAGCTTCGCATAAAGGGTCATAGGGGCAATTCTCTGCAGCATGCCTTGTTTTATGGAGCCAATTATACATCTGCGATTCAAAAGTTGACTTTAAAGCGCCTAACTCTGTGCCTTCAGTGCTGAAAATCACAAAAGACATTGCTGGGGTAAATACCATTTCCCCTAAGTTATCTCTGGATATTCCGCTAAAAATTTCACTCTGCCTGATCATGAGGTGGCTAATTGTATGAAGGAGAGTTTTTACTGCGGAAGGAATATCTCCTGCACAATCTCCGCTAGAAGTTAGCAAGATTTTCCGCAGTGATTTTTCATCCAATTCTTTTCCTGATTTATTCAGCCAATTTACTACTCTTGCAGGTGACAATTCTACAAGGAGCGCCTCACTTTCATAACACCTCGTTAAGACATTATAATTCCCATACCCGGCATCAAATAATTGTAGTTTGGAATTAGCTTCATCTGTAGAGCCAACAAGGTAGCCATATACCATTGTTACTAGAGGTATACGGTCCAGGTAAAACAATTTTAACCCAAAATCTTTTTCTACCTTTGATGCCTCTGCCTCACTTAGCTTGCCGTCAAAAGCTATATGTGAGGTAGCGCCTTTATATTCGGAAAGCAGCCTCCTTACATTGAAAGAAATCTCTCCTATTTCCTCCCGGATAATTTCCTCTCGAGACCTCTCGCTGGGGTGCTTCTCTTTATAATCGGCAATCATCTTTTCCTTGAAACTCTCATCAGCTTCCATATTCCGTTGAGCTATTTCTCTCATTGGCTCTGGCAAATCTCCCAGAATTTTCTCTTCAAGAGTGCCGCCCTCAAATCTAAACCACGAATCTATACACTCTTCCCAGCCCGAACCTACATCTACAGCGTTTATAGACATAGGCTTTATAGCAGAAGCTGCTGGCATAGGCTTCATTTTAACTCTATCGTCAGTTGAGCAATTACATAAATAGCTAAGGTGAACTTTAGTTTTGCAATTTGGGCAAAGCCATGTTGACTTAGCAAAATTCTCTTTCACAAGGTAAAGTTCAAAATAACTTTTCTTACATTCGTAACATAGCTTAGGTTTAATTTCCTGAA
Source organism: uncultured Planctomycetales bacterium (assembly GCA_964592485.1). Lineage (GTDB taxonomy): Bacteria > Omnitrophota > Gorgyraeia > Gygaellales > JAHJCI01 > CAZQEY01. The sequence goes on from CAZQEY010000001.1 coordinate 13,826, forward strand.
TATTTCCGCATTGAGGGTGAGTAAATATGTGGACAATTTGCGAGAGCGAACTTTTACAATTTGGGCATATAAAGTCGCTTTCTTTAATATCTTTCTTCTTTTGCAAATCGTACACTTTATTGCACTGCGGGCATAAGAATGACGCCGGCGCTAACTCGGGGTCAATACTTCTATATTCTCTAAATTGAAATTGCCTCTTTGCAGGTAGCCGCTTACCTTTCCCTTCTGTAAGTCCCATTTCATGCCTGCATATCCTCTGTGTAATTATCCTTTCAAGCCTTACTTCATCGCGGACTTTTGCATTAGATAGAATTCGCTCATAATTATTCCCTGCCTTGCACATTATATCCCGAACGAGAAAATAAGCATTCGGGAATGCATAAAACAAAGCAGCAGATATACTCATTTCATTTCTCTTTATCATTTCTTCAGCTCCTCTAAATCTTCATCTTCTCCAGTTTCTTCTCTTTCTACTTCTGTTTCTTCATCTACCGGCGCTTCTTTTACATTAATTTTCGCTAAGCCCGCTCGCTTTGCTGCTTCTACTGCAGAGTTATACTTTACCTCAACTTGCGGCTGAATATTTCGAAGGCTATAACGAAATTTGCCTTGGCTTTTAAAAGGGTCTGTTATAAATGAACTTGGATTTTCTTTAACAGCTTCCTTAAAGTATTCCCAAAAATCCTCAATTTTTTCCTCATATGCTCCGCTGCCATCATCTTGAGAGCGGTAAATGCGTTTAAGAATTCCCAGCATTTCCTTTTCAGGAAAGCCACTTTCTAAAGCATCTCTTACTCTATTGCACCAGCGGAAATCTTGCCCCATCTTTGGTCCAAAATGGAACAAAAGCAAAGAGACAACAATGTTATTAAATGTTTGGTCTATTGCTGTGCGCGCAAATCTATTCAGAGGAATACCTTCAAGTATTTTATCAGCAGTATGTACAAATGGACTCCAATATGTATAATATGAAACATCTCTGTCCTTATTGGGGCCGAGGACTGCTAAACAGAAAGCAGGTTTTCTCCGACCTGTCCTGTTAAGAGTCTGGATGAATTCGCTTACATTAGAAGGAAGGCCAAAGAAAAATATGCTATTAAGATTCTCTATATCAATGCCTATAGAGGCGATGTTTGTTGCATATATAAGTTCTTGCTGACGATTTTTTATTTTCTCTACAACTGAAGCCACCTTTTCTTCTTCAAAGTGCCTGCCAGAAAGCTCAACATAGCGCAGTGGAGGCGACCCTCTCTGTACTCTTTTAGGATTTATAGCATTCTTTATCATTTCCTGAAGGGTGTTTATATTTTTGTATGAAGAACAATAAATCATAATCTGAGAAATAGAATAAAGTGGGTGGTTTATGTTAACGTGGCTTATATCAAAGCCGTAAATTTCAGCAAGAGTTTCAAAGTAAATATTACATAAGTCTGGTATAGCCCATGTTAATGGCCTATCTTGCGGCAATAAAGCAAGGGTTATATGTTTTAATTCGCTCTTCTCTATATAATATGCTCGGCTTTCTTTTTGGGGAGGCAGAATTATAGATTCTCCCTTGCCTACAAATCCAAGCTGGAACATGTGCCTCTTTATATAAGCAATAGTTGCTGTAGAAACAATAGGAATAGGGTATACACCAGTGTTTGCTTTGAAGATTTCTGCATAATCTGTCTCTATATGTGAATTTAATGTTCCTTCCGGCCCTCTGATTAAATGGCCTTCATCTAAAATCAGAATACCAGGCTTTACTACTTGCTTTGAATTAGATAAGTCTCTCTTACAATCTGGGCAGCGGTTTCCAAGCATATAGCCGTGGTTTGGGCAAAAATAGGCTTCAATACCTAATAGGTTCCTTAACTTTTGCTGCATGGACCTTGCTATGAATTTATCCCACGTTGCAATCAAAAAACTTGGCACCTGAAAAAATATCTCATCTCCTATACCTAATGTGAGCCTATGCCCTTTTTCGCATATAAGTTGAGACGCGCCTGCGCAAAACTTTTTTTCTTCTTTCCATTCGCTATTGCAAACTCCTCTTCCTGAAATAGGCCTTGGACATTTGCTTATAATATCTTTTGGCGACTCATAGGCCCCCTTCTTGCCAACAAAATATCCTATTCCTGCTGGCTCTCCTAAAATTTCATCCAAAACAATACTATATCCAGCAAGCCTCCGCGCCTGATCACTGCTTAACAGTGTAACAGGGTATTTGATTATATTAATTGACTTAGAACCTTTTTGTTTCTCAAAAAAGATAGCCCACATAGCCGCCGAAAGGAAACTCTCTGTTTTGCCTCCAGCAGTTGGAATATTTAGCACTATTGGCTGAAGATCCATTTTTCCCTTTAGGTAACAACTGGCAGCTACAAGCAAAGTAACTAATTGGTGACAATACCAAGGCACCTCTTTTCCAAAACACCGACCGTATACTTCTGATACTTTCTTAAACGCACCCATACCTTGTGGAGAACGCTTAATTTCTTCAGCGCACTCCTTAAGAAAAGAAATATGAGCATCACTAGCTCCTGCTTTTTCTAATATCGAAATAACTGAATCTATGGCTTCTCCAGGAGCTTCTGCGGCTTCCTTAAATGTGGGGCCTTTCCTGGGTTCTTCCATCTGCGTTTTTGACTTAGCAATTGGTGTAAAAATTAGTTCTTTTTCTGTACTTAGCTCTTTATCAAAGGAAATATTAGCACTAAATGCTTCTACATTATAGTCATCCAGAACGGGGCATTTAAAATCCATTAGCGAATTCTCTTTTAAGCCAATTTTTATTCTTACATCGAACCAGTTTGACTCTCCAGCCGCCCTGCTTTTGCCGCTATACGTGTTCGCCAATATTATAGAGACTAGCGAAGCCCCATCTTCCCTTATTTCAGAATTAACAGCAATACTGCCTTGCCAGTTTGGCGAATCTCCTAAAGATTTATAACTTTCTCTGAAATCTGCAAGGTCTAATTCTACAAAGTTATTTTCAAGACTGAGCCTAAATGTTTTGGCATAACGCTTTCTAATAAATACAGTCTGACTTTGCGCTTCTCCTTTCTCTGGAGCCGGCGCGCTCTGACTAGAATGTGTTCCGTTAACCGGTGATTGAGATAGTCTTTCTCTCCAATCTTTCCATATTTCATCTTCTTTTATCTCATCAGCTAATCCTCTTAAGTCTTGCAAAACTTTACCTTTTAACGGCGCCTTTGCCCGAAAGTACAGCGTAAAAGAGGGAGTAATACTTATATCCTTAAGCTCCCCCTGTACTCTAAATTGCACCTTACAAGAGCTAGGTGCAACTTTACTTTTATATTCAAAGTTTCTCCTATTTGAGTCAGATTCTGAGGCTGGAAACAACATCCCTGTATTAAACTTATCAGAAGGCAGTGAATCTGTTACTAATCTTTGGCTATCGCAATTGCCAAGCACTCTTTTAATAAAACTATCTGAAAAATCAATTACCGCTTTTGAAAGTTGATCTTGAAACATTATTCAAACTCCTTTTTCCATAGTTACAAAAATTTTGTAAAACGCACCTTTGGCATTTCGGAAACTGATTACGGCAGCAGTCGCGCCCAAGACTAATGCAATTAACATGATACGAATATCTTTTCTGAAGAGGTATTAATTTTTCTAACCTGTGGTGCGCCTCTGCTAAACTAATATGCTGAGGAATCAAACCTAACCTACATGAAATCCTGAAGACGTTAATATCAACTGGCAAAACACCCCTGCTCAATGAATACATTAAAATACAGTAGGCCGACTTAATACCAAGCCCCGGCAAACCCATTAAGTAGTCTAATGCCTCCGGAGTTTCTAATTTTTTAAGCCAGGCCAAACTTACTATTCCTCTATCCTTATAAATCTTTTTTATCAAGTTCTTTATTTGCCCTGCCTTTTGATTTTCAAGACCGCTCGATTTAATTACATTAGCTATATTCTTTATTGGCATCTTCAATATATTTTTCCAGACTTTACATTTGCCTTTTAATTTTTTGTACGCCTCGGAAAATCTCTGTCCGTCAGTTTGTTTTGATAGTATTATATAAATGGCTTCATCAAGCGGATTACTCTTGTTCCCATGTCTTGAATTTCCATATTTTTCAAGTCTGCGAATTATCTTATAAATGTCTTTCCGGGAGGATACTTTCTTAATCTTAACTTTCATAGTCTAACTATAAAATTCATTTGGGAAATGGACTAATAACTGCTTTTGCAACTGATGGGGACACTGCATTGCCTATTTGCCAATATTTTGCCTCTAAAGAATCTTCTACCTTAAAATTATCCGGAAAACTCTGAATCCTTGCACATTCTTTCCACGAAAGTCTTCTATGCCTAGACCCTTTGGGTAATATCCATTTATCTTCGCTCACATATACCATTGGCTTGCCCATTGGATGAAGAGGTACATGCCTCCAATTTGCCAAAATACAGTAACTTACTTCATCCCAACCACGTTTTCTATTTCTTGAAAGATAATACCATGGGAAACCTTCATCATAAAACTCACCTTCTGGCCACCTGGGTAAATCCCATATAGAATCTCGAAGAGTCACGTAATTTTTTAACCCTGGGCCATGAGTTGGTTTAGGGAATGTATATTGAAAGTCTACACTTTTTTTTACTCCGACAATAAATATTCTCTTCCTATCCTGCGGAACCCCAAAGTCTTTAGCATCTAATACTTCCCATTTAACTGCATACCCAGCTGCTCTATAAGCTTTTAGCTGGTTCTTTAAAAATCTTCCATTATAGAGAACTGCCATACCATTTACATTTTCTGCTATGAAAAATTTTGGCTTTATTGTTTTTATACATCTAAGAAACTGCCTGTAAAGGTAATTTCTTTCATCAAATGATTTTCTATTCCCTCCCACACTGAAACCTTGGCAAGGATAACAACCTACAGCCATATCTGCCTTAGGAAAATTCTTTACATTATCAATATCGCCACGAAAGAATTCAACCTCTGGAAAGTTTGCTATATAAGATTTTGCTGCGGGAGGATATATATCATTAGCCCATATGATTTTGTGACCTGCTAGCTTAACCCCGAAATCAAAACCGCCACAACCAGAAAATAAAGATATAACTTTTAAAGGCATTATTTATTTCCCTTTATCTGATTTTTCCGCCACTCATTTATTTCTTTTTTATCGAATCTCCACTGCCCACCAAATTTAAAAGCCGGGATTTTTCTTTCCCGGCTTAATCTTCTTATTGAATAAGGAGCAATTTAAGGACTTCTGCTATTTCTTTAACTGTATGAACCTCGGATAATTCCCCCATTAAGGCTCCTGTTACATTTTGTTATATATTATATCGCCAATTTATTCTCTCCACAATCAAAAAATACCTCTTTAAAATACTCTATTTGCCTTGATATCTCTCGAAATATATGGCTATATATGACCTGAGGTGAGATGACCGTGAAAGAAAAATTGCAATCCGAGATAGAAAAACTAAATAATGCAACTTTTGAACAAGTTCAAGAAAAATATCATGAGCTTTTTGATGTTAAAGAGATACCTTGTGGCAATAAAAGTTACTTGCTAAAGAGAATTATTTACAAATTACAAGAAATCGAATATGGCGGTTTATCAAAAGAAGCTAAAAATAAAATTGAAGAATTAACTAAAGAATTCGATCCTATTAATAATATTGCTCTCAGGCCAAGCATTCCGAAAGAAAGAGTATTCTTACGAGATAGGCGCCTTCCTATTCCGGGGACAGTAATCATTAAAGAATATAAAGGCAATAATTTCAAAGTTAAAGTCTTAGAAAGGGGTTTTGAATATAATGGCAAGATTTTTAAATCCCTTACTGCGATAGCTAAAGAAATAACCGGGGCTCATTGGAACGGATATTTATTTTTTAATCTATGAAAGACGAAAAGAAAACTAAACAAGAAAAGAAACAAAACTTCTGTGCTATTTATACGCGCGTCTCCACTGCTGAAAACTTAGAACAGGAATTTACTTCTTTGGATGCCCAGCGCGAATCTGCTGAAAGCTACATCTTAAGCCAAAAATCTGAAGGTTGGATCGCTCTAACAGAACATTATAATGACGCCGGTTATACCGGAGCAAATACAGATAGACCTGCCTTGCAAAGGCTTATCCAAGATATCAAAGATAGAAAAATTAACTGTGTTGTAGTTTATAAAGTAGATAGATTATCTCGTTCTTTGCTTGATTTCAGCCAGCTTTTAGAATTTTTTGAGCAACATAATGTGGCTTTTGTTTCAGTAACGCAAAATTTTAACACTAACACTTCTATGGGGCGATTAACCTTGAATATCCTACTTTCTTTTGCTCAATTTGAAAGAGAAATCATTAGTGAAAGAACGCGTGATAAGATGGGTGCTGCCAAAAAGAAAGGCAAATGGATCGGCGGAAGGCCGCCTTTAGGCTATGATCTTGATAGGGTAAACCATAAGCTTGTAATAAATCCAAAGGAAGCTAAGCTCGTGCGTAAAATATTCGACCTATATCTTGAAAAACGCTCGCTTTTGGCTGTAACTATTGCCTTAAATGAACAAGGCTTCAAGACAAAGAGCTATATCACGCTTCAAGGTAGAACCTTCGGTGGAATTAAATTTAAAAACACGGGAATTCAACTAATTTTAAAGAATATTTATTATACCGGTAAAGTCAAATACAATGGCGAAATCTATCCAGGCGAACAAGAGCGCATAATATCCGATGAAACATTTCAAAGGGCTCAAGAAATCTTAATCGAAAACAGACCAGAACGAAAAATTACCCAAAATGCCAAAAATATTGGCTTACTTAGCGATATTTTGCGCTGTAAAAACTGCAATTGTTCGATGTATTATGCCTACGCTATAAAAGGCAAATATAAATACCACTATTATCTCTGTATGAATGCTCAAAAGCGCGGCTACAAAAGCTGTCCTACGCGCTTAATCAACGCTCAGGCTATTGAAAATAAAGTAATCGAATGCCTCAAAAATATTATCAATGATAAGGAAAAACCAAACAAAATTTTAAAAATATTAAATAAGGGGCCCTCAAAGGAAAAAGCCATAACTATGGAAAAACTTAGAGATGTCATAATGGTAAATTCCCCACTCTGGGGAAATTTCAGCCTTAAAGAAAAGAGGCGAATGCTTATGTTAATTGTTAAAGGTATGGACTATGATTCCAAAAATGGAGTTTTAGGAATTACCCTGAATGAAAATGGACTAAAATTCTTATGTGCAAATATAGATTTCAATCAAAAGGATAGGTAAAATGGATAGTGCTTTAAGATTTGAATTTAAAGTAGCTTTAAAAGAGCTTAAACATCAAAGGCCAAAATGTAAAGAAGCTGAAATCAGGAAAGAGCCTCGTCTTCGCCAGACATTAATCTTGGCTTATCATATTCAAGATATTATTAGTGAAAATAGAGCTAAGGATTTTACGCAAATTGCAAAATGGCTCAATATGACCAAAGCTAGGCTAAGCCAAATTATGAATTTTGTTAATCTGGCACCTTGTATCCAGGAAGAAATTCTCCTCTCTAAAAATAACAAAATCCAGGAATTTACTGAATATAAAATCCGAGCAATTACTATAGAGTCCGGTTGGGAAAAACAAAAGAAGCTCTGGAAAGAACTAATTTCATAAATCTTACCTCTTATCTCTTCTTTAATCTCGCTGATTTATTGTTAAAATCCATTTAACTCATATTTCTAAAAGAAGAATGCCAACAAAAATACGACAAATATTAAAAAAATAGCAGTTAAATGGCATCTGTTAAATGCAGAGATAAAATGGTAGATTTTAGAGAAAAATCAGCAGATTACTGGCAGATTCATTTAACAAGTTTACTGAATCAGAAAATGTGATTAGATTATCAAGCTTATAATGCCCTAACCTTTTGACAAATCGATACATAAAAATAGCCTTGATTAACGATAATAATCAAGGCTATTGACCTCTCAAATTGCAAATTGAGAGAGAATTTATTGGGGTGGCTAACGGGATTTGAACCCGCTCTAAGAGAGCCACAGTCTCTCGTGCTGCCATTACACCATAGCCACCATTGACTTTTATTTAATCTTCTGAAAAATTATCCTGTTGAAACTCTGTCTTATCAGTCTTTAAAGCATCCAGGATTGCGTCCTTGAAGCTCTTGCCCACAGAAAGTGCCCCATCAATAATTGCCTTGGTTGCTCCGGTTGTTCCCTTTGCCACGCCCTCAAGAAGTCTGCCTGGCAGCAAAACCACATCTTCAATCTTAACCTTATCGGATGCAACTGCCTTACTGATTGTATCATTTACTGCCTGACTGATACTGTCAAGTTTAAATTCCGGCTTATCCATCTTCGTTTTTATGGTAAAATTCAATACTATCCTTCCCTGATTAAGTGCACGAAAAATCCCCAGAACCGTAGTAGCAACCTTTTCCGCATTATGTTCGGGCTGGTCAGGCGGGCGCGGCTTGAATTTAATATCGGTTAATTCCAGACGACACTGCGCCGTAATTTCATTATTCAGTCCCTGAATGTCGCTGCTAAAATTAAGGTTTGCCTTTTCTATGCGCGAATTCTCCAAATCCACCCAATAAGAATAGTAGGGATACAGCTGTATGCCGTCAATGCCGTCAATCTCCAGCCTTGCCTGCATATCTTTCTTATAAAGGTTAATCCAGCCGGAAGCGTAGACGCTTCCTTCCTCCGAACCTCCCTGCCAGGGTATCTTTGCGGTTAATTGGAAATTTGTAAATACCGACTTAGGAAAAAGATACAGGTTATCTACATCGAGTAAAACCTCTTTTAAGATTATCCGTACGCCTGATTCAGAAACAGTCCGGTCAATAAAACTTATTGTTCCTTGTTTAACATTCAAGGATTTTATAACAATTGGGGTTGACCGCCTATTCTCTGTCTTGGATGTATTTACTTTAGATTGATTCGGGGCTTCTTGGGCTGGGGATAAAGCCTTGCCTGTACTTATTGGCTCATTCTTTGATGGTTCATCGGCAGACAATCTTCTTTCCCAATTAATCTCCGGCCTTACAACCCTGAGTTCATTGAGAATAATCTTACCGCGAAGCAAACCGGAAAGACTTGGAGATGCATAAATGTAATCAATCTTTGCCAGCTTCTCAATTGTCAGGCCCCTTATCTCTAAAGCCAGAATCTTTCTTAATCCCAGATAACCGATGCTTACATCTTTTTTTAATGCATCCTCTAATTTTTGGGTAAGCAACGCCTTGCCTCTAAGCGCAACAAATATACGTGCTGCGCTAAAGAGCAAAACCAGGATTGCCAATACGATTATTAATATTTTTATAAACAGTTTCATAACATTTGGGGCACCTGGCGTGATTCGGAAAACCGACCCATACCGCCCTTTCTTATCTTAATCTTTCCTATGCGCCCGGCCCGAATCGAACGGGCAACCCTCTGCTTAGAAGGCAGATGCTCTATCCTATTGAGCTACGGGCGCATTTTCCAGGATTCTCTTCAAAAATTCTTTATAGAACGTTCACTTAATCATTACTACTTACTACTTAATCCTAACCCCTACCTACTACATACTATCTACTAAATCAATCGGGGCGGACGGACTTGCGAGCCGCCCTCACACAAGTTTACGCGGCGAAGTCCCGAGGCTTCCTTAATATAAATACGTTAAAAGCCGAGGGAAACCGTCGACCTCTGATTATTCGTCCCTCGCTACTTGCATTAAAACTATTGTCGCTCGGGATCATCCGCCAAAGGCGGATGGTCGGGGCGGACGGACTTGAACCGTCGACCTCTTGGTCCCAAACCAAGCGCTCTAAGCCAAACTGAGCCACGCCCCGCACTGTTATTCTCGGTGGCGAAATAAATTTATTAAAGTGCTTCTACCCCTACCTGTCTTTAAAAACTTTTCTCTTTTTAAAGCTAAAGATTTGCTATCGTACTGCTCAACCTTAACCAATCCCCATGGAACTTTCGATTTTGTAGATAAACTTTCTCGATGATTATGCTGTTTAAGACGTTTATTTACATCATTTGTAGAACCAATATAAAAACTTCCGTCTTTGTAACTTCTAATTATATAAACGTACATTTAGCCACAAACCAAGCGCCCGCCACTAAAACGTTGGCGGGCGTCCGCCAATCTTTGTGGCGGACGCTCTAAGCCAAACTGAGCCACGCCCCGGTCGCTCACTAGTGCTTATTCTTAACTGGTCAGTAAACAAATAAAACTTTTAGCTGTATCCTTACTTCAGCTGTATTCGTTGGACGTTCGCTCCTTAGGAGGGGGCACGCCCCCTCCTAACGCTCCACAATATTTAAATCTCGGGTCGCTGTTCTCCCCCCTGCCTGCCGGCAGGCAGGTAAAGCGTGGGGGACATTCTCCCCCACACCCCCTTTAGGTTTTTGGTAATAAAACAATATTTTTACATAAGCCGTATCCGCTTTCGCGGATAATTACCAAAAACCTGTCGCTCAGTAGTGGTTATTCAGGTAGGTTAGTATAACACTTAGTGTATTTTTGTCAATCTATCCGAATATTTCCGGATTATCTTTTTTGCCTCGTTGAGCGCGCGAAAGCGATGGCTCATCTTATGTTTGATTCGTAAACCCAGTTGAGCAAAGGTTTTTTTATACTTAGGGATAATGAACAAAGGGTCATAACCAAAGCCGGCAGAGCCGCGCATTTTAAATCCGATTAAGCCGGGACAAATCCCCTCGGCAACACCAAGTAAACAGTTCTTATCAGCCAGGGCTACGCTGCAAACATAGCGCGCCTTTCGCTTAGGGAGCGGCAGATTTCCCAGAAGGCGTAATAACTTAAGATTATTCTTTAAATCGCTTTTATCCTTCCCGGAAAAGCGTGAAGAATATATCCCTGGTTTTCCGTCTAAGGCAGCAACCTCAAGCCCAGAATCCTCACCCAGGGTTAATCTTTGCGTAAAACGGGCAATCTTCATTGCCTTTCTTATGGCATTTTCTTTAAAGGTTTTACCATTTTCGGCAATATAGGGTGCCCGGGGATAATCACGCAGGGATGATATTTTTAGAGCCTTTAGTCCTTTTAGTAACTCTTTTATCTCCCTAACCTTTTTTTGATTTCTACTGGCAATTACCAGTTCAATTCGTTGTTTTTTGCTCACCATCTCGCCCTATTGGAAGTCTCGCCTTGAAGAAAAATCATTAGAGAGGGCCGTCCCCGTAATTTATTTTTTTCAATAAATTGTGCTGAATATCAATCAGATACAGAATCCCTGTTTTGGCTAATTCCAGAAGTTTATCCATTTGCTCCTTCTTAAAGGGGAACCTTTCTGCTGTACCCTGAATCTCAATAAATTCATCCTTATCAGTCATTACTACATTCATATCAACATCAGCATGAGAATCTTCATCGTAGGTCAAATCTAACAACAGCTCTTTATTGACAATACCTACGCTAATCGCAGCAACAGAATCTTTAAGGGGAATCGTCTGAATTAATCCGGCTTCATTTAATTTAATCAGGCTATCAGCCAGAGCGATAAAACTTCCTGTAATGCTTGCCGTACGCGTTCCGCCGTCTGCCTGGATTACATCACAGTCAATCCAGATTGTGCGCTCACCTAAATCTCCCATCTCTGTTACTGCACGCAGGGACCTGCCCACTAATCTCTGTATCTCATAGGTTCGGCCTGAACTCTTGCTGCGCGGAACCCTCACCTGACAGGAACGGGGAAGCATCCCATACTCAGCGGTAACCCAACCAGTGCCGCTGCCCTTTAAAAAAGCAGGCACAGACTCCTCAACCGAAGCAGTACAGATAACCCGGGTATTACCCAGCTCAATTAAACAGGAGCCTTCTGCATAATTAATATAATTGCGCTCAATCTTTACTCTGCGTATCTGGTTAAATTCTCTGCCGTCAGCCCTCGCCATCTTTATAACGCCTCCTTCTGGGTCATCTCCATAATATGGGAAACATAGGCCTCTAACTCTGGGGGGAGGCCAAGTATGGAAACATCCTCAAAGCCCTTAACAATCATTGCGATTGCAGCTTCACGGCTCAATCCGCGGCTCATCAGATAGCAAATCTCATCTTCATCAATGGGGCCGATTGCTGCTTCATGAGAAAGTGTGCTACCCGGTGCTCCTTCGGAGATTAGCTCAGGTATTGCAAACACCTTACCTTGTTTAGAGAAGAGTATCCCGCGGCAGTCAAGATGCGCGCGCGTATTATCGTGTCGCGCCTGGAGTATCCCCCGGGCATAAATTTGTGCCCGGTCATAGCAAATTGAACGCATAGTTGATTGACCGCGCGAGCCGTCCCCTTCGAGAATTATTTTTGAGCCGATATCAATATAAGAATCGCCCAGGCCCCAAAGCAGGGAATTAAAATTGGCAACCGCGTCTTTGCCTTTTAAATAAGCAGAAGGAAACATCTGGATTGAACGCGCTGCTTTAGGCAAAATGTAATTGCTCTTAAATATTGCTGCCTCCTGGAGTATTCCTGCTGAGCGCGGACGCACATGAAACTCCTCTGCCCAATTGTGAATCATGGTAAAGGTAAGTTTACTCCGCTTATCTAAATAGAACTCTGAAATCCCGATATGTAAACCCTCCTTAACCTTGGGGGCAATACTGCAGCCGGTAATAATCTGCGCCTCTGCGCCCTCCTCCATAATAATAATATTGTGCACATTTTGTAAAGTAGCATTCTCCTGCAGGAGTAGGCATGACTGAATCGGCTGGCTGACCTTGCTCCCCTTTAATACTCGAATAAAATAACCATGCATAGGATTTAGCTCCGCATAAGAGGTATATTTATCCGTATCCACTGATACTGCCTTCCAGTAATATTTCTTTTTTATCTCTGGATATTTCTCCAAAGCGTCAGTAATACTCATTATCTCTACCTGGCCGGAATACATATCTTTAACCTTCTGGTATATTACGCTGTGGTCTAACTGGACAAAAGTCCCTGCGCGAGCCTCTTCCTTGAGCTCAACTCCCACTCCCTCAGCAACCCTCATAAGCTCCGGAGATAAACCGGATAATGACGAAATAGGTGACCTTTCCTGCGGTTCTTCAAACTTGACAATATCAATATCCGGACCAAAGGCAGCTATTTTGTTCTTACTCGCTTCGGCTTTATTTTCTGTCTCAATTTGCATTCTGCGCATTTTTCATATCCATGTTTTTTTATCCCCTTGAATAAATCAAGAGGGTGACCTTCGCAAATTATCCTGCCGTTCAACAGCACATATCCTATATCTGTCTCTACATACTGTAATATATATCCAGTATGGGTCACGATAATGCCGGCAGGGCTTCCGTTTTTGTCGGGATGAAGAAGCTCATTAATCGTGCGCCCGACTAAAGAGATATTATCCAAATCCACTCCGGATTCCGGCTCATCCAATAAAACCAGAGCAGGGTCTTGACAAAGCAACTGAAACAGCTCAGACCTCTTTAATTCCCCTCCGGAAAAGCCGTAATTCAGGTCTCTTTCCAAATGCTCGGTAAGGCCTAATTCCTGGGCAAACTGCTCTGATTTTTTTATTTCTTTGGGAGAAAGAAGGGTATCCGCCTCCGCCTTCGCTGAAGTATCTATTTCTTGGGCCTTGGCGGATAGTCCTCCGGAACCTTGGCGAAGAAGGACATCGCAGATTTTACGTAACTTGACTCCCCGCACTTGTGGCGGCTTCTGAAACATTATTCCAATGCCTAACTTTGCGCGCTCGTTCAGAGAAAGACGGGTGATATCTTTGTCTCTAAAAATAATTCTGCCGCTGGTTATCTTATATTGAGGCATACCGATGATTGCCATTAGCAGACTGGTCTTGCCGCTGGCATTAGGACCAAGAAGCGCATAGGTCTTGCCTTTCTCAATCTTAAGATTAATCCCCTTTAAGATTTTCCTGCCCTCAATCTCAACAAATAAATCCTTAATCTCCAACATAGAGACATCCTCCTTCGCCCTTCAGAAACTTAAACAATGGTAAGGCTACATAGGATAGTCCGCCGAAGCTCTACTGTCGTCTTGCTTGTTAAGAGCGAAGGCGGACATCCTTTCCCTAATATATATTCCTTCCCTTGATATCAATTCCGACAATTAGAGGAAAATCCTCAACATATAATTCATAAATTGCCTCCGGCCCCAATTCAGGATAAGCCCTCAATTTGACTTTTTTCACATAACCGGCAAGCAAAGCGCCACACCCAGCATAGGTTAAAAAATAAACAGCATGATATTTCTTTATTGCTGCCGCAACCTCAGATGAACGCCTGCCCTTGCCAATCATTGCCGCCAGCCCTGCCTTAAGTAAAGCAGGGCTAAATTCATCCATCCTAGAAGCAGTAGTCGGGCCGCAAGAGCCAATAATCTTACCCTTTGGCGTAAGGGTTGGGCCGCAATAGTAGATAGCCTGAGCGTTTAGGTCTATGGGTAATCTCCTCTTCTGATTGATACACTCAAGTAATCTTCTATGCGCCTGGTCCCGGGCAGTATAGATAATGCCGGTCAAGAGCACTTCATCTCCTCTTTTTAATTTTGTAATCTCTTTTTTCTCTAAAGGAGTGTTTACTCTCTTCATTTAACCCTATAAACTTTTTGTTGCACCTCTTAAGGCATGACAACTAATATTCACTGCCACAGGCAACCCCGCAATGTGCGTGGGATGAGTCTCAATATTTACGCCTAAACAAGTGGTTTTTCCTCCCAGCCCCATTGGGCCGATATTTAATCTGTTTATCTGTCTTAATAAATCGTGTTCTAATTTAGAAACGTAACTCGTAACTGGTAACTCGTAACTCGTAATTTTTTTAAGTAAGGCCTTCTTGGCCATAAAACAGGCATAATCAGCCGTGCCGCCGATACCTACTCCAATAATATAAGGCGGACAGGCATCAGGACCTGCCTCTCTTACGCTCTCGATGATGAACTCCTTTATCTGGTCGATATTGGCGGTAGGGAGAAACATCTTCAGTCTGCTTTTATTTTCACAACCAAAGCCTTTAGGTAAAACAGCTAACTTTAAATTACTACCCTTAACTAAATCGAGATGAATAATTGCTGGTTTATAGTCTGACTTGTTTCTGGATAGGGGATTTCCTACAATCGAATTCCTCAAATATCCTTTTTTATAGCCGGCTTCCACGCCTTTATTAATCGCTCTTTTTAAATCTCCGATAACCTTCAGATTATCGCCCAACTCTACAAAAACGCAGGGCAAACCTGTATCCTGACATATTGCCAACTTGTTCTTTTTAGCCAAGACAGCATTTTTGATAATCGCGCCCAAAACAGACTTAGCTATAGCCTTACCCTCTTCCTGATAAGCTTTTTTTAAGGCTGATAGAACATCGGGGCGAAGCGCCGTATTAGCTTTAATACAAAGCTCAGCCACTGCTCGCTGGATAACTGAGGAGTTTAAGTTTCTCATTTTTTATACTCTGCAGTTACTATTGTTTTAATCCCGCCGCGTACATTAAACTCACCGTTAATCCTAAGCCAGCGGGGCTTGCATACCCTTACTAAATCCTCCAACATCTTATTCACTACATGTTCATGAAATATCCCGAGATTGCGATAGAAAATCGTGTACATCTTGAATGACTTCAATTCAATGCAGTATTTATCTGGAGAATATTCAATTCTAATTACGGCGAAATCAGGCAGGTTCGTTTTCGGGCAGATACAGGTAAACTCGGGGATTTCAAGACTTATGGTATATTCCTTATCCGGGTATTTGTTCTGCCAGACCTCAATGGCAGGAGTCTTTAATTGCCTAACGCTTTCCTGCAGACCCTCATAGCGGCTTTTTCGCTTATTCATCTTATTCCTGCCAACTTATGCACCTGAGGAATAACCCTTACATCTGATAGAAACCTAAGAGAATATTCCTTAAATCCCTGAATCTTATCCATAAGCCATCTATTTAATTCAAACGAATTTGGCTGTAGAATAAAAGGGATATTCTGATTAAAATCGGACAGCAGTTCAACAGCTTTCTTCAGATCCGCTACATCGGTATCATGACAGATAACCGCCTTGACAAACACCTTCCCTCGCGAGGCAATATCTAAAAAGGCTTTATGCTCCTGCCAGAATTCCCGCAATCCGGTCGAAGAGGGAAGTTTAAAATCCATGGCTATAATGTCGGTGTAATCGATTATATCCTTCAGAGCCGACGGGAGGGTAGCGTTAGTCTCTAAATAAGTCGTTAAGCCCTTTTGCTTAACCAGAGGCAGGAATTCTTTCAGGAAATCCTTCTGCATCAAAGGCTCACCCCCGGTTAAAGAAACAGAGTGAAAATTATTGGAATACGATTTTAAATGACTGAACAATTCATAAGGCTCGTATTCCTTAAATTCATCTAATCGGGTATCGCAAAATTTGCACTGATTCAAATTACAGCCATAGAAGCGGATAAAAATCTGCCTTTCGCCTAAATATACGCCCTCACCCTGAATACTCTCAAAAACCTCAGCAATCCTTCCCTTCAACTTAGGAACATCCTCCTTCGCTTTTCAAAAAATTAAACAATGGTAAAGCTACGTAGGATAGTCCGCCGAAGCCCTATCATAGGCTTACCCTCCGATAGCGAAGGCGGACATCCTTTCTGCCTCAGCCGAAGCTGTTCCCTACCCGTCCGGCAGGCGGGCGCCTTCGGCGGAAATCAAGGAGAGGATCAGGAATGCCTGCCTCGGCAAAACCCTTGGCGCGAAAATAGCAGCTGTCACATCTGCCGCAGGGCTTCCCTCTCCCTCGATAACAAGACCAGGTCAATTCAAAGGGAACCTTTAGCCTTAAACCTGACTTAATAATCTCTGATTTTCTTTTACTGATTAAAGGGGCCTGAATACTTATCTCTTCTTTCTCTACCCCTGACCTTGTCCCGGTTTTAATTATTTTCTTAAATGCATTGAAAAAATCTTCACGGCAATCGGGATAGTCGGAATAATCCTGCATATGCGCGCCGATAAATATCGCACTGGCGCCGACTGCCTCTGCAAAAGAAACAGCAAAGCTTAAGAACACTATATTCCGGCCGGGAACATAAGTTGAGGGGATATTTACCCCTTTGCTCTTCCTCGCGGCTATCCTGTGGGGAATCCGTATCTTCCTATCTAATAGACTTGAGCCTTTCCAAGGAAGGTCTATTTTTAGGACCTGACACCGGCAGGCCGCTGCTCTAGCAATCCTTTTTGCCGACTCAATTTCTTTTTTATGACGCTGCCCGTAATCAAAAATAAGGCAATGACAAAAGAAGCCTCGATGCTTGGCAATATAGAGGGTTACAGCCGAATCTAATCCGCCTGATAAGAGAACAATTGCCTTACGAAGGGCAGAAACGGCCTTCTTATCTTCCATAATAAGTAGCCGAACAGCTATCCGATTCCCAGACTGTTACTGATTTAAGACCCAAGACTTGCTTGCTTAGGTTATTATAAATAAACTTAGCGATGTTTTCCGAGCTGGGGTTTATTCTTTTAAAGTAACTCAGGCTATTAAGATACTTATGGTCCAACTCGTCCAGAAGCTTATTCAAGCAGGATTTTATTTGCTTAAAGTCCAAAAGTATGCCCTTTTTGTCTAATTTCATTCCGCAAACAAGCACCTCAACCTTCCAGTTATGCCCGTGAAGGCCTTCGCACTTGCCCAGGTATTCCCTTAAATTATGTGCCGCGCTAAATTCGCCAGTTACCTTAAGTTCGAACATCGCTTATCTTTTTAACTTTCGATAACCTGTATCCTAAAAAGCGGACTGCCTGCCGGGAAAATCCTTCGGGGTCATCCGTAACATAAAACTTATATTTGCCCTTAGCCCTTGATTTCTTCTTAATTAACCCTCGGCTCTTCAAGGTACTCTCAACTTCACTAGCCACCTGTTGGGCAGAATCAATCAGGCAGACTCTTTTACCAAGGACCTTGCTGATTGCTGGCTTAAGCAGCGGATAATGGGTGCAGCCGAGAATAAGGCTGTCCAGCTTATGATTTTTTTTAACCAGCGGCTCAAGGTATCTCTTGATAATCGTGACTGTCTCTGACTGTTTAAACCATCCTTCCTCAACTAGAGGTACAAACAGAGGGCATGCCTTACTGATTACCTTAATTGTTGAGTCAATTTTCTTTATCTGTCTCTCGTAAGCCCTGCTCTTTATGGTTGCGCGCGTGCCGATTACACCTATGCACTTTGTCCTGGTCAGTCTGGCTGCCTTTCTGGCTCCCGGCTGAATGACACCAATAATTGGAACTCGAAAATGCCCCTGAATAGCATCTAAAGCAAGACTTGATGCGGTATTACAGGCAATGACAATAAGCTTAACATTTTGTTTTAGCAAGAACAGGATATTATCCAACGTAAATCTGATTATTGTACCGGCAGATTTTGTGCCGTAAGGAAGCCGGGCAGTATCCCCCAGGTAAATTATATCTTCTGCGGGTAGATGCCGTATTAATTCTTTAACTACAGTAAGACCGCCGATTCCTGAATCAAACACTCCAATTGGTCTCATTTATGGCTAAGGGCACCCTTTAATCTAACCAGAAGGCTCCCCTGAATTAATGGTGGGGTGCGGGGAATCGAACCCGTCGTCGCTTACGCTCCTCCTCATAGGGGCTTTATCACACTTATGCCTTAGCTGAAATCTTCTTTTAAGTCAAACTTCAGCCAAGGCTAAAACTTTGATAAAGCTTATTGCCCCTCTGACGCTTCACTTCGTTCCGCTGTCACCCCGCAGCGTAGCTAAAGTAAGTTATTCATTGAGGGGAAAATCTTTCCCCTCAAACTCCCCTTTCGGGTTCGTTTCAATTTGGTGGAGGTGCGGGGAATCGAACCCCGGTCCTTCAGCAATCAGATAAAAATCGCTACATGTTTAGTCAGTCTATTGAGCTTAACCCCGAAAAACTCCGACAGACAGGATTCTCTCAGGGCGCAGCCTTTTAGAATCTCGCTCCGGCACCAAAGGCTAATTTACCGAAGCCAGCCTACTAACCGCTCTATTTCATCCCGCAGGCTGAATGAATAGAGGCTTCGGGCTTAATTAAGCCCGAAGACTGGGAGGAACATTGGTCCAGCCATTACTGGTGACTGAAGCGTTGTTCCTAAACGTGACACTTGTGTGTTCGCGTTTGTATTGTGCAAGGTGTTTTTCGAGGCCTCCTTGCAACCTCGACATGCTACTTTTATCCGATTTGCTCAAGTCGAGCCCTTTCACCCCCGAATTTTCTTTCGTTTTACTGCCGGAAAATTCATCCCGAGTAACCTTATGATTAGTCTATCAGTTACGAGGGACAAATTCTCTATCATTTTAGTATCTCAAAATTTAATCCCGGCAACATACTGATTACGAGAAACATTATTGCCTTCTGCTTCTTAAAACCCGACGTAATTGACGCTCTGCCTCGCGGCGTTTAATCGTTTCTCTACGGTCGTATAGCTTCTTTCCTTTACAGAGAGCAAGTTCTATTTTTACGTATCCGCGTTCATTAAAATAAAGCCGCAAGGGAATTAAGGTGAAGCCGCGCTGGAGAACCTCTCCCGCAATCTTCCTGATTTGATTCTTATGTAAAAGCAGGCGGCGTACCCGGACAGGGTCAACATTAAAGAAGCTGGCCTGAGCATAAGGGGTAATGTGTATATTATACAGCAAAACCTGACCATTTTCAACCCGGGCAAAGCTATCACTAAGATTTGCACGACCGGCTCTAATTGATTTTACCTCGCTGCCCATTAGCTGAATCCCGGCTTCCCAAACCTTAAGGATTTTATAATCCCGGCCCGCCTTACGATTCCTAATCTCTACCTTGTCCATATTAAACTTAAAAACAGGGGTATACTAACTAAACTAAACAGGTGAGTAAACAGTACCCCTTGACTGATTAACAAATCCTCTCTTTTATAATAAGTAATAATTAATGAGAGTGAAGTAGCAGAGGGCATAGCTAACTGTATTATAAACAATAAACCAAATAGCCGGGGAGGAGAGAATTTCCAGATAAACAACAAACCCAGAAAGGGTAAGATTAAAAGCTTAACCAGAATCAATAGGAAGACGAGCTTAAACCGAACCCTCCTGATCTGAATTAAACCAAGACTGCCCCCCACTACAAACATTGCCAGAGGCAGAGTAGAATCACCAAGCATCTTTATGGGTTTTAATATAATCTCGGGAATAAATTTATTCCCACCGACGCCCACCAGCAGCATAGTGATTACTGTTGTTAATACGGGCGGACTAAACAGGCTGGCTAATTCAAATCTCTTATTTCTCTGGTGAGATAGAAAATGAACCCCCAAAGACCACATCACCAGATTAAATCCCAACAAGAACAAGAAGATATAAATAAACATCAAGCCCGCCTCTTCAGGGCTTAATAATGCGGCAACCAGAGCAAGAGGAAGATAACCGGAGTTCTGAAACGAGGTTAGGCTTAAGAATTGCCTTCTTGCTTCGCCCTGTTTAATAAGACCGGCAAAAACCGCTCCCACCAAGAAGCCTAAAAGCGTAATTGCGAAACTGGTCAAAGGGAAAATCCACCAGGCAGGCTTTAAACCAAAACTGAATCCCCGGATTAATTGAGAAAAAATCATTGCCGGCAGGGTTACTGTAATAACCAGACGACTAATAAGATCCATCCCCTGCCTGGTTAAAATATTTTTCTTTACCAGGAAATAGCCAATTACTCCCAAAATAAAGATTTGTCCTATCGCCCCGGAAACCAAACCAAAGGATTTTAAAAACATAAGTTAATTATATACTAAAATCAGCTCCTCGCAATTCTTTTTAGGGACACCCTGCCGATTGGCTCAAAGCCTGCCTGCCGGCAGGCAGGGGTGTCCCCCAATTGGCAGAAAGGATGCCCCTAAATTAATTGACAAGTTCTTTAGTCTAATATATACTTAAAAATTGCTTCTTGCCGAGATGGCGGAATTTGGTATACGCGTATGCTTCAGGAGCATATGGGCTTATGCCCTTGGGGGTTCGACTCCCCCTCTCGGCACCAGAATTATCTCTACACCAATTGGAGCATAACCTAAATAATTTTTAAATTGGCGTGGGGATTTAATCACCGTGGGGCTTCTGTTCAATATTGATGTAATCATCAAAGGTAAGAGGCTTGCCTAATTCTTGCTTTACCACGCGGATTCTATCCGGGACGTATGGGTGGGTTCGAATATAGGATTTTGGACGCAAGGGTTCGCGCCGACTAATCTCCTGCAGTTTCTCCAGAAAACTAATCATCCCTTCGGGATTAAAACCAGCGCGCTTTGCATAGCGGGCGGCCAACTGATCAGCCAAAAGCTCATCCTCGCGAGAATATCCAGAAATTATCTCAGTAAATGCAATATCTGCTCCGGTAACCAGCTTTCCGCTTTCCGGCGCTTGAGCCATTAAAATTCTTAAAAAATTATATCCCATCATTGCCTGGAGTTTCTTGACACTGTGCCGGGCAACAATATGACCAACCTCATGAGCCAAGACGCAGGCTAATTCATCATCATTATCTACCTTATCGATTAGACCGCTGTTAACATAAATAAAACCGCCGGGTAGAGCAAACGCATTTACTTCCTCCTCCTGAATTACCTTAAAATGATAATCAATCTCCTGCCGGTCACAAACCTGAACAATTAACTTGCCGATATCTTCAACCCGCTTCTGAACTAAAGGGTCATTAACTAACTTATACTCCTTCTCAACTGCCCCGGCAATCGATTTCCCCATCCTGACTTCCTTTTCAACGCTATAAAAAATCCACTCCTCTTGCTCGGTAGCTAAATTATATTCTGTAGCACAACCACTTAACCCAATAACCCAACAACCCAATAACCCAACAACCAATAAATGAATCCCGATTTTCTTAAGCATCTGATAAAGTTTAGCCAGGGGAAGCCCAATGACATTATAAAAACAGCCCTCAATTCGAGGAATAAACAAAGCGCCCCTGCCTTGGATATCAAAACTACCGGCTTTATCCAGAGGCGAAACGCAGGAAAAATAACGGGTAATCTCTTTATCGGTTAACTTGCTCATATAGACCTTGGTCTTGTCATAATCAACCAAGGTCTCGTTTTTATCTAAATCAATTACTGCCACACCCGTAAAAACCCAGGCAGCTTGGCCGGATAATCCCTTTAAAGTTCGCCTTGCCTGTTTGAGGCTTTTCGGCTTGCCGAATATCGTTTTTCCTTGCACCGTAATTGTATCCGCACCAATAATTATGCCGTGCTTACCTCGCCTGGCAACCTGCCTTGCCTTCTTTAAAGCATTATCTTTTACTAATTTACTGAATGAACCAGTGGGGCTTCTCTTTTCAACTATCCTGCTGGGTATAACCTTAACCAACAGCCCGAAAGATTCAAGCAACCGCCTCCTGGCTACAGACGCCGACGCTAAATATATTCTTCTCCTCATTTCAGGGATACCCTCTCGCATAAGATAACTCCTATTTGCTCTTCTGAACCTCTATTTCTAACTTCTGGCCTTCGGATTGATAAATACTTAAGATAATATCTCCGTCTCTATCCGTACGATATAGCTCTGCTATTGCTTTTTTTAGCCTGCTTACTGCCTCCTCTGAGGGATGTCCACACATATTCTCTGCGTTTACACTTATAATGGCTACCCGGGGAGAAACCGCCCCTAAAAACTCCCGGCAGCTTGCATCACCGGCACCGTGATGCCCTACCTTCAATACATCTGCTTTTAAATCTATCCCCTGCTCGAGGAGTTTTCTTTCAGCCACAGAGGTCAAGTCTCCGGTAAGAAGACAGCGAAATTTCCTGTAGTTAAGCATAATTACCAAAGAATTGGAATTAAAATCTGAAAATATAGGTGGTTGCAGCGGCCAGAGCACACTCAGGGTTATATCGCCAAGCAGGAGATTATCCCCGGCTTTTAGAGCCTTATAATTACTGCTGCTTCTTGCTAACTCCTCATACCAGCGATATATACCAATGGATTTTGCTATATTAGTTAAATCATGTCCATTATCATAAATATTTCCGACATCTATCATCTGCAAAACAAAGAATGCTCCACCTATGTGGTCGAGGTCCGGATGGGTAAAGATAAGATAGTCTAAGTTTTGGATATTCCTTTTTTTTAAATATTCAACTACTCTAAACCCCGTGATGAGATTGCCCGCATCCACAAGGACAGCCCTGCCGTCAGAAGCCTGAATAAGGATAGAATCCCCTTCTCCCACATCAATGAAATGTATCTTTAAATCCGGCTCTTGAGCAGATATACGGACAACAAGAGAAATAAAAAATAAAAATATTGCAAAAATCCTAAACCTTTTCATTTTTTAACAAGGGAGCAACCCCCAACAAATATATAACCGCCCCCAAACCACCGCCTAAACTATTAAATACAATATCCCGTAAATCAAAAACACGATAAGGCAATACTGCCTGAAATAACTCATCAAGAATCCCCACCGTTACAGCAAACATGCATACCAAAGCAATTCCCCTGATTCTTCTGTTTCTCCTAATTAAATCCCTGCCGGCAAACCAACCCAAAACCCCATATTCCAAAATATGAATTCTCTCTTCCGGGATTCTTATCTGCCAGGCAAGGGTTAAGCCCCCAATCAATATCAGCATAATCGCCAGGCTCTTTATTAAACCGGGTTTATTTCTTATTTCAAAAATCAAAAGGGCTAATCCTACCGCTGCCAAGATTAACCCAATCAAAATCATAAAACCGGCTTCTCCAATATGGGCCTTGAGAAAGCTCATCAACTGCCTCACAAAGGAAGCTGAGACAATTATAAACAACCCGATAAAGATTGTAATTTTTGAAATTTTCAAGAAAATATGATTAATAAGATTTCTCTTTTAATCACCGTCAGACATCGCTATTGCTTATTCTCAAAATCAAGAAGGCTAATCTTGCTGTTGCCAAGATTAGCCCAGTGAAAAATTTTTCCAATATGGGCTCTGCCGATTGTCTCGTAAAATGAGTCGAGGCAACTATAAACAATCCAATAAACCTCGTCAGATACTAAAGATTATCTAAGGGGTTGGAGATTGTTGTTTTTGAAATCCGTCTCGATCAAACCTTGCCACCACCCCTAAAAGAAACCAAAACAAAACGGATAATTGTAAGGAATAAAGTTGCGTATCGAAGAAGCTATGTACGAGAAAGCCGAAGATTGCACAAATAAACCCAAGCAACAATATCGAGGATTGCCGATTATCCTTAAATGTTCTTATTCCTTTATACAAAATTGAGCCCACAAATAAAAGAAAACTCAACAAGGCAAATATCCCTGTCTCAGCCCACATTTGTAGATAGCAATTGTGCGCATATTGAACCAGTAAACCCTTGTTGGCATACTGGGGGAAATATTGCATAAATGTGCCCAAGCCTTTACCCAAAAAGGGATTCTCTTTGACTATTACCCAAGCGCCCTGCCAGATGACAAATCTATCTCTATCTCCACCGGCTTGAAAGGTAAACATTGCTCTTTCTCTCACCTCTGGTATCACAATTAGCATAAGTATAAAAATAGAAATTGCTAACAGAACAACCTTACTTTTACGTAATAAAAATAGCATTAATAATCCAGCTGCCAAAAATCCTACCCAACCTCCACGAGAAAAGGTAAACAAAAGACATAAAGCCAATAAAGTTATTATAAAAAATAAGCCAACGCGATAAATTATTCTTTTAATCATTGCTGATGAAAATAGAGTAATTGCTAAAGGTAAAACACAGATTAAATAAGCAGCAAAATCATTATAATGCTTAAAAGGGCCAGTAATTGCATACAACACCCCCCTTACCTCAATTATCTGTCTTCCTCGTAAAAACTCAATCCCCAAGAATCGCTGAGAAAAAGCATCTATCCCGACAATTGCTCCTACAACTAAAAGAATAACTACAGCGTTTATTAGACGCTTGCGATTAGCCAAGATATCCTCGGCCATCAGAAAAATAAAAATATACTCTAACCATTTAAAAAATAATGCTTCTAAACTCTTCTTAAGATAAGGCCAGCTATTGAATAAAGAAAGCCCGCTAAAGACAACAAAGAGCAAGAGAAATAGATGGGTATAATTTTTAATAAATCTAAACTCTGGCTGAAGAATCTTCTTAACAACAAAAGCCAGAATCGCCAGACTAGCAAATACTTCGATTACTGCACTAGAAATAGGTATAAAGAATATTAACCCATACAAACAATACTCAAGCACTCTGTCAGTAATTAATATTATCCTCTCTTTTTTCATTCCTTCTCTTAATAAGCTCCTTTTCTTTTAAGCACTGCTGGTATTGTCCACAATAATATCCGGAGGTCAAGCCCGAAGGACCAATTATCAATATACCATAAATCCCATCTCATCCACTTATAGAAGCTCAAGTCGCTCCTTCCTCTTATTTGCCAAAGACAGGTAATTCCGGGTCTTACATTCAGCCGCCGCATCTGCCAGATATCGTATTTATCTACTTCATCAGGAGTTGGTGGCCGGGGCCCCACCAGACTCATATCCCCTTTTAAAACATTAATTAGTTGAGGTAATTCATCTAAGCTGTACCTTCGCAACCAGCGACCCAAGCGAGTAACACGCGGGTCATTTTTCATCTTAAATATCGGTCCCTTAACTTCGGACCTATGACGTAAAGCCTCCTTATGATTATCTGCGTCCCTAACCATTGAGCGAAACTTATAGAAATTAAATATCTTGCCTTTTTTACCACAGCGCAAACACTTATAAAACACCGGTCCGCGGCTGTCCAATTTAATTAAAAAGGCAGTAATTACAAGCAAGGGCGTAAGTAATATCAAACTTATACCTGCCACCAACACATCCAACAATCTCTTAACAAACAACTCAGTTCCATGTAAGCCTGCATCAATATAGCCAATCAAAGGAGCCATTCCAATATAGTCCAACTTCATCCTCCTAAAAGGAAACCCATTTGTTATAGATATCGTGCCCCATTTAGTCTCTAAAGAGGTAAAATTGTCTGCTAAAATTCGCACTGTTTTATTCAATTTTCTTCCCTTCGTCAAAATATCAGAAACTAACCTCCGCTCAGAAGGAATACTAACATATATCTCATCAACAAAGTGCCTCTGAACCAAAGACTCTAAATCCTTAATCTCTCCTAGGATGTTATAACCTAACACCTTGCCATTTTTATTATCATCTAAAAAGCCAACGATTTTAAAACCTAAATAATGATTATTTATTATTTCTTCGGCTAAAGCACATCCTGCCTTACCCGCACCAACAATTAAAACATTAATATTGTAATGGCCTTTAGCAATACGATATCTAATAATGATTCTTTTAATCATGCGCCAGAAAGACAAACTTAAAATCAAAAGCATTCCTGCCCAGATAAATACAAGGCGAGAAAAGAATTTCATCTGTAAGAAAAATATAGCCAATGCAGCCAAAATAGTTGCAAAAACCACACTCTTAATTACTCTCCCTATCTCTTTTGGTATAGTTAAAGAACGGTCTGTTGAATAAAGACGGTGATTGTTCAGGAAAAAGATAAGGCTTAATCCCCACAAAAAAAATAAAAGCCAGTAGTCATTAAAATATGGAAGATTATTTGGGATAAGGCCGCGGTTATATCTTAAGCAATAAGGCAGATAAAATGAAAGGCTAATCAAGAAGATGTCTATAACCAAATAGGCAAAATGTAAGTATCTTCTGTCCTGATACATAAACTGAATTATATCATAACAATCTATTTCTCAGCAAGTAATAAAAATAGACTAAACCTTAACAAGTCACATCCTGCCAAAAGGCCTAGCCTCCTCTGATGGAATTTCTTTAGAAAGAATTAGGATTAATCTGCTAAAAATAAAAAGGATAAAATTTGCAATAGACCTTAATTATAAAGTTTTAAATAAGTTAAAAAGGCATTCAAACTACATACAATAAGGAAAGCGAGATAAAAAGCATTAAAGCTTAAATATAATGGTTTATTCTTCTTTAAAAAACTTATACCCTTTACAATCATAAAAAAAACAAAAGGAGCAAAAAATAAGGTTATTCTCTCTCCTGTAAAGGGATACTTCTTTACTATTCCCAGGATGAACAACTCTAAGAAGATAATTAGGGCCAAGGCATCTATATCCCACAGTCTAAATTTATTTTTTCTGATAGATTTAATTCCATAACCAAAAAGGGAGAATATAAAGAATGGAATTAAAAAAGAGGCAACCCTTCTAAAAAAGGCACTATTTCCAAACCACCACACCGATAGTCTTCTTAACCCCTCTGTAAAGGATTTTATGAAGCAGTAAAACGAATTTGTACATAGAAAGTAATCCTTCCAATATGAAAAAAGAGCCTGGTCAGATAAAGTGTACTTTAAGTCAAAAGAAAAAACAAAAATAATGAATAAAAGGCACATGAAAGCATAGATAATCAGCAGAGTAAAAACTTTAGGGTTCTTCTTAACAATAAATAAAAAGTTATAAATGACTATCCAGAAAATAAAAAAACTGCTATATGAAAAGAAAATAGTAAACGGCAATAGAAGCGTTGTGATAATAAAAAATTTTGATAGCCTTTTATCCAAATATTGTTTCTGATAAGCTAAATACAGGCAAAAAATTCCTATAACCAAAACATCCATAGAATAATGTTTCAATTCTGATGCATAATAACTCAAGTAATAACTACTGGCAAAGGAAAATAAAGCAAGTAGAGAATGCCATTTATAAGGAAGCTCTCTTTTGTATATTTTTGCCCAAATAAAGAATGCAGAAAGCATACTTATCAAAGCAAAAAATCTTAAGGAAAGGGTATTGTAGTTAAATTTTTGTGAAAGATATTTTATCACAATAAGATAAATTCGTGGGAATGCCTGGCAATTTTTAAGAGGACCCAAAGTCTCACCAAGATTAAGACTCTTTATATTTTCTAAAATAAAATTCTCATCAAGCCAGAGCGGCCTTTGAGAAAAATAATGCAAAAGACATAAAAAGATAAACCAACTTATACAAGCAACAACTAAAAATTTATATATTTTCATTTAGAGAAACTCGTAGACGTCCTATCCTCAATCAATGTTTAAAACATATTTATAATAAGCAAAATTATAAGGGCGAAAATAAGAGGAAATCTTATACTCCTGTATCGTTTCTGTTTATCTATTGCTATTGCCTTAACTACTCTGCGAAACCCGACTGCTCCTAAATAGAATAATGCTAATGCTTGAGGCATCATATAACGCATAGAGCTTCCGGAATCTGCGCCACCATATATATATCCATAATATAAAAAAACAGAAAATACCAAACAAACGATAGGAACCAAATGAATAAATTCTATTTTTCTAAACGCCATCAAGATAAACGCCAAAGACAAAATGCTAAAGTAAATAGCATCGGGGCAATTAGCAGATAAATCTGAGATTACATTTTTCAACATAGTAAAATTAATTTGAAAAAAATTATGTTGAACCACAGCAGCATATATAGCATTATAAAAGGGATTTAGATTAATATTATAAACAAAAGTAAATAATTTCCATATAAAAAATGGCACGACAGATATAATTAAAGCCAATAAAGAAAGAGAGAGTCTGTTAGGTCTCATTTTATATTTAAGATTAAATAAAACAATAAAAATAATTGAAAATAAAAAAGTAAAATAACTAAGAGGAGACTTACTCAATGATAAAAGTCCGATGCAAAAACTCATGAGTATTAGGTCTATTGTTCTGATGTTGGGTTGATCAGTGAGCTTTTTGATTTCATAAGTAACTAACAAAAAGAAAACCATACAGATACCTTCGCCATATATTACTCTATAGCACAATTGGCCGATCCAACTTAGATTATTAAAAGCGCCGAATAAGGCAAGATAAAAGAACAAAAAACACCATCGCTTAGACCTTATTTGGCACAGAAATAGGAATAAGGTAATGATGATAACGATGGGCATAAAAAAAATAGTCTCAGTAAAATGGGTGCCAGAAAGTTTAGCAGGCAAAACAGATATAAAAGGTATGCCTAATGAGTGAACTTCTCCTCCAGGATAACCCGCAAGATGACCTTTTAGAACATTTAACATAACCATATTTTTGGAGGCTATAAACCATAGACCAGTTTCATCACCATAGGCAATTCTTTGCAGATTAAAATTGTATTCAAAAAAATAGAAGAAGCTATGAACAAGCCAGGCAAAGATTAAAATATCCACCATCGTAAACCTGTAATTTTTTATAGGCAATAATTTTACTTTTGATTTATTAGTTATAACTCTATACACGATTGGAATTAATAAAATAACTACACAAAATTGAATGAAGAAAGTATCTGCGATTTTAAAAACAAGTAAATTTAATAGTGTTAAAAAATAAAGCAGGAAAAGAAACCCGATGTATAATATTGGGGCTGATAAAATTTTAAATAACTTTGAGTAGGCCAAAGATAGAAAAAGAATTATAAGATAGGTTACCAAGCTAATAATAAAACATTTCCATAAGTAAGTGCTCTGGAGATTTTGCAATTCAAGCCTCATTAGGATTTGGACAAAGCGTTTGCAAATCTTTGCAGCTATAATAATGGAAACTAAATTAAATATTATTCCTTGCCACTTAATGCCAGATAATCTTTGCTTTAACCCTAAATCTTTCATTAGAAAGTTTTTCTGAACAAAGGTTCCTTTTTAAAAATGACATCTTGCTCAAAGTGCCACATAATTAGACGATTTATATTATCGCCAAAAATTTTGTAAAGCAATGACATTTATAAAACCTGTGAAAAATTCAGAGGTCATACTTAATTATTAAGGAGGGGGAAATCACAAAAAAAATACTCTAGTCTAATTTTGAGAAAAATAATCGGATACGATAAGGTAAATTCTGGGAAAAGCTTAACTATCTTGGGTAGTTTTAAGACTTTTTTCTTCTATAAGTTATCATCGCATAAATCAATATGCTCCTTTACCCTTTAATACAGCAGGAAATGTCCTTAAAATTATACTCAAATCCAACCAGAATGACCAATTATTGATATACCAAATATCCCACTCCACCAATTGATGAAATGAGGTATCGCCTCTACCTCTAATCTGCCAGAGCCCAGTTAATCCTGGCTTTATCTCGAGTCTTTTTAGTTGAGCAAAGTCATGTTTTTCTACTTGATCCAGAGGAAGGGGCCGAGGTCCCACAACGCTCATATCCCCCTTTAACACATTCCAAAGCTGCAGCAGTTCATCAATACTATACTTTCTCATAAATCTACCCAACTTACTACTAATCCGGGGGTCATTTTTTATCTTGAATATAGGGCCGCTCTTTTCATTTTTATTTCTTAAACTTTCCAACATGCTATCGGCATTAAGTACCATACTTCTAAACTTATAGAATTTGAATGGCCTTCCTTTCCTGCCATATCTCTGAGAAATATAAAGAACAGGACCGCCATCACTTATCTTTATGGCAATGCTCAAAATGATAAATAGAGGTAAAAACAAAACTAAACATAATCCAGATAAGATGATATCCATAACCCTCTTGCCAAATAAATCTGCACCGTGAAGTTCTTTGACTGAATAATCCAAAACCGGCAGATTTCCTATACTATAAACATTGAGGGCCTCTATAGACAGCTCAAATGGGTCGGGTATAACTCTTATGCTGACATTTAATTCCCTGCCTAACTGTAATAAATTAGTTATTTTCCTTCTTTCATGTGGAATAGTAATTAAAACCTCATCAACAAAATTCTGGCGGACAATTCTTTCAAAGTCAGTTGTTTTACCCAATACTGTGTAATTGGCAACTGATGTTCCTTTTTCTTTATCGTCATCTAGAAATCCCACTATATTCAATCCCAAATAGGGGTTCCTCTGAATTTCACTAAGCAACTCTTCAGCCACCTTTCCGGAACCAATGATTAAAACATTAAAATTCTTATACCCCTTTAAGATAATTCGTCTCAATATTAACTTTTTTATTCCTCTCCATAGGCTAAGTGTAATACACAAAGAGACAAAATTACCGATAAACACCAAGCGTGATATATAAATTGCCTTTATAAAGAAAACAACTAACCCTGCAATCAGGGTCGAATATAATACTGCCCTGAGAACTGACTTTGTCTCCTGAGCAATAGAAAACAGTCTGTTGGTTCTATATAAATGCTGGGTATGCAAAAATAATATTGTGATTATTCCCCAAAAGATATAAAGTCTATAATACTGCTCAAAAGAAGGAAACAATATCCCCCGCCAACTAAATATATAAGAGGCATCACCTCCCCAATTAAAGAAAATATTCCATCTGATTATATAGGGCAGGTAAAAAGATAAAAATACGAAGGCTATATCCGTAATAAGGTACAACCCATAAATAACTACGCCTAAACGCTCTTGTTTAAACATCTTTACTCTTTATTTTATTAATTATAATATATAAAACAAATCTATTCAACTAAAATGAAATAAATCTACTTTAAAATTCGCTCTTTTATAAACTCCTTAAAAAATAATCCTATAAAAAGTGTATTGCCTATTAAATATCTCTTCCATAACCTCTTAGGTTCGCTAACCAAACGGAATAACCACTCAAAGCCGCTATCCCTAATCCAGGCAGGAGCCTGAATCTTGGTCCCTGCTACAAAATCAAAGGCAGCTCCAACTCCTACCATTACAGGAACCTTTAATTTGTCCTTATGATTATACATCCAAAGTTGTTGTTTTGGACAACCTAAACCTACCCATAGAACATCGGGAGAGGCCTTATTAATTTTCTCACTTATTTCTTTATCCTCCTGCTCGGTTATTTCTCTAAAGGGCGGTGAATATGTACCTGCAATCTTTAGCCGAGGGAATTGCCTTTTTAAATTATTGAGTAATGAATTAAGGGTTTCCTGCGTGGAGCCGTAGAAAAAATTAGAATAACCATTTTTTTCTGCCAATCTTAAGAATTCTAACATCAAAGCCTGCCCGTATACTCTCTCTTTTAAATTATAGCCGTATAACTTCGCAAGAAACACCAATGAAATACCGTCCGGCACCGACAAGCTGCTGTTGTTTATTGCCTCCCTGACGTTACTTTCCCTTCTGCTTGTAACTGCATCATTAGCATTAGCTATTACAATATAGTTACCTAAATCCTTTTTCTTTATCCAATTCTCCATATTGTCTATGACCTCAGGGATCTGAACAGCGTCTATGCGCATTTCCCAGGCCTTAAAAGATTTGTTGGTATAGTTAGCGGTAACCATTTTAACGTTAGCTTACCTTCTGCAACCAAAGAGATGAAGGAAAATGTTTTTTCGGATTATATATATTAAACGCTGACTGCAAACTTTTAGGTCTTTTGTAATGTAGATAACTAGAACAAAGTAACATTTTAAAAACAGCGTTATAAATAAGAAATGCCTGAACTAAATCTGACTCTGTCCAAAATCTGTGCTCTCCAAACATCCAAAGCTCAGAATTAAAACTAGGATAGGGAAAAAATATATCGTGGATATGTATTATAATACCCTTATTTAGATTAGGAAGTACTTCTAAATATAAATAATTTACATCGCTACCTGCTTTAACAACATGGCTTGAATCGATAAATAAAATATCTCCTTCCTTTAATGTTTTAAAAAATTCTATATCTACTTCTTGTACTGGCTTAGCAATAATCTCTAAAATACCATTACCTGACATATCTTTTAACTTTTGCCAAGGATAAGGCTCTATACAAATAATTTTTGAATCTATTAAATCCCGACTTTTATTAAAAGATAAGGCATTTGCAGAAAAAAATGTTGATATGCCAGAACCAACTTCTATAATTGTATGAGGTTTAAAATAACGAATCATGGCATACAAAATATGAGCTTCTACCTCACCATAACCTTCTCCTAAACGTTGTTTAACCACCTCATCGTAAGGAGTCAGTGCATCATATTCATTTTTATATTTTTTTAATTTATCGAGAAAGTCCAGCTGTTCTTTAATATTGAAATTAACGCCGGTAAAACTACCCTCTTTATACCAATATTCTACATTTTTACGCAAATCCCGCATACACGGAACAGGGCTATAGTAGTGAACAGGCAATACGTGTAATCCAAACCTCTCAAAAAATGTGATTCCCCTTCCAAGCAAAATTTTTTTTATTCCTCTCTTTATTATCTCTTTAGGTCCTTTCGCCCATAATTTTCGTAATGTTTTAATGAGCCGCATATTCTGATATACTATTAACAAACTACTCTTTTTAATTTAATCCTTGGTAAAATTATTATAGTGAATTTAATAATTATTGCAACTTTTAACGTTCAGAAATGCTTGATTTTTGGTCATCTTAAGAGTTGCTTTTTTTAATTTGATATGCGAATTCCGAATAGACAACCTCTAAAGATTTTTCGATTGCTAATCGTTTAAATTTGTTAAACTCATATTTTCTCAAAAGCTCTTTTAAGAAAACTACATCTTGCTGATTCTTATATAAGTTTATATATACATATATTTCGCTATTATCCAATTTCCCATTCAGAAAGAACTCAGCTATCTCCTGTTTAATTTTTATGGTTTTTTCTAAAATATTGCCATCGTAAAACAACTTATTTACGTCAACTATTAATTCTTTAATCAAAACGCAAAGAATATCTGGAATCTTTCCAACCGCAAGGCTTCCTGCTACCTCATGAATCAAATCACAGAATTCTATATATAACTGCTTATCCAAGATAAATAATGCTGCAAATTTAAAATTCAGTTTAGAAAAACTGCCTCTTAATAACTCCTCGAATTCACCTTTTTGAGAATAATGTTTACGTAATTCTTCGGGCGAATCAAATTTTTCTTTTTTTGCCTCGAGACAAAATTGTTCAAACAATCTTTCTACCCGCGGATAGTTATTTTTATCGTATTTAATTATGTTCATAATTAATTCCATGGTATTAATTTTATGATAAATTTTAAGATAGCGGAGTGCTGATCTTAAAAAACCTGTATTCCAACAGAACCAGATTAACCAATGGATCAATCTGAATTCTAACATCTCCTCTTCAGTCATGGTTGAGGTAGCAACGATGATTTCTTCACATTCAATTGCGGTTATCCCATGATAAATACCGTATGAACCCTGCCGCAAGCGAAATTTAGTCCTCAGGGAAAATCTTTCCCTTGAACTATCACTTTCCAACTCAGTACCTGGTAACAATATGGTATTACCGACATCGATAGCATCAAAATCAATATCAAAGCATTTACGTAAAGTCTGAATATGGCTTTTGGCGGTTTCTAATGACAAACCACAAAGAATATCAGTTGATACCAAAAGTCCCTTAAGTCTTAACTCTCTGACTAAACTTGACACTTTCCCCTGAATAATATTAGCTCGACCAATGGCTCTCTGAACCTTGGGGTCAAACGTTTGCACTGCA
Source organism: uncultured Planctomycetales bacterium (assembly GCA_964592485.1). GTDB lineage: Bacteria > Omnitrophota > Gorgyraeia > Gygaellales > JAHJCI01 > CAZQEY01. The sequence goes on from CAZQEY010000001.1 coordinate 48,163, forward strand.
ATTAGTTGTTTATCCTTACTGCCCAACATCTCAGAAATTTTCTTATTGTGTTCTAATCTATTTTTACTCGCCCAAATATCGATTCTTCTTAAAGCGGGTGTTCGCTTTTTTATTGTTTTTATTTTTTGGGCTATCTGGATATCTCTTTTCAATATACCAAAATTTGCGTCTGCAATAATCCAATAGGGGATTTCGGGGTTCTTTCTTGCAACATATTCCATCTCGCTACATATTCGTTCCAAAGGAAATATTCTGACTTTTCTCAAAGCTGAAACTCCCCAATTACAAAAACTGCAAGAGAAAGGACACCCCCGATTAGATTCAAATAATGGAATGTATTCCTTCTTAAGGAACCCATCCAGCCAGCCAGTTAAATATGGTGAAGGGAATATATCAAGATTGGAAAGTATATCACATTGCGAGTATACCATAATATCGCCCATTAGATAGGTACAACCTTTAATAATCTCTCCATCTGCAAAGCACTTTTTTAGTCCTTTATTCCTATGAATGCTTCTGCTCAATATTTTTTTTATAAAATTAACAAAAGGCTGCTCTCCCTCAAATAGTGTATAAATATCAACATAGCTGTTTTGCTTTAAAAATTTCTTAATCCCTGGTTTATCAGTACGAACGCCAGGCCCCCCCATAACAATGACAATATCAGTGAAATCTTTCTTAACCTGTTTTGCGATTTGTGCACTTAAATGTTGATTCCACATATAATTAGATAATGCTAATATGTGCGGCGAGTCTTTCTTTATCGAAGTTAATAAACCTGATGGCGACTTAAATAATTCAATTTTTATATCCTTGCCAAAAAATTTTTTTACGTAAACTGCAATATTAGAGATATTCAAAGGAACAACATAATTACCTGGCAGAATATCGTGAACTAAATCTGCCATATAAATTTTAATCGGATTCTTCATACTCTATCCTCTACTTAATAGCTTTAGCAAATCTAATTTCTAATTATTTTTTAAAAAAATCAAATGCTTACGACTTTTATACCTTTACCCAATTTTTTTGATTTTTACGGAAAGGTATTGCTCGGAAATAATCATCATAATTTATTCAAAGTATCTATAAACTGCTGCGCAGGAGATTGATAAAAAATATCATCTATCAAATCCCTCATATTTCTTCTTATTCTTTTGCATAATTCCTTGTCATTGATTATTCTGGCTATTTGTTCAGCAAAGGAATCCGGCTCCTTTGGTTTTGCAAAAGAGATAACATCAGTACAAGGTTCAAATTCTTTTTTAATATTCACAATTTCCGAAGCAATAACAGGTAAACCCTGACTCATCGCTTCCCAAATAACACGGGGGAAGCCCTCAGCAATAGAAGATATAACAAATATATCTGACTTTCTGTATTTTGCTATTAATTCTTTTCGATTACCTATATATCCGTTGAAGGATATACAATCTCCTAAATTATATTGACTTATTAAATCTCGCAGTTTAACTTCATAGTCATCCCCTTGCAGTCCTCCCACAATAGATAGCTGTATTGGAATACTAGTCTGGCTCTTCAATATTCTCATAGCTTTAATCAAATATTCATAACCTTTACGAGGAATAACTGTCCCCACAGAAAGTATCTGCACAGGTAACTCATTACATATCTCTTCTCTGAAGTAAAAATCATTTTTCTCTATATGTACTAAAGGAATGGTTTTCACTGTAAACCCTGACAATGGCTGATACTTTTTAATCAAGTCGTATCCATTCAGAATCCTTAAAGGGCAATGCGCCATCGTCCATTTCTCTAAATAGCGGCAAAGTTGAGCATAGGGCTTTTTTCCAAATTTTACTAACCCTTTATTCCATCGATATAAATTCAAGGTATCTTCCCTCCAGCCACTGCCAGCATACAAAATCACTTTCTTACTCATTTTTCTTGCAAGATAAATTCCCATAACAGCTCTAAATATCGGCATAAAAACAAAAACAACCTCAGCTTTTTTTAGTAAAGATTTTATCTGATTGTATTGCCTGATGAGTTTCCATATATTAAAGACAATGCCCCTATTTCGGTTTTTATCTTCAAATAAAGATACAAGTTCAATATTATTGCAAATAAACTTATAGCTATATCCTTTTAAAGCATTAAAACACCTGTCATTCTCGGTCACAATTGGACATAGTATCCTGACTTTCAGAAAGCTTTTAGCAATATCATCAATATATTTTCCATCCAAATATTGAAAAAAGTATTCTTCCTTTTTTAATATTGCAGAAGCTCGCGATATAATCAGTAAACTGCTATTTTTAAAACTGTTCTGTTTAGCTGTAGCTTGATGCATTATCCAATAATCTTTCTAATCTAATTACATATAGATAAATTTCTATTTTTAAGTAAATTCTCATATATCATAATATACCTTTTTGCTACTACATCCCAATCATAATTTTCTTTCACATCTTTCAAGGCATTTCTTACAAGTTTTTCCCTGAAATCTACATCTTCAATAATTTTATTAATTGCTTCTGCCATAGCTTTAGCATCCTCAGGAGAGACGCATAATCCATTATATCCATTCTTAATAATATCCCTACTTCCTGGCACATCAAAAGTAACAACTGGAAGACGCGCCGCCATTGCCTCTATTAAAACTATACCAAAGCTTTCTAACAAAGACGGAAAAACAAATATATCTGCGGCATTATAGTATTCAATTAGTTCTGTGGGTGGCAGATTCTCTATTGCTTGTAAGTTATTAAAAACTTTCTCTAAACCAATCTGGCCTTTAAGAAAAATATACCTGTTTAACAAATTGTATCTATCGTGCATAAAAAGTTTTTCTGTAGCCTTACCAATCACCAACCATATAAAGTCATCCCTTAAGTCTAATAATGATTTTGTAATTTCAAAGATATATTTATAGTTCTTTTTAGGATGATTCCGTCCTATAGTAATTATTACTTTTTTATTCAATGGTATTCCCAATTTCTTCCTCAAAGTAAGCTTATCTTTATCTAAATTAAATTTTAAAATACCAATACCATTAGGGATGATTCTTATCTTATTGTCTTTTGTAATAACTTTGATATATTCTTCCCTAACGCTCTGGCTTGTAGCAATTAAGATATCAACTTTTCTTAACACGGACACTACTCTACTATTAATCAATGAATCTTTTCTCATCCCATAATTTAAGGCATCATCCATCTGCACATCAACACCCGGACATCTAAGTACTGTGGGCACATCTTTGGTAAAAGAGGCAATATATCCTGCAGGATAGGCAAAGGTTGAATGCCATATTTCATACCTATTTACCTGCTGTTCTTTTGAAATAAAAATCTTAGCTAAACAATCAGCCAATATTGGGCTAATAAAACACATCTTATTTAATAAAGGGGGTAAAGTTTTAACCCTGTAAATCAATTGTCTTATTATCTTTTTTCTTGATAAATACCTAAACGATTTATAAGGAATATATAAAGTTGCGTCTATCTTATATTTTTTTACTAGACTCATCAATAAATTATGGAGCATTATTTCTGCTCCTCCGATGTTAGGAAAATATGTTGAGATAATATAAGCTATTTTCATTTTAAAATGTTCTCAATTACATTCAAGGCCCTGTATCCTGAACCACTATCAAGAAAGGCAAAATTGTAAATAAAAAAACTTTCCAAGTGTTTGCTATTATCCGAGATAACTAAGTTGTAAAAATCGCCTATTTTATTAAAATCTACAGGATCGGTTATATGCATTGCTACATCATGATTGGAATTGAAAAATGGACTCATATCAGGAATACGGGCAGACCTAATTATAATTACCGGTAAGCCAAAAGCTAAGGCCTCAACCCCTGTTGAGGAATAAGTTGTAATAAGAATATCTACTTGTTTAAACCAATCATAAATATTTCCAGAAACTATTTCGTAATGAACATCGCTAATGCAAATTCTTTCGCTGATAGCCTTAACGTGCTTCAAAGGAACTTTCGGATGTGACTTTATGAAAATTCTTAGTTTATTATTTTTATTTATACCATTCAATACAAACCTCAATACAAAATCTGTATCATGTAACCCGGGGGCAATAAGTATTTTTATCTTCCCCTGCCCTCTTCTCTTATGGGTCAGCAGAGAAGCATTATTCCATAGACCATCAAATCTGACTGGTCCACAAATAAAGATTTTTTGTTCAGGATACCCCCTCTCTATCAAAATTTTCTTTGCAAGTTGGCCATCAACAATTAAGTAATCCGGCATAGGCATAGGTAAATGAAATGCATTAAGAGAACAAAGCTCCTCCTTGAGACCAGCATATAAAAATTTCATATACGTAATAGGGCCGTGCTGTAAAGCCACTATTGGCATATTCGAAACAGAACGTGTACCCCTCGTTATAGCCTTTCCGTAAATAAATTCAAAACAATATAGCCCAGTTAATCTGGGTTGGGTAACTTCTGCCACTCTCTTTGCTGCTCTCTCAAGCAATTGCATTAAAGGCCAAGAGATGAGTATAGACCTACGTATAAGAGGAATAAAGAGTTGCGCCAAGTCAATATTATCAAACAAAAAAAGTCTCTGAGATTCTTTTTTCTTTAACAATTTTGAATACAAAAATAGCGATCTAAAATCAAAAAAAATAAGAAATATATCAAAAAACATTAAAAAGCCTTCGAGAACCGCACAGTCTTTTAATGCATTTCGGTCTCTGGTTAATCTTCTAAATTTACTTATAATAACACCTGGCTTAATGAAACATTTTTGATCATAAAACCTCAATATATATCTTACGCAATGCTTCTTCTCTCGCATAAGCTCTATTAATTTACCATAGTACATATCTTGCCAACGATTATTTCTCAAGCGCCATACCCTAGGATACCAAGTATAAAAGTTTATTCCACCCGCTCCTGATTTATATAACTTGCCATGCCCCTGGATATATTTCGCAATACAAACTGTAAAAAACATAGAGAAACATACCAAAAGCCGATGCATGAAGGTTTTTAAGAAGCCGGTAATGCCAGATGCCATTTCCTTTATAGTAAATATAGAATAATAGTGAATACTATTGTTTTTACAAAATTGAGAGAGTAATTTACCCATTCTCTTATTGCCTATATAATAGATTCTCCCAATTTTATCTTTGTTTAGTTCTTTTGTTATTATGTAGAAATGGAACCATAACCACCATACATCGTCAGCAAGGCTATTCTTTTCAGAAATCTCTGAATACCACCACATTCCTGAGAAAAACTTACCTACTTTATCATCTATGCTATATGCCAATTTTAGCCATTTATCATAGGTAGCGTAAATGAAATTACTGACCTTATCTCTAAACTCTATTGAAAACTCATCCATTAATTCTGTGGGATTGAGTATTTCTATGTTCACAGAAGATAAATTTATATTTAGCCATTTTACTATTTTACCTTCAACATCATCAACAAATCCCAAGTATAATACCTTATCAGCTGAGCCAAAAGGATAATGCTCAATTTTTCTAATAATTTTTTTTAGTTCGTTATCTCGAAGTTCTCGTATATCAATAATTAGGAATGATTTCATGATATTTATCTATGGCAAACAAAGATATATCTTGTCTCTCGAGGATCTTTTATGAATAGCTTATACAATAAATAAGTTACCATTCTTAAGTGTGGTTTTTGTGGCATAGATTCTGTTTTTCTAAATGTTGTGCTTACAAATTTTCGCAAATTCCCCAATAAACCATTAAAACCTAAAGGGTTAATAACTTCCACTTTCCTAAACTCAGTGCTATTAAGCCAATTTTTAAGTATCCAGTTTTGCGGCTCCATTCCCATGATGTTTAATTTGGTACTCCAGTTAAATGGTTCTCCGTTCTGTCCACTCTCAAAAAATAATAAATTTGTTTTTTTGCTAATTTCTGAGAGTATCTGTCTACAGAATGAGATTGGATCGATAATCTTACGAGCAAAAAAATGATGAATAACTGAACAAAATATTGCTATGTCGCATTCTTTCATTCTCTCTCTATAGAAATCAATATCAGATAGATCATCTTCGATAAATTCAATATCTAATTCGTAGTATTTTGCTATCAATTTATTTAATTCCAACACTTCTTTATTCTTATCCACCCCTATAACCCTTGCTCCCCTCTTGGCAAACTCATAGCAAAAATATCCATTGCTGCATCCTAAATCATATACCAGTTTATCTTTAACATCTAAATCAAACAATTGCATTCGCAAATCCGGCCTTTTTCTCTTCCTTTCTTTTAGCTTTCCTTTTAATTCAAAGTCCGAAAACTTTATTGTTTGATATACTTTTACTCCTTTGGCCTTTTTCTTTATTTCTCTTAGCAATAAAGTCTTATCACTCATAGTTTTCTTATAATAATACTTAATCTCTGTTTATATTTATATACGAAAATTACCTCAAAACCCTACAGTTTCACAAATCTATAAAAATCTTTTTCAAGAAAAATGAATATCTCCCTTAGTTTTATCGCGAAATAAATCAAGATAGCTGATGAAAAGATTATTATTTTTTCCTGTAACTTCTTGAATTACCATACCTTAGCAGATGCTTTATATATCATTTTTATACTACTTCAAATCAAAAATGCTCTATCCAATTCGTTCAAACATATTATCTATCATTATTCTTAAGCTAACAATAGATTTTAGTCAATTTTATATAATACGAATATTTCGTTTTTATAAATTGCAGCGAAACTTAGTTTATGCGCTCTTTCGGTTAATATATATTCATATGCAGGATAATCATTCTTTATTTGTTGAAAATCTTGTTCAGATAAATTAAGATAAAATTCTCTTCCCTGCGGGCCAACATCTCCAAAGGTAAAACCAGGATTAGTCTCAATGGCATATTTACCTGCTACAGCATAAAGACGCCTCAGACCTAAAGGATAATAATTAGGTATCATATACATTGAATGTTGGTCAATCTTACTATCCCAAAATCCAATATGATTGGATAGCATATTGAAAGCAGGTAAATACGGAGGCTGAATGATACCAATATTCTTTGATAAATTATTGTTTATCCATGCACAAATTTCTTCATAATCTCCTAATGGGATTCTTATTTTTACCTGATGAATTGAATCATTTACTGAACCAGATTTCCATACAACTTTTTTTTCTTTAAATAAATTATCTGCCATTTTTAAGATATGGAAGGCTTGCGAATATTTGCCTTCTCTAAACTTACTTAGTGCACGAATATTCCAGACCTCAGGATTAGAATAGTCTTTTTGATTTTCTTTTTTTCCAAGAACCGGGAAATAAATATCCTCTAAGCTTACCAGATTTTTATCAAGAGATTCAGGGTCATTTAATAGAAGTGATTGTAATGCCTTATTAAATGCTTGTTTGTGTGTTGCAACAAGATTTGCTTCGCTAACCTGAATATAATCAGATTCATAAATAATACCCGACGAAGCAATTGTACCCTTTTGTGCAATAACCCAATCATTTCTTTGAATTTTATGAAGAGTAAGTCCAGCAAACAATATAACAACAACAAATGTTACCCATTGTATAAATGAGTTATAAGACCATTTCATACCTATTCTATTAATGCCGCTTTTCAACCACCTAAAAGTTAAGAAGGATACGCCAAAACCAAATGCAGTTACAACAACCCAGATTAAATCCCAAAAACGAGTTAGAATAATAGTAAGAGCAATATTGGGATTTAGCCAATTTATTAACCATTTTTCAAAGACTAAACCAGATATAAAGAACAACAAGCTGGTAATAGTTCCAAGCATCATAACACTAGCTACAATACGGCTATTAGGCTTATCTCTAGAGGATGTCCGGCGTATAAATTCCCAGAGCACTAAAGTTAGGGCAGAAAAAAATATAAACAAAATAATCTTAATAGGGTTAAAAAAATACACCAACCAATCATCAGGTTCATTTTTCATTAGCCAGGCTAAAGGTGATATGATTGACCCTACACGTGGTGCTATAATCTGGCGAAAATAATCTCGTGCAATAAATAGTGTATTATATAATGGAAAGGACACCGTTAGAATAAACATTACTAACATTGAAACAATCTTTCTAAAAGAAATTCGCTGGTAGTCTAAATATGATAATTTTTTACCAAAAATATTCCAAAGAAGAATAAGTATACTGATAAAAGCAAAAAAACGTATGCCAAATTTGGGATGCAATATAAAATTTAGTCCAAGCAGAATTCCTGCAAAGAAAAGCTTTTGTTTTGTAATTAGATAAATTGCAATTCCAACCAGAGGAAAGACAAATGAACGAAAATCATAAAAGCCTGGAATAAAAAATGGGTTTGGCCTTAGTATTTGTAGCAACCCAAAATAATAATAACAGTGGCGTGTAACCAAGGTAATAATATAAACCAATATAGATTCATAATTAGAAAGGCCAACAACATATTTGCAAATTAAGAAAAAGAGGATAACAATTAAAAACTTAAAAAAAAAGGCAGAAAAGATATGAAAAGATGAATTGAAGAGTAAATCAGTTGGAATAATTTTTAATAAAAAAGGGATATAATATAGTGGGGAATAAAAGGGGTGGATATTCGATTGTTCTGTTATTTGCGTAATTTGAATTAGAGCACTCTCCATATACTGTTGTGATGTATATGGTTGTAATATAATACCTTGGCGAATAACCATAATAAGAGTTATAAACATCAATAAAAATGTAAGCTTTAATTTAGACAATGACATAATTTTATAAGAAAATTAGGCCCCAATTGCTACTCCTTGGAAACTACAAAGAAAAGGCATCCTCCTTCTTCACTCTCCTTATCATAGTATCGCCTGATAAAATTCATAAATACTTTGGGCCTGTTAAATTTAGGGAATAATTTCCATCTATTTATAGTTCTCTTGTATATAAAGGAACTCAGAGAAGAAACCAAAAAAAAACCCATTATATGAAGCAATTGGGGGGACAAATAAGGGTATACTTCCTTTATTGTCAAACCTGCCTTGGTTATCCTCATTTTCCATTCATCTGCAGATAAAACATAATTATGACAAAAAAGATAATCAAGTAATTTACTGCTCAGCTTTAGCTTAATCCCCAGTTTATTAAGCATAATATCACTTAAGGACATCGCTTCCGAGAATAAGGAAGTTACCACACTTAAATATGCTCGCCCACCAGGAGTCAATACCCTGCGTATCTCACTCAAAGTACGATCCAGATCCTGAACATGCTCCAGAACACAATTGGAAATAACTGTTCTAAAATAAGATGAGCTGAAGGGAAGATCCTCTGCTTCTCTACAATAGACTTCTTTGTAAGCCCTAAGCTTTCTTGCCTTATATACATTCTTCAGATCAATATCAACCCCAACATCAATCTGTCCCTCAAAAAGGGTGCTGGCAAAAATACCTTCTCCAGAACCAATATCTAAAATTGGCCTTTCATACACATAACGAGAAAACAATTCACACTCTTTAGCACGAATTATGAACAACGAAACTGGAGCAAGCCTGCCATAAGTGTTGAAGAAATCCTCATTTTTTGGATATAGGCAATCTGTCATTTAGTTTAGAGATTGCATCTGAAACGCCCCTCTTCTTTTCTCCTAGCCATATACAACTTCATAAGCTCTTTTCTCTTTTCAGGGTCTTCCCACTCCCTAACCAGATTGTTGTTATAACGATCAGGATGACGGGATTTATCATAAACCTCAGGTGATGCTGCTTTTATTTCGTTAATGATTTTAATCACTTCATTATATCTAAGAGGAATAATTCCCTGCCTTTTTACATTCATGAATAGTTTCAACCGTTCAAAGATGACTCTTGGACTACGAACAGAAAGAGTCATTTCCGGGTAACTGCCATATTGACAACCGCTGCAAATCCTAGTTACAGTATACACGCGTTCTTTAAATACTTTACTGCGGTAAATTCTCGGAAAATCAGGGTCCATAAGTGAGACCTGCTCACCAGGCAACTGATGGTCGGCGCATATCGCAAAATCACCGTTAGGACGTATTTTAAAATATAGGTCAGGGCTATCACAAACATCCTTCCTTCGCCAGGTAACCTTTTTATACTTCATAAAATTCAGAGCGCTTTCTAAATAAGGAATTGAATCAAACAACTTGTATCCAGATTTTTTCATTTCAATAAGTTTCTTAAACACACTGTCTAATTCAGAATGGTCTTCCTGTTGTATTTCAAAAGTTGTATCATAACTTCGGTAGGGCATTGGTTTTTCCTGACTGGTTATGTGAACAGGAACAAGAGACACATACCAGCCAATCCGGTTTGCTAACTTCAATATACTCGATATTTCCGGATAGTTATACCTAGAGATAACCGTACCAAAACTGGTAACTGCCTCGTTTTTTGGAAAAAATTGCGAAATAGAAGCAATGGTTTTAATAACTTCATCCCAAGAACCAGCGACACTATTAATAAAATCTTGCTTCGATGCATCAAGAGAATCTAATGAAACATTAATATCTCGTGCGCCTGCTTTAACACAGGCTTCAAGCATTTGTGGTGTGGCCACTTTCATGCCGGCAGTCTGGAGCCTGACATTAATCCCATGCTTAACAAAAATCTCGATTATCTCAGGATAGTCTTTACGTAAAAAAGGTTCGCCCCCCATCAGCACAACTACACCAGTACCAATTTTAACCAAATTATCGGCAACCTTTTCTATGTCGTCCAATTCAATCTCTCTAACATCTGAATTAGATTCAACCACATTACAGTATTTACAGAATAAGTTGCATTGAGAATTAATGTAATACTGAACATAGAAAGGAGCATTCTTTTTTAATAATACTGCCTTTGCCATAGATAGTTTTGTGCGCCAGGTAAACACCTCCAAGCCTCCTTTAATTATGACTTTTGGGCAAGACAAGCCAATGTAGTGCCAAAGGGAAAATCAAATCTTCTTAAAAAATATTTTTCCATACAGAGAATCTTATTAAGAACCGCGTTGATTGGTTTTGCTAATTTAAAGAAATCATCGCTCTGGGAACTGCACACAAGTATCTTTCGTTTAAACCACAACGGCAAGACAAAAGCCGGTTGAAAATAAGTAGCTCGCAGCACTCTAAAACCTGCTTTCTCTAATATAGTTGTTAACCTTTTTCGATTATAACGGCGTTTATGGCCATATAATTCATCATGCTTGCCGTATAATGCATTGTAAGCCGGAACAGATACCAATAACCATCCCGCAGAGTTAAGAATACTCTTTATACCAACGATAAGACCGTCCTCATCATCCACGTGCTCAAGTACATCGAGTAAAGTAACAAGGTCAAAAGAGTTCTCTTTAAACGGTAATTTTATAGCGTCAGCAACTACTGCTTTAACATCTTGATTGCGTTTGCAAAGAATATTTAATATATCGTGATTCAAATCAATTCCAAAAATATCAATCTTAAACTGTTTTACATAGCCAAGAAACACCCCGCTGCCACAACCAATATCCAACATTCTCTTAGCAAATAATCCAGCGCAAGATTGTTCTAATAAATCACTCAGAACAACATACTTGCTCCTCAGCCACCAATAATTGTGGCCTAAGCGGTCATATTTAAGCAATTTCTCAATTTCCATAATTACTATTTTCTCTGGGGAATTCTACGAACTCCCTATCTATACCTATAACTTCATCAATAACATAAACAGGGCGATTCTTTATCTCATCAAAAATGGACCCGATATATTCGCCTATCATTCCCAACATAATCAACTGCATTCCGCCAAGAAAACTTATAATCACTACTATTGTTGCAAAACCACTAAAAGGGGTATCAAAAATTATGTAACGTAAAATATTTATAATGCCAAAGGCAAAACTTAACATGGATATAACAATACCAACAAATATAGAAACCCTCAAAGGCACTTTTGAAAAAGATATAAAACCAGAGAGCGCAAGTTTCAGGAGTCTGAACAAGCTGTATTTCGGGTCCCCTTTCTCACGTGCAGGACGGCTATACTCTATTCCAATAAATTTTCCCCCTGCCCAACAACGCAGTCCCCTTATAAAGGGATTGTGCTCTTTGAACGATATAAGTAAATCAACAGTATTTCGATTTATTACTGAAAAATCTCCTGTATCAAGAGGAATTTCAAAGGAGGCCATTTTATTCAACATTCGGTAAAAAGTAAAGTATGCTAACCTTTTGAAAAAGTTTTCTTTACGCCTTTTGCGTATGGCATATACAACATCATAACCTTGCTCACACTTTTTAAAGAATTCTGGAAGAAGTTCTGGGGGGTCCTGACCATCAGCATCTAAAACCGCAACCATTCTTCCTGATGACCCTCTCAATCCTGCTATAATAGCTATTTGATGACCGAAGTTGCGCGAAAATCTAATACCCTTAATATTTGGATTGCGTCTATTGCATTCTAGAATAATCTGCCAACTGCCATCATTGCTGCCATCATTAACCAGGATGATCTCATATGTCTCTCCTAGCGCAGATAATACCCTTTCAGTCCTATTTATAATCTCAAGTAATGTCTCTTGCTCATTAAATACCGGAATCACAACTGAATAAACAATCTCACTCTTTGCCGAAATCATGCTCCTTTTCTCCTTGAGATATACTTAACTTCAGATTAATAAAAACTCACATGGATAAGTCTTTTTTCTTTAGCAAAGGAGTCCCTGAAACCAATTGAGTTATCACAATATGCACAACCACCAAGCCCTTTTCTGCTGTTGAGCATACTTTTACGGAATTTATTAAATTTCTCTCCCTTCCATATTGCATCAAAACTGCTTTCACTTATATTCCCAAAAGTAGGTACTCCTAATTGATTAAGACAGCAAGGAAGCACCGCTCCATTGCTCTGAACCGCCGGAGACAACCATAATCCCAAACAATGGTTTCTTATCTTGCCTGGTTGTTTTGAAGAATATACATGGATTCTGGTTTTATTTGGATCATCCAGCCCCTCAAAAATGTAATTAAGACGCACATAACGCGGGTGTAGCCCTATCCCCAGTTGTTTAGTAAATTTTCTAACATTTTTTATAGACAAACTACTTTTGTCAGTTATTAACAATCGTGAACAAATATAAGGCGTTTTGGAATGCAATTTCTTTTTAGCGTTCTGTATCTTTTTAATATTATCGATTACATATGAAAAGTTTCCTTTTCGGTGATATTTTTCGTAATCCTCCTGGTTTATTCCCGAGATAGAAAAATACAATGTATCAATACCGGTTTTTACAATTTTTTCTCCCCAGTCATCAGGTGTAGGGAAACTACCGTTCGTACTTGTCCATATAATTATTTTTTTTTCATTGGCATAGGACATCATCTCAAGTATATTCTTATTCAAAAATGACTCTCCACTCATCTGAAGCATTATCATTATTGCGCTGTCACTTATTTGGTCAACTAACCTCTTGTACATTTCAATATCCATTGCCTTGGGAATTAATTTCTTAGACAAAGACGGCACCCAGCAACCTTCACAAGCAAGATTACAAAAATTGGCTGCCTCCACCCACATGGCTACAGGACCATACTTTACTTGCGTTATCTTCAACTTAGCAAATAATAAATTAACCAAAAGAGCCCTTATCTTTTTAAATGATATTTTACCGCTGAAGATATTCCGGTAAAATAGTTTAGTAAAAAATAAGGCACTTCTTACATCCATCCCCTCAACCCTTCTTGCGCGAAGACCTATTTAAAAAATATCCTTTGAAAATTGTGTATTTCATAAAGGACAGGCCTCCTCGAAATACCTTTATAAATAATTTTTTGCTCTTCATCATTTTAAAAATATAGTAAATGATTATACGTAGCCGTAAGTAAAATACCCTGTAAGCTTTTTTATGGTAATATAATAATTCATCATAGGTTAATCCATAAGGGACGAAATTATGCGGAGATGTCATAACCGCCTTTCTCCAATCAGGATCGAATTCACCATATTGTTTGGCTAATTTAGAAGCCAGAGTGCCTGGAAGCGGAGTAAAACCATTAATATGAAAATCATCCATCGGGACATTCTTAATAAACTTAAGTGTCTCTTCAATTGTCTCTTTGGTTTCACCAAAATTACCAAGCATAAAAAGCCCCTTTATTTTTAATCCAGCTTGATGGGTAATCTTAAGAGCCCGCTCAATCTGTTCAACCTTTATCCCTTTATTGATGCTATCCAGTATTTTCTGAGAACCACTCTCACAACCATAACCTACCTGCCAGCACCCTGCCTCTTTAAGTATCTTTAACATCTCTGGGTCAACCATATCAACTCGACCCATTATAGAAAAAGTAATATCTATATTTTTTTCTTTTAGTATCCGGCAAAAGTCCTTAACCCTCTTCTTAAATGCGGGAAAGTTATCATCCTCAAAGAAGATATCTTTTATTCCATAATTCACGGTTAGATGCTCAATCATGCCTATTATGTATTCAGCACTATAACCCCTGATTTTATTTCCAAACATACTCTTTTCGCAAAAGACACACTTCCCCGGGCATCCCCTTGAGGTTACTAACAGTGTTGCGGGCGAACGGTGTAGGCTATCTGCTGCAGGTTGATAATATTTCACTAAATCGGGTAGAAGATCCCATGCAGGAAATGGAAGTTTATCAAGGTCTTCTATAAATGCCCTTCTGCCAGTAAAAACAATCCTGCCATTATTTCTAAATATTATACCTTTGCAATTATTTAAATCAGAATCATTCTCAAAACATTTAAGTAATTCTAGAATAGTAATTTCCCCCTCGCCCACAACCCCTACATCAAACTCAGGAAAGACAGACATGGTTTCATAGGGACATGATGTAACATGGGCACCACCAATAACTATCTTTATCCTGCTACCCTTTTGCCTTAGCATCCTGGCAATGTAAGCCGCATTGTAAATGGTGGTAGTTGTGGAAGTTATGCCAAGTATGTCAGGAGATTCGCCTATTATTTTCTCAAGCGTTGAATCATGGCTTAACCTTAAAGCAGCAGCATCAAGAATCGTTGTCAGATAACCATTTTCCCGGGTTATAGCAGCCAATAAAGCAATTCCCAGTGGAGGCAACTCACTGCCTCCTTCTGATAAGTCACCATATAATTCTTCCGCTGAAAACGGAGGATTTAAAAACATTATTTTACTTTTCATTTTCTACTTTTGACCTCAGATTTAGAAATGACTTATTAATCAGATTTTGATACCTTTGTCTCATTACAATAGTTTTAATTGGAAACATGGATGAACTTTTGTTTATCCAAAAAAACTGCAAAGGCTTTTTTATCCTTAGGAGGTAAACAAATTTCAATATTTCAAAAGTTAAAAGATCAAAATTACCGCATTCTGCATATCCTTTCAGGAAATTATCTTCTAAGGATTCAACTATTTTATTATCTCCACCCAACATTCCCGAAATGATTATTCTAGAACAGAAACGAGACAAATCATCAATCTGATAAGCAAAACACGAATGTTCAAAATCGATAAAACATATACGACCCTCATTGTAAAGAATATTTTGGTAACAAAAATCACCGTGTATGAAACCATAATTAGATTTGAATTTAATCTGTTGCGAAAATGCCTTAAACCATTGATAAATATTTTTAATTTGTCTTCTGCTGAGATAAATTCCTCCCCACTCCTGCAGATGTTTGTCTAATTTAGTGGTTATAAAGTCTTTCAAAGAACAACTAATTCTAGGGATGTGCTCAGATATATGGCTAAAATCTATATAATGTAACTTGGCTAAGGCCTGACCAATCTCCTGCATCAGTTTTAACAATACATCATCATCTGTCTTCAAAAAATTAATATTATCCCCTTGTAGCCTTTTTAACTTTAATAGATTATTCTTCCAAGAAACAGCTTCTAGAACATTTATTGTACTATTATTTTTCAAATATTTAATAATCTCGTATTCCCTGTGCGCATAAACAGTATGTTTGTAAAAATATTCATTACTAGTCTGAATCTTAGTGAAATTTTCTGTATTTTTATTCATACTGGAATCTTGTCTATTTGGGCGTTTCTATAACCAAGGGGATTTATTCTTTTTCCTTTACGTTTTTCTAATTTCCTGACTTGGCTATAAGATGGATATGAGTATACCCTGCCAAGAGAAAACTCTACCGGGATTGTTCTGATATTGCCACTGCAAAACATATCTAATGCTTCCTCTACTAATTTGTAATCGATAGAAAGTGCCTTCTCAAAGAGTGTCTTTGTATCGTCGTGTTCTCCAATTCTAACTTGCTCTTGAGTCAATAAAGCTCCGTGGTCAATCTTAGAATCAATTCGGTGGACTGAAACTCCCATATAATCCTCATCGTTATATATTTCCCAGAAACCAGGCGGTCCGCCTCTGTAAAAAGGAATCTTACCATGATGAAGATTTATCACTCCCAGAGAAGGAATTGAAAATATCCTTTCTTTTATAATCCTGTTGCCTAGAGATAATCCAAGATTAGGAGATAAAGACTTTATTATTTTCTCCGAATAATCACTGTTTACGTTAGGAACTCTAAAAAGGGATATTTTATAAAGCCTTGATAAATCATCGAGATTTTTTGCATAATGTATCTGGTTTTTATGAACGAGGGTGCGGAGCTTGTAATTCAAACATATTCTCCAAACAACATACCAAATGCCTCCTTGTTTATACCAAACCTTAATTCTTCTAAATTGCCGTTTTCTATCTGACTGCTTTCCTTCATCATATATTATGCCGACAATAATGATCCTGTTCATTAATGATTGCGTCAAGTACTCTATGATCCGGGCAGCATTATTATTATAATCTGCCGTAAGAACTATAACCTTTAGCATCGTCGTTTATAACCTTTTACTATAGATTGCAATCTTTTCATTTTTATCAGATAATATAAGTCAAAAACTCCATCCATGATATCCTTAACATGAAACAGTGGGTAATGATCATGAAGACAATCCCTATGGAAATAATGGTGGTTGGTTTTTGAATGATTTACTCCAGTTAAATTACAAAAACAAAATTTGTAAATTTCCATTATATGACGGTAAGAAAAAGCATTTATAGTCTTTTCAGTTCCCTCGGGAAAAGCAAAGCCCTCTATTCTTTCCTTTAAAAACTCTTCGAGTATAAGTTTAGGCTTGATTAACTCTGAATAAACCAAATCCTCTGTTGTAATATCCGAAATATTGCAGTGCGAGTGTGTATGCGGCAATATCCAGTGTCCTTGCTTTCTAAGCTGCAGAATATGCTCTTTTTTCATTGTAACATATTCTGCTTCTGTAAGAGATTCCAAAGGACGTTCTTGGTGATATAAGTTTTTGTAAGCGAATTTTTTCATCTGCTCTTTGTTCTCTAACTCGAATATTTGTGTGGGAATGAAGAAGATTGCCTTGATGCCATATTTACAAAGGACCGTTTGCGCTGCGCCGTAGCTCGAATAGAGACCATCATCAAAAGTCATCAGTAGCAATTTTCCATAAATAGAATTATCAGAACCAGATATGTAATATTGGAAAAATTCATCAGGAGAGATAATTCTTCGCACATTGTTTAAATAACTGATGATAGAATTGAAATTATCCATATCAGCTGGCTTGACATAATGAGTTAAAGCTATTCTAATATTGTTTTTGGGTTCGTATATCTTTGGAATGATATCCATTCGTAGTAGTTTAAGAATTCTACCAAATTTTATTATCTGTTTTTTATTCATATAGTTCTATTCTTAGATAGAAGCTCTTGAAAAAGTCTCAAAATATATGGTTATTTTCTTGAAATGTTTTGTGCAATCCATTCATATAATATCTCTTGCCTTTCCCTATTATCTTCCGAGTACAGTGAATATTTTTGTGTTAGTTCATTGTAAAAACTATGATTCTTATAATTGATAACTGCCTCCTTCAAGTTGGGTGGAGATTCAGGGTTAACAATAATAACAATACATCTTTTTTTAATAAATTCATAAGCCTCGGATGTTATATTTCTTAACCCTATATCAAAATAGACAATAGGCTTATCAGTTGCGCAGGCAATATAAAAAGCAGAAGAGATATAATCAAAAAAGAATATATCAGATTTTTGAAAACAATTTTCAAGCCGTTCTCTCAATATATATTTAATACCCTTAGGGAATAGATCAGCTTCTGCCTTCTCCTTAGGATGCCCTTTCCAGATTAAATCAGGGAAAAATTCTATTAATTTCTCTTGCCATTTGAGATACATTATATCGGGCATATCCCGAAAAGGGCCATAGCGATACCTAACTCCAGAAAAAGAAGTAGGGACATACATAATTCTTTTGCCGTCTAACTCACCCATTGGTTCAATGCGTGAATTTTTGTAGATATTCTTTATTTTTTCGGAATTCCCACATATATAATGGGGATATTCATATAAAGGCTTTGCAAAATTACATATTCTCTGCAATTGCTTCCCTAATCTACCATATCCTAGAACTATACTAGCAAACCCATTCTCCGCATATCCAAATATAGGCTCATCGATCAGACCATCGCTCTCGCCATGAAAGATATTTACTACGGGAATAGCCTTGCTCCTACATAAGGCAGCAACTATTCTAGGAGAAACGTTGGTAAGCCCACTAGTCACAAACACATCGATCTCAGGGAAGGGATTATTCAATTGATTTTTCACATATAGTTTTATATGCTTCTCAATTAATTTCTTCATACCTAAAGATGAAGAAATAATGCAAAGTTTCTCCCAAATCTTATCAACACAGCTAAATAATACCTTCATCTGTTTGTACATTTCAGGAAGAGAAATTAGCGGTGCTTCAAAAAAGAATTTAAACTTAAAATCTCTATTTAAAGGCACAGTTGGCAATAACCCAACCTTTAAAGCCCTATAAAGCTTAAACTTGTTGAATACACTTACACCTATTGATACTGCTCTGAACCTTAGTCTTCCAATCTTTTCTCTTCTATAAATCTTTTTCTCATAGTCTATACCCCGTATTACATCTCTGTAATTTATGTAATACGGAAAGTCTCTTATTTCAGGCAGTGAGTTAAAATACTCTGTGTTAGAAATATGTCTAACTCCGTTTAGCTTTAATACATAATTTGTCAATATCCCCATTAAATCTTGAAAGAATATAGCTATAATATTCAAATAAGGATGTATATCTCTTTTTATCTCATGAAATCCTTTTAGAAGTGTTGTATACACAACCAAACAATCCTGATTATCTTTTCTTATATACTCATTTCCACCATACATCATAATCATACCCAAATCTGTTTTCTAAAGAAGCTTGCCCTTGGCGAAATTGCTTAGCTTTAACAATTGTTTTATAAGGGTAATTATTAGTTTCTTAATAAAATAGATTGAATAAAACACATTTACATAACAAGAATGCGTACAGTAGCAATCTTTTATAAATCTGCGCTGTTGATTAGCAAAATCATTGTGCCATAACTGCCAAATATTGAAATTCACATTTCGCAAATTACCAGCGCTTCTTGCCATTTCGCAAAGTGACACATCTCCATTTTCATAGATTACTATGTGCTTTCTGCCTGCGTAGCATTTTAGAATATTCTTTTGCTGTTCTACAATATCTAGAAGACACTGAATTTGTGCTAAAGATACAGAATAGGGTAGTAACTTAGAAGGATTTTCTCTGATTTGCTTAGAAAAAAATATATTCAAGGTTTTCCGCACCTCAGGTACCATATTCTTAGTTATTAACAACTGCTTTTCAGGTGGATGGTAGTAAGTGTTGGCTTCTTGTATTGGAATGCCAGATATATCAATTCCTCTAATAAGCTCTAAGCCTGGCTGAATCTTTAATTGATCAAAACAAAAATTATATACCCTACCGATGTCACGATAATTAAAGGCATTTAAATCCATCAAAATCTTTACCTTGATACCTATTTTTTGTAATTCCTCTATAGTCATTACTGCCTGATTGAAAATCCCAGGACTATTTCGAATGTTATCGTGTGTCTCTTTCATCCCGTCAATACTAATACTGATACTAAAATCAATATCGTCTAAACAAGAGATGCGCTTGGCTATTTTTAATATTTGTTGTGTTGCTAGCCCATTAGAGTTGATGTTAATTTTTTTAATCCCGTTATCGGCAAGAACCTCTACAATATCAGCGATGTCTTCCCGCAGAAAAGGCTCACCACCTGTAATAGAAATACCATTATTAAACCGACGCAAATATCTGGCTAATTTTCTTATCTCATCAAGTGATAACTCCTCTACAGGGCTATTAATCTTTTCTTTATAGAAGCAATGCCTACAGTTTACATTACATCGATTTGTTATAAAAAGTGTAAAACCAATCTCATTCATACTGTGGAATTTGCTAATATCAACTATATATTTCCAAAAATTCATTTTATATCCGCTTCATCTTATAAAATAATAATCTGTATCTTCTGCTCTTTTTAAAGATATAAGACAGTTGCCCAAATGTATAGAATATACGCCGAAGAGTGGCTAATACCAAGATTTCAAATAAATTACTAAAACTGGTAGCGTTTCCATTAACCAAAGAATTCTTAATAAACCTTCTTATATCATTTAAAATCAATAATGGTGTAGTAATATAATAATAAAAACAAAGGCTACGATAGGATGGATGCAGCTCTAAAAACGTCGAAGCGCCATAACCAAAATGATAATTTCTTTGCAGCCAACCTTTAAATGTATAATTTTCATAATGGTAAACTACAGCGCAGTTATTTATTTTCAATTTGTACCACATTTTTTGAATGCGCAGACAAATATCCACATCCTCAAAGCCAGGATATATAAATCTTTCATCAAAACCATTTACTTGCTGGAGAGCCTTTTTTAAGAACCCTGAGTTATTCGTTGGTACATATAGTACATTATTGCTTTGACCATCTTGTTTTTTCTCTCGGTAAATAAGAGTATTAAACTTATCAATTCTTTTTGAAATTGTCTTGCCACCCACTATACCCACCTCTGAATCTTGAAAACCTTTAATAATATTTTCAATCCAATCTGGTGATACTTGCACATCATCGTCTACGAATAAAACAATTGCTCCTTTTGCAAAATCCAAACCCTTATTTCTAGCTTTTGCCGGGCCTTCTCTGTTTTGTCTTAATAAAATTATTTTCTCTTTGTAAACTTTGATATACTTATTCAACATCTCTGTAGTTCCATCAGTTGACCCATCATCTACAACAATTATTTGATAGTTGGTATAAGCCTGATGTAAAATAGACTTTATACAATCCTCAAGCCACATACAGCGATTAAATGTAGGTATAATAATACTAACTTCTATCATATCCTTATTGTACTTTCTGTTTAAAGAAGCTCTTTACACGCTCCAACTCTTTACCATTGATAGGAGAAAAGTAATTCCCTTTATTTCTATCTTGATACCTGAGAACGCAATCAACTTTCTCTTGCTGAATACCCTGTTCTAACTTTTTAAGTGCCTTGATTAAGACTATGGCGCAATGTTTATATATATTAGTACGGAAATCGTAATAATCCCAACTGGCATCAATAAGCATTTCTTCCTCATAGACAATTGGTCCGGTATCAACCCCCTCATCTACAAGGTGGGCAGTAGCAAATACTGAATCACTATAATAAATCTGCCATTCAGGTGCTGTACATCCCCTGTAATTTGGCAATCGTCCTGGATGCACATTCAAAATGCCAATCGTGGGTACAGATAATAATTGCTTTT
The DNA here is from genome assembly GCA_964592485.1 of uncultured Planctomycetales bacterium. Classification (GTDB taxonomy): domain Bacteria; phylum Omnitrophota; class Gorgyraeia; order Gygaellales; family JAHJCI01; genus CAZQEY01. Next base: position 69,826 of record CAZQEY010000001.1, read on the forward strand.
TGATAATGCCTACTCCACCCGAAATTACAATATCACAATTCTGTTCCCTAAGCAGTTTCACCATTTTCTTTGAATTTAGTTTTTCAACGTGCGCTATAGGAATACTGGCATACTCTGCTAACATCTGCATTGATTTAGGCTGCCATTGGCCGCCAGTTCTTTCAATTTCTAACTTATTGCCGGGATCTTCAAACTTGCCAATTGAGATAATTAGCGCTGGAGGAACACCAGCCTCTATTAAAGCATTCAAATACTCTCGCCCGGAAAAAGCCTCTTTATTCATAATTAATACTGTTATCATATGACTACACTACCTTTTAATCCTTAATACTTTCTGCACAGACCTAACAATATCACCCATATCTTTTAAGCTATGAGGTAACCTAACATGTTCATTCAGTATTATCTCATCAAAATGCAATCTCTCGGCATTGGGGCAGGCACCCTTATAATAATTAGTCCTAATATTGGAATTCTCTCTTGCGCTCCAAGGGTATCCATGTTTAAATGCCTTTTTTTTCTGATAAAGCGGCTGCAAATAAAGAGGGCACGTATAACCTTCATAAAATCTAACACCTTCGGCGTTTATCATATTAACCATTTGTTTTCTTTTTATTCCCATTTTCTCTGATAAATATCTCAGCGGATAAACATAATATGTACTATATGAACCTTCCCTTCCTTTAAATGGGAGTAAACAATCATATTTTTGTAAGTGTGAATTCAAGTATTGGGCAAACTCTACCCTTATTTTATTGAATCTTTTCAGCTTCTTTAATTGCTCAATGGCAATTGATGCCTGAAGTTCAGTCATTCGGTAATTAAATCCTATAATATTAACAGTATCTTTATAAGCTGCATTCTTCACTACGGCTTCGCCATGATTTCTTATCAGTGCCAAACGGTATGCCAACTCCTTATTGTTGGTTACGCAAATGCCCCCTTCTCCTACTTGAATCGTTTTGTTTACATTTAAACTAAATATCCCAATATCTCCAAATGTACCTACATATTTCCCATTTTGTTTTGCTCCGTGTGCCTGAGCGCAATCTTCAATAACATATAACTTATATTTCTTAGCAATATCTACAATTGCCTGCATATCTGCTGGAAAACCAAATTGATGAACTACTATAATAGCCTTGGTTCTTTCGGTTATATGCTCAATAATCGAATCTACGGAGAGACAGCCTGTTTGGAGCTCAACATCAGCAAAAATGGGAATTGCACCATAAATTAGCGGTGCAATCGCACAGGCTGACATAGTAAAAGGAGAAACGATAACCCCATCACCATAACCAATACCTAACGCACCGATGGCAGCATACAAACATGATGTTGCGCTGTTCATCGAGATAGCATGTTTGAGACAATAATACGCTGCCCACATACTTTCCAGTTTCTGCACATAAGGTCCACCCCAAAAGCTAAAAGGTGGTTCGGGTTTATCTGCTCCCTCAAACAGAGAAAGGTAACCACTTTTAAGTACTTTTAAGGCGGCTTTCTTTTCCGTCTCCCCAGTAGTAATATTGTTACCCCATGGCCTCGTGCGTACCGGCCTGCCTCCATTTATTGCTAACCTTTGCATTTCTTAACTTTCCTTTCAATATCCCATATAATAGCCATGGATTTGGCAACTTCTTCTATGCCAATCGGCTCCAGAATAGATAAATCTTTCTTGTTAAGATAATTAGTTATGCTATTGTAGACAGTCATGAATGGATATGGCCAAGAAGCTGGATTTATTTTTTCGACATTCTTCAACTCCCGCTCGCCAAATCTGTTAATTATTATCTTATCTATATAAATCTCTCTGCAGAAGTCCATAATCCTTACTCTCCCCTTTTGAAACCGCAATTCTATCTCATAAAGTTGGTAATACTTATGGCTAAACGATTCAATAATAACCTCGGCAGAGGGAAAACGTTGGCATGCAAGAGTAACATTGACGCTTTTCTCTTTCTGAGTAAATCCATCTACTATATCAACGCTAATAACCCTGAATTCAGAACCTGTGAGCATGCGCAAGATGTCTATAATATGGATCCCGTTATGCAACAGCCCCCCATAATAGGTAGCTCGAATAAAAATAATATCACCCAAAGTATTATTTTTTATCAGCGTAGCTATCTTCTGTATGCCAATATTAAATCGATAAATGTGATTAACCAAGATTAACGAATCTGTTTTAGCTAAATATTTTCTAATATCTTGTAATTCCTGTTTTGTTGAACACAATGGTTTTTCTACAAAAAGGACTTGAGCTCTGTTCTTATGTTGCAATATGCTCTTTATTAAGGGAAAATGAGTAAGGTTTGGAGTGCATAAAGAAATTATGTCAAACCTCTCTGTTTCTAAAAGATCCTTAACATTAAAATATCTTCTCTGCACATTCCATATCTTAGAAAATTGCCTTAATCTTTCCCGGTGCGTATCACAAGCCGCAACTAAATCCAAATGCTTAATCTTCAAACAGGCAGCAGCATGCGAAAGAACTTCGCCCTTATCGCGGCTTGTATCATACAAACCAGCAATCTTTCCTGTCCCCACAATCGCTACTCTATATCTCATCTTTTCGGAAATCTCTCCATCTCCTATGGACATTCTTATTAATAGCGGTTACTTCGGGATTGCGTTGCAAAAAATTGATTATATCATGAAGCGCAAAATCTGGTTTTATAGGATACAAGTTTTCAAAAATAGCTTTTATAACCGCGAAATCCTCCTCAGTATCTAATTCAATTGCCTTATCAGGATAGCACAGCTCAAGCGGCGCCTCTACATTATGCAAGCGATAAAGCTCGGGATGCTGCCGCATATATAAAGTTCCGTGTTCTCTTATCTTATTTGAAACTGCTCTCTTAGAAGCATCTTCTAAAACTTTAACCGAATAGACTTCCACTTCTGTGCCGGGCGGAAAGGTAGTCTTCAAATCATTACTTACGAAATCATACTTATGCACATTGTCTAGATAATACTTAACTATATCATCAATGATGACGGGGTCGATAAGGGGGCAATCGCCAAATATTTCTACAGCTACATCAGCTTTACAGGTTTTTAATGCACCGAGCGTCCTGCCCAACACATCTTCTTCGCTTCCCCTAAAACAAGATATATTCTCTTTTCTACAATAATCTTCTATTGCGTTATTATCGGGATTACAAGAAGTAGCCACAACTATCTCATCAATTGATTTTGCTCGAGTTACTCTTTCTATCAAATGCCCTAATATCGGCTTACCTAATATCTTTAACATAACTTTATTAGGAAGCCTATTTGAGCCCATCCTTACGCAAATAACTGCAACTATTTTTTGCTGCTTATTTTTCATTTTCTTCTATTAAATCCATAATATTTTGCAGGCTGTCTTTCCGAGCAAAAGGGAATCTTTTAATAACTTTTGGGAAATTCTGCTGCTTTGGAGAAAATTTATTTTCAAACCATTTGCGAAGTTGAGCTCTATCATAAAAATCTGGTACGAGATTTAGACGGGCCGCCGTACATAACTGTGTTCCTTTCAAATTAGGTTGATAAGATACAGCGCAACAGCCCAGAATAGTAGCTTCTAATAAAGCCATGGAACGCATACCAATTACTAAATCACTGTGCCAAAGCAAAGGCCACAATTCAACTTCATTTACTCTAATCCATCTGATCAAACTATTTTTCAAAGACCGATAAGTAGCGTTATCGGCAGGGTGAACTTTTTCCACAACTGTACACGGCTCTTCCACTTCATTTAACACCCTAAAGATATCTCGCCTTACACTACGCTCTGTATATCCCATAAACTCCCCAAAAGGCCCTTTTTCACCGAGTCTACCACCGTAGTCGTAGGCATGTGTCTCAGATAAAAATGTTATAACTGGTTTTACAAGGTATTCGTTCTTCATAAAAACAGGTTCTGAAGGAGGTTTAGCCAGAAAATCTTCTGCCTTGTCTGTCAAGACAGATAAAGACGGGCTTCCAGTAACGCGCAATAAGTCTGAGGGAATGCCCTCCAGGACCGCCTCATTAAAGGCCTGCTCGTCCTGAGCACATATAATATCCGGCAGATAAACAAGTTGCCCTTTTTCATCCTCGAATCTTAACCTATAGTTATACCATTCATCTAATATAGCGATACTCTTTATTTTTAATTTTTTTGCCGCTAATGTTAAAAAACGCTCCGGACTTAAATAGCGACTTGTGCCGCAGACTAACACAGAAGCCCTTTTACTCTGCAAATACCAGAGGGCTTCATTAATTCCAGATATAGTTAAGTCCTCAATTATGCCAGATGTAAAACCACTAAAGAATTCTCTTGTAGACTCTGAACATATTACATTACAATCGGAACCTTTGCTGATGCAAAGATTTGCTAAAGGCACTACATTCCTAGCTCCTCCTGCATCAGTAGCACAAAAAATGATTAACATTTTAACAGCCCCAACAATTATTTATTTAGGAATAAAGCACGCAAGGCAATAGGGTTTTGCATATTCAGGAGAGGGTTTATAGCTCTTTAAAACATATGCGTAGTTTTTCATTAAATTAACTACATTAGAACTCTGAGGTGAACGCATACGGTTAATTTCAACAACTAACATTTTTACTATTTTATTTTTGCCAGCCAATAACTTTTCCATTCCTTTTAAAACAGCTTCCTCATATCCCTCCACATCAATGCTTATTAAAGTCGGAAAGGGCAATTTTAACATTTCTATTACGCTATCTAACTTCAGCACTGGTACTAATAACGAACCTCTGTTGAAATCCAAACTTAAAGAATGCCCTCCTTGCCCTGGCTTAACATGTCTATTATCAAAATGTAAAACAGAGATACCATTCTGTTCAGACAGAGCTATCGGGATTAATACAGCATTTATTATATTATTTAAACAAAAATTCTTCGTGGTTGCGCATATATTGTTCGCTTCAGGCTCAAAACTAACAACAGTAATTCGTTCTCTTGATAAATACTTACTCATAATTAAGCTAGCAATGCTGTTACAAGATCCTATCTCATAATACACATCTGTCCGTTTATCTAGACCATTTTGAAAGAAACAATCAAGTGCATACGTTTCGAAACTGCCCCGGACTCGTTCATATTCGTAAACTGAATTAGTCTCAACAAATACACGGCAATCTCTATATTGAAATATTCTCTTTTTGAACAAGAAAGTAGGCCACAATAAAATCTTGCGAATATATTTTCTCACCTTCTGTTTAAATCTTTGCTCTACCTTTTTGTAAATATTCATTGTTACGCCTCATCAACCCCATCGACCCCTAATATTGAACACTTCTCAAATTAAAACTTAATCCATCTTATATGCCATATCTTGAAATAGCGCCTTATAAGGCAGACTCGCTGCTTAATTTAAAGTCGTATCCAGATTAATTTTCTTACTATTAATCACTGTTGTATGCTTAAGCACCTCATCAATGCTTTTAAGTCTTTCACAAATAATTCGAGTGATAAATTTATCAAAACCGAGTTTTTTTATGCAAGAACCAAATTTAGAAAAGAATACTGCCTTTGTATATGACTTATTTGTTTTGCATTTATAATAATATTCGATGGCCTCACTCTTGCGAATACTGTTACATTTCTCAATAATCAATGTGCTTACTGCTGTTCTGGAATCTTCCAAATACAACTCTTTCGGCAAGAATCTCCTTCCTTCTCCACCAAAAACAATATATTCCTTAAAGCAAATAATCCTGACTGGTTTTTCAGAATATTGGATTATCTTTGAATATAATTCATTTGTATTAATTACAATCCAAGGAACCCACTCCCCATAATTTCTCTGACAGGAAAGTTCCGGATCTAAAACTGTTTTGCCTACGTCACGAGTCCTAAGAGAAACTACAAGATATCTCCTTGCGCATTCTAAGATCGTTTCAAGGTGCTCAAAAGGCCTCAGTTGATGGGGTATAACGTCTACAGATAAAACCACATCAGCAATCCTTCCTTCGAGTTCATCAACGCTGTTTATTAGCTTAAATACATCAGTTGAATAGTATTTATTAGCTAGGTCAATAGCTGGATTTGATATATCGAAGCCTTCATATGTTACTTTGCTAAACATCGGAAGATAGGTCAAATATCCATAAAAATCACCGGCAGCGCAACCAATGTCAAACATAGATATTTTAGCTGCCGGCGTAATTCCTAACACGTAGTTTAAGCATCTTGCCGGCAAATACCGCTGAAACTTATGAACAAATAAAAATGCATTATTTGCCCTTACGGCTTTAGCAAACTGTTTTGAATGTTCCCCTTTCTGCCAAGCGTCCCTATAACTCATAAACTTTAGCTTTTGAATTGTTTAAATTTTTCCAACGGTATACATTAATCATCCTCAGAGTTTTACCATTCACGCTACAGGATATCCCGCTATCACTGCCCGATACGCTTGGAGTACGTCATAATTATCTTGCCCTCCATAGATGACTGTCCTATACAGTTTTTGTTTATTCTCTTGAGATATCGGCTCGATTTTATTATCCCGAATCTTCTCTAATACCTTAACTACATCCTCCATAGTGCCTATTCGCATAGCTGCGGCCGTCTTATCAAAAATCGTTGTATTGGTATGCAAAAAAAATGGATTGATGAGATGTTTATTTTGCAGGAGTGCTTCAATCCCAATACTAGAACCAAAGTTAATCACAGCATCTGACCAGCGTATAAGTGAGACAGACGAAGCAGACGCTGTCACCTCAAAACCTGTTTGACCCGACAATCCTCTGCGCATCTCTTCTGGTAAACTGCCTGCTCCCCGCGTATGGTCCCTAACTACCAAATATATCCAATCTTGTTTAACCAGACTTGCTATAAGTTTAAGGGTTTTAATCCGTTTAACGTTATATTCCCAATGCGGAAGCATAAATACCACTTTTAATCTCTTAGCAGTATCGTGCTTGGGTTCAAAAGCAGAGTAAAAACTTTCTTGAATTTTCTGCCAGTCAGGGTAATATCGCGCACTTCCTAATACGTGGCATATTTTAGGACTGATTCCTAACTTAATATCCTGTTCACTATGGTATCTACTCTGAAAAACATAGGCGTCATATTGATTATTTGAAGCCCTTATTAGTCTACCCGCCTGAACATGTTCTTTCATTCTCGTAGTAACATCAATATTCAAATAAATATTTAAACCATGAGGCAAACAAACCTTACGAATCCCTTGTTTCTTGACTGCAAGAAAAAATTCAATACGCCCCCGCGATCCCCAGCCTCCCCATTCAAAAACGGAGGCATCAGGCCTAATCCTTTGTAGAAAATACTCAGCACGCCTAAGAGAAAAACCGCATCTACGTAACAAACCACGCAGCTTTCGACGAATTAATGCCGGCATACCCCGAGGACCATCTATTAAATATATCCATTTAGCCCACCGGCCTGCTAATATTAAATGGATATACTGCAAATCAAAATTTTTAAAATTTCGTAAAAAACGTAAACGAGGATCGCTATCAATATCATAACGCGGATTAAGCATTACCGCCGTTACTGAATCTCCTTTTTGCAGACATTTCCATATTACTGGTGTAATATGATCAACATCATTAAAATGATACAAAAAGAAAATAATTTTCATTTCGCTTTACTTTGTATCAACACAAAGCAAACAAACATAAAATATTTCATTAAACGAAACGAGAACGCACAAAATCCATAATCTGCCGCTCTGATACTGTGGGCACTTTGACTGACTCACCAAGAATGTTCTCTACCCTTCGAATTTGTGCAATCATATATGTAAGTTCATCGGGTGTAACAGATAATATATGATCTGTTCCTTGTTTAGCCTGTTTATCAAAAGTGTAATGTTTTTCGATTACCTTCGCCCCTAATGCAACAGCTATAATCGGTGCAAAATAGCCTACAGTATGATCTGAATAACCTATATCATATTTAGGAAACGCTTCTTGTAATGCCTTTATCGCTAGAAGGTTGCTTTCAGCATCACTGCAGGGATATTGCGTAACGCAGTGTAAGATATAACACTTTTTTACCTTAGATAAATGTGTTACCGCTGTTTTTATCTCCTCTATATTAGCCATCCCTGTAGATAAAAAAACAACTTGAGCATGCTCATTTATATAATCTAGGACAGAGAAATTAAGCATCATACCAGAAGCAATCTTTATTTCCTTCATTCCTAAATCTTCACATAAGAATTTGGCCCTTTCAACACTAAAGGGGGAACTTAAAAATTTTATCCCGCAATTATGCGTGAATTTCTGTAACATGATATGGTCCTTATCAGAAAGAGACACTTTCTTAAACCATGCGTATTCTGGATCGGTAGGCTTAAAATTTTGCGGTGTATACGACTGGAACTTAACATAATCTGCCCTAGCTGCTGCCGCTTTTTCAATCAGCGTTCTTGCAATATCCATATCCCCGATATGATTTTCACCAATCTCTGCTATAATAATTGACCGCGATATATTCATCTTTCTATAATTTATAATATTGCATCATATATTGCAAATCTCCATATTTTTTTAATATGTTGATCCCCCATTTCTTGCACAAAGACTCATATCCTTCTCTCTTATCGTTGTAGTTACTCGTCATCGCTTGTCTATGCCGGCGATAATAGTAAATACGGTAATGAGAAATTTTATATTTATAACCTGCCTCAAGAAGTTTAATGTAAAGATCATATTCCTCCCAATATTCGTTGCTATATTTACCAACTGCCTTAACAGCTTCTGCACTAAAAACAATCCCTGCAGAAATCCAGGTATATATATCATTACTGAGTTCTATCTCCTTCAGTCTACCATTACAAACATCCCATCTTCCAAAAACTACAAAATTTTTCTTTTTAGATGAATTCAACTCTTTTAAAATTTTTTTCATGGCATCTGTAGATAAATAATCATCTGCATCAAGTCGCATAAAGTAAGGCGTATCTATTTTCTCTAAGACTCTGTTACAGGAATAAACAAGCCCTCTGTTGATTTTATTACTTAAAATCGTAAGATTCGGAAGGAGCCGAGAATAATCTTGCACTAAAGATACCGACTTATCAGTAGAGGCGTCGTCAATAAATATAATCTTAAATGGTTTAGAAACCTGTTCTTGGCACAACAGAGATTGAAGACAATTTTCAATAAAAGCCTCACTGTTATATGAACATATAACTACGGATAAAAAACAGTTATTTTTCTGCACAGTGTTTATAAATCTATTTCCTTGAAAGTTAATTTTTTTCTGTATCATTTTTAATATCGATAATATATCGAAACTACAAAATACATCCTATCCACTAACTTATAAAAACTAGACTTAAATAATCCCTTATATCAAATAACGATATTGTCCATATTAGCATTAGCAGAAAATTTTTTATACCATTCTATATACCCTCTGATACCTTCTTTAAAAGATGTACGGGGCACCCAACCTAACTCTTTCTTGGCGCGTTTATTGGAAATCTCTTTGCCATGAAAATCTCCCTTTCGCCCTTCTACATAATTAATCTTGACCCCACCTAAAATATCACTTATATTTTCGGCAATCTGTTTAATGGTGATTTTTTCATCACCCTCTAAATTATATATCTTATCTCTGGCTATTTCCTTTAGGGCCAAAACACAACCCTCAGCCAAATCTTCTATATAAACAAACTTTCTGTGCTGTAAACCATTTCCCTCAATAGTAAGAGTCTCGCCCTTCAATGCCTTATTCACAAAGATTGCAATAACGGTTGTTTCCCGTGCCCTCGGTCCATAAGGGATACCAAACCTTAAAATAGTAATGGGAATACTAAAAAGCCTGGAATAGGACATACAATACGCTTCTCCGGCGAACTTTGTTGCCGTATAAAAATGAGAAGGAAGTGAAATAGGCGAATCTTCAGTTAATAATATACCGCTCTGAGGAGTTTCCTGATACATCCATACTGTGCTTGCAAAAATAACTCTTTTTACCTTCTTACTAAAACGCGCTGCCTCAAGAATATTAAAGGTTCCCTTTACATTTATATCCTGGGCATACCGAGGCTCCTTTACCACATCGTTTACATCTGCAACGGCGGCAAGATGAAATATTGCATCTGTGGAGGCAGCGGCTAACCTTACTCTGTCTTCTTCAAGTAAGCTTCCTTGATAATACTCTATAAGCCTTCTTTTATTTCCTGGTAAGCCTTCTAAAAACTCAGGATAAATAAGATCGTAAATTCTGACCTTAATTTCTCTATCCAACAACTTCTCAACAACGTGAGAGCCAATAAACCCAGAACCTCCCGTGACTAAAACTTTCACAATAATCTCTCCTTCCTTGTACTTACGATAAATGCAACTTCAATGGATAACTCTTCTTTAGGAAATCTCTTCCAATAATAGTTAATATCAATGGGGAAATGTTCCTCAATCTTTATATATGGTATTAACTGCACATCGAAATTATATTGTTTAAAGATCTTTTCTAATTCCAATGGCCTTTTAAGATTTATGAAATGAGCATACCGCCTAAAATATTCCTCAGGTCTATATTTATATATACGCGTAAAAGGACTTGGAGTCGCGCAATGATTACCAAAATCAATTACATGCATATGTATACAGGATGATTTACATACAAATTTAAGCTTTTTTAAAAACTCATCTAGATCAATAACATGCTCAAGAACCGAGTTTGACAAAGCCAAATCAAAGAATCCTGGTATAAGCTCTGCATCTTGGAAATTTTTATTGTAACAAGTAATATTACTAAGAACTTTATGTTTAAATTCACTAAAAGACATACGCTGTCCAAAGATTGCAATAAGTTGTTTATAAAGATAGATAAAATACTTATCCCATAACTTTAGTGAATTTAATACCTTCGGATTATAGGTCGGTTCTACGCATATATACTTACTGCTACCCAAATAGACCGCAATCGGTCCCCATCCTAAAAGAGGACCACTACCAACTTCGAGTACTACTTTATCATTAAAGTCTATTGGTTGCCAATCAACTTGATTACCAATAACTCTTTGATATCGAAATAGGCGGTCTATTAACTTTGTAGGATCCATATGTTTTTGAGAACCTAATATTTTCTCTATTTGATGACGCCGAGAGCTCTTTTCTGTAATTCTCTTTCTGATACGGCTGAGAGTACCCACTACGTTAGGTAAGATATTTAATACATTGCCTTTCATATTATCTATCAAACTTGCTTTTTAATAATTATATGATTATATCCATAATGAGATATCGCGTTTATTTGCAAAAAACATAGTATTTTATATTCGTTCTCTTCAATATTAGAAATTTATTCATACTCTCCCTTATAGTATAAAGGTACACACCAGTGATTTTTTGCTACCCAATCAGTATCTGGTAACTCGTAGTTTTTTCCTAAAATTTTATGGCAGGGCTGATCATATACTTTTCCAGTTGATTTTTCTATAGGGTCGAAAACTATATACTTATAATAACCTGACACCATACCTGGCGGGAATTTAATTCTATTTGTAAATTTTTCATCCAATTTTTTCTTAGCATATTCGTTTTTCCATTTGATAATCTCACCCAGTCTCTCAACCTGAACACAGCCAATAGCAGCCGTAAATTCACTCATTCTAAAGTTTAGCCCTCTTACTGAATAGTCAGTCTTGCCATAATTTCTAAATTTCTTGGCAAAATTAGCCAATTCTTTATTTCTGGTTACCAAAATTCCTCCTTCGCCCGTACTAATAGTCTTAGTAGCATAAAATGAATAAATGCCAGCATCTCCCCATGTACCTGGCTTTTTGCCATCCCAGGCGGCGCCATGTGCATGTGCACAATCTTCAAATAATACAATCCCCTTTTGCTTACAGAATTCAGCTATTTTTTCGATTTGAAAAGCTATATGACCACCGATATGCACTACCCATACCGCAGCGGGTTTATATTGTTTGACTTTTGCTTTTAAATCTTCCAAACTCATACATAAATCATCTCTATTGCAATCCACAAATTCTACCGGACAGCCAAGAAAAAGATTAACCAGGGGAGTTGCTATAAAAGTATTTGAGGGGCAAAGTATACATTTGCCTCTTAAATTATAATATTCCAATGTGGCTAATGCCCCACCTGTCCAGCTTCCAAAAGCAACAGCATAGGTATTATTCCATTCTGCCCATCTTTGCTCAAACATCTCTGTGAATTTTCCTTCTGTCCATCTTTGCGAGTTAATGATCTCCTCAAAATAACAAAAAAGCTTGTTTTTGTCTTGCCTTTCAAAGCCTATTTTAAATTTCATAAACAACCATCGCTTTCTTTATTTCAATTTGCTCTATCATTATTTTCTACTTTAACAAATTTTTCCATTAGCAACAAATAATTATCTAAAGCAAAATATAACCTTAAAAATGTTTCTTCAACAAGATAAACATGTTTTAATTCCTTTGGTAAAGTTATCCACCATATTTTCCATAGTATAATAATCTGCCGATACCCTACATCCCGCTTTTAGTCTATTCATCTTGTCGGGCTCAGATAGAACGTCCTTAACAGCTTCTGTGAAACTCTCCAAATTATTTTTAGTAATAATACCATTTATGCCGTTTTGAATGTATTCCACTTCTGGACTATGATAAGGATAATCTGTAGTTACAATAGGAACCCCTAAAGCAAAACTATCCAACACTGCTAAACCAACTAAACCAGGCATAAGAAGTATATCAGCTAACATAAAATAAGGAATTTTATCATTTCCAAAACAGGGGCCGATATAATGGATCCAGTTATTGTCTCTGGCACTCTCCTTTACGAAACGAGCATCTTCTCCGCCCCCCAAAAAAATCATCTCAAAATTAGGTATAGCTTCTTTAATCATCTGGCAAGCATCCAAAAGAAATTTAATCCTTTTCTCTGGATACATACTCCCGCAGAAAATACCTATTGAGCCATTACCCAAATCTAATCTTTTTTTATATCTATCGAGCTCATTTTGAGTTGTACGACCTTTGGCTTCAATCAAAGCTTTAGTATCAATGGTATTTTGAAAAACAGTAACCTTATCTTTTGGAAATCCTCTAGAAACAATAAAGTCTGAAACACCAGGAGTATAAGCAAACCACCAATCAACATTTTTCATAATAGCCTTCTTAAAAATATTATTTATGCTGTTAGGACGTTTCTGCCTTGTAGTTCCATGACCCCAAAATGCTAATTTCTGCTTAGAGAACAAACGTTTCACCATAAGCGGATAGTTTATTAAAGCTTTATTAAATTGTCCTATAATAACCAAGTCAGCATTTTTTAAATAGCTCCAGCAATGCTGCCAAAAGATGCCAAAAGGCAGATGAATGTTATTTATTCTAATTGCCCAATCAAGAGAAATATTATCCTGTTTAAACGTTTCCATTTTATTATCTTGTCCATATATTATTTCAAATTTTATATTATCCTGTAAAAGCTTTTTCCGAAGAGATTCATAAAATACCACTCTGTATTGTTTTAAACTACGTTGAAGCAAAATAACTGTCCTCATATAAATTATTTTTCTATCTATTTTAAAAATATTACTGCATAAAGTTTCCAATCACTTATATATAATTCATACAGGAGTATACATTGTACAATTACGACAGGTAATACATAATTTATTATTAACAAAGCTTCTTCTTAATTGTTTTACTTTATCTCCAAACCAAATATTCTTCAAATCTATATCCTTCAAATTTCCAATAATCAAATTATCCTCATCATCAAAATTACTAAACCGACAGCTACAGCCTCTTACATAGCCGTCCCACATAACCATACAGCTAAATGTCCTAGAGCAGGGATGTAATTTATATTTAGGGATACTAGCGAGTTCCATTTCGCCAAAAAGGTCCTTATGTTTAATCATCCCGCTCCAGTTATCATACCCCTTCACTAAGATGCTAATTTCCTTTCTTTCATCGTTTATGTAAGGCCTAATAAATTTTTGATAATCATTTAAAAGCAAGGCTTTTCTTAGGGAAATATCACTGCGGAAGGCAATTTCCACCTTCACGGGTCTGCCAATCTGTTGGTTAATCATAAGCACCTTTTGCAATCCTTCGAGCAACTTATCGTAATCCCGATTTCGGTACAATCTTTCGAATTTTCCTTTCTCAAAAGGAGACGTTGAGATAATCAAATGATTGATTCCGCTTCTCAAAAGTGCTTTTATATCGTACCGATATAATAAAATTCCATTTGTATATGTATAAATATCTTTAAATCCGAACTCTTTTGCCTTCCTGATTCTATCTATAATGTTAGTGTCAATAAATGGTTCACCCACTATTGAGGTAAATGATATATTCTCTCCACCCATCCCACGATACTCCTTAAGAACCCGCAAATATAACTCTTGCGACATAATTCCTTTTTTGCGATTTTCATATTGATATCCACAAAACACGCAATTTGCATTACAAATATTAGTTAGTTCAATCTTTAATGTCCTGGGGGGAACGTTTTCGAGATACTGCCAATCTTTTAAGGACTTCATTATAGAGATTATCTCTCTATAAATTCTCCTTAAGTAAAATCTTATACTTCTCATTTTAATCTTTTCCAAATATAAAAAATCATTTATTATCTTCTTAAATAAAACAATACTACATTTATCCTAAGATATGAATATCCAGTATAAATATGCCTATTTTTTCCTTGAAGCTTAGTGTAAGTTTATTGAATTATTATAGGATAAAAACGGTAATTATATGTTTTAAGTGACTTGGGAAAATTTAACTTAAATATCGTTTCAAAACTTCATACACCTGGGAAGATATTGCTCTTTTTTAATAAGAAAAATTATATAATTTCCTAACATTGAACAAAAAATATTAGCCATGCTATTTAATATCTTTAGAACTAGGAATTCAAATCTTGTTTTTGCTACTCGATGAATGGCAAAGAGTCGTATAATATCATGTTTAAAAAATAGCGCCTTGGTTATTTTATCAACATCTCTTTTATTAAAACGGTAAACGTAATTGCCATGTTCGACTTCATATTCATGTGCCCAGCCCATCTTTTCAAAAACTCTGGTTAGCCAGGAATCGTTTGGCTCTATCACCATAAGACCGTTCTTAGCAACTCGAAGCAATTCGTAAAGACCACTTATTGGCTCTTTCAAATGATGCAGAGAAGCAGCAATAAAGACATAATCAAAAGATCCACTCTTAAAAGCAAGCTGATGGTTGTCAGTTAAAACAAAAAAATCGTTATAGAAGTTAGACTGTGTCTTTTCCATAGCCTGCACGTGAATATCAGTAAAACATATCTTGCGGGGACGATAATATTTCTTTAAATAATGAGCGTCGATACCGCATCCACAACTAGCAATCAAAAGAGTTTTATTATCTAGAGAGATATCGTTTCTGTCTAACAGCTTCTTTAAGTGAACGAAGGGAATTGCACGAAAATAGTCATGAAAATAGTTACTTTCATAAACAAAAGGCTTATCTGGAGAATATTTTTTTTCTATAGGCGCTACTTTAACTCCATATCTTGTATTAAGCATAGTCATATATTAAAAAATTAAGCATTATAATTATCGATAGTATCTCTGTAAATACTCATCAATATTTGATAATTTTTTTCTGCCGTGTATCTTTCGTCGTATTCAAATCTTGCATTTTTACTCATTATCTTAAGCATTTCTCTATTTCTGTAGACTAATTTAATTTTATTCAGCAAATCATCTGGATCATCTGGATCAAATAACAATCCTGTCTTACCATCCTCTATAATTTCAGATATAGCACCCCGCCTACTAGCAATTATAGCAACACCACAGGCAAATGCCTCGACAATAACACGGGGAAAATTTTCATTACACCTCGAGGGCAAAACAACCACTAAGCATTTTTTAAGATAGTTAATTACTTCGCTATTAGGTCTATGTCCCAAAAATTCAACATCCAGAGAATTCTCCCGAGCATAATTCTTAAATTCTTCCAATTTACTACCAGTACCTATAATCTTAAGCGGCAGATAATTAATATTTTTCCATGTATCTAGAAGTAAATCTATGCCCTTTTCCTGACTTAATCTTCCTGCATAAAGAGCAAAATTTTCTCTATTTGAATCGCACCCAGGATCAAAATTAATAAAGTTGGGTTTCACCCTTATTCTTTCTGGATTAAAACCGCCTTCTATAAACTGCCTCTTGCTAAAATCACTTAAAGCTATATAGGTATTAATAAATCTTTTGAATGTATTATTTTTATAATGAAGTTTTAATGTCCATAACGTTGCTAAGGCCCAGAGTAGAGACTTCTTGACACACTTATTTTTTATACTCATCAACAAACCTTTATCCAGACATTCCCTACATATTTTACCTTCTCGGTATAAAGTCGCCATAGGACACAGAAACCGATAATTGTGAAGCGTTTGAACAATCGGCACATTAGCGTCTCTACATGCATAATACACAGAAGGCGACAAAAGAAAAAAAGTGTTATGCACATGAACAATATCGGGTTTTTCCTTTTGCATAATTTTCTTCACCTTCCTATACGAAGCCAAAGACCAAGCAATTCTAAAGGGTAACAATATTTTTCTAAAAATAGAGCATTTAAATATGTCCTTGTTGGAAAGTTCAAAAACCAAAACCTTATGCCCATTACTTTTAAGTAGATCTCTCTCTGCTAAAACTACCTTGTTTTCTCCTCCTTCATATTTATAGCGATTGTGTAGAATCAGTATCTTCATTTATCGTCGTTAATCTTTTTTATCGGATTAGAAAATTCCAATATCTATACAGCGCAATTAAAACAACAACAAGTTTTTCCATGTCTTGCTATCAAAATTATTTTTAGAGAAAAACTACTTTGATTCCCAGTGATTAACTCAACTAAATTACTTACCTATTTTTTTAATACCGACAGCTGCATGTGTTTTTCGGGAATAGGTTAAAGTTATCCCAAACAAACTCCAGAAGAAGATAGCAGAATAAGGCATCTCAAATGTTACATAGAAAAATGCAGTTATCATCCAATAAACCATAATGCTCACTAAACATATTCCGGTAAATGATTTTAATTTTATCAAAGATTTTGTCAATCTAAAGAAAACAATAAAAAATGATAGAATCAAAATTATACCAATAATGCCGCTTCTATAAATTATTTCTAAGTATGAATTATGGGCAGCCATCCATCCGTCCCTGCTCCATTCTCCATAAGCCATTTGGGCAATCTCTACTTCTTCAGAACGCAGAGGTTTGCCAAAATCAAAACCAACTACAGCTCTTTCTCTTATTAACTGCCTTATCATGCTTCTCCATGTAAACAGACGAAAAATAGCAGTGTTATACCTTTGCCCTAATCCCTCAATGACTCTTTTAGTTTTTTTATCTGGTTTAACCTCTTTACTTTCCTTGACTTCTGTCAGAGATTCTTCTTTTATTTTAAGCGGCTTAACTGTAATAATTTCACCCTTGTTTTCTTTTTTCTGTATAAAATTAACTATTTGACTCTTTAGTTTTCGATCCGAAGGTAACACTATAATGACTTTTTCTTTTTTAGTTAGGATTTGTTCAAGTTTTGTTATAGCACGAGTCGCTTCTGCAGTATCTAAAGCCTCCTGTTTAGGCTTTATTTGAGTCTGTTGTTTAGATTTTGCTATTGTTATAGTCGGCTTGGTTTTAGTATCAGGCTTAGTTATCACAGGAGCCTCTTCAACTTTCTGTTGTTTAGATTTTGCTATTGTTATAGTCGGCTTGGTTTTAGTATCAGGCTTAGTTATCACAGGAGCCTCTTCAACTTCAGGTAATACCTGCTCAGACCCTGTCTGAGTCTGTTGTTCAGATTCTGGCTTAGTTATCACAGGAGCCTCTTCAACTT
>CAZQEY010000001.1:87750-181015 GCA_964592485.1 uncultured Planctomycetales bacterium
GTCTGAGTCTGTTGTTCAGATTCTGGCTTAGTTATCACAGGAGCCTCTTCAACTTCAGGTAATACCTGCTCAGACCCTGTCTGAGTCTGTTGTTCAGATTCTGGCTTAGTTATCACAGGAGCCTCTTCAACTTTCTGTTGTTTAGATTTTGCTATTGTTATAGTCGGCTTGGTTTTAGTATCAGGTTTAGTTACCACAGGAGCCTCTTCAAGTTCAGATAATATCTGCTCAGACCATGTCTGAGTCTGTTGTTCAGATTCTGCTATTGTCAGTTTAGGTTCAGGCTTAACAAAATTCTTCTCAGCCTCTATTAGTGTCTCCTCAGTTTTAACTGATATTTGGTCAGTAGAAGCTACGACTGGCATCTTAATCAAACCCTTGTTAGATTTAATAAAATTTACTATTTCTTTTCTTTCATTACCACTTTTGGGTAACTTTATTACCAGTGTACCTGTATCAATATCTGTACCTGTATCAGTATCCTCTTGTTTCTGAAGAATTTCATTATCTGGTTTTTTTGGAGCTATTTTTTTCGCTAACTTTATTATATGAGGTATATGTATATCTTTCCCATCAGGATTATAGAGTCTGATGGGAATTTCTTTTCTCTGGTAATTTTCTTGCTGTGTCTCTATCATTTGGTCCCATTCTTTCATAGTCGCAATAAGAGCCCTAGGTGTAACTAAGGATTTAATTCCACTAAATTTTGAATTTACAATCCATATTATAAAAATAAGCAAACATACAGATGCAATGGCTATCTTATATTTAGGTCTTATCTTTACAATCAATAATGTCAAAAATAATAAAGCGGCAAAGCCAAAAATATTTCCCACTAACTGAGTCCGACCACAATACACAATCCGAGCGAATGGAAAAGACACAAGGATAACTAGTAATCCTAAAATTTTGAGAGTCTTATTGGGAACTTTAACAATAAAGAGAACCATCAATATTAAATATGTAAAATGAAAATATGTTGCTACACCAGATAAAGGCAAAATAAAGAATAAGGGCAATAATATATATGGATTTTTAAATTTATCTTGACAGGCTTCATATGATATTAAAGCAAACAAGGGGTAATAGAATAGTGCAGCATGCCTAAAGGCAAATGGCCCAAATTTGTGATATCCAAAAAATGCTTTTACTAGAATGAATAACAAATATAGTCCTAATATAATAATGAAATGTTTATTAAATCTCTTTTTTACTAAAAACCACTTATAAATCATTAATGCAAGGCAAATGGATAGAAAAATTTCTCCAATAAATATAGGGAAATTTAAAAATGATAATTTAATATGGATTTCAGAAAATGTTTTGTAGAATATAGAGTATCCTACAAATGCTAATCCCAGTATAAATAGAATCAGAATATCTATAAAATCAGTTCTGGCTGTAATTCCATATTTTTTAAATAATTTTACTAAACCTTGTCTCATTCTAATCATGGATTGTTCAATATCGCTCTTATTATTTTTCTATAAACTTTTCTATCTAATAAAACATCTGGATTTTTACAAATTAATTTTAATAATCTCCTTAATGAATAGACAGGGTTAGTTTTTAAAAGTTGAAACAAATAAAATAATTCTATTTTATTTTTTATCTTTTTAACTAACGTATTTCCTACAGCACCATCTATATATTCTTTAAAGAAAAGATTAAAGATTTTTAATACTTTTAATCCATCTTCTTTGGATTTTTGTGGTCTATATTGCAACATGCGCAATAAAGACATAAGCTGCCCTTCTTCTATCGATGGGAGATAATATTGGATATTTGATATAATAATTTTCTTAAGATCTGCATCTATATTGCTTCTAAATTTATTTGACTGCTGCTCATTTGATATAAGATGCTTAATCAAAAACCTATCTAAATTGGCTATTTTATATCTGCGGATAATGCGCACCCATAAATCATAATCCTGCGGATAATACTCCTCATTATAAAGCCCTACTTCAAACAAAACATTTCGCCTTATGGTAACAGCAGGATGTAATATGCAATAATATCCTAATTCTCC
Organism: uncultured Planctomycetales bacterium; assembly: GCA_964592485.1. Classification (GTDB taxonomy): domain Bacteria; phylum Omnitrophota; class Gorgyraeia; order Gygaellales; family JAHJCI01; genus CAZQEY01. The sequence goes on from CAZQEY010000001.1 coordinate 89,783, forward strand.
TGGGCTTATTAAGTAACACTTTATTTCCAAAGGTTCTGTAGGCATTCTATAATATTTTATATGCCTACCTGTTTCATCTATTTCCTCAAACCAAGAACCAACAACTGCAATAGATTCATTCTCTGTTAAGCATTTATATTGTAATTCGAGTCTCTGTGGTATAGATATATCATCTGCATCCATTCGGGCAATAAATTGTCCCCTTGAGCGTCTAATTCCTATATTAAGAGCCTTTGTTTGACCTAAGTTTTTTTCGTTTTCAATAAGGATAATTCTTTGATCACGGTAGGAAGAAATAATCTCTTTTGTTTTATCAGTACTTGCATTGTTGATAATAATAAATTCAAAATCCTTAAAGGTTTGATTCACAATACTATCAATTGCTTTCCCAATGAATCTTTCACTATTAAATACAGACATTATAACACTAATTGGAAGATTATCTTTTATCTCTGGCGACATTAATCTTTTAACTTCTTATTTTGATTGGCTTTATGGGTAACTACAATCAAAATTTATTGATTAGCTTCACACACTACATAACTAATCACACTAATTGCTTAGCTCATCACTATCCAATGGAAAAATCTTTTTAATAAAAATTTAAAATGCCTAAAGGATTTTATTCCTGCAAGATTTTTCCATATAATACTTGCTCTAAAATAGAATCTAAAAAACGCAAGGCGTTGAAGGTTTTTTAACATATTTCTTGTCAATCCTTTTGGTGTATATGCAGCATTCATAAAATAAAATCTATCCCAATCAACATTATCCAATTCTCCCTTTGAGATTATTTCAGTATAACTCGTCGTTCCCGGAAATGGTAGATAGGTAAAGTAGTTAGCCCTCACTAAGCCTAAATCCAATGAAAAATGTATAGTTTTTTTTATATCATTTATAGTTTCTCCTGGAAAACCCAGCATAAAAAAACCAGCTACATCTATACCAGCATAATGAATCATTTTTATGCCTTCACGAATTTGTTTAACTGTTGTTTCCTTCTTCATAAGGCTAAGCACTCTATCTGAACCAGATTCTATACCTAATGAAATTAAATAAAGACCGCTTTGTTTCATTAATTTTAGTAATTCTTCATCTAAACCATCGAGCCGTACACCGTTAGGGGTTGCCCAACTTATAGGTAAATTCAAATCAATAAGTCTTCTTGAGAACATCTTGGCATAATTCCTATTAAAAGTAAAATTATCATCTACAATATGAAACTCTCTAATCTTGTGTGTATTGTACAGGTATTGTATTTGTTCTAACATAAAATCAACACTATGCATTCTTATTTTCTTACCTGATACAATATTGCCTGCACAAAAAGAGCAAGAAAATGGACATCCTCTAGTTGCCATAATGGGAGCAATAGGAAATTTCTGAAAAAAGGCGCCGTGCTGAGCCTCTGGATATTCTTCAGGTCGAATCAAATCCCACGCTGGCATACCTAAGCTGTCTAAATTTTCAATAAATATCTTTGGATTTATGCAGACTTCTCCAGAATCTTTCCAGGCTAAACCAGGTATCTGAGCAAAATCAATGGATAATCTTTTTTCTAATTTGTCTAACAATAACGGTAAGCCTCGCTCTGCTTCTCCCATGAAAATAAAATCTAATGAATCTTTAAAATATTCAAAACTCTGTTTGGGTCCTGCTGAAGGATGTGGACCTCCAATTACCGTAATGATATTTAATTTCAAACTTTTACATCTTTGCAAGGCTGCCTTGACAAATTGTAAATCAAATGTATAACACTGAAAGCCGAGTAAATCGGGTTTTAATTCCTGAATTTTATTTATTAAAGCATTAATCCCTATTCTTTCTTTAATGCAATCCAGGATGATTACCTCGTGTTTCCTACTTCTGCAGGCTGTAGCTAAATATCCTAGCCCCAAAGAGGGCTGAATATGGTCGCTTAAGTTATATGGTTTTAGTAAAAGAATTTTCATTTTAATCAAAAAATCTGTACCAAAGCAATGTAAGAATTGCGCTGAAACCTTGACGCCATGTGATCTTTTTTCCCTCAGTATAATTTCTACCATAATATGAAACTGGAACTTCATATAAAACGACTTTTCTTTTCAATATCTTTGCAGTAATCTCTGGCTCAATAGAAAAACCATTACAGTTTAATTTTATATCTTTTATAATTGTTTTCTTGAAAATTTTATATCCAGTTTCCATATCTGAAAGCGTTGTATTATACAAAAAATTTGCCAAATGAGTTAAAAATCTATTCCCTACCTTATGCCAAAACATATACACTCTTTGCGGTTTCCCCCCCAACATTCGTGACCCGTACACGACATCGGCAAAACCATTGCGTATAGGCTTTATTAACTCTGCGTATTCTACGGGATCATACTCTAAATCTGCATCTTGAAATATAATAATATCTCCTGTTGCATACTTCAAGCCTGTGCGAATGCTCGCACCTTTACCTTTATTCTGCTTATGATAATAGACTTTGATTGAACCCACTTTGTGTTCCTCTTCAAGAATTTGTTTTGTACCATCGCTAGAGGCATCATCAATAACTATTATCTCATCCACAATATTGGTATTTCGAACTTTTTTTATAATCTCATTTATGGTTTTTTGCTCATTATAAACAGGGATAATAACAGATATCTTCATTACTGCCTCCTTATTGTGATGAGTCGATTTTTTGGCATACTGCTATAAGCGATAATCCAATTGGTAATCGTAAAATCTTCTCAAAAATAATAAAAATATTTACAAAGTTATCAAATAAATTCAATAACGAATAGGACAATTCTTTTCTTTTCAGAATTTTTCCTTGAAAAAACCATCCAAGAGTCCCGAATATGTTAAAATAGTTAATATGTAGTATAAAAAAGTTGCTTTTTCTTAATTTATTAATAATTTCTTTTTTACTATAACGCCTAAAATGCCCCGCAATTTTATCCAAAGAAGAATACAAGTACTTTATTGATGGAACTAAAAGAACTAATTTACCCTTATCCTCTAATATATGGTAGAAATTATTCAAAACAGCAATATCATTTTCTATATGTTCTAATGTATTTAAACACAAAATGGTATCAATCTTATTATTTTTAATAGAATTAACCAATTCATCATTTGTAATATCGAACTTCATGAATTTTAGATTTTTATATTTCGATAGTCTTTTGGTAATATCCTCAATCATTTTCATATCATTATCGACAGCGATTACCAACTCTCTATCATTAAGAAAGCTGGTGATATTGCCGTTTCCACATCCAGCTTCCAAAATTCTATTGCCAATAAATGGCTCAATTGTTTTAAATAACCATTGATTTAATTTATTCATCCTTGAAAGTTTATTTAAAGAATCTCTAACCATAAATGGATCCTGCATTATGCGCTCTCCATTATTTATCATAGTTTATAATATCCTTCCTAAGCAATCTTAATCCATCTTCTAGACTGTGAAGCATCGTAGTAAAATTATTGCTAAATTTACTTTTATCAAGATTTATTCTGCAAGGACGAGAAACTATATCCTTAGAAATTTGGTTTTGCGGCAAAAGTAAAGATGAATCCCAACCTAAAATATCACATGTTTTTTTAAGCCATTCATATCGATTGATAAAAGTAGTTCCGGCAACGTGGAAGATGCCGTTTTCCTTAGATAAACATAATTCTAGGATTGCTTTTGCCAAGTCCTTGACATACGTAGGGTTGCCCCACCGAAAAGTAGGAGCAAAAATTTTTTCACCTTTTAAAATAGAAAAGAATACTTTCATAATAGTATTAGGTGTCTTTGTTAATGGATCCCAACCATAAATCGACATCGTCCTCACAATTATGTAATCTTTTAAATTTTTCTGTATCCATTCTTCACTTTTGGCTTTACATTCTCCATAAACATTAACGGGATTTAAAGCATCATTTTCATTATAGGAATCTTTCCTCCCATCAAAGACGCATTCCGAAGAAATAAAAATAAATTTGGAATTATAACTAATACACTGATTTCCTATATTAATCGTTGCCTCAAGATGAAACTTTTTTGCCAAATCAGGATTCTTTTCGCAAAAATCTACTCCTCCAGCAAGATTGGCGCAATGAATTACATAAGTGGGCTCTAGATTTTTAAATATTTTTTTAACATCTTGGAATTTGGTGATATCGAGGTTTAACGTATTCGGAGCTTTTCTAGAATAGCTGGTCCCTATGCAATTGAAATTCGGATTAATCTCTTTAGTTATTGCACTGCCAATTAAACCATTAGCTCCTATAATTAACAATTTTTTTGAATTATCCATAAAAGTCTAAAACCAAATATCAAAATATAATACTTAATGTTAAGAATACAACTCTATACCAGATAGAGAAAGCAGACATAGAATCTAACTCCAACCCATTAGCGCGTAATATTCCTCCTTTAATTTGTTAAAAACCTCATCGCCATCCGGAGTGAGACTTTCTGCATTTTGTATTAAGGGATATCTAGATTTTGGTAGTTGGACATACAATGGCAAGGTCCGCCATAAACCTATAATTCCATCCCCAATGGGATTATTGCGCAAAGCATATTTCATCTGGAAGTAATCTTCGCCAATGAAATCTTTATCAATCATATCGTTTTCTTCACAAACCTTTCTCAGGACACACCCTTTATAAGGAGTAAAAAGAAAAACACTAACCCCATCAGGCTTTACTTTTCGCAGTAATTCAATACCATCAAAAATCATCTTCCGCGTTTCAAAGGGGAATCCAATTATCAGATTCATAGAAAAAGAAATCCCATATTTTCGCAAAATAGTTGCTGCTTCTACTACATTAACATCAGAATATCCTCGGTTAAGATATTTTTTTCTATATTCCTCATTTCCACTCTCCAGGCCTATACTTATTCTAACGCAATTCAAATCTGCCAATGTTTTGGCATTATCTTCATTAATTGTTTCTGGCCTTGTCTCCATCCAAAAGGGCAGACGATACTTTCTATATACTGCGCAGTAATCCCGGAACCTCTTTTTATTTATCGTCAAAAAAGATTCAGACATCTTATAGACGAATTCGGGTTGGTATTCTTTTATTAATGTTTCATATTCCTCTTCTATTTTAGAAATTGACTTCAACCTATACCAACTCCCCAAGTGCTTAAATTTATCAGAAAGATAAGCATCGCCACAATAAGTGCATTTATAAAGACAGCCCCTGGATAACTCAATAGTAATTGTTCGGCGTAATTGCCCCATCATCGGCTTCATCAAGTAGCGATCTCCAAAAACTGAAAGTTTATTATCCGGCAACTTATCTAAGTTCACCAAAGGAGCAGCTTCATTTCTTTGCCATCTTTTATCGACTTTAATCCAGAACCCTGTTTGGTTTGTATAGTCTTCTCCCGCAGAAATCTTTTTGCATAAATCAATAAATGAATCTTCTGCTTCTGATATTGAAATAAAATCCACATCTTCTATTGCAGCAATAGATTCTGACCAAAAAATTGCATGTACCCCTCCTACGGCAACCTTAATATTATTGGCATGAATGATATCTCTTGCGCCATCAAGGAGCCATTTAAAAATGTAAAAGGTGGGCTCTACTACAGAAAACCCTATAATCTGAGGACAAAAGCTTTGGATTGTATCCCGGAAATCTTCACACATATCTGAAGATTCATAAAAAATTTCACAAGGCTTGTATTGCAAAGCTCCAAATCGCAATTCTGTAGAACTCTTGCCCTCTTGACGATAAAAAGTAGTATGAAAAAGCCTTACCTGATGCCCTGCGTGCATAAGGCAGCTTATAAGTTGTGTAATTCCTATCGGAACGACATTATCTTGGGGTGTATTACAATACACCATTAATATACGCATAGAAACTATCCTCTAAATCTGGTCTACTTCTATTTGATATTATCTCTATACCAATCGAAAGTCTTCTTAAGACCTTTTTCTAAACTATAATCTGGCTTCCAGCCTAAAATCGTCTTAGCTTTTTGGGATGACAAATACTGATGCCGAATTTCATATTTAGCCGTATTTAAAATTTTGGGCTTGGAGACCTCCTTGTTATAAACTTGGACTAATTTCTTAAAAAGATTTAAAACCGTTATAGGTTTCTCATTGCTAAAATTAAAAGCCATTCCATACAGATTTAGATTTTGTATCTTCTCAGCAAGAAGTATATACCCTTTAACGATATCCTCAATATACACGTAATCACGAGTAAATCTGCCGTCGCTTCTTATGATAAATTGTTTTCGTTTTAAAATACTATAGATAGCATCAGGAACTAATCTCGAGAGGTTCCAATCACCTGGTCCATATATATTTCCGCACCGCGTAATGCATACGGGTACTTGATAGGTATGATAATAAGCATTCGCCAGAAGGTCAGCACAACTCTTTGAAACATCATAAGGGTGAATTCCCTGTAACGGCATCTCTTCCGTATAGGGTAGAATTTCTTGAGAACCATAAGCCTTATCACTAGAGGCGATTATCAAACTCCTTAGAAATATTTTGCTTCTGCAAGATTCTAAAATATTCCAAGTTCCTTGAATATTAGATTTAAATGTTTTAACAGGGTCTTTATTTGCCTTGCTTACAATAGCCTCCGCAGCAAGGTGGAATATAATCTGCGGTTTATATTTGTTAATTAGTCTTTTTATAAGAGTCAAATCAGAAACATCTCCTTTTATACACACTATAGAAACCCGCAATCCCTTTAAGACAGACCTTGGCCTTTGAAATACGCGGTCTAATCCGATAACATAAGCTGACTTATTTATTAAAATCTTAGTCAGCCATGAACCCAAAAAACCTTCATAACCAGTAATGAGTACCCTCTTATTTTTCCAAAAGCTATTCATCTACCACGCCTTCCAAGGTGCTTTTGCCCTTTCCCAAAGGTCTGTTAATAAATTCAATTCTCTCTGTGTATCCATACATTGCCAAAACCCAGTATGGACATATACCGAAAGCTGCAGTTGTGCACTCAGTTTCTCTAAAGGCTCTCTTTCTAAAGAACAATCATCTTTATTGGTTAAATATTGAAAAAACTTCCTGTTAAAAACAAAGAAACCTCCATTAATAAAACCTTTGGTAGTTTGAGTCTTTTCGCTAAAAGTTACCACCTTATTGCCCTTTATTATAAGCTCTCCAAAACGCGAAGAGGGATGTACGGCTGTAATAGTACCTATTTTCTTTCGCGCCATATGAAGATTAAACAATTCTTTAATATTTATATCTGCAACGCCATCGCCATAGGTAACCATAAATGTATCTTCCCTAATATATTGCTCTATCCTCTTTATCCTTGCACCTGTTTGGGTATTTTGTCCAGTATCTACAAGGGTTACTTTCCAGTCTCTTTCTAAATGATTGCTATGAAATTCAATTTTACCCTTATCTCCTAAACTAATTGTAAAATCATTATTCATTGCCTCATAATTTAAGAAATACTCCTTGATTTTTTCTCCTTTATAACCTAAACAGAGAATAAAATCTTTGAATCCACAATGTGCATACATCTTCATTATGTGCCATAAGATAGGCCTGCCACCGATTTCCACCATTGGCTTTGGTTTAAATTCTGTCTCTTCCTTTAACCTCGTTCCTCTACCACCACATAAGATTACCACTGAACATTTTTCTATTTTGCTCAATTTGCCTCCTTTAAAGCTATTAAACTATGATATTCTTCAAGATATCCTTAAAAGTTAGACCGTTATCTGAAGACAACCTTTCAATTACTTTTTCTATTACTCACTAAATAACACGAATATGTATTATTAAAGTATACTTGAGGATACGGCAAATTGAAACGCTTTGGTAGTGCTATATAATCTAATTTCCAAGGCGCATTTTCAATTATGCGTTTGATTCCTAAATTATCCCCCTGAGTAATAAGCTGAATTAAGTTGTTAATAAATTCTACTCTTTTTAAGTGTTCTTGTTTGAATTCATAATTTAAATAAAAGCTCGCATAATCACCAGTCAACATTGGCCTACAAGAGAATCCTCTAAAAGTGTAATTATCAGAAAGGTAACCGTAAGAATCTATTAAACAAATAAAGACACTATCCGTCTCTGTATTCTCTTTTGCCCACACTTGACAATCATAGTGATCTCTTTCAAGATTAAATACAATTAAAGGAAAGAATGGCGACCTTAATTTATAAGATTTTAAAGTACTATTTCCCGCTTTTATAAAAAGAAAAATAATAACAGCCATATAGACCCACGCGGCTAATGGTGTTAACTTCATCTTAATTGAAAGCTTCTTATTATGATATACAAACAAGTAAGCAATAATGATGCATACAATATATATTAAAACCGATATTTTAAAATTAGGAAAAAAAGCCAGGGTAAAGAGCCCAATGATACATATGTTTCGAATTGCTTTTTTTTGAGCTTTGACTGTACATTTGAGTAAAACACCACCAATAACTATAATTGAAATAATTAGAGGATATACCATACTCCTGGAAAAGGTTAATGTCATCATCTCGGGTATAGGGATTAATTTATACAAATAGGATGTATATAGGATTCCAAAAAGAACTACAACAATCGATGTCGAATACATATAATATAGTTTACGACGCTGGATAGCATTTTTTAAAAATCTTACTGACCACACTCCTCCGCAGAAGATGAAGAAGAATTTCAAAAAATCAGTCCAGCAGTTAGCAAACATATCAATTTTACCACGCTCTCTTAGAATAATCCCGTTGCATAGTTCTAAACGTTGTGCATAAGCAAGTGTACTACCAACACTTTGAGATCGATAAAGAATAATAATAAGTGCACTTATAAAAACAAAAAAGCCTATAATAGCAACCCTGTTGAATTGAATTCTTTTGAAAGAGAAAAGTAAATAAACCAGAACCATAATGAGGATAAACCAAGAAGACTTAAGATGCAATGGCATAGCTATGATTGCAATAAGAAACACTGATAACAATAATTTGTTTTTAAAATAATAATAAAGAGCTGCTGCAAGAATAGGCATTGCTACTACTGTTTGAGAAAAGGTATGTTGATAGACTAATTGAGATGTTATCGTGAAAATAGGATAGTCATACAAAAATAATAATAAGACTATGAGACCAACGTTATATTCTTTTAAATCCGGAAATAATGCCCTTGCAATTTTAAATATGAAATAAATGTGTGTCAGGCTTGCAATAATATAAAGGAAAAAAATAAAATAGGTATTAGATGGCAATTTTCCAAATATTTTTAATAAGGGATATAAATAACTAGTTGATGCAATTATTGAATTATGTACATACATATCATTAGGAAAGTATGTTGGGTCCTCAAATAAGGAAAAAATAGGCATATAGGCAGCACTGTTAACCCCTGAAAATCGAACAAAACATAAAAGCAAGCCATAAATTAAAATATATAAGTATATAATTTTATCTCTGCCTTCTGACATTAGGATACCTGCCCCTTATATAGATCTTGGTTATTAAGAAAAATCTAAAGTGGCTCTAAAATAAAGAAATTAAAATAGCTTCCCTCATTTTTATGAGTCAAACCCAATGGTTTAAAATAATTTATAGGAAAATTATCGCAAAACCTCAAAAATGCATAACTTATTATCTTTTTAAAATCAGCAGTAGAAAACTCAAAGACATGGCAATCAACATCCCTTACCGAAGACTCCGACCACCCTCCCTTATTAATATCCAGCATTTTTAGATTCTTCCAATAATCCAAATCATAAATAATTGTTCTTTCTACATATGGTATGGACAAAAATATCCTTTTTTTTGTCACTCTCCTTAATTCTTTTAGGGCTTGGACTGGATTTGGTATATGTTCGATACACTCAAAACAAAAGGTGTATTCAAAAGACTTATCCCCAAAGGGAAGCTGCTCGATATCTCCTACCTCTGCCTCTATACCACTTTTCTTTATAAATTCTACCACGTCAGGATTGATATTTACTGAAAGACCTCTGCGCCTCATCGCACGCAAAAGAATCCCACTAGTATCTCCGATATCAGCTACAGCTATATTATTATCAAAAAGCTGAGGATAATATTCTAAAAAAAACTTGTATATCCGATAATATCTTATTTGATTTATAAACAAGTCTGGGTGTTCCCTGGTTTGCCTCATGGGTTCGTATACGTAATGATTATTTAAATCTTCCTGAGGAAATAATTCTTGAATTTCCGGCGTGGAATTAATTAACATATGGAGCTTTTCATAAAGCCTACTAATATATATATTGTATAGTCTCTTTATAAATGAAAACACAGAACTGGGAAGCATCCGCTTTACAATAGATTTTATGTTCATAATTTCATTAATTAACAATACTTCTGCTGATAGATATCTCTAAGTTGTTTAAATTTCGCATTTCCCACTTCATCAAATTTCTCAGCCCTGTTGATTTCGTTCCAGAACTGCTTAGACATCTTTACATACATCACAAAAGTTCGCATAAGACCTCGAATCTCTTGGTTTAATAATTGTGGCATCTCAAGAATGCTGCCCAGTGTCACACATATCGGTAAGGGCAAATCTTCTCTGATAAATCCATTTTTTTTACAGACTTCATACAATTCAGTACCCTTGAAGGGATAAAATGCATAAGCATTACAGCTATCAAAAATAGTCTTTCTATTTAACTCAATAGTATCAAATATCAATTCCCTTGTTTCAAAAGGAAAACCAATTATATTATTTACCGTCAAAGGAATACCAGCCTCATTTATTATTTTAGTAGCTTCTATAAATATTTCATTATCAAACTCTTTCTTTAATACCCTTTTTCTAAACTCAGGATTACCATGTTCAAGACCTATTGACATTCGATGGCAACCTACACTTTTAAGTCGCCTCATTCTATCTGGCTTAACAGTTTCGGGCCTGGTCTGAATCCAAAAGGGGAGTTTAAACTCTGAATACATCTCTATAAATTCATCAAATTCCCTGTCAGACATTACCAGGAAAGTATCGGAGGCAAAATATATATATTCGGCCTGCCATTTATCAATCAGGAATTTTAGTTCTTGATGTATTTTTTTTATGCTTTTTTTCCTGAAAAAATTGTGTACATTATTGTTCCTATATAGCTTGGCAATAGTCGGAGAATTGCAGAATGTGCAATGAAAAAGGCAACCCCTATTGGTCTCCATAGGAACCATTCTATATACCCCTCCTGCCATTGGCCGATATAATCTGCGAGAGTCAAAAACACTGTAGTCAGGTATAGGTAGAGAGTTTAAATCTACAATTCCATTCAAAGCATTCCTAATAATTCTGCCATCGTTTTTCTTTACCCATAAATTCTTAATTCTCGTATAATCTCTTGCTTCAGCTAAACTTTCGCATAACTCTAATAAGGCAATCTCGCCTTCCCCAACACATACGAAGTCAACAGAAGGATTCGCTATAGCCTCATCAGGAGCTACAGTAGGAAATACCCCTCCTGCTACTACCGGTATTTTATAATCCTCAATGGCCTCCAACATTCTAGACCCCATATGATACGTCCCTTCCAATGCCGATAGAGCAATAAGATTGGGTTTAAAATCTTCTACTTTTGCTCTAAGATCCTGGAACATATCTCCTTTGTTCGAGTAAATACCCCTTTCCTGAAAACTAAAAGGTTTTACTTGCAAATGTTCTAACTTTGCTAAATCAGAATTAATCGTTTCTGTTTCATAAAATGTGCTATCAAATACATCAACTTCAATCCTGCGCTCTTTCAATATAGCAGCCATAATGCCTATAGCAATAGGGGGTGGATTAAGAAAAGGCTCATTAGGATAAAGAAACAGGACTTTAAATTTAGAATTCACCCTTCTACGCTCCTGAGGAGATTATCATAGTATTGTTTGTCGTCTAAATAAATATTCAAATATTTATTTAAGAATTTTCTATAACCATTCCCGTCAATATCTCGCCTATTTTGCATAATACGAATCACAGTATTAAATAACTCAACTGGATTATTTATATATATTGCTAAATTACTAAGCTTAGATAAAGGGCAAAGGTCAATTATACTATAAAGAGAGGGAACGATAACCGGAATACCATTGTAAATTGCCCAGAAAACCGAAGAAGACTCCTTTACAATCATTGCTTTTGATTCCGGTATAATCTCTTGCAAACGCTTATTTGTAAACTTAAATACCTTGCTGTTTATATCCAACCCCATCCTCCTAGCCACCTTCTGGATAGGGTCGCAAGGATGCGTCTTAAGTAAGATATCGAAGTTTAAATTCTTGTCATTAAAGGCATGAAATAATAACAGTAGCATTTCTCGATTCTCAAGCGGACAAAGAGAAAACGGCACGACAACCTGACCCTTTCTCCTTTCCTTTATGGTTAAGATATCTGGAGATTCTCTAAAATCATGAAATCTAAATCCGCCTAAAATAAATAATTTTTCTCTAGGCCAACAACCCTGAAGAAGAATATCTCTGGTGATACTCCCTACACAACCCAAATAATCTGGGGCAGGACAATATTTTACATAGTCATTTCCCCTTAAATCCTCTGGATGGTCGAAATAATTAAGCATTAACAACGGCACTATTGAATGTTGCATCCCAACACATGTAATATCTCCTCTTTTTGCACAGGCAACAATTAATGCTTTCTCCCAGGATTGCATCTCTGCAAAATAAAGCACTTTTATATATTTGGGGAGATCTTCAATAATGTTTGAAAATGCTATGTAATTGCTAATTCCCCAAATAAGTATTTTGCCCATAAAAGATGACAGAAAATCCTTCTTAAGTATTTCCCATAAATTTATCCTGAGATTAGTAACAGGATCCCGATAAACAAAGTGAGCTCTATATCTATTTAGATTTATCAATGCCCTGACAGATAAGAGAAAATAGGTAAAAATAATTCTACTGAATTCTTTATATCCTAACCATTCTTCCAGTATAAAAAATTTACTGTTTTCTTTAACCCTCTTGGCTATCTTCAAAGTCTTAGACCAATTATATGAGTTTATAGGAACGAACATCCCCAGCCATGCTACTTTGTTTTTATGATTACTCTCTATAGAATTTTGAAGAGAGCCATAAGCCAGATTGACAAATCTTCCATCTTTAAGTTTTGTTTCATCAACAGAAGGAAAAGCAGTGACAGCCAAAATCTTGGAATCACGGAGATATTCTCTTTGATTTTTAAAGCGCCTCTCTAACCTCTTAGCGCCAATGGCTCTTTGTAATAGTGCCAGAATAAATTTTGCCACTCTTAACATTTCTATGAATATTAATTTAATCTCTCCCGTATAGCCATGATAACTTCTGTAGCCAGAAATAGATACGAAATCATCTAGTCCAGAAGCAGATAATACATTGCCAATTACACCATTTTTTCTATTTAACCATATTTGTTCACACCCTAATTCATTTTTTAAATGTAATATAGTCAAAATTTTGCAAAACTTAGTGAAAGCAGAGCTTTTATAAGGATTCTTTTCTGCAATTAAGGAAAACCACCATACAGAAAATTCACCAGAAGGATAAGTGAAATATCTTTTTAAATTTATACCATTAAAAAAATCCTTTTCTCCGAGTTCATGAATAAAGTTTATATATTCCTGTTTTAACTCAAACGCCTTTTTATTAAACCTATATATAAAATCTACTAACTCAGCTTCTATAGTAGTTTTTTTCTCTAAAGATTTCTTAAGCTGTTGGGCAAGTCTATCCGCATTATATTCAATCGGACATAAGAAAACTTCCTCTATATTATTATTATCGCCAGAAATCCTCCTCAAAACTTCAGTCTCTCTGTCTCTTCCTGTGAGTACCAGTAAAATTCTTTTGCCCATTTTAAGTTAAATAGACTAAATATATGATATTATTTAAATCTATTTCCTTATCTTAATACCTCTATCATGCTCATGTATAGACTGTAATAATTCCAAGATTCCCTGGCCAAGATCTACGTAACTTGAATTAACTAACCGCTTAGCCAATTTTGGTCTAAAATTATAAGGGGTTATCTCATAATGCTCCTCGTAATCCTCTTTCGTAAACTCTAATTCAATTTCGTTATTCATCATCTCTTTAATCATTATTAACAGATCCTTAATTCGCATGGGTTGATGCCCTGATATCATTACATATTGATTTTTAAACTCATCATCCAATATCTTAACACTTAGACGTGCAGCATCATAAACATGTATGTACTCTCGTAACTCTTCGCCATCTCCCCTGCGTGTAATCTTCTTCTCAATTAGAGCTTGCATTAAAGTGTTGTAAATCCAGTTGCGCGCGTCAGCTCGAGGACCATATAAAGACCCATATCTTAAAATAGTGAAATCGATGTTATGCTGTTTATGGTAACATTCAATTATCAATTCACAGGCCTGTTTGCTGGCTCGATAGTACGACCCTGCCTGGCTATAAACATATACAGTACTGGCGAATATAAAACGTTTAACGTTGTTCAAACAACAAGCTTCCAATATATTCGTGGTGCCAATAACATTGGTGGTGATGGTATTGTAGGGTTGAGATTTTGCTTCACCGATATCTGCAACTCCTGCAAAATGATATACCACATCCACCCCTTTAGTAATCCTTTCAACCGCTTCTGAATCCAAAATATTTCCTACCACCATTTCTTGTGTAGGTTTTAGATAAAGCGTTGGTTTTATGTCACAGATAATGACTTGGTGATTGTTCTCAGAAAGACAGTCAGCTACATGACTACCCAAAAAACCTGAACCTCCAAAAACTACTACTTTCACGATATCCCTCCTTAGATTAATTTCATTTATTCTTTAGACATACTAAACAACCTTCCTACTAAGCTTGGTTATAATGAAACTAGTGAAGCATCTAGCATATTTAGATTATCTAATCGATGTTGACAGTTCACTAATTCTTTAGATTCAGAATTAATTCGTGCAATAAAATATACACCTGTATCTCCAGCAGCCTTTAAGTCTGTTATAGAATCGCCTATGAAAACGACCTCCCGCGGGGAATAGTTATTGCGTGAGATGATGCCAAGAATAATCTCTGTTTTTGAGGGAGGTGAACCATATACTTCCTTAAAATAATCACACAACTCTCGTTTTGTTACAATGTAATTAAGTTCTTCCTGGGGAGTACCCGAGGCTACAAAAAGAGAGTACTTTTTACAATTTGCTTTAAGGAACTCAATTGCACCAGTAACAAACGGTGCATTCAGTACCTCCTCTAACACTATGCTAGAAAACTTCCTGCCTAATTCCTCTTCCTGCTGAACAGATAAAGATAATCTTAATATATTTTTATAGATATACTTGAATTTTACATATCGAGATATACCCATATTCTGAATGTGATGATTTACTATTGCATTTATTTTTTTAGGATAATCTTGTTCAAAAAGTCTTCTGAAAGCTACTGTTTTAATATCAGCTGATTCGATTATTACGCCATCTAAATCAAAAATAATTGCTTTTATCATTCGAAAATTCCTGCTACCGTACAAGGAACACTATCTACCCCTTCTACCCTAAGCGGCGCAACCCAAACCTCTTTTAAATTCTTGGTATTCTCTGGTATATCCATATCCTCTATAAGCAATATAGGATGCCCTTCTCCTTCTGGATTTAAAAATGCTCTATGTGCTTCTCTTCCTAATTCACGGTGTTGATAAGATGATATAGAAACCCAATCAAAACCTATAGCCCTGAGTAAAGGACGTTCTCTCCTCAACCACACTCCTAACTCTGGATTAATACCTGGATTTCGAAGACTGTAGACCTCATCTCCTCTTAATCTTCTCCAGCCAGATCTTAAAAGTAATAAATCAGCTTCTGGATTAATTTGGGCGGTTAAATCTTTATAAGATAAAATTTGTGCAGGTTGCACTTTTATTGACAATACCTGTGGCTTGCGGAATAGCCAAAAATCTGCTTCATAATCAATAATTCTTGCGCCATTGACAAAAAAGTGAGCTGGGCAATCTATATGGGTTCCCCAATGATTCTCCATTCCTATCCAATAAACCTGACAAGAATCACCATTCTCGATTGACTTCACCTGTCGTACTCTCATATTTTTTTTAATTGAACCATAAACAGGAATCTGTGCCGATAATTTGTAGGACAGGTATTTTATCATTACTCCCTTAATCCCCCCAGTAGGTTTCTTGCCGCTTGCATTTCCATCTCTACCCTTGCCTCTTTGGCATAAGAGCCTATGTGAGGAGTCAAAACAACATTCTCCAACTCATGAAGCCGCCCCTTGTAAGGTTCCTCAGTAAATACATCCAAAGCAGCCCCGGCAAGATGCCCTCCACGAATAGCTCTATATAAGCCATCTTCGTCCACAGCGGTTCCGCGTGAGACATTTACCAGCCAGGCCCCTTTTTTCATCTGTGATAATTCCTGTTCTCTTAATATCTTATCATTGCCTGAAATGTGGATTGAGACGATATCAGCCCATTGAAGTAACTCTCTAAGAGACAAGCGCTCCAACCCTAACAATCTATCTGCAACATAGGGATCGTTATAAACTATCTTACAAGCAAAAGGTTTTAACAATTCAGCGACCTTCTGACCAATACGACCAAAACCTATTATTCCCACTCTTTTCTGGTAAAGCAGATTTCCCATCAGCTTTTCCCATCTTTCATTTTTAATGGCGACATTCATAAGATTGATTTTTCTCAAAAGATTTAAAATCAATCCTACAGTTAACTCAGCCACTGCAAGGGTTGGTGCATCTGGAGTATTAAATACCTTTATTCCTAATCTCTTTGCGACATCCAGGTCAACATTATCAAGACCTGCACCGCAACGCGAAATAACCTTCAGGTTAGTCAATCTCTCCATAATATCAGAGCCTAGTACTTCGGTCCCTGAAATAATACCAACGACATCTCTGCATATATTTATAACCTCATCTTTATTTAATCTCCTACCATACGGATTCAATATTACAGCCATTCCTTTCCTTTCTAAAAGGCTTAATGGCGCTTTATCGTATTTGCCAAATGATGTCGTTGTGATAGCGATTCTCTTATTCATTGATTCCTGCGTGTTCTGCTCGTGCCCATTGAACCATCCTTTTTAACCCCTCAAGCAAGTTAATCTTCGGCTCCCAACCAGTATCTTTTCTTATGGCATTAATATCAGCAAATATACCGAATGTATCTCCGGGTGTTGAATCACTGTATTTAATTGGGTAGGCTAATGGCCCTTCGCCAAATGCCTCCAATTCTGCCTCTAAAAGGTCCTGCACATATGTTTTTAATCCAAAGGCAACATTATAACTTTTCCCAAAAGTTATAGAATTATCCAAACATTTCATATAAGCATCAATGACATCATCAATATAGACAAAATCTCTATAACGCCGACCAGACCCCTTTACTAATATTTCCTGTTTTTTTAAAATATACGCCATGTAAATACTAACCATTCCCTGACGCAGATTCTCCATATTCTGACCTGGACCGTAAACATTAAATAGGCGCAAGGAAGTTGTATTGATTCCTAATTTTGAATAAATTTTTAGATAATTTTCAGAAGTAAGCTTGCCAATTCCATAAAAGGATTTAGGCTTAGGTTGCGCATCTTCACTGACTGGTTGAATTTCTTGATCGCCATAAATAGACATAGAACTTGTATATATAAAGCGTTCTATATTCTTTTTTAAACACCAGTCTAACAACATTAAGGTACTTAAACAATTAGTCTTAAGGTCATACTTGGGATCTTCGAATGAAATCTCTCCTGAGGATTGAGCAGCTAAATGAAAAACTGCATCAAATTTTCTTTTTGGCAAATGATTGCTGAAATCATCACTAGAAAGATCAAGAAAGGTAAAATCAGCATCTGCAGGAATATTACTTTTAAAACCCGTAGATAAGTTATCTATGATATGGACCTGCCAACCAACTGAAAGAAGTTTCCGCGATAAATGCGACCCAATAAAACCAGCTCCTCCAGTTAGTAATGCTGCCTTCATTCTATATTCAGCCTTTCTTATAAATTCGTGCAATAAGTGTATCGCAATAACCTGTTTTTTTCATGCTTTCCAAATAGGTTCTCTCTAATTTTTCTGTAAAGAATGGTGAATATTTACCCTGGCCACCGGGCTTTCCTTTTATAGCCCAAGTTATGTGATTAGAAAGGTCATAACGCTGTTCTGGAATAATCTGGAAATCATCAGCAACCTCTTTTAAAACGTATTCCAAAGATTTTTTATTGAAGTAATAATTGTGTGCAACACTCCAATAGAATCTGTTAAATGCCGGGATATTATAAATACTTAACAATGGATCGCTGCGGCTGGGGACTTCAAAAATCATGGTACCCCCAGGTGCTAGTAATTTAAACGCCTGCCTTAGAAAGCCAACTGGTTCAGCAATATGTTCTAAAACAAAAAAATGTAACACCAAGTCAAATTTAATCGATTGATATTGTGAATTCTTTAGTGTTTCTAAAGAATCAAAAACCTTTATTTTATTTTCTTTTAAGAAATTCGTAAAAACACGCGACGGTTCTATGCCTACAACCTCAAGCCCTTTCTTTTTTAGAGGTAGAAGCATAAAACCTGAAGAACAACCTATCTCTAATACCCGCTTTCCAGGAGAAAGTAAGTCAGAAAAGAAACGCAACCGCCTTTTATATTGTTTTTCATTAGATTTTAAATGAGCCTGAGGACCACTCCAGTCAAAATCCTTACCCGCTCGTTTTTCCATAAATTTTTCAAATCCCTTGGCATAAAAATTTCTTTCTTCTGTTTGGCTCATTGCCGGAAACAGAAAAGCAATATCGCATTTTAAACAGCGATAGAATTTTTGCAATTTAGTCCCGCCATAGACAAAATCTCCCACTATCTCTAATCTGCCAAGATTAGTCTTACATAGACGGCACTTTTTAGGTTTATTATTTTCTTCACTCTTCATAATACGTTATCTACGGGCTTTATTTTTATAAAGTGGCAATAATGGATCTTTATCTAAAAACATTTCCACATGTCGTAAATCTTCAATGGTATCCACGCTATAAGTTTTATATTTGCTAAATACCATTTTTACCTTGTAACCATGTCCTAAGAGCCTCAGCATATCTACAGATTCGATTTTCTCAAGAGGAGTTGGAGGGAGTTCGTTGAATTTAATCAAGAAATCACGTCTATAAGGAATAATACATACCTGCTTTAACATTAAAGCTAGGTCTTTATTCTTTTTTCGTGAAGGAATAGGCTCTCTGGAAAAATATAAGGCAAAATTATTGTTATCCACAACCACTTTTACCTCATTAGGGTCTTGGAACTCTTCAATATTTTCTAAAGGAGACATAAGATTAGTAACTTGTATGTTTTCGTCCTTCAATATAGGCTCTATTGCCAAATCTATCATTTCAGGAAAAAGCATTGGTTCATCCCCTTGAACCATAACCACAACATCAATCTTTTCCTTTGTTGCCTGTTCGATTTTAAACATTGCTTCCGTAGTCCGATCAGAGGCTCTTTCATGGGTATCTTTTGTCATAATAGATTTTGCGCCTATGGTTTGAGCATAATCCATTATTTCTCTATCGCAGGTAGCAATATAAGTATCGCTTAACAACTCACTCATTATACTGCGGAAATAAACATGACCAACCATGGGAATTCCACGTATTTTGGCTAAAGGCTTTCCAGGAAAACGTGTGGAAGCCATACGTACCGGTATTATGGCAACTATTTTCATTCCTTCCTGGCCTCCAGATGCTTTCTAACTTTTTCTAAATTATCAGCACAGGATTGCCTTAAAAACATTGTATCTAAACTAAAGCCCAAAAATCTATAGCCTTCGTTTATTCTCCTTAATAACTCCTCCTCAGCAGGTGGAATAACATGAAAACCAGCCGGCTTCTTTATCTTCTGAGATACTTGAATAATCTTTTTTAAGGCCTTTTTAACAGTTCCGTGTTCAAATTCTCCGGGAACTCCCAAAGAACCGGAAAGGTCATAAGGCCCCACTATAAACCCATCTACACCATCAACCTCTAAAATATCTTCTAAGTTATTCACTGCTTCGATATGCTCGATTTGAACGATAACGATACTTTCATAATTGACCCACTTTTTATACTTCTCAAATTCAAAACCGTATCCTTGAGCCCTCGCAAGCCCAACGCCTCTTTTACCTAAAGAAGGATACTTTACTGCTCCGACTGCATTTTTAGCATCTTCTTTTGTGTTTACCATGGGAACAATGACGCCATATGCCCCCGCATCCATTGTTCTTTTGATGAGGTTTGAATTATTCTCTCCCACTCGTACTAAAGGAGTAACTCCACAGAGTTCTATCACCCTTATTAATTCTTGTGCTTTATCTAAGGTTATAACACTATGTTCCATATCCACAGTTAACCAGTCAAATCCTATCTTAGCCATAATCTCTGCAATGGCAGTATCAGCCAATGTTATCCATGAGCCAACAGTTAACTCCAGCCTTTTTAATTTATTTTTTAAAAAATTATTTTTCATACTAACATTCCCCTTTATTTTATATTGCAGACACATTAGGCCTTCATACCCTCGAATCCTAAATGCTCTACAATAAACTCAAGCCACTTGATATCATTTAATGTATGGACATCAACAAAACAATTATGGTTATGATAAATCTGCTTTATGCCTTTAATCTTCTTTCCTAGATAACTCCATGGCTTTATACCTTTGTCTCTATTCAACCAAGAATTATATTTAAAACACTCTACCGCATGATCAATTTCGTAAGCCTGGTTAACTTGACGAGATATGGGAACTTTAGTTTGTCTGTCAAGAAAATAAGGAACAAGCACACCATTTTCTATTCTCATTAATGCCTCAGGAATATATTCTAAGCTTCGGATAGTAACAACAGAATCATATTCTGGATTATCAAGCAGAAACGTAATACATTTATCAAATATGTCGGGATCTCTAAACGGCACAACGCATTCAGGAAGAACAATAATATCTAAGTCGTGATACTTATTTTTGATAAAGTTAACCCCATGATCCACAGCCTGCATAAATTTTTCATTTTTAGCCAATTCATCGTCCCTTACAATTACCTCTGCACCGGCTGCCTGAGCAATCTGGGCAGTCTCCTTGCCGTTGGTGCTAACAAAAACTTTATCTACATTTTTAGAATTTTTCGCATCAACAATTAACCATTCAAGTAAACGCCTATCTTTAATCTTCCAGATATTCTTGCCGGGTAAACCAATGCTACCTTCCTTTGCCAGAATCAAAACAGCATTCATAATTTTTACTCCTTTTCGTAAAATATTATCCTTTTATAAAAATAACCATCTTTCACAGTTGTCCGCCATTAACATCAATAGCAGCACCTGTCATATAATTAGAATCTTCACAAGACAAGAAAAGTATGACTTTCGCTTGTTGGATAGGTGAAGCTATATATCCCAAAGGAATAGATTTCTCCAATTGTCTCCTGCTTTTAGGCGTCAGGAATTTCTCTAACATAGGTGTTTTAGTTTGACTTGGGCATAGAACATTAACATTAATGTTATATCGTGCCAACTCAAAAGCCAATTGTCTGGTAAATGCAATAATGGCAGCTTTGGCACTAGTATAATGTATGCCTGCTAAACTACTACGAAAACGTCCTGCAATAGAAGAAATATTTACAATCTTACCATATTTTCTTTTTTTCATATGAGGAACAACATATTTACAGCATAAGAAACAATTTGTAAGATTATTCTTAACTATATAATTCCATTTCTCCAATGTAATCTCTTCAATTCTCCCGGACGCACTAATTCCTGCACTATTAACTAAAATATCAATTTTCCCGAATTTTGAAATTACATCTTTAACCAACCGAACGACATTCTCCTCTTCACTAATATCGCCAACAAAAGGTACAATCTGTGCCTTTCTATAACATTTTTTTAGCTCTTTAGTTGCCTTTACTACAGCCTTATGGCTCCTTGAACAAGCTATTACACGTGCACCTTCAGAAGCAAAACAATATGCTGCTTGAGCTCCTATACCCGATGCTCCGCCTGTAATTATTACTACTTTATCCTTAAAACGCATATTTCTAATTCTATTAATATTATTTATGGCCTTCTATAAATACATGTTCCACATCCGGTTTAGTAATTGCAAACCGAATACCTGGCTCTTTCCCTACAACTTTAATACAATGCTTTTTATTATTCTTCACAAGAACTATATCATTCTCATATACCTTTTTAGTCCCTTCTCCCTCAATAAACCATTCCCATTCACCTTTTATAATAACCCAGCATTCGTCTGTATCAGGGTGATAATGCAACCTATTACCTTCTCCGGGCTTCTGAGCAATCAAAACACCACCAAATCGTTCATTATATACTATTCTCACTGCCCATGGCGGCTCTCCCATTTTCCTGCCAATCTCTTCAAAAGATGTAACCGATTTATTGGCAGAACTATTAATATCTACATTTGCAATCCCGTCATCATGAAATATTTTATACAGGTTTTTCTCTCCATCCATTACGTTTGCTCCTCTTTTTTAAAAGATCGTTGTTTAATATTATCAACTCACACACTCTATTCGTTCCACAGATTGTATATATAAAGTTTCATTATACATTATCTCTTTACTTCATTCGCCTATAGAAATATTTGATTTCTCTTAGAACAAAAACTGATAAAATAATTTTCAATCCTCCATTAGCCCTGTTAATGCCTTATCTACAAAATTATTAAAATATAATCGGAATTCTTCGGGATATCTATAATCTTTTAAATCTAAATCACTAAGGGGTGCCTTTACTGCTGTATCAAGAATCCGTGGCAAGCATTCCTTTAAAATCTCTGTCTCAGTTACATAATATACCGGTTTCTTCTCAACCTCGCTTAAGCTCTCTGTCACTTTTATGTTAAAATGATTATACCTACTCCATTTATCATATAACACAACAGGCACCTTATTCTGTAGTGCTTCTTCTATACAGGTTGAAGAATAACTGACAAGAAGATCAGCAATTGATAGAACAGCTTGGAATGAACCTCTATTTATTATTCTGACCTTATTACTCGTTGGTAGCAGTGTGCGGAAATCTGCCTCCGAAATATCACATGTAGGATGTGGACGTATAACTAAAACTACGTCATCGAGTCTCTCTATGGCAGCGACAAGATCAGTAAGGCTTGAGATATATTCATCAAGTGTCTCATCTATATGAAACCTCATGCCGTATCTGGCTTTTTGCGTTGAAGCATGCACAATAATTCTTGTGTTATTGTATACCCCAAGAATTTCATCCCTTTTTTGTTTTCGAAAATCATTATCTTTCTTAGAGTAAAGTAGTGGCCCAGAAAGAATTCGTGGCCTTGTATCTCTATAATAATTCAGAAATTTATCCGCCCAGGGAGTTTGAACAGCAACATAGCGATATGTATTGAGTATAACGCTTGTTCCTAAACGATAATTCTCAATTTTTTCAAATTCATTATTGGGTGGAACATGTGTCCCGTGGCTTATATTTAACGAACAGAGTTTTAAAAAATCACTCAATTCCCCCATTGTATAGTAAATACCCAAACTATACATTGACATTAGAAGTTTTGGTTGTAGACGTTTTAAGATATTGGCTAACACCATTGTTGTATGCTGCAAAGAAAGAATCTCCTGTTTTAAGCCCTTGTAGGCTTTTTCTCTTAAATAAGAGCCGAATGCAACGCCATTATAGACCAGCGATTTATTCATTTCCGAAAGAACTAACCTATCCAGTTTATCAAATTCTTCTTCGATTATCTTCTGCTGTTTAACATCTTTTCTAAAAATTCCTCTAATCAAATCAAGATGAATAATTGTTTCAAAGTAGTTCTTATTTTTAAATTTCTTTAAAAAATTAGATAAAGTCAAATATATTTTTAGCAGTTCCTGTCTGAGTGTTGATTTACCTTCCCAAATCATTATGCATCTAACATCAGCATTGCGCTGTTTTATCTCTCTCAATATGCTATCCATACGATAGGAAAGAGCAGGAACAACAATAATCTTCTTACGATTAGGTTTTTTGGCAACACAAAATGCATAATCCATAATACTTATCAAACTGCCAATTGTATGTATAACCTTTGTTATTAAAGAAATACCTAAAGTGCGCTTCTTAGTTTCTAAATGAATTCCATAAAAGGTAATTTTATTTTCCTTACAAAAATCTTGAGCCATGAGTCCTAAAAATCTCTCCTCATTTTGGATGTAAGTATTTTTTGTGTACATTTTTCCTACATCTTTCGGCAGGCAGCAGTAAATTTCACTTATCGCATGCTTTTGTTTAATACCTCTAAGAATCTCGATAATCCAGAGAAAATGATTGATATACAAATGCAGGTGATGTATACATGTTTGCTCATATCCTTTTTTTATACCAAAAGCATCTACAAAACATATCTTTTGCATAAATTGATTTACAAGCTCTTCGGTTTTCAGGATGATGCGGTGTTGTGCATTATTATCTACATAATCCAACGTATCTTTCGAGTCTATCCCTTTATCTTTTAAGAAAGCACGGATCCTGGGATGCAAGCATACTGTAATCACATCTCCGGAATTAAAGAATCCTTTCCCATATCTGCTTAAAATAATTTCTGCTTCATCTATAAACTCTAACAATATAATTTTCATTTCAATTTAACCGGCTGGTAGTTCTGCGATACATATATAGCCTCAACCTTTGAAGTATCAATATTATTATCCCTCAAATATTCTAAAGCTTCACCCATTGAAGAAACAACAAATCTTTTATTAAGACTGGCTATAAATCTAGCAAAATCTTCAAATTTTATATTTTTATATTTCTTAACAATGTCTGTCCTTAACAAGTCTCGATAATACACAGTAGCATTAAAACAAGCAAAATCACGGATATTCATTATATCTGGATTACTATAAAACCCATCAATGTATTTATAGTCGCTGTAATCATCAACAAAGAAGATTGCGCCCTTGTCTGCGTATCGTCCAATTTTTCTATTAATTTCTTTATATAACCTATCCGGAGCCTTTAGAGCATTTTTTGAAAGGCCAAAAAGATTTTTTCGATAACAATAATCAAATCCATCAAAGACAGTCCATATGGTTACAATAAGATATAATCCTAAAATTCCTATTCCAATTTTACGCAAACCTTTCTTCTCCTCACGCAAGAATGAAACAACTACATCTGCAATAATAATACAACTGGGTATTGCAATAGCATTAGTGACATCAGTCCGATAAAAAACAAAAATATATATTAAAAACAAACATAAGTATACAACAGTAAACGGATAAGTCTGCGGCTTAATGCGTTTAAATATTATTACCATTAATGCAACAAATAGCAGAATAATAAAGATACCCAGGGTCAATAAAGTAACTATGAATTGAGTAGATAAATTCTTCAAAATCTCGCCTTTATTTTCTCTGATTAATCGCTTAACCACCTCTTTAAGCTCTCTCTTTTGTTTCAGTTTGTCAAAGATTAGCTGGTGGTAAAGCAGAGAAAGACCAGTAGACTTTATAAATAGTTCATTTGCCTTAAATGCATACCCCTGAATACTCCGCCCCCATTTAAATCTATAACTAAGAGGAATGGCATTGCCGGTTTTCAGGTATGCGCCTAGAGGAAATAAGGCCATAGTCATTGAGAGAACCAAAATAATCAATATTAATTGCTTAAAACTAATCACTTTTTTTAGCAATGAAAATAAAGCAATGATGATCAGGAAAGGAAAGAAGATGAAACCGCTTTCATAATTAAAAATAGTTAATAGGAAAAAAAAGGCGCAGATTAATAAAGCAAATTTTTTCTTTTTGTGCACATATATGATGAGAAAATACAAACTTATCAGTCCCGTCAGTGTATTAGTTAAGTGTGAATGAAAACAATTCCAGGCCAATGCCCTAAAGCCAATGTAGTAATTAATCGCGAATAATGTCCCTGCTAGAATTCCTAATGTTTTATCCTTGTAATATGTATTAACAAGAAGAAAAATAAGAAAGGCGGTTAGAATATAACAGATTACAATGATTAGATGGAAAAATTGGGGATCTATGGATACGGAGGTAATTAAAAGATTAATTAAATTGTAAAAAGGCGCAAAATGTCCTCCTTGTTGAATATGCCCGCCAGTAGTATCGAATAGTAATGGTAAAATTGGAGAAAACTTAGCTTTAACAACAAATAAATTTGTATATTGATAATCATCACTCCAATTGCCCGTGTTAATGGTAGCGATTAATAATGGTAAATTAATCAAAACAAAATATAGAAATATTGATATTTTATTCCTAAAGAGTTTCGAGTATATTTGTTTCATAAAAAGCTAATTTAAAAAGTACTTTTAATAAGGGCGATGCCATTCTCAACATTCAATTTTATTCTGTTTAAGCTTTTCATTCTAATTAATTGTTTTATTATCTTTTTGGGCCTAAAGTAGAATTTCCTGTAGGCAACTTTCTGCCATTTAAGCAGATCACCTTCGCTAAGACTATTTAGGCGATGAACTGGTTTTGTATGTATCCCATAATGGTCAAAATCCATATCAAATATCATCCCTTTATCATTTAATTCATTAAAAACCCTTGTTCCTGGATAAGGTTTAAGAATATGGAATTTTGCGATATCTGGATCAAGTTTAACTGCAAAGTCAATTGTATTTTTTATAGTTATTTCTGTATCTCTGGGCAGACCGAGTATAAAAAAACCCCAACTTTCTATATTGAGATTTTTAACAATCTGAAAGACAACTTCTATCTCTTTAAGCGTTGTGCCTTTACTTACAGAATCTAAAATTTCTTGGTTTCCTGACTCTACTCCAAAGGCAATACTATAAGTTCCCATCTCTTTCAGTGTACTTAAAATTTCCGTATCCACACAATCAACCCTTAAGCCGTTTGGAAATGAAAACTTTATATTTATTTTCCTCTTGAGAATTTCTTCCTTTATCCTAAAAACTCTATTTCGATCAATGCTAAAATTATCATCCCAGAAATGAATCTCTCTAACCATGTAATTTTTTAATAAATATTCTATTTCATCGATAATGCTTTTACTGCTTCGTGGTCTGAATTTCCTTAAAAAAATACTTTTTGCACTACAAAAACTACAATTGGAAGGGCATCCCCTTGAGGACATAATCGGAAAGACAGAAGAACTGAGTGAATCTGGATAGGTGTATTTTAATTGTTTAAAGAGGTGCCAAGCGGGAAAAGGCAAAGTATCTAAATCTTTGATCAGCTCTCTATCCTCATTAATCATAATATTTCCATTTTTCTTATACAGAAGACCTTTAACATATGAAGGTTCTTTGTGCTGCTCCAGATAATCTACAAGCTCACAAATCGTTTCTTCCCCCTCTCCTTTAACTAAAAAGTCTATACTCTCTGGAGTTATGGCCTCTTTGGGCATAACAGTAGCATGAATCCCTCCGATGACAATCTTAGCAGAGCTTTCTTTCTTGATTATTTCACACAGCCTTACTACATTATTATATGTAGGAGTTGTGGTTGTTATCCCAATAAGCCCAAATTGCTCTTTCTTCAAAATAGTAATAAATCTATCCTTGGTAATATTATCTGCCTCCATATCGATGACTTTTACATCATGTTCTTTTTGTTCAAGAACAGCACCAATATAAGCAAGACCAAGGGGAGGAAAAGACGGTTTTTTCAAATTACCATACACTTTTTCTTGTGATGGATTAATTAAAAGAATTTTCATAGTTTTAAATTGTGTTGATTTTTTCTATTCATTTCATCTTTTAAAAGAATTTTTTCAAGCAATACATATAAAAGCGAAAAAAGATATTTTCTCTGTAATTCCTTAAGTTTGTATTTAGATACACCGGAACTTCTTCCATACCAGTTTACAGGAATAGTGGCATAGGAAAATCCGCGCACAATTGCTTTTAATGGAAGCTCAATGGTTATATTAAAATGATTTGAAACTAAAGGTGATACTGATTTAATTACTTCCACATGGTATGCTTTAAAAGCATTGGTAATATCATTATTTCTTATCCTAAAAAGATATTTTACAAAAATATTGGCTATCCTATTTATAACAAGTTTTACAGTTGGATAATCCTTAACTGTTGCACCTTTAATAAATCTCGAACCAAAAACACAGCTATATCCTTCCTGAATTTTTTTATAGTACTTAACAATATCGTCTGGATCATCAGATAAATCCCCCATACATATAACCACTATATCACCCTTCATATTTTCTAATCCCACCTTAACGGCCCGTCCGAATCCCGGAGGCCAGGATCTGTGTATAATAACTATCTGTTTATTTTTGTCTGCTAGTCTTTCAATTATCTGCGGAGTATTGTCCGTACTATTATCATTTACCAAAATTATTTCAAAATCTATTTTCTCTTTATTTAACCTAGAAATTATATCAGTAATCGTTTTTTCAATGCATTTCTCTTCGTTTCGTACAGGAATAACAATAGAAAGTTTCATAATTGCAATCCTATATTTTAATTATTGCAAACTATTGGTAATACAATTTTACTCAATCACATGCTTTAACAAATATTCCTTATCGCGTATCCAGTTATAAATGCTAAGAAGAATTTCTGAAGGACTCCTCTTAGGCTGCCACCCTAAATCATGAAGAGCCTGTTTGTTATCGGTTAAATAAATCTTGATATCTCCTGGCCGATTGTTAGACTCTCTTCTGATATCCAGGTAATTTCCACTTATCTCTTCACAGAGTTTAGTTGTTTCAAGCAATGAGAGACTAATTTGCCTACCTCCTCCCACATTGTAAACTTTACCATTAATTTTATCAAATGAGGATATTTCTAAATTTATCAACTCAAACAGGTCATCTACATGCAAAAGGTCACGCACCTGTTTACCCCGTCCTCCAAAACCTATGTATCTAAGTTCTCTTTTGAAATAATGTGCTAGCATCCATAATGTAAAAACTCCCTGATCAACCTTACCAAATTGCCATGGACCAGCAATCACCCCACACCTATTTATTACTCCTTTTATCCCGTACATACTTATATATTCCTGCAAAATCAACTCAGAAGCAAATTTTGTCGCTCCATAAAGAGTTTTTAGCCCATTTTTTGTAAAATCCTCGGCTATGCCTTCTTTAGACCAGCCCTCAATTTCCTGCCCATCTACCCAATCAAATCTTGTCTCTAACTCAATCGTATTTATATTATTAATAGCGGCATAAGGATAAACCCTGCTTGTTGAAAGAAAAATAAAATCTGCTTTATTTCTTCTGGCTAATTCTAAACAGTTCATTGTTCCTAACAGATTAATATTAATAATTTGAGCTGGATTTTGTCCAAATCCTGCTAATACCGAAGGCTCGGCAGAACATTCTATTAAGAGGTCAATCTCAGAATTAAGCATAAGGTCTTCAGTGCTTCTAACATCGCCATGTACAAAGTGTACACCATTTTCTTTCAGGCGAATTATATTTAGCTCGCTGCCACGCCTTTTAAGGTTATCTAATGCTACAACTCTTAATTTAGGACAATCTTTCTTAAATTTAACTGCCAAATTACTTCCTACGAAGCCAGCTCCACCGGTTATTAATATAGTTCTGTATCTCATTTTAAAATCACCCTTTGTATCTCGTAAAATTATCGACAGTATACACAGCAATATTTAATATATATCTTGCTCTATCCTCACCATAATGATAGTAACTAAATAAAATAAATCAAAAAACCCTGCTGATTTCTGACCGATAATTACAAGAGCCTGTTATCGATTATGCCCATGCTCGATTCCCTGTATAATTCTGCGCTAGACCGCTTCTCGCTTCTCTTTTTGGAAGGAGATTACTTTATCCGTTCCCCATTCCGTTCGGTATCTCTCAACTGCCTTCTCGACAACTTGCTGAGAATATTTTCCTTTATCAAATTCATCCAACAGCCACTTCATAAAAAATCCCACTCTCTCAGAAGCCCTTCCATCTCTAAAAGGGTCAATATCCTTTAGTGAAAAAGAATAATCTGCGAATCCATCAGAGTTATTATTCCTATTTTTAAATTGTTGAATACTTTGCATCATTGTATCTAAGTCATTGAAAACTATAGAGTTATAACCCTCCTTATAAAATGGATGACTGACAAGACCTTGCAAATCGCAGGTAATAGCAGGAATGCCCGATATGGCTGACTCAATAGCGGGTGTGCTATAAACTCCAAAGCCTATGGCTAAATCCGAGGCTTGCGCTGCGACATTAGTAGAAGTACTCCCGTCCAAGAAAAAACAGCGACCTGTCTTTTCAGCTTCCTT
Source organism: uncultured Planctomycetales bacterium (assembly GCA_964592485.1). GTDB lineage: Bacteria > Omnitrophota > Gorgyraeia > Gygaellales > JAHJCI01 > CAZQEY01. The sequence continues at coordinate 120,028 of CAZQEY010000001.1, forward strand.
TGCCAAAGAAGATAAATTAGGCATTATCTCCCAAAAGTTCCTTATTTTCTTGGGCTTAGTAATAAGCCCAAAGTCAGAATCTTGCAAAACTTTATGCAACAGAGCGCGATAGATATCCTCAATATCTTTGTTTGCTTTTGGCCAAAAATAAGAATAGCGTTGGTCAAAGAAACAAACAATAAATTTTGCGCCATTCTCCAACAACCTCTGACGATAAAGCTGTGCCTTTTGCTTACATCTTGGGAAATGATAATCATAAGGGTAGCCTGTGTATACTAAATATTTCATCTCATAGAAATTTTTATCAAAAAAATGTCGTTCATAATAAGGTCCCCAGGAGAAATAGACATCATGTGGTTTTCCAATACAAATCTCAATAACATCAAAATTTGACCAATGATGGCACAAATCTATTCCGCCAACCAACTCTATTGCAATATTGGCTGCAATCATATCCATCCCTGCTTCATAAATACCATAATGCATTTTAATATTGTATAGACTAAAAAATGCCTCATATAATGTTACTCTATTTAATAAATTCGCTAAATGACGCCATTGCCAAAGTGCGATATTGCTAAGTTTAAACAAACAACAAAAAAATAATTTAGCTATTTGTAAAAAAGTTATAATTGAATTTTTAATATAAAGAGGATGTGGTATTTTGTAAAATTCAGGAATAGCAGAAAGAATTCTTAGTTTAGAAAACTTCCAGGGTAATAGATTGACCCAATGCATACCATACGACTCAATAAGCATTATAGACTCTTTTTTTGCTGGCCAGCAATGATACTTAAAATAAACCAAAATTCGCTGAGGGTCTATAGAGGAATTGTTAAACCAAAAATAATCTGACCTTTTTTCTAAATCTGCACCGTGAGCATGCAATACCCCTATTTTTGGTGTTGTTGGATTGGATATATATTTTATTCTTTTCTTCGTAAGGAATAAAAGCAATGAATTTGCGCAAATCTCTAAGATAATTTTTATAGGGATAAAATGTGTCTCAATCATTTTCTTTAAATTAAGATAGGTATAGATTCTCCAAACCAAATCCTTCTTATAAAACCTAAGATAATGACGCCATACGTTGCCCTTAATAATAACAATATGACGAATGGTCTCTAAATTTTTGTTTTTGGCACAATACCACTTTATAAAATTACTGATTATTGTAAATTCTTCAATATCACAAGCAATTTCTCTCTTAAAGGAAAATACAATTTTAGATTTATTATAACGAGAGTCTAAATTAGTCAAAAGACGATCTTTTATAGACGCCCGTTTTGCTATGTCAATAGCTAAAGAGGATTTTTCTATATAGCATCCGTTATTATAAATCTCCATTTCTTCGTGGGAAGTCATCTCAAAGTCATCTTCACGAACGCTCTTAATACGAAGATAGGAATCGAGTTTTAATTTGCAAATAATCTTTTCTGCCAATTTTGAGAAGCTTAAGTACCTTATCTCTTTATAATTATGAGTAGCTCGTAAGAATATAATTAGTAGCAGAGAAAGAAAGTTAATGTTATCCACCCAACATAGATAATAGTATTCTTTGCTCATATACACACTATGTAGATAGAAATTATTGCACTATACACCATAAAACTCTGTTGAGTTAAACAATTTATAAGACATTCGATTTGTAAGATAGAAATTAACTGACGCGGTGTAATAATTTCCACTCTCCATTTTCCTTTTTCCATAAATGAGGTGAAATAGACCGATAAAAGTCAACTACTTCCCAAAATTCATCTTCACTTATATTTAAATATTCCAAGAACTCCTTATAATATTTCTTGGGAAATTCGCCATCATAGCGATGAACTAATGCTACCCCCTCCTCTCTCTTAAGGTGTCTATCTCTGATTTCGTGAGCTGCATCAGACGTTGCCCTTCCAATACCAAATTTAATAAATCCTAAATAGAAATGGAATCCATCTGTTTTATCATCAAGGCTTGCGTACTTGGAATAAGTACCTTCGGATCGTCCGGGATTTGCTGTAAAACCTGTATGCTCCACAGCAAAATAATAATGTTCCTGTGGTACCCATTTTTTATAATAAGAAAACCAGTGCATTTGAGCATTGATTCTTTTCAACTCCTCTATAGGAGGATGCCAATAAAAAAGAAATGATTCGTTTTTAACCTCTTCCTCTGTGAAATAACCAATCTCAAGACCTGCTTTAATGAGTTCATCAAGAGAAGAACCCTGGTAGTAAAATTCACTCCAATCCTCCACGTCTTCATAAGGTTTATCCTTATTTTTGGTAGACCCGCCATATTCAATCTCACCACTCTCACCATAAAATACTAAGGGAATTTTAAATCTTACTGCGATATGAAATGCCAGTGCTTTCTGGCCAAGTCCAAAAACCTTAAAATGATCACCCCACAACTCAAAAGCCAACCTTGAGAGTTTGCGATGTATCTTGCCATTTGCAAATACCAGTATATTATCAAATCCAGAATCTTTAAAAGCGATGTAGTTTTTCCATCCAATATCTGTATATAAGTGTGGAGCCCAGGTGACTGTAAGAGGGTGCATTCCATACTTATATTTTAATTGATAACTTACAAATGCACTATCCTTACCCCCGCTACCTGGGATAATGCAATCATAGTTACCATCTTTAGAGCGATGTTTGGCAAGTAAATCTAATAACATTTTTTCTCGTTCTTTCCAATCAATAACATGATGTTTTTCATATGCGTAATCACATGCACTACAAACACCATTTTTATCAAAAGTTATACGAGGCCTCTGGTTAGAAACCACGCATTTCTTACAAAAAAATACTGCTTTCGGCCTTTTCGCCAATTGCCTGTCTAAGGTTTTACCACCAAACAACATATTTTACCCCTCTGCCTAAGTTACTTTTTATTAAATCTCTAATATGAAATCGTTACTTGCACTCTGTTTTTATTCTTCAAAACAGATACTGCCAGTGCCTTATATATCTTTAAGCCTTGCGCTCCACTTCGCTCAGGATGGAACTGACAAGCAAAAATATTCTTATATTTCAAACTAGAGCAGAACTCAATATCACCATATCGAGTCATTGATAAACATAGTTGTGGTGCATGCAACTTTACATAATATGAATGGACAAAATACATATATTCGCCGTCAGACAATCCCTCAAGCAACGAATCTTGCCATGAGCCTCGAGAAGATTCTCTCTTATAAATAGTATTCCATCCAACTTGGGGCACCTTTAAAATATTGCCCTGGCTATCCTTGGGCTTATCTAAACGCACTACAGAACCCTTAACTATCCCCAATCCATTATGTTCGCCAAATTCATAACTCCGTTTGCATAATAACTGCATTCCTAAGCAAATTCCCATAAATGGTTTGGATGAGAATGCGGCTTCCTTAATCGTATCAGTTAAATGCAGCCGCTGTAGCGTCTCCATTGCATCAGCAAATGCACCTACTCCGGGCAAAATTACTGCGTCGGCAGACCGTATCTCATCGCGAGAATACGTTATAATAGCATCCAAGCCACAATATTTACAAGCTTGCTTTACACTAAAAAGATTGCCCATACCATAATTTATAATAGCGACTTTTGGTCTATCTATATCACTATTACTCATGCTGCACCTACTTCAGAATATCTAGCATATCTACAATGAATTCCTTTATGTATTAGGTATTGCTTTATATCCATAAGTGAAGTATCTTTAATAATTGATAAGTGCCGCTTACTTTTTAGAAATTCAATATTGCCCTCATCTGAAAAGTCATCTTTAAGCATATCGTGATATTTAATGTAATTAAAATGTAAAATAGAGGCTATGCTAACTGCATCGGCTTTACCTTCTTCAACAACCTGATAAATGTGCTCATCTTTCCCGGCTCCACCACATGCAATCACAGGAATTGGAACAGAATCGGCAACTTTACGCGTTAATTCTATATCAAATCCTTCTCCTGTGCCCTCGCGGTCAATCGAGGTAAGTAGTATTTCTCCTGCGCCTAATTCAACAACGCGTGATGCCCATTCAAAAACGTCAACGCCGGTTCCCTCACGCCCATTATCAGTATATGCCTCATAGCTACCGTTATCCTTTTTTAATGCTTCAATCGAAATGACAATAGTAGAAGAACCAAAACGTCTAGCTGCCCTCTTAATAAATCCAGGGTCACGAATTCCTCTAGTATTTATTGCAACTTTATCAGCACCAGCTTTGAGTATGGTCTGAATATCATCCAACGTTCTCAAACCGCCAGCAACAGTTAAAGGAATAAAAATCTCTTTAGATGTTCGTTTAACAATGTCTAATAAATTATTTCGCCTATACAAACTGGCAACTATATCTATATAAATCAACTCATCAGCACCGGTTTCATAGTAATAGCGTGCAAAACGTTCTGGCTTACCTAAAATACGTAGGCCTTCTAAATGCATTCCTTTGACCAGGTTAGGACCCTTGATATCTAACCGCGGTATTACCCTTACCATCTAGAATTATTTCCTCAGTTTTTATTTACTAAGTCGCGAGCTCACTAATTGCCTTTCTATACTCATCCCATTGTCCGACATCTATCCATGATTTCTCACTTAAAGGAAATACGCTAACCTTGCCACCTTGTTTTTTTACTTTCTTTATTAAGTCTGTCATAAGATAAAAGCTTCTTTCTGGAATAAATCTTAAAACTTTAGATTCTAATACGTACATCCCCGTATTAGCTAAGAAATCATACTCTGGTTTTTCTCTTATATTTGTCAATTTTCCTCCATTCTTAATCATACAAACCCCATAAGGAATAACAAGATGCCTGTATGAACCTACGATGGTTATATCATTAGAATTCCTTTTGTGGAATTGGATAATCTCATGGTAATTACATTTAATTATTATGTCACAATTAGTCACCAGAAAGGAACCACGAATTTGGTTTTCTAAAAAATTCAAGCATCCGGTTGTGCCTAATGGTTTTTCTTCATCAATAAATCTAATATTATAGCCGGTATTTGTGTCTTCAAAATATGCCTTGACCATTTTAGACTTATGATTAATAGAGACATAAAAATCTTTTATTCCATATTCGTTGAATCTATCCATTATTATCCTGATAATAGGTTTTTCTCCAATAGGGATTAAGGGTTTGGGCAAAATTCTTGTAAAAGGGTCCAGACGCTTCCCCTCTCCTCCGGCCATAATAACTATGGGAATATTTATTTTTGGTTTAGACTTAATAATCTTATTCCCGAAGACGCCTTCCCATAATAAAATCTTGCATATCTGCCGAGATTTGTTTACTACCGGTATGCATTCTATTCTCTCTTTTAAAATCAAAGACTTTACTGTTTCTATATCGTAATTCTCCTTTATGAACTTCGGCTCTTTATTGATAATTCTTTCAACCCTTTCTTTTAAATTACCCTTTGCTAAAATCCACCTTCTTATATCTCCATCTGTTAACGCTCCGAGCAATCTATTTCTTGAATCAACTACAAATAGAGTTTTCTCACCTATTCTATCCATGTGTCTCATTGCCTGCTTTATCGAAATATCTCTGGAAATTAAAAATTTCTGCATCGTATCCCTACCTTTTGATTTTTGCCGGAACTCCAAATGTAGTCACTCCGGAGGGAATATCTTCTATAACAACTGAACCTGTTCCAACCACCACATTATCTCCTATAGTTATGCCTTGAACAATAACAGCACCTGTTCCAATATGGCAGCTTCTGCCTATATTTGCCCCGCCTGAGATTACAACGCCAGGAGCAATATGTGAATGCGCATCAATTTGACAGTCATGATCAATAGATGCTGATGTATTGATAATGACATTTTCTCCAATTATTGTACCTAGATTAATTACTACACCTGCCATAATCTGAACACCTTCACCAATATTGGTATCTGCGGAGATTACTGATTGTGGATGAATCACAGAAGCAAAACGATACCCCTTACCTTTTAACTCCTCAAAGACTTCTTGGCGCCGAACCGGAAGGCCTACTGAACCAATGCCATTTACGAGCAAGATCTCATCTGCCGAATAACGCTGGATAGCTGTATCATCTCCTAAATATTTCAAGCCTACAATAACTTTTGGCTCTAAATCTGTAAAACCAACTATATCAAATTGACCTGAAAGGCTTAAAATTTCTTTTAAAACTCGTGCGTGTCCGCCTGCACTGATTAGAATAACCTTCATTGATATTCTCTTTTTTTTAATTTGTTATCCTCAAGTCACAAAATCGTTTTGCCTTCAATCTTTCTAAGTCAACATTAGCAAGAATAGATACAATATGTTCACTGGCTTTTCCATCACCGTGCAAATTTTTAATATCTCCTAAAGATATCCGGAATTCTTCGCTAAGGGCTTTCTTAATACCTTCAATAATCTCTAAAGACGCGTATCCCACATCAATGACGTTTTTGCTGCGTATCCGGCCTTCCTGGCGCGTCCCAATATTTACCACCGGCAATTTAAAAGATGCTGCTTCAATAATGCCGCTGGAAGAGTTACCAATCATAACCACGCTATGTTGCATCATACTTAAGTATCCCTGCTGGCCAAAGTTATCCACATAGAATGTATTGGGGTGGATACTTACAAATGATTTGATTTCACGGATTATAATCTTATAACCAGTATCAGCATTAGGAGAAGTAAAAACAATATTATAATCATTGAATATTTCCAAAGCATCTAAAAGATTAGAGATATAGGTCTGTGTGTTATTATATTCCAGCGTTATGGGATGAAAAGTAATTAGGAAAACAGGTTTCGAAAGATTGATTTTAAATCTTGTTTCCAACTCTTCTTTTAAATATATTGGGAGATTCAAAACATTATCCAATCCAGGAGCCCCTGAAACAATAATACGCCAGGGCTCCTCTCCCATCTGTCGTAAGCGTTGGGCATATGCATTAGTAGAAACAAAATGAATATGGCTCAATTTAGTAAGAGAATGGCGAAATTGTTCATCAAAGGCACCGTAAGTAATCTCGCCTCCGTGTATATGAGCAATAGGTATATTAAAAGGAATAGCTGCTATTGCAGCACAATGCATTTCAAAGCGATCGCCCAACACAACTAATATATCTGGTGGATTATCACGAAATATTTTTGCAAAGCCAGCTGTGCCAACTCCCATTGCCCGAGCAATACCATAAGGAGAATCTAAGGAAGACAATATCTCTACACGTTGCTTTATTGAGAAACCATCATCTTGGATTATTTTCACTGTATTGCCAAAATCATCTGATAAGTGCATACCAGTAACATAAAGTGACAATTCTAAGTCTGGGTGAGCAGCAATCCTTTTCAATATCGGAAAATAAAGCCCGTAATCACACCTGCCACTAGTTACAATGCCAATCCTTCTCATAGCAACATATCCAAGGATATAAGCTTGCCTTTTGGTATATCAACCCTTGCTTTACGACCAAGCACAGAAAACAGCATATTGGAAGGTGACAAGCCAGTTCCTGGCCGTTTAATTGCAATTAGTTCCTTTTCTAACACTGTCCCAGCCTTAATTTCACAGGCAGCAACTAAACTCTTGCGTACGACAGCGGCAATCTTACTTTCGCACATTTTCGGCTTTTTACAACCATCACCTAAAGCAACTTCTATTCTACGGATACTGCGCACCAACAACTTCAACTCATCTGGCTCAATAGAGCTCTTGTGGTCAGGACCAAGTAAACTACGATCTAAGGTAAAATGCTTCTCAATCACGCCTGCCCCTAAGGCTACAGCGGCAACCGCAATATCAATTCCCAGAGTATGATCAGAGTATCCCACTGGGAGATTAAATGCCTCTCTCATCGTTTGTATGGCTCGCAAATTAACATCTTCTGGTTGAGTAGGATAGTTGCTCACACAATGCAACAGGACAATATCTTGATTACCCGACTCATTAATTGCCTTTATTGCCATTCCCACCTCTTCTAAAGTCGACATTCCTGTTGAAAGAATTATTGGTTTTCCCTTACGAGCAATATGAGTCAATAACGGAATATTTGTAATCTCACCAGAGGCAATTTTAAACACCTCAACTCCCAACTCTTGCAGAAAATCTGCACTCTCCTCATCAAATGGCGTAGACATAAAGACAATTTCCTTCTCTCTGCAGTAAGCATATAAGTTCCAGTGGTCATCTCTGGAGAGTTCCAATCGTTGCAACATTTCCAATTGCGACTCAGAACTACCAGTGGTTTCCATCTGATAATCAGCCTTATGAGCCCAAGGAGTCACAAGCCGTTCTGCCTTAAATGTTTGGAATTTAACCGCATCTGCTCCTGCCTGTTCAGCAACATCGACTAATTGATTTGCCATCTTAAGATCGCCATTGTGGTTAATGCCAGCTTCAGCAATAATAAACACACGCTGCGAATCTATAACCCTATTCCACACACTGCCTACCATACTGTCCACCCCCCATCCACAACTAGGTTATGGCCTGTTACATATGTGGAAAGGTCGCTGGCAAGATATACAACAGCACCTTTTATATCCTCTTCAGTTGCCATACGTTGTAACGGTGTGCGATTAATATAACGTGACAAAAATGGCTCCTTATGATTTCTCATTACGCCTCCAATAGTAATTGCATTAACTCGAACTGCTGGAGCAAGCACTGCTGCCAGCCAACGCGTAAGCTGAAGCAAACCTCCTTTACTTGTACTGTAGGCTGCAGGATTGCCCAAATTAGTATCCTCATACAACCGCATATCAGGAGCAACCATTCCATAAATTGAGCCAATATTAATAACTGACCCTTTGCCCGAAGCGCGTAAAGCCTTCTCGCAGCTCTGCACAAGAACAAATATCGATGTTAGATTTACTTCCAAAACCTTTTGCCAAGTTTGTACGGATTGCTCCTGAAAACGAACATTCCATCCCTTCAAATCAGACTCACCTACAAAAGCTGCGCAATTCACAAGAATATCCAATCTCCCAAATTTTTCCAATACTTTGGTACAAACCTTCTTCACTTCATCAACTTTAGCTAAATCTATCAGAAGTGGCATAACTTCAACATTATATACCTTCTGAATACTCTCTACCTTCTCAAAACAAGCCTTTTTATTGCAATCAAGCAACACAACACAGGCTCCGACTTCTGCCACTGCTTCTGCCATGATAGAACCGATATGCCCGGCTCCTCCAGTAATTAACGCAACTCTTCCCTCTAAACTCATCAATTCCTGAACAGATCTCATTAATTCCTCTCCTTCTTTCTTATTAAAAATTCAGCAATTTCCAAATCCAAAGAAGTATCAATATCCAATGCCCTATACGCAGGAACTATTACTGCCTTTACCTTTCCTGCAAACAACGATGACATTTGGCAAACATATGAAGCACGTGCAGCATACGCAACAGTAGTCATATCATATACCAGAGGAGCATCCTGACGCCGATTAATAATAGTTTGTGATTGAATAACCAGCTGCGCATTATCTTCGTCATCAAGAGTAACCATATTAAAATACGGATTGCGCCCTGCTTCTTTTACCGTGATAACAATATCGGCATCACTATTTAATAACCGCTCAATACAGGCCTGAACATCTTCAACTGCACGCAAAGGAGATGTGGGAGGAATAGATACTAACACATCAACTTTATTTCCTGTTTGTTTTTCAATCGTCTCAACTGCATGCCTCCAGGCCAGTAGTACAGATGCATCATCAGTGGATAATTGCGCAGGTCTCCTAAAGGGAACTTCGGCACCATAGCGTTGTGCAATTGCCGCGATTTCCTCATCATCCGTAGAAACGATAAGCTTATCAATCAAAGAGACAGCACGACCAACTTCAATCGCATAGGCAATGAGTGGCTTACCAGCTAATTCTTTAATATTCTTACATGGTAGGCCCCTGGAGCCTCCACGCGCAAAAATTGCACCCAACACATAAGGTTTCATAATGAAATTACTTCGTGAGTTTCTGCCGAATGTCGCGCTGCATTTATCATCCTAACCACACGCCTAGCCTCGTCTATTGATACCAACGGCTCTTGATTATTAGCGACACATTGAAAAAAGTGCTTCAACTCTGTTTTGTACATCTCGTTCCTGTCTAATTTACCTGGTGTGCACAAATCAGTCCAATTACCAGTATCAACAGAATACAGTTGCACGCGATTATCGCCATCGAAATTCCACACCACTGTTCCTTTGGTCCCAACCACACGGCAGGAGCGGTTCGCTGCATAGTCTATCATATCAAGATGAATATTACCTAAAGCGCCGTTCTCAAACCTCAAACAAATTTCAGCTATATCCTCAACATCAATCTCCAAATCACTAACCTTACCCAGCAAAGCGCGTATCTGGGTCACCTCACCCGCTAACCACCGCACATAATCTAACTCATGACTCAACTCAAACAAAACACCGCCACCTAAATCTTTACGTGCGCTAACTTTATCTTGATAATTCTCTCCAGGACGCCAATTTAACAGATTCTGCCCAACAGATGCCTTAACCGACAAAACTCTTCCTATACAACCCTGCTCCAATGCTTTTTTTAAAATTTTAATCGGCTCAAAGAATCGTAATACATATCCAATCATTACTACAAGCTTACGCCTCCTTGACTCTTGCAATAATTCATCTAAGCCATCATCATTAACTGATAATGGTTTTTCAATAAACAAATGGCTATCTTGTTTGGCAAACATTAACGCTGTCTGGCAATGCATTGTAACAGGATTCGTTATAAAAGTAACACTGGGTTTCCATCTTAGCGCATCATCCTGAGAAAAAAACACATTCTCTACTAATGGCTGTAATTCACCCAAAGCAGCTTCTTGAGAAAACTGTCTGTAAACTGCTATCTGAATGTTGGCATCAATACTCTTTATGTTCTTAATGTGCCGATTCGCTATACTTCCCAACCCCACAACTAAGATTTTCATACTCATACCGTTTTGCTTCTGAATACTCGCAGAGCTATTGTAGACACTGCAGTCGCCAAATGCATATGCGGCTCTTTAATCATTTTTTTCATACTCCTGCAAATATTTTATTAGTTCAGGGAATACCCTTTGTGCAAGTTGTTCGTCTTTCTCACATTTTTCAAGGATAGGAAAAAATTGTTCTGGAAGTTTAGTGTAAAATGAAAAGGTTCTTACTAAACCGTTGATTTCATCTCTATTTAAATGAGGTGAATCTAAATTTGCTTTGACACTGCTATAATCTGGAGTTTCTTTTAAGAGCCCAAACTCCTTTGTAATTTCCGCCAAGCGTGTTTTTGGATACGGATTATAAGCCGCCACAGAAGAAGTGGCTGGCTTAACTTTTCGGTTCAGATGAATAGTATCAAATACCATCTGCCTTGTTTCAAAGGGTAGTCCTATCATATTATAAGCCGACACTCTTATACCGCTTCTCTTTACAATCTCGTATTTTTTAATAATTTCCCCATCAGATATATCTCTATTAAGGACATATTTCCTTACCCAAGGATTCCCACTTTCAATAGCCATTGCCATTGTGATGCAACCCATTTCTTTAAGACAATCTACTTTTTCTTCTGTCACTGTTCGTGTTCCAGCGTAAACAATAAAAGGTAAACCGACTTCTTTCTTATAAAGCTTAGCTAATTCTCTTAAATAACTAACCGGGAATATTGTAAAATCTTCATCCCAAAATCTAATTGCATTAAATTGATATCTGTCCTTTAATTCTTTAAGCTGCCTTACGGCTACTCTCGGGCTTTTTCGTCTGTGATAACTCCCACATCCGCTAAATAGTTCCTGTAAGAAATGATTTGAACAGTAGGAACACTTGAATACACATCCTCGACTAATCTCGGTATTCATCATCTTGTATATCTTGCCATCAAGAGGACGATAAAAATCATATTCACAAAAATCAGAGAAATCCTGAGCCGGAAGAGTATCTAAATCCTTTAAATTTCGCAGTGGATTTTTGTAAATAGTCTCTGGGTTCTTTTTATCTTTTATCCATAAATTTTTAATTTTATTTATGGGCTTCTTCTGGAACTTCTCACAAAGTTCAACCAGTGCATCTTCGCCTTCACCAACACAAATAATGTCGATGGATCCCTCCTTAATAACTTCGTCAGAACAAATCGTTGGATGAATTCCGCCAATAATAATAGTATTTTCCGGAAAATGTTTCTTAATGATTCTACTGCATTTTAAGCCTAGGGGATAAGTACCAGATGTAGTAGTTATACCAACAATATCAGCTTTGAACTCATCCATAGTATGAACTAAATCTTCCTCGAGAGATTCTATCGCTTTGCGCGGCGCAGGAGTAATTGGTGGAGGTGGAGCGGGTTTAAACATCCCAAATGATTCCTTAATCGATTGTAAATTTACCTGGGGAACATATTCTGAACAATCAAAAACTGCTACAGAATGACCTTCGGCTCTCAATACAGCACTCAATGTAGTTAGGGCTATGGGGATATCTCCGTGTTCGTGAATTTGGGGATAAATAAATAATACTCTCATACGCAAGTGTATTCTATTTAGATAATTAATAATGCTAACTAAAAAAGGTCTTTATATTCTCTACAACGAAATTTACTTCTTCTTCTTTTAAATTAACACTACAGGGCAAATTGATACAACAATTATATGCCTGCACAGCCTGCTTAACGCCATAACTTTGAAACTGGTTGTACATCGGTAAAGTATGCATCAACTTCCATATCGCCCTGACTTGAATTTCTCTTGCAATAAGATATTCTATCAAGGCTATTCTGTATTTCTGCGGCACTTTTATAGTATAAAACCAGAAATTACTCTTTGCCCATGATTCCTCCCATAAGAACTCAATTTCATGCAACCCTGATAATAACTCCCTGTATAGAATAGCATTATTCCTTTTAATAGCTAAGAAATCGTGTAATCTTTCCATTTGGGCAACACCCAAAGCTGCTTGTATGTTAGTAAGACGATAATTATAACCGATCTCATCATGCTCCTGTTCATAAACATGTTCCCGTTTTGCCTGTGTTGTTAGATGCCTAATCCGTTGTGCTAAACACTGATCATCTGTAACTACCATCCCTCCGCCGCCTGTGGTTATAATTTTGTTTCCGTTAAAAGAGAAACAACCAACTTCTCCTATTGAACCTGTCTTTTTTCCTTTATATTCGGAGCCAAGACTTTCAGTAGCATCTTCAATTATAGTAATATTATATTTCTGAGATATTTCTAATAATGAGTTCATATCTACAGGATGACCAAATATATGTACTGGGATAATTGCCTTTATTCTTCTACAAGTCTTTTTGTTATAAGCATATCCTTCCTTAGTACGTCTACACTCATTGACTAAAAAATCAGCCACCTTTTGGATATCCATACATAGTGTTTTAATATTACAGTCCATAAAGACAGGGCTTGCCCCACAATATCTAATGGCATTTACTGGCGCAATAAAGGTAAGTGTGGGAACGATAACCTCATCATTAGGCTTAACTCCACATGCCATAAGACTTACGTGCAGCGCGGCTGTACCATTCACTGTAGCAACAGCATATTTAGCCCCTACATAATCGGCTACAAGATGTTCTATATTATTAACAAAAGTACCGGCTGAAGAAACCCAACCCGTATCAAGACACTCTTTTAAGTATTTCCATTCATTACCTGATATTTCTGGTTCCGATAAAGGGATTATATGTTTAATTGCAATATTAGACATTATAGACATCCCATTTATATCTATTAAGATTTTCTTTATGTTTAAACCATTTTATGGTTTCCAGAAGTCCTTCTTGTAAAGAAACTTTGGGCTTCCAATTGGTCAACTTTCTTATCAATCTATTGTCACACACCAAACGTTTGACTTCACTTCTACCTGGTCTTTTTCTTGCGACTTCACAAGTAATTCTTGCTTTAGGTTTTATCTGTTTTATTATTAGTCCTGCGAGGTCGCCGATAGTTGTCTCCTGACCTGATCCAATATTAACTACCTTACCAATAGCTTTATCGCATTTAACAAGAGCCATTAACCCTTCACAAATATCCTGTACGTAGTTAAAATCTCTTGTTGGGAAAAGTGAACCAAGTCTTATTTCGTTGTTTTCATTTAATAGCTGAGTAATTATAGTAGGAATAACTGCTCTTGCAGACTGCCGTGGACCGTATGTATTAAATGGCCTGGCAATTACCACCGGCAACCCAAAGGATCTATAGAAACTCTCTGCTACAGCATCAGCAGCGATTTTCGAGGCAGAATACGGAGATTGAGGCTGTAGCGGATGTTTCTCATCTATAGGAACATACTTGGCTGTGCCGTATACTTCAGATGTAGATGTAACAACTACCCGCTTAATATTATAATCGCGGCAGGCTTGCAGAATATTTAAAATACCTTTAATATTTGTATTCACATAAGAATCGGGGGAATGATAAGAAAACGGTATCCCTATTAAAGCTGCTAAATGAAAAACTACATCTATATCCTTTATTGCTCTTCTAACACCGTTATTATCCCGGATATCACCAGTAAAAACCTCTATTTTGTTTAATTTATCCTTTGGAAAGGTATCAAGCCATCCCCAAGAATTAAAAGAATTATAATAAACAAAGGCTTTAACATTACAATTGGCCTTAAGTAAACTCTCTACTAAATGACTGCCAATAAATCCACAAGCACCGGTAACTAAAATCCTTTTGCCTTTTAACTCCATTTCTAATCCCTGTGATTATTCTCCTTCTCGCTTATAATGCCTGGAGCCTCTAAACTTGTAATCTCCTTTAAAATATAAATTATAAAACTGATCAATCAGAACTTCAGTTTGGTTCACATCTTGATTTGTGTGTTTATAATAGTCTTCAATAAGTTCTTTATTGGCCTCGAATAAACACTCATAGAATCTTTTTTCTGAGATTTCTGTAAAATTAATTGTTAATAAATCTGAATTCTTGAATCGCTCAAAGAACTCCTCTGGGCCCGATAACAACCCTCTATCTATAGCCTCATAATATAAATCACAACCCGGATAAGGCGTAACTGGTCTTATAGTCCTAATTTGATTATAGGTATTATATTTCTTTATAAACGCGACATTATCCTTAAGAACCTCCTCAGTATCTCCTTTATTACCCCATAAAAAATTCAATCCCATTCCAATGCCCACTTTTTTTGTAAGTTCTGCGGCTTTAATGTTCTGTTCCACTGTGGACTTTTTATTCATAAGGTCCAATACTCTTTGGCTTGAAGACTCCATACCAAAGTTAAGAAATGTACAACCGCAATCCTTTAACATCTCCAGCAAATCTTCATTCAGTACATCTACTCTAGCATTACAATCAAACTTTATTTTGAGATTATTGGCCTTGAGAGAATCCTTAAGTTCTTTTATGCGTTTTTTTGAAAAAATAAATAATTCATCGGATAAAGAAAAATAAGTTATTCCAAAATCATTGTTTAATACCTTCATCTCTTCAATAATACTTTCAATACTCCTGAGTCTAATGCCTTTCTCAATTCTATAACAAAAATTACATTTGCCAACGCAACCCCTGCTTGTCAAGAAACTTATATACCTATCGGTCTTTTCGTGATGAAAAAGTTTAATACAGGTAGCGTAATTATCAACTGGAAATAAGTTCCACTCAGGAAAAGGAATATTATTTAAATTTTTAATGGGTTCTCGTCTCTCATTAATATAGCACCTACCGTTTTCTTTATATGCAATCCCTTTAATTTTAGAAAGCTTGCGCCCCCCGGCTATCTTGCAATGCAACAGTTCAACAATCGTCTCTTCTGCTTCTCCAATAGCTATAATATCTGCTTTGGTTTTATCTAGTATATATTCTGGGATAGGTGAGGGCCCATGGCCGCCTAACACCAAGTAAGCATTCTTTTTGCACTCATTTATAACCTTGCATAAATCAAGGATGGTTTCCTTAAATCTTGCTGCCATAAAACCAATACCGATTAAATCAAACTCGTTCTCTAACAAAAACTTTGATAATTCTTCATTCGAATAATGAAAAACATCCTGCGAATATACAGTTACTTGGGCTCCCTCTTTTTTTAATACCGAGGCCAAATACCCTATACCCAGAGGAAATACGTTATCATCCTGATAAACATCATGAACTATTAAGAGTACTCTACCTAATTCTTTCTCCATATATATTTTCTCCCTTATATTGCCCATTTTCCCATAAGCTCTGTATGGCTCTGGTTACGGAAATTACATTTTCTTTAGGAGAAATATTTACTAATTTCTTATAGCTACTATCGACATATCCTTGGAAACTGAACTTTTCTAAAGCATAGATAAATGCCCTTACATTCTGAGTATTAACTTTATATCCCTTTTCTATCTTCGATAAAGCCTCTTTGCAGCTAGACTGAGTCGGAGTATAGAATACCCCTTCGCAACCTCTGTACCATGCGTATCCAAAAATAAGAACTGGCTTGCCTCTTATTACCGCCTCCCAGCCCACCGTTCCAGTGACTGTGGCGACTGCTTTGGAATTATCAATCAGGTCAAACGATGATACTGAAAGCGACACTAGTTTTACATTAGGTAGTGAAGCAATATCATCATAAAAATAAAGGGGTCTTGAACGTTCGCCTACTGCATAGGGGCTGAATTGTACTATATGTTCCTTTACATACAAACTCCACCCTTTAGGTAACAATTTAGAAAGTAAATCTATCATAAGCAGCTGGTTAACAAAGACTCCTCCATCAGGAGAAGTAGTTTTTTCTGGTTGATAATGAAGCACAACATAGATATATGGTTTATCAATACAAACCGGCTCTGCCAATTTATTATAACAAGACTTGAGCTTTCGTTTATATTGCTCAGCTTTAAATTTACACAGCCAGATATATTTAAGATAAGTCATCTTTGAATCATCAAATTTCCTGCCCTTTAGTTTTATATAATTATGTGGCGCAGGCTTATAAATAAACTGTATATATTTACATAAAGTCCGTAATTTCTTCATAATAATAGTAATGAGATTATTCTCTTTAGCTTTTTGTAAGAATTCATGCTTTATATACGAAGGGAACGCAATATCATAAGAGCCTAAAACCTTTTTCCAATAATTCTCTGCAATAGGTGACAATGTAAGCTCTAAAGGTTGTCTGCGAGATAGCAGTTCTTTATATAAAGATATTACTGGTTCAATCCTATCTTCGAATCTCTCTATCGGATAGAATAGCCCTTCGATGGTTAAGGTTAAAAACGTAACTGTTCTTATTCCTTGTCTCTTACATAAAATATATAATATATAATCATACACTATATGCGGAGAGGCAGGAAAAACAACAACATCTGGTTGATAATGTTGCAGAACTGAAAGCCAATACTTAATCTGCAGATGATAAAGTCCTTCTCGCTCCTGATAGGAAAAAGCACAACCAGGATCCATCCTATCAAGCATATTGAATATAGTTGATTCATAAACTGCTAAATCCTGTAACAATGCTTGATCTAGGGTTGCTAGATTAAGCCCTGAGCAATCATGCGGACTATGCCCTCTGATTGCATCTATGGTATAATGGAATACTATCTCGGGAAAAGCTCGCTTGACAATACTTTCCAAATCCGGCATGGCAATCCAATAACACGGCTGCCAATCGCTTTCTCTTTTGAGACTCACAGCCACATCCACCCAAAAGGACTCAGAACACTCGGCAAAGATTGCTTTAATAGCCATTTCTAGCCCTCAAATTATTAACCTTTTTAATATGTATATTTGTGTATATTTAGTTAACAGTCTGAATGTCTGCCGTATCCATCATAGCAGAAACACGGCTACCCGCCTCCTCATTGACTTTTTGCATATTATATAATGTCCAATAAGTTCCTTTTTTAGCAAGAAGCTCTTCGTGTTTACCTTCTTCCGCAACACTACCCTCATCTATTACAATTATTTTATCTGCGTTTTGAATGGTTGATAATCTGTGTGCGATCACGATAACTGTATGGCCTTTTAAAATGTTGTTAATCGCTTTTTGAACCAACGCTTCAGATACATTGTCCAATGAAGCAGTAGCCTCATCGAGAATTATTATCTGGGGATTCCTCAAGACCGCCCGAGCAATTGCCACTCTCTGCTGCTCTCCCCCAGACAATTTCACACCCCTATCGCCTACGACAGTATCATAACCCTGAGGTAGATTACTAATGAACTCATGGGCATTGGCTATTTTTGCAGCATTTACAATATCGCTTTCACTATAATTTTCCAAACCGAAGACTATATTTTCGTTTATGGTTGCATTATAAATAAACACATCCTGATCAACAAATCCTATCTTGCTTAACCAGGAAGAGGTATCAAATTCTTCCAAATCTTGACCATCAACCATAATCTTACCCGCTTCCGGAGCAAATAAACGTAGAAGTAAATGTACAATTGTAGACTTACCAGAGCCTGATTTGCCAACAATAGCTGTCATTTTACCTTTCTCAAATGATACATATGTGCCCTTTAAAAGCTCTACTCTGGCCTTGTGAGAAAAATGAACATTCTTAAATTCTATAGCATTTTTTAGTGTTCGGAATTCCTTGCTACCTCCAATTATTGTCTGGTTTTTTACGTTTAGTGTAGCATATACTATCTCTACATGAGGGAGAGCCTGGAATATCCGCATCTTCTGCATTCCTAATGATGTCAATTTAGGTAGTAAATTTAGGATAGCAAATGCCAAGGCACCAAAAACCGGTAAAATAGTCACAAAGCTATCAGGATGACGCATACGTATAACTATGGATACTACCCCGAGGCAAAGATAAAACATCATACGCAATAAAACTTGAGGAAAATTTTGCCATAATTGTGCCTTTTTATAATGATAATAATGTCTGTCTATAGCTGTTGCAATTTTTGACATTAAACTATTATAGAATCCATTGACTTTTATTGAACGGATTCCGGTAATAGACTCATTCAAAATAACATTATAATCCTGGCGGGATGCTTTTATCTGTTGACCGCAAAGATACAAATGTCTATACCCAATATACTGAGTAAAAACGTGATATGCTACGCCCAAACTCACTAGAACAACGGCTCCTTTCGGGGTTATCACAAACACTACACATAACAAGGATAACAAAAGTACTGCATCAGAAATAATAGTCATAATTGAAAAATACAATGAAATGAGATGCTCTGGAGCTTCTCCTGCTCTATAAATTAAATCTCCCTGTTTATGATCAAGAAAATACTGATAATCCGCATTTACGAACTTACGAAATATTGCCAATCTAGCCCTTGTTATTATCCTGGTTATAAGGGTTGCTCGAATTATAATCTCAGTATACATAAAAATACAGAATAGAGTGGAAACTGCCAAAAAGAATACACAAGCTGCAATGAACTTATCATCTATAGGAATATATGAAATAATAAACTCATTGAACCGAGTAAACATATTCCCTTGAGCATCTTGGACCCCAAGTCCCCAATTTAATATTGTGTATACTAATGCAACATTAAGCATCCCAAGTCCACCAATCAACAAAGAGTTTGATAACAAAACAAAAGCCAGCAACAGATGTTGTTTTAAGAAATACCAAATTACCTTTAACTTAGGATATTGCTGTGTGTTTTTGACATTATCACTCATGATTATTCCTCAACATATACAAACAAGATTCAATATATCAAATCCAATATATCAACTAAACATCCCCCAACTTAAAGGGGTTCCTTTCTTTATATCCTTTTTTGCTATCTTACCCACTATTGATTCTAAATATTTAGGAGCAAGCCCATATGCAGGTCTGATAGAACTTATATTGTCTTCAGTAAATCTTGCTCCTTTCTGTATATTTTCTATTGCGAATAAAGAACGGCGAAAAACCTTACTCTTTTGTTCTTTTTTAGTTAATCCATAATGGACTTCACCTAAGGATTTTTCTACAATCCTTACATTTCCTACAAGTTTTTTTAACTCTTCCGGCTCAATTGAGAAAAAGCTATCCGGGCCTTTGTTGCTCTTTGATAAGGTAAAATGTTTTTCTATAATCTCTGCGCCTAAGGTTACAGCAGCAATTGATACTCCAATACCTAAGGTGTGGTCCGAGAGGCCTATCGAACATTTAAATTTGTCTCTCATATGGGGAATCGTTTTCAAGTTCATCTCTTCTGGCTGTGCAGGGTAAGTGCTTACGCATTTTAATAATGTTATATTCTTTGCTCCTGCATCCTTGGCAGTATTTACTGCCTCTTTAATTTCAGAAATAGTTGCCATCCCTGTAGATAAAATAAGTGGCTTTTTTGTCTTTGCCATATATTCAATTAGGGGCAAATCAACCAGTTCAAAAGAAGCTATCTTGTGCAAAGACACTCCCAATTCTTCAAGAAAGTCTACAGCTGTCTTATCAAAAGCCGTAGCAAAAAACAAAATCCCTAAATCGTCTGCTACTTTCTTTAATTTTTTAAA
This sequence comes from uncultured Planctomycetales bacterium, assembly GCA_964592485.1. Classification (GTDB taxonomy): domain Bacteria; phylum Omnitrophota; class Gorgyraeia; order Gygaellales; family JAHJCI01; genus CAZQEY01. Next base: position 140,427 of record CAZQEY010000001.1, read on the forward strand.
CCATTTCCACGGCGTATAGGCTTTTTTATATAACTGATATAAAGTCTGACCTCCCCACTGGGGATGTCTTATTCTGAAATATTTATTATCAATATCTATTGTCACGGTATCTGGAGTATAAGCTTGAAACTTTACAGCGTCCACACCGCACTCTTTTGCCTTTTTTATAAGTGTAATCGCTCTCTTAAAATTCTGCCCATGATTAGCCGAGATTTCTGCCACAATAAAACAATTTTTTCTCACCCTATAATCCTTCATTTGACTTTTTTAAATTTAAAAACAGTTGTCTGTCTATCGGCCTTGGACAGATTATGCGAAAATACATAACCCGCCTTTTGAAATGCTTTCTTAGAAACAATATTTTCACTAACCACTTCTGCTATTATCTCTTTAATTTTAGGTTTTTCTTTCATAAAAGCCTCTGTTGCCAGCTTGATAATCCGATTGCCGAATCCTTTACCAAAGAATGCCGGATTCAGATTTACATTTATATAAGCCTGCCTGTCTGCGTTTGACTCAAATCTCACCTGTCCAACCTTGCCTATTTCTTTATTTACCGCAATATATATACGAGATTGCTTGCTTTGAATTTTTTTATCAAACCATTCTTTATGACTGTCATATTCTATTCTGTCTGGACTAAAACTCCATTTTCGTACTTCAGGATGGTTTCTCCAAGACCATAAATCATAGCAATCATCCTGCCCTGCATTTCTCAATTCAATCTCATGATTTCGAGTCTTCCTGCTTTCCAAGCTAAATTTATCTCTTATTAACGCCTCAACTGTCCTTATGGCACCCCCGCCATCTATCAAATCCCTTCCTGCTTTGCTGCATCTAATCCTTTCCCCTTGAGGCATCAGCTTGTCTATGGCCTGGCTCAATCTAAAAAGTAATTCTTTATCTTCATACCATCCTGCAGATACAACAAATCCATGCCTCTGCCAACCCTCCAAGTTTCTTTCCTGATTCTTAGCCACACAAATTCCTGCCGTGGGAACCCCCACCCTGGCAAGTTCAGACAGAGTCTGTCCTCCTGCAGAAATAGCTACATCTGCCTTTAGCATAATTTTTTTAATTTGCTCTGCCTTCGGATAATAAATTAAATTAGTATTGCTGTCCGCTTCTGATTTAATTAAATCTATGTTGTTAAAAGACCTCCCTATCGCCACGTTCTTCTTAAGATGGGGATAATGTCCTCTCAGGAATCTTAAAATCTTGGGCATCATGTTCCTTATGTCATCCCCACCGAACATAACCAAAATAGTCTCTATGTTTTTTTTTATATTTTTATCGGGAACTTTCCAAAATTCTTTTCTTAATGGTGCATACCTTACCCCTAACAAATAGGTCAATCCTTTCTTGATGGGATAATCAATTTCCTCCGCACAAATCAAACCGTTGAAAACTATGCCCCTTGGATAATTCAGCCTCATATTATCATCGATATAGACCGGGATATCTACTAATTCTGAAATCCTCTTATAAAAATTAAAGTCTGCTAAATAAGAATCAACGACCACCATAGACCTGCCTTTTATAAAATGAAGTATCCATTCCTTTTCTTTTAGCCAATCAAAAATCTTATATTTTCTGCCTTTCAATAAATCTTTAACGCTATCATCTCCATTGACTACAAACTCTGACATAAAGCCTTTTTCTTCAAAGGCCTGAGATAAAGAAATACAGCGGCTCATATGTCCAAATCCGATATCTTTACCACCTTCGGTAATAATAAATACTTTATTAAATACGAACATTTATTTTTCGTTGTTTAAGAAATTGTTTTATTAATAACGGTGTTATTTCAGTAAAATGAAAAATGCTTGCTGCCGCTATAGCTGAACTTCCTCCCTTCGCTAAAGCCTCAAATGTATGCTCACAATTCCCCGCCCCACCAGAAGCAATCACCGGTATTGATACAGCTCCAGTGACACTACGTATTAACTCTATATCATAACCTTGCATAGTGCCATCTCTGTCTATAGAGGTTAATAAAATTTCACCAGCCCCCATCGCCTCAACTTGTTTTGCGAACTCTGTTGGCTCTATAGAAGTGAGTTCTGTGCCTGAACGAATGAACACCGCATATTTACCGGTTGATATTTTTTTTGCATCAATGGAGACCATTATACACTGAGAGCCAAACTTGCCAGCTGCATCTCTAATAATATTTGGGGTAAGAAAGGCGGCACTATTGATCACAACTTTATCAGCACCATACTGCAAGAGACGTCTTATATCCACAACCGTTTTTATACCTCCACCGACAGCCAAAGGCATAAAACATTCATCAGCAAAATCATCAACTAAACTAAAATCTGGAGGCCTATTTTCTAAAGTAGCTGCGATATCAAGAAAAACTAATTCATCTACCTCCCGCATGTTATATACTTTTACTGCTTGCATCAAACTACCCACGCGGCGCCAACTATCAAATTGCACGCCTTTAACAAGGGTAAAATTTTTATAAAGAAGGGTTGGTATAATTCGTGTTTTCACCATGATTTAAAATCCTTCTTAAAGTAACAAAAAATTACGTATTATCTTAAGGCCAAAATGCTGACTCTTTTCTGGATGAAACTGAACACCAAAAATATTCTCTTTGCAAACTGCGGAAATAAAATATCCACAATAAGGGGTCCTTGCACAAACGTCAATTTCTCGCTTACATATAAAATGATAACTATGTACAAAATAAAAGTCTTTTCCCGTAGGGATATCTTTAAATAAAGGTGTGGATTGAGTAAAGGCAACTTCATTCCAACCTATATGAGGTATTTTATCAATTGATTGTTTAGACTCCAATCTTTTTACCTCCCCCTCAATCCATCCTAAACCCTCAGTTTTTCCTCCTTCGAATCCAGTTGTTGCCAGAAGCTGCATACCCAGACAAATACCAAGTAATAGGGTTCGTCTCTCAATAACCTCTTGCCTTAATATCCTATCAATGCCTAACTTACGTATATTAGCCATCCCATCGGCAAAAGCCCCAACTCCCGGGAGGATTATCTTATTTGCAGTTTTTAAATCACGGATGTCGTTAGTAAGAATCGGGGTTCCTTCACACTCCTCTACTGCTCGAGCAATAGAATCCAGATTTCCCATACCGTAGTCTACAATTGCCACTTTTTTCATAAATATCACCGTATATTTAAAAGAGTTTATTAATGGAATACTGACTCAGCTATTACAGCTTTATTAAAATTTTCATCCACGTTGTCGTCATTTATCTTTATAAGATTGCCATACTTGTCTTTTACTAAATTCCCTTTAGAGTCAAGCCTGAACAATTTTTTATTAGTAAATCTGTCACAGACCCTTACAAATTCCTCAAGTGTCATATCAATATCCTTGAGTATTTCTTCTAAGGAACAACCAAGATACACCCAGGGAAATTTCCCGCCATGTTTTTTTACCAGTACCATAGCTTCTTCTCTTGTAAGTCTGCCTCGTCGGATATGTAAACACGCCAAATCAGAAACACGGTCATAACCGTATTTTAAAAACTTGAAATAGTCATGTATGCCAACTTGACAGTTATCTAAATTCTCATAATTAACCAATGAATGCTCAACCGTTGTGGGGTAGGTATTAAAACCATACGCCTGAGCAATTAAGGCATTTCTATAACCATCCCAGGGGAAATAGTAACCAAGAAAAAGGCCTGTGACACCAACCCTCCTTAATTCTTCATTGGAAGGATATGTGTACGGAATAAGATGTTTTTGTTCAATGCCTTCTTGGCCAATCCAATCAGATACCCGCAAACCCAAAAGTCCACCGAACTCCTCCAGCCAACGCCGGTTTAAAATATTATCTTCCGATGCAACTACAGGACCACCATACTCATTCTGGGAATTCTCCCCCCAGATAATCAGCGGAACATTGAATTGGACTGCTATACGCACAGGAATTGTGAAAATCGAAACATGCTCCGGCCAAGATATATCTCCTATTTGAGTAAGCGCCATTCTGTTGATTTTTCTACGAACTACCGGGTTAGCTGAAACCTCAATATAATCAACGCCAAGTTTCTTTATATTTTCGATATTGCGCCGTCCTATATCAGACAATTTATCTGTTGTTGCAGTGACACATAAAGGATTCATACCCAGCTCCAGCATTTTTATAGTTTGGAAGTGACTATCTTTACCTCCGCTGGATGGAACTATACAGTCATAATTATTACCATTATTGTTACGATACCGTTTGAGTATACCGAGTAATTCCTCCTTGCGTTTATTCCAATCGACAGACTTTCTACGTTCGAAACTACGGCAGGCGCAGCATATTCCTTCTTCATCGAGATAAAGGTCTGGCTTTGTTTCCGGCATTACACAACTTTTACAATAGCGTATCATTACATACCTCCTTTTAATATATAGTTAGCCTGATTACTATTTTGGTCTTTTTACCTAATTTTTTAATTTTTCTTTCTAAGTAGAAACATTACATCTATATTATCATTATCTATATACTTATATCGTTTCTCTCTGACTAGTTTTAAATCATCAAATAAATCCATATACAGCTTTGCATAATCTGCCTTCCAATGCATATTCTTCTTACCTCTATATATAATCTCTGTAAACTTGGGAGCATAGTATTCAAATCCCCAAATATATCTACGGGTGGACCTATGGATTTCTTCCATTACCTTCTTTATATCCAATGGATGAATATGTATAAGAACTCCGGAGGTAAAAACAAGATCAAAGTATTTGTCTTTAAAAGGGATATCAAATGCAGACCCCTTAATTATGTTAATATCTTTAGTCCTTGATTTAGAAAACTCAATTGCATAACTATTTATTTCTATGCCGTAGAGATTTTTAAATCCCATTTTTTTAAGCAGAAGTAACTGATTACCTATGTTTGAACCAACCTCTAATATTCTAAGATTCCGATTGAGTCTTCCGATAACTGCATTATTCATTTCCCTGCGACTAACCCCGCAGTTCTTTCTATACAATTTATCTAACTCACTTAAGCTAAGGGCATTTCTATCGGTATATTCCTTGCCAAACCTCCCTGCCCAATTTTTAATCTGGTAAGTTTTTTTAATCATTCCTGATCCCTTCCATTTCCTCCTCCAAAACTATGAAGCCTTATATTTTAAATTAGCTTCTAAAAAGCCTTTTGCCTTTTTTAAATCTTGTAACTCTAATATTCTTATGGCTTCCTTTATCTCTTCATCTAAGGTTAAGGCTATTTTCTTTTGAACACTCTTTTTATTTATAAGCTTCAACCATGGCTTTTCATTAAACAATTTTATTATATCCTCTGTATTAAAGAACTTATTTTGAGGATATAAATAATCGAAAACTGAACATAACAAGGCATAATCTTCTTCCGTATCAAGCGTGATTCTTATCTCTGGCGCATAAAGATGTCTTGTTGCTTCAACCTGGATTATTTTAAAAATAGTAGGATTTCGATAAATATAAGGTGTAACGTGCTCCCTTTCATAATCTTCGCAAGCATTTTTGTGTGACTTTTCTAAAGAATCGAAATTAAAAACCTCTACATCAAGACCGCGAGGATAGGTTTTTTTAAAAGAGTTTGTAGCATAATCTACCTCTGCTTGTATGCATTCCTCAATAATTAAATCGATAATTTCTGAATCATGGCAAGGACAATCACTAGTGGCCCTTACCACCATATCCAAATTATTCTCTCTAGCAGCCAAATAATACCTAGACAGAACATCTTCTTGACTTCCCCTAAAACAAGTTATCTTCTCTTTTTCTGCAATATTAACGATTTTGTTATCGCTTTTTTCAACTGTTGTAGCAACTATAATCTCATTAAGCTTTTTAGACTGTTTTAACCTTCTAATGACCTGTTCTAAAACAGTTATGCCACTGGCGAAAGGTAGCTCTTTTAAAATTTTTCCAGGTAATCTTGTTGAGGAAAATCTTGCTTGAACTATCGCTCCTATCTTCATAATCTTCTCAATTTTCTATTTAAAAAAGCTATCTAAATCTCCTAAATAGATCTTAAACTTATTTAACTGTTTTCAGAACACTGTCTATTATCCGTGCGCACTCCTTATCTTGCAAACCTGGAAACAAAGGTATAGTAAGCGCAGAATCATAGAAAGCTTCTGCCTCTGGGAAATCGCCCCTCTTGTAACCAAATCTTTCTCTATAGTAGGGCTGGAGATGGAGTGGAATGTAATGCACATGCACCCCAATTCCCATTGTTCGCAACTCTTCAAAAACCTGACGCCTTGTCTTAACCATCCTATCTAAACGAAGACGAAGCATATAGAGATGCCAAGCACTCTGCCGGTTTGTTTCTTGATAGGGGATTATTAAATATGGAGATTTAACAAAAGCCTCATTGTAACGCTGGGCAATTTCACGACGCCGGGAAATAAACCGGGCTAATTTTTTAAATTGGCTTAACCCTAATGCGCATTGAATATCTGTAATACGGTAGTTGTAACCCAATGCCTGCATTTCATAATACCATGGTGCTTTAGAATTAGGATTGCGTCCATCCGAATATGAATTCTGGTTATCAGCCGCCTGGTCCTTATATATCATGTTATTGTTATCATTAGTAATCCCGTGGGTACGAAAAAGACGTAATTTTTTTTCCAATGATTCATCATCTGTAATAATCATTCCTCCCTCACCAGTTGTAATATGTTTTACGGGATGGAAGGACAAAATTGTCATATGCGCCAGAGTGCCTACAGGTTTACCTTTATAAGATGCACCTAAAGAATGAGCCGCATCATGGATTATCGTTATATTATTCTTTTTTGCTATCTTATTAATCTCATCCATATCGCAAGGCTGCCCGGTAAAATCTACAGGAATAATTGCTTTAGTTCTTGAGGTTATCGCTGCATCTATTTTATTAGCATCTATACAATAAGTATTACTTTTTATATCAGCGAATTTAACAGTTGCCCCAACAAAAAGAGCGCAATTCCCACTAGCAGCAAAGGTAATGGGAGAAGTAATAATTTCATCTTGAGGTCCTATGTCGGCAGCAAAACAGGCACAATGCAGTGCTGCTGTCCCAGTTGCAACCGCAATAGCATATTTAGCACCAGTATAAGCACAAACCGCATCCTCAAACTCCTTTATCTTAGGTCCTTGAGTAATCCAATCGCTCCTAAGCACTCCAATAACTTCATCAATATCATCTGAATCTATGTATTGTCGAGCGTAAGGAATGTATCTCATTTATATGTAACTGGTAGATTATTACTTACTATCAATTCCTTTTAATGCCTCAAGATTACTATGTCGTGAGTCATCGGTATTCGCGATATCGCCTTTTTCAAAAACAGACTTAAGCTCTCTTAATCCCTCCAATACTTTAATCTGAGCACGATAGCCTAAAATCTGCTCAATCTTATTAAAATTAACTCTATAATTACGTGTGTCTGGCGAACTTGTGATATGTCTTATTTTGACTTCGGGAAATACTTGTGTAGTCAAATCTGCAAGCGTATTAATTGTATGATTTTGCTCTCCATTACCTACATTAAATACTTGCCGCGATACCTTATCAATAGGTGCTTCTAAGGTCTTAATAATTGCTCTTGCCACATCAATCACATGCACATTCGGCCGCCATTGATTACCTCCAAAGACCTCTATGCATTTCTTGAAAAATGCATTCTTAGCAAAGGTATTAACTACTAAATCAAAGCGAGGCCTATAGGAATAACCAAATACAGTTGCCAGGCGTAAAATTGTCGGTGCAAATAAAGGGCTGGATATTCCCAATAATGCTTGCTCTGTCATTATTTTCATACGCCCATAGTACGAAACAGGATTAAGTTCACAATCCTCTGATAAATATGCCTCTGGGTCCCTACTCCCTCCATACACACTGCAAGAAGATGTATATATAAAACGATTTATATTCAAATAGGCGCAAAGATGCGCCATATTAGCAACCGATAGATAATTTGTCTTTAATGCCCTTCCCGGCCTATAGGCACAGGCAGCGTCACCAACGATCTCGGCAAGATAAACTACAGCATCTATACCTTCTATTGTTTCAACTAAATCATTAATGTTTGTTACATCGCCATGTACAATTGAACAATACTCACTCTCGATTCCCTCTAAAGATGTCTGCTTATAGAGAAAATTATCTAATATACGTACTTTCCAGCCTTCGGCCAATAATACCCTGGTAAAAATAGAACCAATATAACCAGCACCGCCAACAACTAACACATGCGGATGGCCTGACCTTCTACCATTTTTCTTTGTAGCATCACTACCTTTGATCTGCAACATCTCAGGAACAACTAAACCAATAAGTTTATGATTCTCGCTGATTACGGGAATTGTAGCCTGTTGCCCTAACCCATTGCCATATCGTTGATATATTTGGTCAATAACATGAACTCGCTTCAATTCATCGTCTAAATCCTTGAGTTGGATTATAATAGGTTTAGTATTCATAACATCTACCAGAGGTGTATTCACGGATTTACCATTGAGTATTGCATTCCGAAGATCCCCTTCTGAGACAATACCGCAAAACCGGTTCCCCTCTTCGATAATCGTAACTACCATCCCAAATCTTCCATTGATAGCCTTGAAGGCATCCGAGATAGTATTGTTACGGCTAAGATTCAAACTTGGAATAAACTCTATTTTATTATTGAAATTCATCACGCTTAGCTTAATTTATCTGGCTAGATAGCCCATACTCCTAACGTGGTGTAATTTCCCACGGATTCCAATAGTATGCATCATAACGATAATCATCATCTTTGCTTTGCTCTAAAGTCGCAGTGGAAAAGAACATTACCTGCGTATCTGGCTTGAGTGTCATAAATCCATTAGCATATCCTGGAGGTATTACTAAGATCCCCGGCTTTTTATCACTCAAAATATAGCGAAGGACATCTACATTCTTGCTAGGACAATCCCAATTATCTATTTTAACCGCTACCACCAGCGCTGTTCCGGAAACGACGAGAACAAACTTAGCTTCTTTTTTGTGAGCATGCCAGGCTCGTATAAATCTGGATTCGTGATTCGAAACTAAATAGAATCTGCGCACATCCTTCATATCAAAACCATTGCAGAATAATAACTGCCCTCTATCATCTACAGCAATCATCCCTTCAATATACCTAACTTTATCATCCATTAAATCCTCCCACTATTATTCGGTGGTACTATTGAATTACCGCATAAGTTGTAGGCGATCTTTTATGTCGAATATACTTCTTTAATTTTTGACTGTTGTTGAAATATCTCCCTTAGCGTCTTATCAATAGTATAAGTTAATTTCCATTGCGGATAATGGTTCGTAAATTTAGAATTATCAGTTATCCACCAAATATGGTCTCCTTTCCGATTCTTATCTACATACTCATAATTTATTTTCTTGCCGTAAATCTCCCGACACAAATCAATTGCTTCTAATATTGATACATTAGAAAATCTCCCCCCGCCTATATTGTAAATCTCTCCGCAGCGAGGAGCTTGATAAAAATGGTAAAAGGCATTTACCAAATCATAGGAATGAATATTATCTCTTACTTGCTTGCCTTTATATCCATAGATTGTATATTTCTTGCCCATTATAGCGGACCTTACAAGATAAGATAAGAATCCATGGAGCTCTGTCCCTGAATGGGCAGGACCTGTAAGGCACCCGCATCGAAATACACCTGTTTTTAAACCAACGTATTTGCCATATTCCTGAACAAGTATATCTGCAGCGGCCTTAGAAGCACCAAATAAACTATGTAGGCAATCATCTATACTCATTGATTCATCTATCCCCAGATAGTATTTGTGACTAGAAGGGAGTTCAAATCTCTTCTGGAGTTCTATTAAAGGAAGTTTGTTTGGTCTATCACCATAGACCTTGTTTGTAGAAGTAAATATAAAGACTGCATTAGGAGAATATGTCCGAAAGCTTTCAAGAAGGACCAATGTCCCATCCGCATTCACAGTAAAATCAGTAAAGGGATCTTTTGCTGCCCAATCATGAGAAGGTTGAGCTGCAGTATGTATTATTAAATCAAACTTATATTCTTTAAATAACCTCTCTATATTTTCTCTATCCCGTATATCAATATCATGGTGAATATATCCCGAAATTGTCTCTACAAGTAATTTCTTAACCCATTCAACAGAAGCATCTTCGCCGAAGAAAACCTTTCTCATATTGTTATCTATCCCGACTACTTTAAATCCCTTCTGAGAAAAAAAGCGTACACACTCAGAGCCAATTAATCCTGCTGAACCTGTAACTAAGGCTAATTTTTCCATATAGCGCGCTCTTTAATTTATAGTTTATTTATCACAACAATATACTGCGTTAGCAACCATTTTCTCAATCCACCTATAGGTTTTCTCTAAACCTTCTTCCAAACTAATCTGGGGTTCCCACTCCAACACTTGGCGTAATTTTGTATTGTCACTATTTCTTCCTCTTACACCCTGAGGAGCACTGAGGTTATATTTTCTGACTATTTTTTTCTTGGATATTTTTATAATTATGTCGGCTAATTCGTTAATGGTTACCAATCTGTCTGAGCCTATGTTAAGAGGTTCGTTACAATTTGATTCCATCAGCATAATAACACCCTTTATGCAATCGTCTATATAGCAATAGGATCGGGTTTGCCTCCCATCTCCCCAAATTTCTATCTCACCAGGATCATTGGCTTCTGCAACCTTACGGCACAAAGCTGCGGGTGATTTTTCTCTTCCACCTTTATATGTTCCTTCAGGACCATAGATATTATGATAACGAGCTATCCGTATATCTAAACCGTAATCTTTTTTAAAAGCTTCTAACATCTTTTCTGTATAAAGCTTTTCCCAACCATAAAAATTATCCGGGTCTGCAGGATAGGCATCTTCTTCTTTTAAGGGTTTTACCTCTGAGGTTTTTTGTTTATAGGTAGGATAGACACAAGCAGATGAAGAGAAAAGAAGACATCTAACGTTGTTTTCTACACAGGCCTTCATTATATAAGTATTTATTAAAACATTGTCATACATTATATCCGCACCAACTTCTGTAATAAAACCAATTCCTCCCATATTTGCTGCTAAGTTAAATACATAGTCCACGCCTTCCGTTGCCTTTAAACAATTTTGAAATCTTCTTAAATCAAGAGTTAATTTTTCAGAGTAATAAGGTTCTTTTATATAACCATCCCATTTAATATCCGCTACTCTCACAAAGTTATCTTTCTTAAAAAGCTCTCTTGCTAAATGTGAACCAATAAATCCTCCCGCTCCAGTTACCAAGATTTTTTTGTTTTGCATCCCGTCTCCTTTAAGTATAGTCTGTCTGATATCTCCTCAGAGATTTTTTTGATTATTGCTCTTATTATTTAAATAAGCCTCCCATTCCCTTCTTAGATTTTCGTACTCCTGTTGTTTTCTCTCTAAAAAATGCAAGGTAAGTTCTGCCTTCTGTTTTATGCCTCTTGAGGTCAAATTATAGGAAATTCTGCTTAATTTATGGTTTTTATGAGAAAAGTTCTTTATCTTGACAAATCCCTTTTTGATAAGTTCTTTGATGAGATAGTTGGTTTTTCCTAAAGATATGCCTAAATGAGCGGATAAATCTCTTTGGGTAGGACTATCGTTTAAGGATAAAATACGTAGAATATTAAGAATATCCTCTTTAAGGGTATGTTCATCCATTGAACAATATTATAGGAAGAACATACCTAACTGTCAAGAAATAATTTAAACCTTTAGGCTCGCTGGAAATCATCCTTGAGTCTTATTATATCGTCTTCCTCTAAATACTTGCCGCTCTGCACCTCAACAATCTTCAGAGGATAACCAGTGGGGTTTTCTAAGCGGTGGATATGTCCGAGGGGGATAAAGGTACTTTCATTGACATTAACATAAGAAATATTCCTGCCTTTGGTAATCTTGGCTCTACCTTCAATTACCACCCAGTGTTCGCTACGGCGGGAGTGTTTTTGTAAACTCAAAGCCTTTTTAGGTAAGACCTCAACCAGTTTTATTTTAAAACCTGAACCCTTATCTAAGACTGTATAACTGCCCCAAGGCCTTTTTACTGTCTTATGTGAATATATCTCCGTGCGTTTGTGCTTCTTAAGCTCCTCTACCACTCTCTTTATCTCTTCGCTTTTCTCCTTATGAGTGATTAATAAAGCATCTGGGGTGTCAACAATAATTAGATTTTCTAAGCCAAGACAGGCAATCAAACGATCCTTACCAAAAATAGTAATATTCTTACTTCCTGATTGAATCACATCTGCCTTTATAGTATTATCGAGCTTATCTTTAGGCAGGAGCTTATCCAAAGAAGCCCAAGTTCCTAAATCTGACCAATCCAAATTTAAGGCAGGAATCATTAAAAGATTCTTTGATTTCTCTAACACCCCGTAATCAAAGGAAATGGATTTAATGTCGCCCCAGATATTATTTATTTCTTCTGGTCTGGATATTCGCCTAACTAATCTATAAAGAGCCGGCAGATTTTCTTCAATTGCATTCAGGAAAGTGCTGACACACCCAAAAAACATCCCACTATTCCAGAAATAGCGTTTATCCTGAAAGAACCTCTTTGCACTATTGATATTTGGCTTCTCAATAAACTTATCTACCTTATAAATTCCCTGCCTCCTGACTACTGCCCCCTGACTACTGACTTTAATATATCCATATCCTGTTGCTGGAGAATCAGGGGGAATGCCAAAGATAATCAAATTATTTTTAGATTCGGATAAGGCATGGGCATAACACAAAATCTTATTAAATCTCTTCTGATTCTTAATCATGTGGTCAGAAGGTAAAACTACCATTTTTGCCTCAGGGTCAATAAGACTAATCAAGTGGCTGGCAACTCCGATAGAAGCAGCGGTATTTTTACCTTCGGGCTCAAAGATAATGTTTGACTGCGGAATTTTAAAAACTGAGGTATAGTTAAATATTTCGGGAAAGTATAACTGGTTAGTCACGATAAAGATATTCTCAGGACGAATTATGGTCTTAATCCGATAAAGAGTATCTTGAAATAGGCTCTTAGCAGAATGGAGGGAAATAAACTGTTTGGGTTCAAGGCTGCGACTTAAGGGCCAGAAGCGACTTCCTTGACCGCCGGCTAATATTACTGCATAGTTATGGTTTATTTTTTTTATCAAAATTTTCTAACCACAGATAAACGCAGATTAACACTGTTTAAAATACAAATTCTTTGCAGTTTAATTAATTCTTTATTCTGTGTTTCCCTGTGTTCACCTGTGGTTTATACTTTACTTTGCTTCAAGAAAATGTTTAAGCGCCTCCTGCCAGGGTCTCAACTTTAAGTTAAACGCACTCATCAACTTGGAATTATCGAGCAAAGACATCCGCGGCCTCCGGGCCGGGCGATTACTTTCTTTAGAGCTGACTGGCAAGACTTGCGTTTTTAGCTGCTTAAGTGAGAGTATCTGTCTTGCAAATTCATACCAGGAGCAACTGCCGCTATTACTGATATGATAGATCCCATAGATATCCGGTGAGCGGGAGCTGAGAGTTGAGAATAAAGCCTTGATTGCTCTAGCTAAATCAATAGTATAAGTTGGTGAACCAACCTGGTCATTGACCACTTGAAGCGCTTCATTTTCTTTGACTTTCTGTAAAACAGCAGTAACAAAATTCTTCCCTTTGGGACCGAATAGCCAACTGGTGCGTAGGATATAATATCTCTCTAAGCGGTTCTGGACAATCCTTTCGCCCTCTAATTTTGACTGGCCATAAATATTAATCGGATTACAGGTATCAGTCTCTATATAGGGCTTATCCTTCTTCCCATCAAAGACATAATCGGTGCTGATATAAATCAGGGTAGCCCCGAACTCCTCTGCTACCTGAACAACATTTCCGGTGCCCTGCGCATTGACAGCAAAGGCTTTCTCTGAATTCAGCTCACAACCATCAACATCAGTATAGGCGGCAGTGTGGATAATAAAATCTGGCTTAATCCCGTTAAGTGCGGTAACTAAACTATCTTTATCCGTTATGTCGCATTGAATAAAAAATCTGGTATCCAGTACCGAGTATCCAGTATCAAGTAGGTCTAAACCGAAAACTTCATAGTCTTCAGCAAGTGTCTCACAGAGACTCGAGCCAAGCATCCCCTTTGAACCGGTGATTATGACTTTAGTTTTCTCCACCACTGCTGATTATCTTGATACCACCTGATTGTTTCTTTTAGTGCCTGTTCAAATTGATATTGCGGTTGCCAGCCAAGAGTCCTTATCCTGCTGCAGTCCAAACTGTAGCGGCGGTCATGGCCAAGACGATTCTTTACATATTCAATCAGGCTGCCCGGTTTATCCATTATTTTTAATATAAGTTCAGTGAGCTCTAAATTGGTTTTTTCATTTCCAGCGGCTACGTTATATATTTGACCAATTTCACCTTTATGAAGAACCAAATCTACTGCCCTGCAATTATCCAGCACATACAGCCAGTCACGCACATTAAGTCCGTCTCCATACAAGGGAAGGCTCTTATTCTTCTGGGCATTGGTGATAAATAGAGGGATAACCTTTTCCGGATATTGAAAAGGACCGAAATTATTACTGCTTCTTGTAATTGCTACCGGCAGATTATAAGTGACAAAATAAGAACGTACTAAATGGTCGGCTGCAGCCTTGCTGGCTGCGTAAGGGCTGTTTGGCCTTAAGGGGCTTTCTTCGGTAAAAGAACCCCTTTCAATTGAGCCGTATACCTCATCCGAGCTAATCTGGATATATTTACTGAGACTGTATTTTTTAGCCGCTTCCAGAAGAACATGGACCCCATAGACATTAGTACGGACGAAATCGGAAGCATCCGTGATTGACCTGTCTACATGGGTCTGGGCCGCAAAGTTTATTATCGCATCGCAATTCCTGGCTATATCATTTACAATGCCGGAATCGCAAATATCTCCCTTGACGAATTTGTACCCGGGGCTGTTCTCTATGTCCTTCAAATTGTTGAGGTTCCCGCAGTAAGTAAGCTTGTCGAGATTAATTATTCTATATTCAGGATATTTATTTAAAATATGGCGGATAAAATTAGAACCGATAAAACCCGCCCCTCCCGTAACTAGAATCCTCATCTTAATCTTGCGTTATTCTGTTTCAATAATTTCCTGCGCACAAGCGTTGCGGCCCTATATAGAGTTTCCGGCAAGCCGCAGTCAGTCCAAAAGCCCTCAAGAATATCATAATAAAGCTGCCCCCTCTTAAGATATGTATTGTTGACATCGGTTATTTCCAATTCGCCTCTCCGGGAGGGCTTCAGGGTGCGGATGAAGTCAAAAACCTGGCTATCATACATATATATTCCGGTGACGATATAATTTGATTTGGGCCTTTTTGGTTTTTCGGAAATTGTCATGATTTTTCCGCCCTGAAGTTGAACCACACCAAATCTCTCCGGGTCAGGAACCTCTTTAATTAGAATTCTCGCCCCCCCAGCCTGTCCCGAGAATCTTTCTACATATTTTTTTATTGATTTCTCGATAATATTATCTCCCAAAATAACCACAATCTTCTGACCTTCAGCAAAATGCTCAGCTAAACCTAAGGCATCGGCAATCCCCTTTTCTCCCCGCTGATAAGTATAGTTAATATGTTTCAAGCCAAATTCCTCGCCGTTGCCTAAGAGTCTTAAGAAATCTCCGGCGTTGTTTCCACCGGTAACAATCATAATGTCCTTTATCCCCGCATCAACCAGAGTCTGAATGGGGTAATATATCATCGGCTTGTTGTAAACACATAAAAGGTGTTTGTTGGTAATCCTTGTCAATGGCTCAAGCCGCCTGCCTAAACCACCGGCTAAAATTACGCCCTTCATGCCTAATCCTTCCTTTCCCACTTATAACCTATCTTTTCATCAAAGGAATCCAATCTATATTCGTCAGGATTATTAAGATTGTAAGGCTTAGTGACGGTATTTATCACAATTGCCTCAGAATCGCCGACATTCTTGAATCCATGATAGACTTCTTTCGGAACGTGAATCAATTTCGGTTCAGCGGGACTAATCACAAAATCATTTATTTCGCCGAAGGTAGATGAATTGACCCGTGCATCATATAAAGCAAGGATAATCTTTCCGGATACGCAAGTGAAATTATCCGACTGTAATTTGTGATAGTGCCAGGCTTTTATTATTCCCGGATAAGCAGTGGTCATATATACCTGACCGAACTTCTCGAACATTTCATCATCGCAGCGCAGAATCTCCATTAGTCTGCCTCGATTATCTGGAATTACCTTTAATACCTTGACCTTAACCCCTTGAATCATTATTACCCCTTCCCTTAAGGTTCTGCTTAAACCAGGCGATTGTCTTCTTAAGCCCTTCCTCCAAAGATACTTTTGGCTGCCAGTTAAGTAATCTTTTGGCTTTGGTAATATCCGGCTGCCTTTGCTTAGGGTCATCCTGAGGCAAGGGTAAGAATTTAATTTTGGATTTGGAGTTAATCAAATCGGTTATCTTCTTTGCCAACTCCATAACAGTAAATTCACATGGGTTGCCTAAGTTTAGTAAACCAGAATAATCGACGTGCATAAATTTAATAATCCCTTCGACTAAATCATCTATATAACAAAAGGAGCGTGTCTGAAAGCCATCACCATAAATAGTAAGGTCATCATTATTTAATGCCTGGGAGATAAGATTTGAAACTACCCGACCATCATCCATCCGCATGAAAGGCCCGTAAGTATTGAATATTCTAACAATTTTTATATATATATTATGTTGCCTCTTATAAGCAAAGGCCATCGCTTCAGCTGCACGCTTTGCTTCGTCGTAGCAAGAGCGAGGCCCAATAGGATTTACATTGCCAAAATATTCCTCTGGTTGAGGATGAATTAACGGGTCTCCATAGATCTCTGAGGTAGAAGCAAGAAATAATTTAGCACGTTTTTCCTTAACGATCCCTAAGCAATTATGCGTGCCTAACGTTCCCACCTTTAAGGTTTTTATGGGATATTCTAAATAATCTTTAGGAGAAGCTGGCGAGGCAAAATGCATAACCCAATCCAAATCTTCATCAATATACAAAGGCTGAGAGATATCATGGGTTATCAATTTAAAATTCGACTGGTTTAATAAATCCTTAATGTTTTCTTCTCGACCGGTGATAAAATTATCCACACAGATAATAGAATTCCCGCCGATTAACAGTTTTTTGCACAAATGCGAGCCAATAAAACCTGCGCCTCCAGTGATTAAAATATTCATATTTCTATATTACCATGCGGAGTATTGTGCGAAATTCTGTTTCAAGCAAGGTTAGGCACGACCAATCGATTTGTAAATAAAGCCGAGTTTAAACATCTGTCTCGGCTCAAAGATGTTTCTTCCATCGACAATAATCGGCTGGCGCAATAATCTTTTTATTCTGGCTAAGTCAAGATGCCGAAATTCCTCCCATTCAGTCATAATCAGGAGACAGTCACTGTTCCTCGCCACTTCATAAGGGCTTTGGCAAAATTTTATATCCTTCAGTTCCTTTTTTGCCTGTGGCATTGCTTGTGGGTCATACGCCTTTATCCTTGCCCCCTCATCCTGCAGCATCCTAATAACATCTATGGAAACAGAAAAGCGTATATCATCGGTATTTGGCTTAAAGCTTAAACCGAGGATACCGATTGTCTTTCCTGAAATAATCCATATTGCTTCCTCGATCTTTTTTAGCAAAAGTTGTTTTTGTTCTCTGTTTATTTTTGCTACCTCTTTAAGTATCCCGAAATCATACCCGGCTTTCTTAGCGATATAAATAAATGCCTCTAAGTCTTTTGGGAAACAAAACCCACCAAAACCACAACCAGCATCCAGAAACGCCCGACCAATGCGCCTATCCAGTCCCATACCGTCAGCTACCTTGACCACATCCGCACCTACCCTCTCACAAAATTGAGCAACTGCATTAATAAAGGAAATCTTGGTGGCTAAAAAGGAGTTTGAGGCATGCTTAATCATCTCCGCCGTCTTAATATTAGTAATCACAATTGGTGCCTTAATTGGCCTAAATAGTATGCACATAATCCTCTCTGCCCTTTTATCATTAACACCCAATATAATACGGTCGGGATGCAGAGTATCTTTGATGGCTGAGCCTTCACGCAAAAACTCAGGGTTAGAAACAATACTGAACTCTACCTTGCGCCTGTGCTTATTGTGCATCAGGATTGTATGTCGGATTCGTTCTCCGGTTTCTACCGGCACAGTACTTTTGCTCACGATTATCTTATATTCTTTCATATTCTGAGCAATCCGGCGCGTTACATTTTCCACTGAAGATAAATCCGCACTCCCATCTTCCCGGGGAGGCGTACTGACACAAATAAAAATAATTAAGGATTTATTCACTAGGTCAGGCATACTGGAGGTAAAGATTAATCTTTTTGCTTTAAGATTCTTCTTAACCAGCATTTTAAGTCCGGGCTCATAAATCGGGACAATGCCTTTTTGGAGTTTTTTAATCTTTTGTTGGTCGCTATCCTGACAGATTACCCTATTTCCTAAATCAGCAAACACTGCCGCGGTAACCAAACCTACATGGCCTGCCCCAATAACTCCAATTTGCTGCATCATTTAGCTCCTTTTAAATTATGTCTAAACCACTCGACAGTTTTCACCAACCCCTTCCGGAAACTGGTCTTAGGCTTATAGCCAATAATCTTTTTTGCTTGCGAGATATCTGCAAGGGTCTTAAGTACATCCCCTGGCCTGGATGGATGATAAATAGGCTGAATATTCTTTTTCATAATTTTATTGAGAAGACTAACTAACTCCAGAATAGTCTTACCATCGCCATTGGCAATGTTTAAGATTGCCCATTTAACTCTGCCCCTGCACGTAGGAGCAGAGTTAAGGTTGGGCGCATTTGCAGCTAAAAGATTTGCCTCGACAACATCGTCAATATAGGTAAAATCGCGTGACTGCTTACCTGTGCCATATATAGGAGGAGACTCATCGTTTAAGAGACAATGAATAAACTTGGGGATAGCTACTGCATATTCATCGTCTAATGCCTGGCGCGGACCAAAGACATTGAAGTAGCGCAGACAAACCGTAGACAAACCATAGTTTTGCGAATACACGCGACAGTAATGCTCGCCAGCTGACTTGGTCAGAGCATAGGGTGAAATAAGACGAGGTAGATCTGTTTCCTTTTCAGGAAATTTCTTTGTTTCGCCATAAATAGAGCTTGAGGAGGCATAAATAAAGCGTTTAATTTTCTGTTGCCTGGCAGCTTCAAGCATATTCAGGGTGCCATTGATATTTACTTCATTATATTCAAAGGGATTATTTAAAGATTTCGGCACAGAGCGAAGAGCTGCCTGGTGAAGGACAACATCAATATCCTGGCAGGCCTTCTGGCAAGTGGGCAAATCGCGGATATCACCTCTTATTAGTGTATAGCGGTTAGCTGATGACGGATAGTTATTTACAAAAGATAGGTTTTCTTCCTTACCGGATGAAAAGTTATCCAGAACCACGATGGAATGCCCGCTCCTGAGTAATCTCTCTACGATGTGCGAACCAATAAAACCTGCTCCTCCGGTTACTAAATACCTTTTCATTCTTAGAGGCTATCCTTGTCTTTTGATACTTAAGAAACGACGTGAGCCGACCTTAAGAATACCTGAGTAATCAACAATAAAATTCTCGTCTTTGATTTTTTGATTATTAAAAACTACTGCCCCTTGACGAATAAGTCGACGAGATTCATTTCCACTTTTCGTTAAGCCACTCTCGGTGATAATCTCGATAATCCGCTGGGGTCCTCGTATTGGAAAAACAGGGATATCCTGAGGAAGTTGACGGGCAACAAATACGCGTTGAAATTCCTTCCGGCTAGCCAAAGCAGCGTCTCTTGAATGATACTCCGCAACAATCCTCTCAGCCAATCTCAATTTTGCCTCCTTGGGATGCATCTGTTTTATGCTATCCAAGTTCTCATCAGTAAGTAAGGTGTAGTACTTCAGCATCAACTCATCGGATATAGACATAATCTTACCAAACATCTCTTCTGGCTTATCTGTTATACCAATATAGTTGCCCAAGGACTTACTCATCTTATTGATGCCGTCAGTCCCTTCCAGAAGCGGCAAGGTAATAATCACTTGGGGCGTTTCTCCAAAATCCCTCTGTAGGTCTCTACCTACCAAGAGATTAAAAATCTGGTCTGTTCCCCCAATCTCGATATCGCTTTTCATTATCACTGAGTCGTAACCCTGCAGGACTGGATACATAAACTCAAGGAGGGAAATCTCTTCATTGTCTCTTAAACGTTTTTTAAAATCAGCACGAGCAAGCATCTGACTTACCGTGGTATGCATCGTTAATTTCAGAATGTCAACTACGGACATTCGGTCAAACCAACGGCTGTTAAATCTTATCTTAAGCCTTTTTAGATTCAAGGTTCTTCCTACCTGCTCTTTATAAGTCTGGGCATTTTTAAGAATCTCTCTTTTAGTTAAAGACTTTCTCATAACTGACCTTCCTGAAGGGTCTCCAATGCGAGCAGTAAAATCGCCAATAAGAAAATAAACCGTATGACCCAAATCCTGAAACTGGCGAAGCTTCCTCAAGAGCACGGTGTGGCCAAGATGGATATCAGGCGCAGTGGGGTCAAAACCAGCCTTAATCCGAAGAGGGCGCTTCTGACGCTTAGCCTCTTTTAATTTCTTAATTAACTCCTCTTCAGAAATTATCTCTACCGCACCGCGTTTAATAATTTTAAGCTGTTGCTCAATTTCCATTCTTGACATAGCTTTAGGGACACCCTTGTATTCAGCAGAAAGGGTGTCCCTCGCCTACTATAATTAAACTGCATAAGCTCGGGACTTAATCCCGAGTTACCCCTCCCGTTTAAACTTCCCGTAACGAGGGATGTCCCCTGATTGGCAGAAAGCCTGCCTGCCGGCAGGCAGGGATGTCCCTAAATTTTGGCGGAGAGGCCAATCTTTGCCTGTTCAACATCAACCTTAATCACCTTGACTTTTAATTTATCGCCTACTTTCAGCGAGCTCATCTGCTCTGGGTCAATCTCACTGCTGAATACCAACCCCTCAAGATCCTCCTCTAATTTAACAAATACCCCAAACTCCGTAATACTTACTACCTCGGCTTCCAGAACCATATCCAATGGATACCTCTGAGCAATTTCTGGCCAGGTATTAAGTTGCATCTGTTTTAATCCCAGAGAGATGCGGCGATTTGCCCCATCAACGGAAAGCACAACTAATTCTATCTTCTGCCCCTTTTTTAAAACATCCTGAGGATGATTTATCCTCTTGGTCCAGGAGAAATCCGAGATATGAATCATTCCTTCAATACTATTCTCCAATTCCACAAATGCGCCATAATCAGTAAACCCGCGCACTCTTCCTGTAACCTTGGTTCCAGGTGGATACTTAGATTCAACCTCAAGCCAAGGATTTGTCTCTAATTGCTTAATGCTTAAGGCAATCTTGCGATTCTGTGCATCAACGGATAAAACCTGCACCTCAATTACATCCCCAATAGCAAAGGTCGAGGAAAGATTATCTACCCTCTTTGCCCAGGAAATTTCTGAGATATGAACCAAGCCTTCAATTCCCTTTTCTATTTCCACAAAGATTCCATAGGGTAGAATATTCACCACCTTACTTTTTATACGCGAACCAGGAGGGTATTTACTGGCTATATCCTGCCAAGGATCAGGCAATCTCTGCTTTAGGCCGAGGGCAATCTTGTTTGCTCCCTTATTAATATTTAAAACCATTACCTCTATTTTATCGCCGACAGCCACTATCTCCGAAGGATGACTGACCCTTGACCAAGACATATCAGTAATATGCAGAAGTCCGTCCGCGCCGCCCAAATCAATAAATGCTCCAAAATCAGTGATTGCCTTTACCGTTCCTGTAACTATCTGACCTACTTTTAAATTCTCCCAAATCGCCTGGCGGGCTTGCTGCCTTTGTTTTTGGATTGCTTCTCTACGAGACACAATGATACTGCGGCGAAAGTAATTAATCTTGGTAATCTTGAATAAAAAAGTCTGGTTAATTATATCCTTCTCGCTTACATCCCTAAGGCCGGAAAGCGAACCGGGAAGAAATCCCTCCACGCCTCCCACATCAACAAGAAACCCTCCCTTAACCTTTCTCTTAACCTTGCCCTCAACCAGATTCTCTGATTTAAAGTCAGCAACCATCTTATTCCAGCCCTGCATTTGCTTTGCCTTGATGCGAGAGAGAGAAATCATACCAGCGTCGTTCTCAATGGATTCAATAAAAAAATCCAACTCGTGGCCTACCTCTAACTCCTTGGCAACAAACTCGGTAACCGGAACTACTCCTTCGGATTTAAAACCCACATCAATCAATACCTCTCTTGGTCTAATAGCAACAATCTTACCTTTTATAATTTGACCATCATTTAACTTCTTTATACTTTGGTTGTATAACTGTTCTAAATCAATATTATTCTCCTGCGGCATTTTTTTACAACCTCCTTCTTGACCGATTTCTGCTAACTTTAGAGATAAACTCTAAATCCGAAATTCTAAATTCTACAAGCAAAGCGAAGCGAAGCGCAAATTACCAGATTTCTCCCGCTTAGCGGGGAGCGCTTCGGATTTATGATTTATTTTTATTTGAAACTAACGGGTTCTTGGCTGAGTCGGTCAATTTCCTTCATTATGCCGTTAGCAAAATCTTCATAATTACTCCTAAGGCTCTTGTTATCAGAATAAACCCCTTTAGATTTCTCTTTGATTCTTTCCATTGAACGCACGCCGTTCGAAATAAGATCTCTAACGGGGCGCACAGGTCTAACAGGGTAAATTGGTCTACCAAAATAAACCCTGACCCTGGTAGGTCGGATAAAACGCGCATTACGACCAAGCGCTCTCTGAGTACCATCAATAAAAGCAGGTACTACTGGAACCTGAGATTTTACTGCGATAAAACCGATGCCTGGCTGTGCATCTTGACTTACCTCCTTAGGGGAACGCCTTCCCTCCGGGAAAAGCACAAGACCTCCTGCTCGACGTAGGCGTCGAAGCGCTTCTTTTATGCTGACGATATCAGCGGAATTGCGCCTCAAAGGAAATGCCCCTACACTGCGAATAAAAGCGCCGAAAATGGGAATTGTAAAAAGGTCATGGCGCGCCATAAAATTTAACTGACGCGGGCAGGCAACTCCCAGAACAATCGGGTCTAAGTAACTGACGTGGTTACTGGCTAAGATAAAGCCGCCAGCGCGAGGAAAATTATCCGACCCCTTAACCTCCAAACGAAAAATGATTCTAAACAGCGGTATTAATAAAAACCTTGATACCCTATAAAGTATCATATGCCAAGAAAATCTTTGCCAAAATTAAGCAATTGTTTCGAACGCTTAAGGCTTCTTGCTTCAGAATAAACTCGCACCAATGGTTCTGTGCCTGAGGCACGCAGCATAAGCCAGCTTTCATCACGGCAAATTAACTTCACACCATCAAAGTCCTTAACCTCAATTACCTTCCTGCCTAATAATTCCTTCTTTGACTTAAACCTGTTTATCTTAGAAGATAAACTGCTAAGCTGTCTTTGAGATTTAAACTTATGTAGATGAATATCTTCTCTTAAATAGTAATATCTCCCGAATTCCCGTTCCATTTCATTTAATATTTTGAGTATTGGTTTCTTCTGATACGCCATCATCTCCAAAAGTAATAACCCTGCCAGACTACCGTCTCTCTCAGGAATATAACCCTTAAAGCCTATACCGCCGGCTTCTTCGCCTCCGATAAGGATATCCTGTTTTCGCATTAGTTCAGATATATATTTAAAACCTACCGGTGTCTCATAAAGCTTAAGCCCCAGGCAAGCAGTAATCTTATCAATAAGTGTCGTACCGGCAATTGTCTTAACCACTCCTGCGTTCATACTTCGATTACGCACAAGGTGTAAGATTAATAACCCAAGAATTTTTTGGGGGTGGATAAATTCTCCTCTACCAGTAAACGCGGCGATTCGGTCAGCATCACCGTCCAAAACTAAACCCAAATCATATTGCTGATTTTTTAATTTAGTTATTGTTGGACCGAGATTCTCTAAGACCGGCTCAGGTCTTAATCCGCCAAAAGAGGGATTAATCTGATTGCGGATAAAATCCAAATTAACCCCTGTACGCTTAAGCACATCGCCAATAAATCCATTACCGCTTCCGTACATCACATCTACCAGAAGGCGGAACCTTGTCTTTTTAAGCAATCCCAGATTAATATAAGAACGCAGGAATTTTATATAATCGCTGACTAAGTCCTTTTTAATTATCAGCTCAGGATTGCCGCTGGCATACAACGGATAACGGGGAATCCTGTTTTCAATCTGACTGGTAACCTCAGCTGCTGCTGCCCCGCCTGAGCTAGTTTTAATCTTTATTCCATTATAGGAAGCCGGATTATGACTGGCAGTAACCATTACCCCCGCGCTCATTTTTTTGGTCTTAACCATGAAGCTTAACGCGGGCGTAGGGATTGCCCTATCAGAGAGAATCACCCTGATGCCCTTGATGGATAAAACCTCAGCTATGATACGGGCATAGGCTTCTGATAAAAACCTAGTATCGTAACCTATTGCTATTTTTGTCTGCCTGCCTGCCGTTGTTTTGGTCTGACGGTTGTAATAATCCGCAATAGCCACTGCCACGCGCCGGACATTATCAAAGGTAAAATCTTTGCTGATTATACCTCTCCAGCCGTCAGTTCCAAATTCTATCTTATCCAATTTCTCCTCCGAGTTTTCTTATTTTTTGGATTATCCTCTTAGGATGGGCAGATTTGAATATGTAAGTGCCGCAGGCCAGAACATTGGCACCCGCTTTTATTACCTTCTCTGCGGTGAGATTGTTTATCCCACCGTCAACGGCAATATCTCCTTTGTAAATTTTGCGCAAGGCTTTAATCTTAAGCACAACTCCGGGAATGAATTTCTGCCCCCCGAATCCGGGATTTACGCTCATCATCAAGACAAAATCCGTCATATTCAATAATGGCTGGATTCTCTTAAGGGGCGTAGCCGGATTCAGAGAAATACCCAATTTTATACCCTTTGATTTCAACCTGCTGTATTGTTTTCTATAAGCAGCAGGTTTGATTGTCTCAACATGAACGGTAATCATATCGGCGCCGGCGGCAATAAAGCGATTAACCCAATTAAACGGTTGCTTAATCATCAAATGAACATCGAAAGGTAGCGAACTTACTTTACGAATATCCCTTAATATATCCGGACCAATAGTAATATTCGGCACAAAATGCCCATCCATTATATCAATATGAAATAAATCAATGCCGGCTCTTTGAATGCGCAGCATATCTTGTTTTAAATTAGCGAAATCAGCTGCCAGGATTGATGCACCCACCCTTAATCTCATTTATAAAGTCCTTTTTTTATAATGTAGCTACGAACCTCCTCAGGTACTAAATAGCGGAAAGAGCAGCCCCTTTTTATGCACTGACGAATCTCAAAAGCGGAAATATCAACCGCCCGGATATCTATGGTGGTTATATAATCAGGGAGATTCTCTAAAGGATATCCCGGCCGAGTCGCCACAATAAACCTGACCTGCGCAATGATTTCCTTTAAGTCTTTCCAACCACCCAAATATTTAAACAGGTCTGAACCGATAATAAAATATAGTTCGTCGCCGGAAAAAATCTTATTGAGCTGCTTTATGGTATCAATCGTATAGGAACGACCACCCCTTTTTATTTCAATGTCAGAAGCAAAAAAATAGGGATTCCCCTTGATTGCTAATTTCAGCATCTTGAGACGATGACCAGCTTCAATAATCTCTCCGTTTTCTTTATGAGGAGGAAAATTCGTGGGAATAAATATCACCCTTGCCAAGTCGATTTTCTGACGCACCTCTTCAGCCATAATAAGATGCCCGAGATGAATGGGATTAAAGGTGCCGCCCAGGATGCCAATCTTCATTCTCTTATCTGACCCTGCCCCTTAACAACATACTTGTAGGTGGTCAATTCCTCAAGGCCCATTGGGCCACGGGCATGAAGTTTATCAGTAGATATCCCCATCTCTGCGCCCATGCCAAATTGATATCCATCTGTAAGCCGAGTGGAAACATTGTGATATACACACGCTGAATCAACCCTGCTTAAAAATTCTTCAGCACTCGTTACATTATCGGTAACGATTGAATCAGAATGATGCGAGCCGTATTCGTTAATGTGTTTTATCGCTTCATCTAAATTCCTAACTACCTTAACCGATAAAATTAAGTCTAAATATTCGGTATGAAAATCCTTGTTGGTAGCCGCCTTTATGCCCTTGAGGACCTTCCGGGTAATCGGACATCCGCGAATTTGAACGCCAGCTGCCTTGAAGCGCCTAATCATTATTGGCAAGAAAGATGAGGCAATATTTTTGTCAACCAGCATTGTTTCCATAGCATTGCATGTTCCCGGACGCTGGACTTTAGCATTAAAACAAATGTCTTCTGCCGTCGAAAGGTTAGCATCCTGATGAACATATACATGGCATATACCCTTATAATGTTTGATGACCGGGATACGCGAGATATTACTCACTTCTCTAATCAGGTTCTCTCCGCCGCGCGGGATTACCAAATCAATGTAATCGCTCAGGCGAAGCAATGCCCGTACATCCTTATGTTGGGTTGTGGAAACTAAGCCGATTGCGCCTTCTGGGACAGAAAATTTATCTAACACCGCAGATAAAACTTTATAGATTGCTTTGTTAGAGTTAATCGCCTGGCTGCCGCCACGCAGGATAACGCAGTTTCCTGATTTTAAACACAATCCGATACAATCAGAAGTTACATCCGGGCGGGATTCGTAGATTATTGCGATTACCCCAATCGGCACGCGTACCTTGGAAATCTGCATGCCATTGGGAGCCTGCCACTCTTTAATCACCTCTCCTACCGGCTCAGGCAGATTAATCAGCGACATTTGCGACGCGCTCATCTCTTTGACCCGCTGTCTGTTTAAGGTAAGTCGGTCAATAAATGCCGGAGAAAGTTTGCTACTTAAGGCATTCCTAATGTCCTTTTTATTCTGATTAATAATGAACTGCTGGTTGTCAAGCAGGGCCTCAGACATCAAACGCAGAATTTCATTCTTTTTCCCGGCAGTTAAATTCGCTAACGCCGGAAATGCCTTCCTGGCTTTTTTTGCTAATGTTAGAATATTTTTACTCATTAAGAGAGAGCATTTATATCCAGAAGGGGAATACCCTTTGCTCAAGAGAGCACCCCCTAAGGAGTATCCCTGATTACGAGGTTATCACGATGGATAACCTCTTTCATCTTTTGCTTTCCTTTTATTTTGTCCAAATCCGAAGCAGAAAAATTAACCCTGCCGCGGGCAAAAATAGCACCTTTCTGGTCAATAATCTCGACGATATCGCCGACAGCAAAATTTTCCTCTGAACCTACTACACCGACGCTAAGCAGGCTTTTGCCTCTAAGCAGGGCGGCCTTGGCGCCGTCATCCACGCGAATCCTACCCTTTGGCCGGGCACAAAAAATAAACCATTTTTTACGCGCTGGAATTCGCAGCTTGGCAGGAAGAAACAGCGTTCCCGCACTAAATGGGTCGCCGAGGGCTGATTGTAAAACATCCGGTTTTTTACCGTTAACGATCAAGCAGGGAATCTGCGATTCCATAGCAATCCGGGCAGCCGAAAGTTTAGTCTTCATCCCTCCTACTGAAATGGCCTTATCAGAAGAGGAAGCCAACTTTTCGATCTTTTCCGTTATCTTATTAACTACGCGGATAACCACCGAGGTCTTCGGCATAAGCAAACCCGCAACATCAGAAAGAATAATCAGGATATCCGCATCAATGAGATTAGCAACCAGCGCAGAGAGACGGTCGTTATCCCCGAATTTTATCTCATCAATAGATACTGTATCATTTTCATTAATTATTGGCAGGCTGCGCCATTTTAATAAAACCTGCAGGGTATTCTTGGCATTGAGGTATCGACTGCGGTCATCAAGGTCCTCCCAGGTAAGCAACACCTGGGCACACTTTATATTGTAAGCGGCAAATCTTTTCCGATAAAGTTCCATCAATTCACTTTGACCAAGACTCGCTGCTGCTTGCAGATGACTTACTTTCACCGGTCGGGCCTTCAACTTAAGAATCGCCATCCCGCAGGCAATTGCTCCAGAAGAAACCAAAATCACCTCTCGCTTCTGATTAATCAAATCGGCAATCTGAGCAATAAGCCGGTCAATAATCTGAGAATCCACCAGCAGGCTTGCTCCAATCTTAATTACAATGCGTTGATAATCTTTTCCTAATTGCTTCAACTAAACCCCCCAGTCCTTCTCTGTTTAAGGCAGATATAGGATAAATGCGTCGATTTATTCTTTGTTTAAATCTAATTAGATTCTCCTGAGCTTGCGGCAAATCCATCTTGTTAGCGACAATAATCTGCTGCCGCCTGCCAAGCTGTTGATTGAATAAAGCCAATTCCTTTTTTATTGCTCGATAATCATCTAAGGGATCCCGGCCTTCTGTACCTGCCATATCAATAAGATGGAGAATCAGGTTTGTACGCTCGATATGACGCAGAAATCGATCTCCCAAGCCACGGCCCTGGTGTGAACCCTGAATTAATCCAGGAATATCCGCCACCACAAAAGAAAAATCATCTCCCCTAACTGCCCCTAAAACCGGAGTCTTGGTAGTGAAGGGATACGCAGCAACCTCAGGATGGGCATTGGATATGAGGCTAACTAAAGTAGATTTCCCGGCGTTGGGAAAACCAACAATCCCTACATCGGCAATGAGTTTTAACTCTAAGACTAAATCTCGCTCTTCGCCGCGCTTTCCTTTAGTTACCGGACGTTTATGGGTATTACCCCTGCCTCCTTCGCCCCCTTTTGCTAAAATAACCCTTTCACCTGGAAGCAGGAGTTCAGCTAAACAACAACTGGTTTTGGCATCTTTAATAATTGTGCCGCAGGGCACCCTTATAATGTAATCCGCAGCGTCTTTACCCTTTTTGTTTTTACCTGAGCCGTGCTTACCATTCTTACCAATGAAATGCCGATGATATTGAAAATCTAAAAGGGTAAATAGATTCCGGTCAGCAACAGCATTGATATCCGCCCCCTTCCCGCCATTGCCGCCGTCAGGAATACCGTGGCGTCTATACTTGTCTCGATAGAAACTGCGGCAGCCGTTGCCTCCGTCTCCTGCCTTAACCCGGATTCTTGCCTCATCAATGAACATTCCAACTAACAAACTATTTCTTTTATTCTAATCCTCGTAAGCAATTGCCGATGCCCCTTTTTCCAATGGCTGGACTTTCGTCGACGATACTTATAAGAGATAACCTTGCGAGCCTTTATATTTTTAACTACCTCGGCTGATACCTTAGCACTCTTAACATAAGGCTGGCCAATCTGAATATTGTTGTCCTTAGCTACCACAAGGACCTTATTCAAGATGATATTTTGATGCTCTTTCTTCCCCTCGTGTTCTATATTAATATTATCGCCTTCTTGTACTTTATATTGCTTACCCCCTACCTCAATAATAGCATACACCTGTGTTCCTCCTTCAATCACCTGCCAATGGTGGCCAAATTGAACCTACACCCCCAAAATATTCATAACACGCTGTAATTAAATATCTAAGGTGGGGGTAATTTTAGATTATAATATTATCACATAAAACAGGAGAAATCAAGCTATCTTTATAACGCGGATTCTCTTACCTCCTCCAGCGATACCTGTTTTGTCTTTGTTCGAGTAAAGTTATTAAAATACCTAAGCGGCCATGAGAAGCAGAAGTAAGGTAACTAATATCAGTTAAAAAACTCACAAATCAAGCTATCTTTATAATGCGGATTCTCCCACTCCTACCAACGATATCCGCTTTGTCTTGGTCCGAATAAAGTTATTAAAATACCTAAATGGCCGGGAGAAGCAGAAGTAAGGTAATAAATATCGATTGGAGAACTCACAAATCAAGCTATCTTTATCTGGAGTTATCTGGGGAGGTGAGTTGAAAAAAACGTATTACACTACTATGTTAATTTCTGAGCTTATTTTACCATTTTCAAAAAGATAACCCTTTGTTTAGCAATAGGTTAAGAAAAAATTTTATCCTTTAACTGTAAGATAAACCCAGATAAAAGATGGATTCACACTGATATCGATGAGAAAATCTGTGTGAATCTGGGAAAAAATACATTTTTAACAAAGTTGTGGTATTATTTAAAATATAAAAACATGAAAATGTCACTTAAGATTGATAATATTATTTATTCAAAAATTCCTTCAACGTTATTCTTAAGATATACCTCATAAACTTTAAGCCATCCCGGAAGGGATTCATTTTTGATTGGCCTGCTTTTCGTACATAGTACCTTATAGGAAGCTCACCTATCTTTAATCCTTTCTTCTTTGCTGTCCAAAGAAGAACAAAATCTCCCCATCTTTCTCCAGAAATTTTTATATCTTGAAAATGCTTCTTATAAAATACCTTTGTTCCACAGAGAGTATCAGTAAGACGGAATTTCAGTATTAAAGAAAAGAGGAGGGCAAATAAGAAATTGCCTATTCTCTTTATCTGACTCATAGCCTTCTTCTCCATATTGTAAATTAGACGTGTCCCATTAACAAACTCTACTACACCTCTCTCTAAAGGTTGAATAAATAGAGGTATATCTTCAGGTGCTACAGCCATATCTGCGTCTAATACCATTACTACCTCTTTTCTTGCACATCTTATTCCCTCTTCTACAGCGTAGGCTTTTCCTCGATTTCTAGAAAATCTTATACTCCTTAAATTATGAACCTCTTTCTGTAATTGTCTTAAGATTATCGGTGTAGCGTCTTCTGAGCCGTCATCTATTACGATTATTTCGTAATCTCTGTTTGACCTAGGTATTCTCCTTATACACTCTTCAATATTTTTCTCCTCATTATATACAGGAATAATAACCGAATAACTCAACTTTCTTCTTGGCTGTAGGTCTTTCTCTGCTATCAAAGTTTGCACCCAACATAACCTATTCAATATAGGTAACTTAGGGATTATATTGTTTAGTGCACTTGAAACAAGAGGTACTTTTTTGGGGATGAATATTAAAGCTCCTTTAGAGATAACTTTAAATCCTTTAATTTGGCA
This sequence comes from uncultured Planctomycetales bacterium, assembly GCA_964592485.1. Classification (GTDB taxonomy): domain Bacteria; phylum Omnitrophota; class Gorgyraeia; order Gygaellales; family JAHJCI01; genus CAZQEY01. The sequence continues at coordinate 171,594 of CAZQEY010000001.1, forward strand.
GAAGAATTCGATAAATCGATTAGGGATAAAACAGTGAGGACCTTCAGGCATTTTGAGATTTAACTTTTCCAACAACCCCCAGATAGGATTCCATAAGGGGTTTATAGAAGTAATTATTAACCTTCCTTTAGAATTTAATACTCTCTGGGCATTTTCTATGGCTTTAGGGATATTTGAAAGATGGTCTATAAGGTCACTCATAATTACATAATCAAACTGTTCACTATGAGAAAAATCTTCTGCATCAGCTATTCTAAATTCATACTGAGGATACTTATTCTTAGCTATCTGGAGAATATTTTTTGAAATGTCTATTCCTACACCCCTTTTGGGTTTGCAGCTTGCTAATATTTCTCCAGTAGCACAGCCAAACTCTATTACTGAAGATTCAGGGGGTATATATTTTCTATAAAAGCTTTTGATTAAACTATAATAATAGCTGTTTTTCCTCTTCCAGTAATCGTATTCTCCTGCAATACTGTCAAAATGATTTTTTATACTTTCTTTTTTATCCATATCCTGACTTCTATAATCATTCGGAATATTTTATCGCTTTATAAATATTATACTCTTTTTATGAAATTTTTCTATAGCTGTGGTAAATTTGCCCTTGCAATAAGTACCTAAATAAGATATATTTAGGCTACGTATGAGAAATTATCTAAAAAACACAATTGAGGCCATTTCTCTAAAACAGATTATTCTTATACTCTTTTTAAGTTTTATAGTCATCAATTCTATTATATCTTGCTCTTTAGAAAATGATAAAATTAGACTAATTTTTAGCAACTATTTAAAATCAGCCATCTTGATATTCCTATGCATTAGCTTTCTATTTTTTATCTGGATAGTTATATCTCTCTATTTTAAAAAAGATAATAAATTGTCTTTAAGGTATTCTTCTATTGTATTATCTCCAATAATACTCTTGCTTTTATGGGAACCTCAAGAAACAACTGTTTCTTTTTTTGTACCTATAGCGATAATTTTAACAACACAAATTTGCTTCTTCATAATATTATCAAAACAAGATTATTTGGCAAAAATAAATGCTCTAAATCAAAAGATTTTTATTTCAGTGTTAATTATTTTATATTTTTCTATTTTCAGTTATATAAGTATCCAAAAATTCAATAGCTTTGGCTCCTTTAATCCGAAAGATTTTGCCATATACAATCAAACTTTTTGGAATACTGTAAATGGGAGATTATTTTCAAACTCCACCTATGGTTCAAATTTCTGCTGTCACAATTCTCCTTTTTATTTCATTCTGATTCCCTTCTATTATATATTTCCTCATCCCTTAACCTTATCAATATTGAAAATCCTGTTATTATCTGTTTCAGTAATCCCCTTCTATTTAATTGCGAAGCTTATCTTCAAGGACATCTCAATCCAACCTCTCATTCTTAGTTTTATGATGTATCCTTTTTTAGTATCTCAAAATTTCGCGCCTCCTCATGAGATTTGTTACCTGCCTTTCTTTCTATTATTTACATATTATTTTCTCAGGCTAAATAAATTCTTACCTTTTATGGTTTTCTTAATCTTATCTCTTTCTATAAAAGAGCACCTATCTTTAATTGCCATAATGTTTGGGGTTTATTCTTTACTTTGCAAAAAGAGTCCGAAATGGATTTTGCTGCCTATATTATTAGGAATTGTCTGGTTCATTTTTTCTATAGGGATAATATTGCATTTCCAAAAAGTGTATCAACCTCACCCTGACGCTGCTTGGCCTTTGGTATTCTTAAAAACTAGATTCTTATCTCAAAAAGGTAGTATCCTAAACTCTATACTTTCAGGTATTTCTTATTCAAATATAAGCAACTGGCATAATTTAAAATCTGTGTTTTTGTTATTCTTCCCATTAGGAATAATAGCTCCTCTATTAAGCCCTGTTAGCCTTTTAGGGCTGCCCGAACTCATCATAAACCTTTTATCAGATAGGCCGGCTGTACTTTCGCCATTACGGCATTACAATATTGTAGTTTCTTGTTTCCTTTTAATCGGCACTCTTGAGGGAGTAAAAAGAATTTCTCATTTTAAATGGGTAAAAAATCTTAAAATGAAAGTCGGAACATTTCGATTTTTATTATCTCTTTTCATTCTTTCTTCTACACTTAGTCATTCTTATATATGGTTAGGTCAAACAAAATACTCAAAAGATATGACTTACATTAAAACAGTAAAAGAAGCGATAGCGCTCATCCCAAAAGATGCCTTTATAACCGTACCTCGGGATATAGCGGTACATATCTCAAGCAGAGAAAAATATTCTCTTATCGGAGAAAGAGAATATGGAGATTATATTCTAGTAGATAAGCATACCTCTCCTTTTCTTTTAGAAGAAGATATAATTAATAACTATACTCAAATATTTAATAAAGAAGGAATCCTAATATTTAAAAAGAATAATTGAAATAGCCTATACCTAGAATCATCTCTTACCAGGAAAACCCAAAGGGTAGTGCTCCCTCAAGAATAAGGGTAGTTTTAGCATTATTGAATTGTTATGATTATCTTAGAAATCTCTTTATGAAATCTTTATCTCTTCCAAATGCTGGGTAGAATGCGATTTCTTCAATCCTTACCAGCGAGAAAAGGCCTAATTTTGTACGAGAAAGGTATAAAAGTAGCTGAAGGCAACGAGAGACTCAGGTAAGGCTACAAATCATCAGGTTATCTTGATCTCCTCTAAGTGCTGGGTGGGATTGGAGACGAGCTTAATCTTGGTGTGGAATTTGCGTTCTAGAACCCGCAGGGAGTCTTGATATTTTTCCATCAGAGAGCTAACCGCGGGATTAAGCGCTATGTTAACCTCGGTTGGTCGATTGAATTGTAAGTGGCGCTTCAGCTGACGAAAGGTCAAAATGCACAGGGTCATTGCTGACTTTATCTTGCCTCTGCCCTGACAATATGGGCAGGGTTGATAAGTTTGTGCCTGAACGGTATTATGCACGCGTTCACGGGTCAGCTGAACTAAGCCAAATTTAGATATGCCTAAGCAATCATATTTAGCTCTATCCTTGCTTAATTGGCGATTCAAAATATTTGAAATCTCCCGCCGATGCCCTTCTTTCTCCATATCAATAAAATCAATCACAATAATGCCGCCTAAATCACGCAGACGCAATTGTCGAACAATCTCTACCGCTGCCTCTGCATTAATCTTAAACGCTGCCTCTTCAGGAGAAAGGTTCTTCTTAAATCCTCCGCTATTAACATCGATTACGACCAAACCTTCGGTAGGCTCGATAACAATATAAGCCTTGGATTTCAGATAAACATATCTTTCAAAAATTTTATTAATCTGTTTTTCGATATTTCGGTCAAAAAATAAATCTGGCCCCTGATAGAGGTGAATGCGCCTTACTAAGGGCTTGCCGAATGTGCGCACGAGGGATTGGATACGTCGGTATTCAGATTTTGAATCAACCACAACCCGACTTACTTCCTCAGTAAATGAATCGCGGATTATCCGCAAGATTAAGTCATATTCCTCATATACGAAACTGGGGGCAGATTGACGAGAAGAGGCTTTTTTTATCCTTGACCATAATCTAAGCAAAAAACGCGCATCGCGCATAAGTTCCCTTGCCGTTCTGCCGACGGCAGCAGTACGTACAATAAAACCAACATTTTTAGGTAACCTCAGTCCTTCAAGAATAGACCAAAGCCTTTTTCTCTCTATCCCATCCTCAATGCGCCGGGAAATTCCCCAGTGAATATTCTGGGGCGCTAAAACCAAATATCTGCCGGCAAGGCCAATATGCCCGGATATTCGCGGACCCTTTGTGCCGAATGCCTCTTTAACCACCTGCACCAGAACCTCATCGCCCTTTTTTAATTTAAGAGGCGTAGCGGCTCGAATCTGCTCGGTTGGTTCATAAGCATTGTATTCAATTTCCGAAAGATAAAGAAAACCTTTTTTATTCTGACCAATGTCCACAAAGGCAGCATTCAGAGAAGGTACCACAGTCTCAATTCTACCTTTATAGATATTGCCAACAATGGTCTTATCCCCGGGCTGCTCAATATAGAATTCCTCTAACTGCCCATTAGTAATTATCGCTATTCGCTTTTCGGGTAAATCTGCATTAATTAAGATTTCCTTCTGCATTTTTGTAAAGTAAAACTCTAAGCAATCGCAATTAAACAACTATTCGAACTTTGCTTTGAAATCTTTGAATACTATCTCTTTTGCTTTGCATGGCATGAATTTTAAAATACCGTATTTTTCGCTTGTTGAACAAAGAAATGAAAAGGATTGGGTATTTATGAACCTTGGATAGTTAATATTTTGGGAGTAATAAAAATGAGCAAGTCCTTTTTTATGACCTCTTTGGATTTATACTTAAAAAAGAAACTTAAAATGGGTATATCTCCTAAAAAAGGAACCTTTTGAATGGTATCTGTGACCTTGTTCTTGATTAAGCCACCAATAACCAGGGTATCACCGTCCTTTATCATTACCATGGTGGAAGTGGTTTGTTTATCGATAACCGGTAGTTCCACGCTTAACCCCGTGCTGGTCAAGGTCTTTGTGCCTGTTTTATCGCTAACCTCGGGTTTGACAGTTAAAGTTACATAACCCAATTTATTTATTTGGGGTGTAACACTCAACATTATCCCATATTTCTCCTGCCGATAATCCGTCATTACATAGGTATTCTGCTCCTCATTATAAGTCCATTGAGGTGTCGGGTCTAAGGTCACTACCTCAATCGATGCTGGCTGATTATCCAAGGTTACTACGCGAGGATTAGAAAGCAGTTCCGTACTGACATCCCTAAAGAGTAGCTCTAAAACCGCTTCAGTGCTCGAAGCATCCAAGGTACCTAACGAAAAAAGACTGCCCGATGTATCAGGGGCTGTAGTAGCAGCGGGGATATCATCAGGAAGATATTTATTCTCTGAATGTGTAGTAAAAGGAAAGGTAGTCGGACGAGCACTACCTTTAACTTTTCCACCAATTGTCCACTTTATACCTAAGTTCTTGGTGTCGGTTAAATTTGTTTCAACTATTTTTGCCTCAATCAAGACCTGGGGCGTAACTCTGTCGAGCTCCTTAATCACATTACCAATCTTAATCAAATTAGACTTGGTATCAGTAATAATTATAGTATTGGTCCGGGTCTCAAGAGTGATTCTGCCTTTTGTAGAAACCAATTTTTCTACAGCTACCTTTACTTCCTCTGCTTTAGCAAAATTCAGAGGAAATGAATGGGTATCCAACGGCTCTTTTTCCGCTGCCTCTTCCTGAATCCTTCTTTGCTCAGCCAATTTTTCTAATGTGGAAACCATAATTACCTTATCGTTTAACCACTCGTAGCCAAAGCCATAGGTTTTCACAATCGTATCCAGTCCGTTCTCCCAAGGGACATCCTGCAATCTAATAGTAACTGTTCCCGTTACCTCTGGCGTAGCTACAATATTGATTCCGGATTTATAAGCAATAACCTTAAGCACGCTCCTTATGTCGGCATCCTTAAAATCCAAAGTTACATTCCCTTTGGCCACTACTGATTCTTCTACACCAGGCGCAGACGGCTCCATCTCTAACTCTTGCTCCGCCAGAAACTCTGTTTCAGACGGGGCTTGAGCAAACGCGTAAATCAAGAATCCAAATGTCAAGATGAGAGACGATATGCCAAAATTCAAAATTTTAAGATATTTCTGAATTTTAGACTGTGCTTTTGATTTTTCCTGCCTCCCAGATAGGCAGAAATTTTTGATTTTTGATTTTTTCATCACGCCTTCTCCTCTTCTAATCTATTCTATATTCTACAAATTTATTATCTTTCAGGAGTATTACTTTTTCCTTCTCTATCTTAAAAACAGCATAACCAAGAATATAATCCCCGACACCAACTACCTTATTATTGATAATAGCATAAGAGTACCCATTTTTATCATAGGTAATCCCTTCTAAAATTATTTTTGACTCTGAACTAGCCGGCTCTAAACTAAGAAGACGACCATCAGGTGTTACCAAGGCAATGAATGGGTCACGAATACCTTTATCATCGTAGATAACCTTCTCTTCTTGAGCCAATAAAATAGAAGATAAAGATAAAAAACACAAAGTAAGTAAAATAAAGATTGGGATGATTTGTCCCTTTATGCTTGCCGAACGGGATAAGAAGGTAAGTAGATAAGGGAATAACGGATTTTGTCCACCCTTGCCTTTGCCAAAGCTATGGTGGGATAAATGATTGCTATTTTTTGGATACATATGTTTTTAAAATTAAATTTATCTTATGCTCGAATGAATCCTCATCAACGCGCCTTATATCCAATTTCTCAACCGCTAAGAACACAGGATGATTTTTTAATTCCGTTAAGAATCTGCCCAGTTGATGATATCCTGCCGATACCTCCAGGCCAATTAGACTCGATGAATATTTTTTCGATTTAAGTGATTTCCTAGAATTCTTTGCATCCTCAGGCGGCTCTCGCATAGCCCTTATCTGAGATATTCCTACTGCCTGCTGATTGGCTAAGCGGGAAATCTCTTCAATTACCCAAGGTATCTCGCCAGCTGATAACATCCTCTTTGCCTGACCAGTTGTCAAATCCCTCTTTTGCCTTTGCATCTTGATTAAATCTGAATTAAAATCTTTCAGATCTTTTCTTAACGCTACAGTCTTGGAACTGACTCTCCCAAGTGCGCGCGCCTGAAATCTCAAACCAAGGAAGAGGTCTAAAATGAAAATAATCGAAATGATAATAATCGTTAAAGTCAGTTTATTTTTATCTTGGGTTATTTTAATTAATAGTTCTTGGAAATTTATTTTTGTACTTATTTTAGTTAGGAGTTCTTTAAGTTGAATTTTCTTCATCTCATTAGAAGTTAGCCCGTTAGAAATGTGGTTTTGTGATTTCTAACAAAGGTCATTTTAAATCACCTTCCAAAACAAAATCCATTATTGAAAAACCGCCCAGCGTGCGCATGTTCATCTGTCCCAGTTCAAGACGAACAAAATCCTTAAAAAAGGACTTATCTTCTTTAAGACGCCCTAAAAAGAGATTTAACAGACTCATCTGGTCTTTTTTTAAAGAAACCACTGAACCCTCAAGCCAAAACTTATTCTGGTCTAAGCTTAGATGATTAAACCAGATGCCATTTGGCAAAGCAGAAGCCAATGCCTGCATTTTATCTGCGATAGTTGTTCTTCGGGTAAGTAATTTGATTATCTGCTCAATTTCCTGGCTGTTAGTCTTGTATTCCTTCCTCCATGCATCTACCTTCTGGCGCTGGGGCGCCAGTTGTGTCCATTTTTTATTCACTGATTTATATTGCAGTGTCTTAAATAGAAACACTATTCCCAGGTATAAATGAATAATAACAAGCAATCCAAAGAGTGTCGGTATAATAATCAAGAACAACTGCGATAGTAAAGCCTGCTTTCGCCTCTTTTGTTTTAGTTCTTCAGGTAATAGGTTTATTCCGATCATCTTCATATTAAGAACGCAGAGCTAAACCGACAGCTACGGCAAACCGGACAGAATTCTTTCGAATATTCGCTTCATCTAAACCCGGAGCAAACTCAAAATTACTAAAAGGGTCCCACTGTTCTATCCGGATACCTAAATGCTTCTCTAAGTTGCTGGCCAAGCCAGGAGACAAACTGCCTCCGCCGCTTAAAAAAATCTTATTTATAATTGTTGTACTTTCTGCCTCGTAATAATCAAACGATTTTCTAATCTCGGATACAAAATTAGCTATGGCTACTTCCCCAGGGTCTTCCTTGGCAAAATTCCTGCCAGCAATATCGATGTCTCGGCTAAAATGAGGAATACCATTCTCTAAAATATTAATATTAGTTACTAAAGCTCCGACATTAAGTAAAGCCACCGCACCGGATAAATTATTATCCTCGTGTGTATGGGCAGCGTTAGGAATCTTTGGCTTACCTGTTGGCGAAGTGCTATTTTTAACAGGCTCCGTTAGAAAGCTTTTTTCTAATGAGACAGGGTGAGAGTGGGTATAATTAAAGGCATTGAGCAAAGCCAGGGAATCAATATCCAAGGTATAAACCTCGATGCCTGCCTCCTGAAACGTCTTTAACAACTGATTAATAAAATTCTTCTTGGCTGCAGCAAGCATCACCATCATCTGACCATCGGGTAAATCCTTAAGCATTACTCCATCGAGATTGACTTCCTCTACCGGAAAGGGCAAGTGAGAAACCGCTTCATACCTTAGGGAATTCTTGAACTCATTTTCATCCATTTTTGCCATTGCTATATATCTTATTATTACATTTGGGCCACTAATACCCAGATTAATTCCTTGAGAAAGGCCTAAATTCTTAATTACCGAACTTGAGTTTACATCTTGAGGGGATAGCTCAACAATCCTGGCATCCTTAAGGATATAGGTATTGTTCAAACGCTCTAAAATAACAATCTTTATTGAGGAAAATCCCAAATCCAAACCAATGCTAGTTTTGTTCTTTTGTTTAGGCTTAAGAAGCTCCAAGCCAATGCTGACTTTGTCCTTCTGCTTAGACTTAAAAAGCTCCAAGCCAACACCAACTCTACTCTTTTGCTTAAATTTAAAAAACCGGCTTTTTAAATTGGTTATTAGAGTATTTAAATCCATAATCTTTATCTCGCGCCCTCTTACCTTAAATTCTCTAATTCTCTACTATTTTTAGAAGCAATTCAGTTAAAGCCGCCCCTTTCGGATATATCTTAATCATTGACTACATTCCGTCTCGGTAAATACACCGCCCGTGGTAATTTCATATATTTTTGAACCAGTGCGGGCACAATGTTGAGGTTCTGCACTACAACTGTAGCCGCTAACCCCTAAGGATTCACAAGTATAGTTATAACCCTGAACCGGAGAATCGGCAATATAATTCTTATTAAGATAAGGCGGATCTGCTGTTATTAAAACTGATATATCTGTGGGATAGCCTTGCTTGGTTTCTTCGGCAAAATTTTCCAGTGCTGCGGCAATTGTCTTTAAGCCTGCCCGCGCCGCTGATTCGTTAGCACCCATCCTTGAACTCAAAAATCGCGGTATAACAATTATCGCTAACAGGGTAATTATCGAAACGATAATCATTGCCGCCGCTATAGTAACCCCACGCACCAATCTCTTCTTTGGTTTCGCTGTTTCAATAACTGCTATAGGACTGAATCCTTTATCCCATTTGTGTCTGTTCTTCATTACAATATAGATTTTACCATAAAAAATTGCTTCAGCAAGAAAAATAAGTGAAGCCACGACCCTTGACACATAGCCTCAAGGGTCGCCTGGTCCCTTTTTGGTTCGTTAAACGCTTAAGTTAACTACCCAAAAGAGCGGGGTTATGCGTTCATTAAAAAACCCGCATCTAAATGTAAAATTAGGTGCGGGTAGAAGTAATGGACATATTAACCTTACGGACAATCAGGTGCATCTT
>CAZQEY010000001.1:181115-209680 GCA_964592485.1 uncultured Planctomycetales bacterium
CCCCGCACCTAAAAGTGGGATTAGGTGCGGGTAAAAACAAAAGATATCTTAATCATTATTAATCATGCGGGCAATCAGGCGCATCATCTCCATCGTCTTCCAGCAGGATTGCACCGGTGCAAATAGAAAAAGCTCTCGTACCTGATGTATCAGTATGACGCTCAGCCGTAAACTTATAATCTGCATCATCTTGAGTCTCCCACACAAAATCGTATCCGTGTATAGGGCTGTTAGTCTCGTAATTTTCATTAAGATACGGTGGGGTTGCGCCGGTTAAATCAGCCCAAGCGTCTGGGTAGTTGCCCTCGTTTGCTGCTGCATAGCTCTCGCAAGCAGTGGCCATTGTCTTTAGAGTTGCCTGGGCATTGGCCTCATTGGCATTTACCCTGGCTCTGAGTAGGTTAGGTATGGCAATTGCTGCTAACAGAGCGATAATTGCCACAACAATCATAATCTCAACCAGCGTAAAACCCCTTCTCATACTATCCTCTCTCCTTTCCAAAGGTTGGATTAAGGCTACTGCCTACGCTTCAATATATAGATTAAACCTTATGCTTCATTTATCCTTCGATAAACTCAGGATAGATTATCCTGAGCGTAAGTCAAAGGATAATCTGCGTAGCTTGCTGTGCCTTGCCTTTTTCAATGAACCAACCCAGTCCTTTCTTAATCTAACCTTAAGCTACTCTGTTAAAAGGGCTGGGTTATGACCTGCTTTATATCACTTCCTTTCTTTTTTGTCAAGAGAAAATTTACCTTTCCTACTTAAAGTATAACACAGGGTTAGGAATTTGCAAGTAACAAGTAAAAAGCCTCAACCTGGCTCAGCTCAATGGGCAATTAACTGACTTATCTGAAATATTGGTAAAAATAACGCAACCACAATCCCCCCAATAACAACACCCAAAAAGGCAATAACCATCGGCTCAATCATACTGGTCAAACCTGCCACAGCAATATCTACCTGCTCATCATAAAAATCAGCAATCGCGGTAAGCATTATTTCTAATTTTCCTGTCTGCTCACCCACACTAATCATTGCCGTAACCATAGGGGGGAATACACCACTTCTGGCTAAAGGGTTAGCAATCGGCTCGCCTTCGCGCACCGAATGCGAGGAATTATTTACTGCCTCCTCGACCACTTTATTGTCAGAGGTCTTTGCGACAATACTCAAGGCATTAAGGATGGAAACTCCGCTCTTGACTAAGGTAGAAAGCGTACGGGAGAATCGAGCAACAGCTACCTTACGAGAAAGCACGCCCAAAACAGGAAGCTTAAGCATAGCTTTATCAAAATAATATCCTCCCCTCTTAGTCTTAGTGAATTGCCTAAAAACAAGACCCGCCACGGCAAGACCAATTACTAAAAACATAAACCACTTTCTTGCTAATTCGCTAACTGCAATAAGTACGCGTGTGGCGAAAGGAAGACTCCCGCCCAACATATCAAATATACCTCTGAATGTCGGCACGACCTTAAGCAACAAAACTGCAGTAATCAGAATCGCCATAGTCACTACTACTGCTGGATAAATAAGACTTGAGCGAACCTTACGTGCCAATGCTACGCTCTTTTCCAAGTATGTAGCTACCCTCTCTAAAACATCACCCAGCATACCGGAGGTCTCCCCAGCCCGCACCATATTGATAAAGAATGTAGAAAACACATAGGGATATCGAGCGAGGCTGTCACAAAAACTCATACCCGATTCAACATGACCCCGAACTCCAAAAAGTACGTCTTTAAGATTTGGACTCTCAACCTGCTCAATCAATATCCCCAAGGCGCTAACCAATGGTATCCCCGAATTGATTAAGGTAACTAACTGCCGGGCGAAAATAACCAAATCATCCATTTTGACTCTGCCGCCGCGACGCTGTCGACTTAATAACTTCTTTTTAGCCGGCTTTAGGGAAACAACCGTAAGTTCATTTTTATGCAATAACTGAATAACCTCGCTCTCACTGGCAGCCTCAATTACCCCAGTTACTGTCTTAGTAGTTTTATCCTTGGCGGTATAATTATAAATAGGCATCTTTCCTCTAACTTTTTACTGGTATCTGGTATCTTATTTTTTATTACTCTTCAGCAGTAGTAATACGTATAGCTTCTTCCAGAGGAGTCAAGCCCTGCTTAACCTTCAATAAAGCGTCGTCCCGCAGGGTCTTCATACCCTTCTCTTGTATGGCATATTTCTTAATTGCGTCAAGAGAGCCCTCTTCGATGATTAACTGGCGGATGTAATCATCAATTACTAACACCTCTAATATAGCTATTCTTCCAAAGAAACCGGTGTAATTACAATAATTGCAGCCCTTTGACTTATAAGAAATGAATTTTTCATTAATTCCCAAGCCTCTTAAAACTTCATCAGGCACTTCATCAATCTCGCGACACCTATTACACAGTCGCCGACAGAGCCTCTGAGCGCAAACCACAATCAGGCTAGAGGCAACCAAAAATGGCTCAACCCCCATATCAATAAGTCGGGTAATACTGGAGGCAGCGTCATTGGTATGTAGGGTAGAAAGAATCAATTGACCCGTTAAAGCCGCTTTTATGGCAATATCTGCGGTTTCCGAATCGCGAATCTCTCCCACCATAATTATATCCGGGCTTTGTCGAAGCCCGGAGCGCAGGCCAGAGGAAAAATCAAGACCAATCTCATGGTGCACCTGAACCTGAGTAATCCCCCCAACTTCATATTCTACCGGGTCCTCAATGGTAATTATATTTCTTCCTGGAGTATTCAATTGATTCAAGATTGAATACAGGGTCGTGGATTTTCCGCTGCCAGTTGGCCCGGTAAGCAGAATCATCCCATAGGGATGAGTAATTGCCTCTTTAAATAAGCGGAGCGGCTCTTCAGAAAAACCCAATTTATCCAAACCGATAGACAGATTAGATTTGTCCAGTGCGCGCAGGACAAATTTCTGACCAAAGGTAGTGGGAAGTGCAGAGACGCGAAAATCTATCTCTTTATTTTCCAGGCGCACCTTAAATCTCCCATCCTGAGGCAGACGGCTCTCCGTAATATTCATATTAGAAATTATCTTTAAGCGCGCCAGGATGGCATTCTGATTCTTTTTTGGTAATCTATGTATATCATGCAGATCTCCATCAATGCGATAGCGTATACGAAGACAATCCTCTTCGGGTTCTAGATGAATATCTGAAGACCTTCGCCTCAAGGCTTGAATTAACATCAGGTTAACGAGTTTAACGATAGGGGGAGTCTCACTCTCCTTAACTGCTTCGGCTAATTCTAATTCCTTGGTTATGCGCGTCTTTTGGTCTACCTCCTCTTCAGACACCTCGGTAGAAAGCTCTTCTAAAACCTGTTGTAAGTTAGCCGCACCGCCGTGATATTGACTATCTATCGCTGCTTTAATCTCTTGCGCAGGACTTAAAACAATATCTACGTCGCAGCCAGTCGAAGTCTTTAAATCATCCAAGGCAAAGATATTAAACGGGTCAGACATCGCTATAGTTAAGGCATTGCCTATGCGGGAGAGAGGAATAATTCCATATCGACGGCACATCTGTTCAGGGACGAGCGCAATAACCTTCGGGTCAAATTTGTATCTAGCCAGGTGCAGGGTTGGCAGATACAGATGCTCAGATAAAAGAGAAACTAGCTCCCGCTCAGAGATAATCCCTTCCTTTAGCAATAATTTCTTTAGCGGCAGATTTTTTTTCTTCTGCAACTTAATTAATTCATCCAATTTCTCTTGAGGAACGGCTTTAGACTTTATTAATATATCAATCAATCTCTCTTTTAGATTCAGCATTTTTAATGAGTCCTTGACATCTGCGATGTCAAAGACGAGTTGAACCCCTCACTCAGCCTTTAGGTTGTTATTGTATAAAAAGCTGAGTGAGGGGCAAGTTCGTATATATAATTTATATCCTCACCTACACACCGGTTACGCGCAAAACCTCTTCTATAGAGGTTAGGCCTTTTTGAGCGAGATCGAGTGCACTTTTTCTTAGGACGACCATCCCCTCATTACATGCTGCCTGCTTAATTTGGTGTTCTTGCGCTTTGGATAAAATTAAATTTTTTATATTTGCTGAGAGGAATAATACCTCAGCAATGCCTATTCTCCCTGAATAGCCGGTATTGAAACAATACCGACAGCCCTGCGGGCGATAAAATAGAGAAGACGGCGTAAGAGAAATCTCAAGCTTCTTGGCTACCTCCGTAGAGAGATTATACCTCTTTTTACATTTAGGACAAAGACGGCGGACCAATCTCTGAGCAACCACACATAGTAAAGCAGCAGTAATCAAATAGGGGTCGACTCCCATATTAATAAGACGCGCAACTGCACCGCTTGAGGTAGTAGTATGCAATGTGGAAAGAACCAAATGGCCGGTCAGGGCACTTTTTATAGCAATATCCACGGTATCAAAATCACGTATCTCGCCAATCATAATTATATTCGGGTCCTGCCTTAAGATTGAACGAAGTGAAGATGCAAACGTAAGACCAATATCTGGGTTTATGGTTACCTGATTTATCCCCTCAATTTGAAACTCCACCGGGTCCTCAACGGTAACTATATTTCTCTGGGGAGTATCAACGAGTTTTATTACGGAATAAAGGGTGGTGGTCTTGCCTGAGCCAGCTGGCCCGCAAACCAATATCATCCCATGAGGGAATTTAGCTGCTTTTTTTAATTTAGATACACTATCCTCGCTAAAACCTAATTTATCAATATCCAGCATTGCGGTTGCCCTATCCAAGACTCTTATTGCCACCTTTTCTTCAAGGCTGGAAGGCAATACTGAGACACGGAAATCAACATCTCGATTCTGAATTATCGCCTTGAATCTCCCGCCCTGAGGTAGGCGGTGTTCGGCAATGTTTAAATCCGATAAAACCTTAATTCGGGAAACAAGCAATAGATGCATAGACTTAGGAAGGGGTTCCTGTTCTTGCAGGATGCCATCAATACGAAAACGGACCCTTAAACTTGTTGGAAGCGGCTCAATCAAAATATCCGACGACCTCTTTTTTATTGCTTCTTCTAAAATCATATTTGCGATTCGCACAACCGGGCCTTGCCTACTGGCACGCCCCAGCTCCTGTTCGCTCAGTACAGCCTTCTTTTTCTCCCGAATTACTTCTATCTTGGATCCGCTAATCTCGGTAAGAAGTTCCTCAATTATCCCGCTGGTTGCATCAGGATAGGACAGGTCAATCGCCTGTGAGATCTGGTCGGCAACGGAGATAATCGGATTTATCTTAAAACCAGTTAAATTACGCAGGGCATCTATGGCGAAGATATTTAATGGGTCAGCCATAGCAATAGTCAAGGTTTTACCTATTTGCGAGATAGGAATAATCTGATAATGGCGACAGATTTTAGCGGGGATAATATTTAAGACTTCGGGATTAATCCTAATTCTTCTAAGGTCAATGAGCGGCAGGTCTAAACCCTGGCTCAAGGCGAAAACAAGGTCACTTTCTCTAACAAACCCTGATTTTACGATGATACTGCTTAACCTACCTCCTTTATTTTTCTGTATCTCTAAAGCCTCGTTTAACTGCTCGGGGGTAATAAGCTTATTATTAATTAATATCTCGTTAAGGCGCTCTTTTAGGGACGGCATTCAATCTCACTCCTTTGTAGCCGCTCGGAGTGTTTACATAGCATAGATTGTTAGCGTGTAATGGCGAGGCGTTTAAGTTTTTTATTTGTCAACCCTACACACTTATTGATCTGTTTTCTCCTTATAATACTTATCAATTGTATTACGTATATCGTCGGACATACTCACAAAAACATGGACTTTGAATCCGGTGAGTGCCTCAATCCTCTCAATTGCCTCATTATTTAGCGGATTGCTCATTGCAACGCTTAAACTACCGCCCAGTCTATCCACAGGGACACATGAATATAGCCTGGCTAAGTCCTGAGGAATTATTTTAATAATCTCCGGGTCAATCTCATAATTATCCAGAGGCAAATAAGGAAAACCGCATTGGGTAGTTAATATCTGATCAATATCCTCCTCTTTAGCAAATCCCGTCTTAAGCAATATCTCCACAATTAATCCGCCTTTTTCTTCCTGGATAGAGAGGACCTGCTGGAGTTGTTCAGGAGTTATAATCTCTTTTTCAACAAGAAACCTTCCCAATAATTTATCGAGAGATTTTCTTAAGGGCATATTGATTTAAAATCCCAAATTCTAAATCCTTTCAGGACTCCTTATGACATATTATATCATATTTCCTTCTGAACGCTACACTTATTATAACTGCCGCAACGAGGACAAACTGAAATTTCTGTTTTGTGAGTAGTAAAATAGGTGTAAGTACAAATGCTACAACACCAGATAAAGCTTGGAGTTACGGCTAAATTCTCAAGGAATTCTTTTCCTTTTAAAAAGACCCAGGAACAAAACACAGGGCCTATAGAGGCAAATAAATATAAAGCTATGGCTATGGAGAAATCGAGTCTTATCATTGTTGTCAAGGACTCAAGTCAATCTTTACTGTTTGCCAGGAATCTAACGCAAAATTAGTCCTGCAAAGATTAAGAAAATGGGTAAGGTTGCGCATAATCAAAAGGTCAACTTCGGGATTACCTGAAGAAATTTTTCTTTTTAAACCCGAAACCCTACCTTCGGGTGAAATATAGAAAGCAACCTCCATATGAGCGGTCTGCCGGTCCTTAAAATATAAGAGAAAATGATAAGGCATTGGCGGATAAAACATTATACTTGACGCTGCTTTCTTCGTTTCTACCGGGAGGTAAGGCTGCCAATACGCAATTTTGTTATCAACTAATCCCATTAGAGATTTTGCCTTACCAGCTCTTTTAGAAATAATATTTCTAAAAGGGTAAGTCTTATACCTCGGTACCTCTAACGGCGCCAAATTGACCAAGAGTGGTTTTCTAAAAGAGAATTTTGCTCTCAGTCTCGTCAGAAGACTACTTCTTATTAAGATGCTATTTTTTAAGGGGGTTAACATTTGTGTAAAAATCCTGGCATTTAATCTTTCAGTAGAGCCGCCAACCCCTCCTCCTGCCGACTCCGGATAATAAACTTCCTCCTGCAGAATTGGACCCAAAAAGAAAATTCCGCTAAATTCAAGTTCATTTCCAACCGCACTGTTAGCAAAAGTAAGTTCTATGTTGCTAAAACAAAAAATATGACAAATTAGAGAAATAAATATAGCAGCAATCATTCTTGATACGTAGCAATATTTACCTGAGACAGTCCTAAATTTCTAGCCATATCCCAAACCTTAACAACCCTGCCTAACTGGCAACGCCTATCAGCCTTAATGAGTAAGGGTTGATTACGAGTGGCAAATCCTTTAAGAATGGCTTCTAATTCTTGGAGGTTTACTACCTTGCCATCAATGTAAATAACATTTTCTCCTGACACTATAATCTCCAAGCTCTTGGATTTGACCATCTGACTAGTAACTGCCTTGGGTAGATTAACCCTGATACCTGAAGGTATGATAAAGCTGGAGGTAAGCATAAAGAATATCAACAACTGAAAAATCACATCGACTAAAGGAGCAATATCAATCTGTCTTAATCCGTGTTCTAATTCTATATGTCTTTTAAATCTCATATTATTCAGTTAAAAAATTAACCAGTTCGGTAGAAGCTTCCTCAACCAAGTAATAGCCTCATATCTCACCCTTGCCTTTATTCGCTCTCTAAATAGACTTGCTAAGCTAAGTTTATTTCTAAATCGTTAACGCGAAGAAGTCAGAATAATCTGCCTCTTACTCAGTCAAGAAATTCACCAGTTCAGTAGAAGCCTTCTCCATCTCTAAAATAAAGTTGTTTATCCGACTAACGAGGTAGTTATAAACCACAAATGCTGGAATGGCAATAAGTAAGCCGGCTACTGTGGTTAATAGAGCCTCCCATATTCCTCCTGCCAGATCTCCCGGAGACACTGGCTGAAGCGCAGTAGATTTTGCCTGTATTACCTGAAAACAGCGCACCATTCCCACCACTGTGCCCAATAGACCCATGAGGGGTGAAATATGAGCAATCGTGGCTAAGGCGGTCATATTCTTTTCTAAATGCGGCTCTTCGTATAAAACTGCGTCCTCAATGGCTTCCTTAATCTGCTGACGCCCACGGTCATACTTCAGAATCCCTGCCTTTAGAATTCGGGAAATGGGATTTTTCCTCATCTCGCAGATTTCTAAAGCCTCTTTTATCTGGTGCCGCTTCATCTTACTTAGAATCCTATTTAGAAACTGGCGTGTATTAATCTGTATCTTGTGCATATACCAGATGCGCTCAATAATTATTGCTAAGGCAAAAATTGAGCAAAGTAGTATTGGCCACATCAATGGGCCTCCCCTTAAGAATATCTCCCACATATCCTTCGCTCCTTCCTCGTTTTGCTCGGAGTGTAAAGTTTGTAAGTGTAAAATGTTAAGTTTCCGAGCAGTTACTTACACACTTATAAACTTACACATTTATTTCTGATTTCTTTCAATCCATAACAGCCGCTCTTTGGCATATTTTGCCTCCTCAACATCCATTGATGCAACCTTTAAATAGATATCGCTTGCTGAAAGCCAATCTCTTTGATTTTCATAAATCTGGGCACAACTTAAATAGGCCTTAACAACCAATTTAGAATCCGTAGGATATAAATAGGGGATCTTAAGATATTCTTCAATAGACTGATGGTAATCTCCCTTCTTTTCATAAACGCGGGCAATCCTAAACTGTAAACTTGCTGCCTCTTTCATTGAAACCAAAGATAACGCCTTGCGATAAAGTCTGATCGCTTGATCAAAATCTTCTCTCTTTTCATAAATACGAGAAATCTTAGGATAAATCAAACCAGCTAAGGTAGGGGATTTCTTTATTGCTTCTTGATAACTAACACGGGCTTCATCTAGCTTATCTTGCTCCGTCAAAATATCGGCAATCGCAATACCAGCCTGGGCTACAAGATCTCTTGAACCAATCTTCATTGCTTTCTTAAAATTCTCTATTGCAGAATCTAATCTATCTTCTTCCTGATCAATAAGCCCGAGTGCATAATATCCGTCAGCAATCAGGCCGCTCTTAGGAAAATCCCTAATAAGAGTCAAAAAATAGCGACGAGAAAGCTCAAGATTACCTTTGCGAAAATAATATCCCCCCAACCACCAGGTTACTTCTGGGCTTAGGGTGGAATCAGGATATTTATCCCGGAGAACCTTAAACCTCTGTAATGCCTCCCTCTCCTTGCCCATCTGATAAAGACAATCAGCGATTTCATATTCTGCCTTCTGGATTATTTTTATATCCCTGGTTTTGCGAATAACCTGTTTAAAGATATTCATTGCTTCCGGGAATTTACCCAGATTATACAGACTTGTTGCCAGAAGATATAGAGCCTCAACCTCAAGGACTTCGCCCTGTAAATCCGGCATATAATCCTGGAGAGCCTTCTTACAGCCCTGATAGTCTTGATTTTGAAAGAGGCCAAGTGCTAAGCTATAGATAGCTTGTGTCTTAAGTTTTGAATCGGGAAAATTAAGCAATAATATCCTGAAGGTCAGAACGCTCTCATCGTATCGAGATGAACGCAACAGCGCAAGGCCTAATTGATACTGAACATAATCGCCATAGAAACTGTCTGGATAATCCTTTAGGATTTGGTCATAAACCTGGATTGCTTTCTGATAATCCTCCGCATCCTGGTAGGTATCACCTACCTGGCATAATGCCGCTATTTTAATAGTCTCATCCGAGGCAAAGGAAGCTGCCTTCTGGAATTCAGTTATCGCTTCGCGAAACTCACCATTTTTTAAAAAAGCCCAGGCTAATCCGTAGCATAACTTATCTAATAACTCAGAAGGTAGGCTCTCCGTAATCTCTTTGGCTTCCTGATAAACAGCAATAGCTTCCGGATACTGCCCTAAATTATAAAGCGCGTCAGCCTCGCCAAGATAGGCCTGCATCTTTATCATAACGTCGCTGGCTATGTCTTGTAACTCTGACCAAACTCGCCGGGCAGCCGAGAAATTCTGCGTCTCAGTAAACAGATTGGCCCTGGCTAAAACTAAGGCCTCTTTTTCTTTGTCGGTTAAATCATCGGCATTTAAACTCTCAAGCAAATCTTGAGCATTAGCATAATTATTCAATTTAAGATAACACCAGGCAAGACCTAATTGAGAAAGGGCGATTATTTTCTGACTGGGAGAACTCTCAAGGGCTATCTGGTATTGCCCAATTGCGCCTGAATAGTCATTAAGATAAAATTTACACTCGGCCAGCAAGAAGTGAATTGAACTGGTATAGGTAGTATCCTTAGGATATTTTTTTTGGAAGACAAGAATTTGCTTCTCTAATTCCTTATAATTCTCTAGATTATATAAACACTCTAGATTCTTAAACTGGGCTTCCCGGCTAAAGGGTTGAACGGGAAAATCATTGACTATCCTTTCAAAATCCTTGATTGCTTCTTGATATCTACCTAATTCAAATAAACACCAGCCACGCGAATAATAGGCGTGGACAAGAAACTCAGATTGGGGGAATTCTTCAATAATCCTTTGGTAGAACGAAATGGCCCGCCTTTCGTCCTTGCCGCGAAAATGCACCTCTCCAATCCAGTAAAAAACTGCGTCTCTTAAATCCGAGGCTTTTGGGTCAGAGGATAGTTTTTCTAACTGGGCAAGGGCGGCAATAAATTTGTTTTGTTGAAAATAACATTGGGCAATATAGAGATCTGCCTCAGGTATCTTCCGGCTTTGCGGGAAGTTAGTTATGAAGCGCTGAAAGAGATTCAGGGCAACCTCATAGAAACCATCCTCATAGGCCTTCCTTGCCACATAAAAAGCCTCCCTTTCTCTCTTCTGTTTTGCTTCATCCGAAGGCTGGTCATTTTCCGACGGCGAAATCTCTTCAAGAGTGGCGTCCGGAGAAAGCTGAGCATATAAGGTTGGCGAGAGAAGAAATATTATTACAAGTAAGATGGCTGCCTTATTTATTATTTTTTTATAAAATAGAATCATAGATTCTATCCCGCACCGCATCTTTTTACTACGAAGCATCTCTGCGCAGTAGAAAGGTGCGGGAATGGTCATTAGGGTTTATTATATAAAGTTATATCTTTAGTTGACCGATAACCTAAAGAAACTTATTTATCTTAACACTATTAGCTTATTATTTCAATACCTAACTAACCTATACTGTACCTGGATTCCTAGTAACCGTTGTCTCACCTACACGGTGGAATTGGTTTGTTTTTTTGCCACATAGAGGGCTTCTTGTTATCGATTGACCGGTTGAGCATATAAGGCAGGAGAAAGTATTATTGTAAGTATGGTAATTAATTTATACATTAGCACAAATGTTTTATATTTGGATACTAGATGCTTGTTGCTTTTACGAGAATCAAGTATCAAACATATCTGCTTTTACTATACACTAACAACCTCGACGAACTATTTCAATGCCCTCTTAAGAAACTGGGCGGTGTAGGAACCTTTTGTCTTAATTATCTCTTCAGGACTACCACAGGCAATAACCCTACCACCTGCATCTCCGCCTTCCGGCCCTAAATCAATAATATAATCAGCGCATTTAACTACCTCTAGGTTATGCTCAATAACAATCACTGTATTGCCTCTGTCCACTAACCGCTGTAATACCAATAATAACTTCTCTACATCAGCAAAATGTAAACCGGTAGTCGGTTCATCCAGAATATAAAGGGTCCGGCCGGTTGAACGCCGGCTCAATTCTGAAGATAATTTTACCCGCTGGGCCTCACCGCCAGAAAGAGTGGTCGCCGACTGCCCCAACTGAATATAACCCAGGCCTACCTCAAAAAGACAATTCAGGATATTTTTTATTCTGGGTATGTCATAAAATAAACTAATTGCTTCCTCTACAGTCATCTCCAAAACATCAGCGATAGATTTCCCCTTATATTTTACCTCCAGGGTTTGTTCATTAAAACGGCGCCCCTTACAGACATCGCAAGGCATATAGACATCTGGCAAGAAGTGCATCTCGATTCGCTTAATTCCATCGCCTGAGCAGGCTTCGCATCGGCCACCTTTAACGTTGAAGGAGAATCTGCCCGGTTTAAATCCACGCATCCGCGCCTGAGGAATCTGACTAAAAATATCACGAATATAAGTAAATACTCCGGTGTAAGTTGCAGGATTAGAACGTGGGGTTCGACCAATAGGAGACTGATTTACTACAATAACCTTATCGACAAATTCAGCACCAAGAATTCTCTTATGAGCGCCTGGTTTTTGATATCCCTTGGATAACTTCTGGGCTAATCCTCGATAAAGTATCTCATCAACAAGCGTGGATTTACCCGAGCCAGATACGCCAGTAACGCAGGTAAATAAACCTATCGGAAAGCGCACGTCAATCCCCTTCAAATTATGTTCCCTTGCTCCTCTCACCTCCATGAAATTCCTCTTGCCTGCGTAGGGTCTCCTTTTTGAAGGCGACTTTATCTGGAGTTCACCGCGCAAATATTTAGCAGTTAACGAATCAGGA
Organism: uncultured Planctomycetales bacterium; assembly: GCA_964592485.1. Classification (GTDB taxonomy): domain Bacteria; phylum Omnitrophota; class Gorgyraeia; order Gygaellales; family JAHJCI01; genus CAZQEY01. The sequence continues at coordinate 193,634 of CAZQEY010000001.1, forward strand.
TGCTTTAGTAAGCTATCCAGAGTACCAGAAAATACAACTTCACCACCATGCCTTCCTGCACCCGGGCCTAAATCAACAATAAAATCAGCGGCCCGTATAGTTGACTCATCATGCTCAACAATAATCAAGGTGTTACCCAAATCTCTTAGCTCCTTTAAGGTATTTAGTAACCTGCGATTATCCCTCTGATGTAACCCAATACTTGGCTCATCTAAGGTATAAAGCACACCAACCAAACCCGAGCCGACCTGGGTAGCTAATCTTATCCTCTGTGCCTCACCCCCGGAAAGGGTAGAACTTCTCCTCTCCAGAGTAAGATAATCCAGACCAACATTGATACAGAAATTAAGTCTATTTATTATCTCTTTTAAAATCTGACCAGCAATGAGTCTCTGCTGAACAGTTAACTCTAATTCTTTTGTAAAAAAAGTCTTGGCATCTTTTATAGTCAGTTGAGTAACCTCATAAATATTTTTATTATTTAAAGTTACTGCCCTTGCCTCTTTTTTAAGCCTCATCCCGTCGCAATCGGGACAGGGAAGCGCAGACATAAATCGGCTAATTTCTTCCTTCAAATAGTCACTGTCAGTTTGATGAAATAATCGCTCCAAGTGAGGAATGATTCCTTCAAAAGGCTTATCCCAGACATACACATCCGGCGCACCATAAAGTATATTCTTCTGCTGGTCGGCTTTCAGCCTCCTGAAAGGAATATCCAGATTAAGACCTATCTGATTGGCAAATTCTCGCATCAGGCTGCGATAATAAAGTATGTAACCCCGCCCCCCTCTCCTCCAAGGCTCAATTGCTCCCTCATTTATCGATTTATCCTTATCAGGAATTACCAGGTCCGGGTCAAATTCTAATCTTGTCCCTAATCCATTACAACTGGGACATGCCCCATAGGGAGAATTAAAAGAGAAGATTCGCGGCTCAACCTCACTATAACTAATTCCGCATTTAACACAAGCGTACTGCTCGCTGAATATTAAATCGTCTCGCGTCTTACGTCGTGCGTCTTGCGCATTAGACCCATGACCCACGACCCGCGACTCACAACAAGAAACTATAGCTATCCCTTTGCCTACTTTAAGCGCAGTCTCTACAGAATCAGCTAAGCGATTTTTAATGTTTGGCTTTATTACTAATCTATCCACAACTACCTCGATATCATGAATCTTGTATCTGTTCAGTTTTATTTCCTCTCTTACTTCGTATATCTTACCATCAGCGCGAAAACGAACAAAGCCTGCCTTTTGAATCTGTTTGGTAATATCACGGTATTCACCCTTTCTGCCGCGAATTATCGGAGCTAAAATCATAATTGCTGTATTTTGGGGTAATTCTAATAGCTTCTGGACAATCTCCTGAGAACTCTGACGGCTTATTGGCCGGCCGCACTGATAACAATGCACTATTCCTACACGGGCAAAAAGAAGCCTAAGATAATCATAGATTTCTGTTTGGGTCCCCACAGTAGAACGAGGATTCCCTCCGGCGGTTCTTTGCTCAATGGAAATAACTGGAGATAGACCTTGGATATATTCTACATCGGGCTTTTGCAACTGCTCTAAGAACTGCCGGGCATAACTGGAGAGACTCTCCATATAACGGCGTTGACCTTCGGCATAGATTGTATCGAAAGCAAGGCTGGATTTACCCGAGCCGGATAAACCGGTAATTACAATCAGCTTATTACGAGGCAACTGCAGGTTTATATCTTTTAGATTATGCTCGCAAGCTCCGCGAATAACAATCTTATCATTTTGCATAGCCGTTCATTATAACAAAGAAAAAGGCCCCTGTAAATGCCGTTAGACTCACCTTTATAACAGGTTCAGCTTTGCTTTACAGAGGCCATTTCTTCAATGAGCCCACAATTTATGGAACTCGAAGAGCGACGTAAGTTATCTGGACGAGTTACCCCCCCACACCAATTGGGCGAAAAAACTGGATTTTACCAATTGGTGTGGGGACTATATCCTCACTTATCTTCTTTTTTTCTTTTTCTTGCCGCCCCTTTTCATCTTGACGCAAGAGACATCACCCTTCTTGTCAATGAAATAAAGATAACCCTCTTTTCTCTTAATACCACACTTGGCTACCTTCTGGGGGCTACCTCCTTTGGACTTGCCGCGAGCCATCTTTGCACAAGAGACGTCACCCTTTTTGTCCAAATAATAAAGGTATCCCTTCTTTCTCTTGATGCCTACTTTTGCTACCTTCTGTGCCATACTGTTTCACCTCCCTTCTTTAATGAGCAGATAATTTATGGAGTCCCGCAGGAGACGACATAAATTATAGGTCAAAGTTCGGACTTATCCGCCAAAGTTCTGTGGCGGATGTCTTCACTTACGTTCCCACCCTTACCGGGTCCAAAATCTGTCTTAGCGTTGCGATTGCTGATAGTACTGCCAAGAAGCTCGTCTTTGGATTATCAGGATGCACCAAATTTTCAACCCGCGTTGATATTCTGCCAGCATCCGACTCTATATAAATCTCATGGATGTTTCTTTTTACTTTTGGGGAAGCGATAATCTTAACCTGTGTCCCTGCCTGTCCGATACCAGCAATGCTCAAGGTCGCAGCAACATTAATATTCTGAGGGAAAAGCTTAATTGCCTGACGTGCATTGCCAGAAAATAATATAATATCTTTTCTAATTTTATCAAGCCTTATCCCCTTTTGTCTAATATAATCTATGTCTCCAAAAGACTTCGGATTCTTGCGAGTAGTAAGAATAATCTTTTTTATTTTTTTCTGCGAAGCGGCCATTAGGGCATCAATTCCGCAGATTGCTCCGCTGGGAATATAAATCTTGGACTGATTTTTTAAAGCCAGATTCCTTAATTGATTTATATGAGCGACTGCTCCGCCAACGCTCATAATAATAATATCGCGCCCTTTATTTAATACGCTCTTGGCAATACTCAAACAACTCCTGGCATCTGCTGCCTCAATTACTAAATCAGCCTTTTCTATCAGATAATCTAACTTTGGCGTAACTATTGCTTCGTTCACCTTCAGTTTCTTGGCTAAACCCAATGACTTATTTTTATCAATATCATAGAGAGACACTAATCTTGCCTGGCTGGCAAAATCACTAACAATTGTTTTTGCCAGGGAAGTCCCGATAGCTCCACAACCAACAATTCCAATTTTCAATTTATTGACCATAATACTCTATCAATTAAATAACTTTTACACAGATTAGCGCAGATAAAAACCGCAAGATTAGCACAGATATTTTTAGAAATATCTACGCCCATCTCTTTCTTCTCATCTGTGCTCATCTGTGTGTAAGTGGCTTTACGAGGATATTATCAATCAGCCTCGTCTTGCCAATCCAGACTGCCAGAGCGACCAATACTTTACCTTTAATTTTTTTTACCGGATTTAACTCATTCAAATCAACAATTTCTATATATTGAATACGGGTAGATTTTTGCCTCTGGATAATCCTGCGCATGGCACGAATAATCCTTTTCGAATCAATCACTCCTTGCTTAACCATTGTTTTCGCCGCACTTATTGCCTCAAATAAAACAGCGGCATCCTTTCTTTCTTTAACAGTTAAGTAACGATTGCGGGAACTCATAGCCAGGCCATCCGGCTCTCTAACTATCGGCATAACCTTTATCTCTACCGGTATATTCAGGTCACTTATCATCTGTTGAATAATAATTGCCTGTTGGGCATCCTTTTGACCAAAGTAAGCAATATCTGGCTGAATGATGTTAAAGAGTTTTGTTACAATTGTCGTTACGCCCTTAAAATGCCCTGGCCTGAATTTACCACATAAAACATCACTTAAATCCTGAACAATAACATAGGTTTTATACTCATCAGGATAAATCTGACCGGCATCTGGATAGAAAATAATATCAACACCCTCTTTTTTACAAAGCAAGGTATCTAAGCCCGGATTCCGCGGATATAGCTTGAAATCCTCATTTTCGCCAAACTGAGTTGGATTGACAAAAATGCTCACAACCACAAAATCATTTTCTTTGCGCGCTTGCTCGATTAGACTGAGATGCCCGGCGTGTAACGCTCCCATTGTTGGCACAAAGCCAATGGATTTAGCCTGTTGTCTTAAATCCCGGGCAGCCTTCTGCATATTTTGAATATTTCGGATAATCTTCACGGCATTAGACCTTCCTTGTCTACACCCCAATAGACTAAAATATCTAAGGAGGCTCAATGTCTCTTCCATCGCTGTTGCTTGCGAATAGTCTTTTTCCTTCTTAACTTCCTTACTAACCCTGGGGCAATGTCCCCTAAAGGTTCCATCACAAATTCCCGCTGGAGCATCCGGGGATGAGGAATACAAAGAGAGTCCTCCTTAATCTGAACATCGCCATAGAGTAAAATATCCAAATCAATATTGCGTGGTTCATTCTTTATTGTGCGAACCCTACCCAGATCAGTCTCAATCCTCTGCAATCTCTTAAGAAGCTCATAAGGAGATAGGGCAGTATGAATCTCAATCACACAATTTAGGTATTGGCCTTGAGGGGGACCCCCCTCTGGCTGAGACTCAATTGTCTTAGAAATCTTGGTAACCCGCGTATCCATCAATAATCTTATCCTTTTTATTGCTGTGTTTATATAATATTGCCTATCGCCTAAGTTTGAACCAAGAGCAATATAACAGGTCACCATTTGATTGTAAACACCAAGCAGCTAGAATCGAATATCAAGAGCTCTTAATCTCCGAATTGCCTCTTTTATTCTCTTCCTATCAACCGTAAGGGCAAAGCGCACATAACCCTCGCCATATTTACCAAAACCCACTCCCGGAGTAACCACGATCCCTGTCTTTTTTAATAAACTATTGGCAAAGTTCAAAGAAACATCCTTCCTGTTTGACCTACACCAACAGTCAGGGATTTTAGCCCATACATAAAAGGTGGCTTTTGGCTTGGTTATCCCCCAGCCCAGAGAATTTAATCCCTCTACCAACATATCTCTTCTTTGTTTATAAAGTTTACGGAGGTTACTAAGGTTTCCCTGAGGGCTTTTTAAAGCGGTTATGCCGGCAATTTGGATTGCGCTGAATATACCTGAATCGATGTTTGATTTTACCTTGCTTAGGGCATTTAGTAAATTCTTATTTCCACAGGCCCAGCCAATGCGCCAGCCGGTCATATTGTAAGTCTTAGATAGAGAATGAAACTCTATCCCCACCTTCCTTGCTCCCTGTATTTGTAAGAAACTGGGCGCCTTGAAACCATCAAAACATATTTCCGAATAAGCCGAATCAGAAATAACAATAATATTATTCCGTTGGGCAAAACGGACTATCTCTTGATAAAATTCTTTCTCAGCTACAGCAGCTGTTGGATTGTTAGGATAGTTTATATAAAGTAACTTGGCTTTCTTTAAAATACTAGCAGGAATTTTCTTAAATTCGGGAAGGAAATTATTAGATTCTTTTAAAGGCAGGGAATAAACTCTTCCGCCAGCTAATATTGTTCCTCCTCGATAAGGGGGATAACAGGGGTCAGGAATCAGGGAATAATCACCGACGTTAAGAACGGCTAAGGGCAGATGAGCAATGCCTTCCTTTGAGCCAATAAGAGGCAAGATTTCTGTCTCGGGATTAAGCAAGATTCCAAAATGCCTTTTATACCAGGAAGCAATTGCCTGACGCAAGGTAGGCATCCCCTGGTCCAAGGCATAGCGATGATTCGCTGGGTCATATGCGGCTTTGTTAAGCGCCTCAATAATATGGGTTGGCGTGGGTTGATCAGGGTCCCCAACGCCAAAATCAATAATGTCTCTACCTTCCGCCCTTGCTTTTCTTTTGATGCGGTCAATTTCCAAAAAAAGATAAGGGGGAAGTTTTTTTAATCTCTTGGAAATATCAAAATTCATATCAACCTATACTTAGCACATCCTGTATTGAATAAAGTCCAGCGGGTTTACCAATTACCCATTTTGCCGCCTTTAAAGCACCCAGAGCAAACAAATCTCTAGAATGGGCGCGATGGGTAATTTCAATCCGTTCGGAATTTCCGCAGAATATTATCGTATGGTCCCCGACTATATCGCCCAGTCTTATGGCATGGGTGGGAATTTCTCTGCCTGTAGCGTCAGCGAGAATCTGACCAATCTTTCTCGCCGTACCAGACGGAGCATCCTTCTTAGTTCGATGATGCGCCTCAATTATCTCAATACTGTAGTCAGGGCCCAATCTCTTGGCCATCTCAGGCAACATAGCAAATAAAACATTGACGCCGACTGCCATATTGGGTGAAAAAACAATCGGAACAATCTTCGATATGTCCTGGAGCTTATTTAATTGTTCAGGACCAAGTCCAGTGGTTCCAATAACCGCGGGCTTCTTATACTTTGCCAGATAATCCAGATTTGCCACCGTGGCCTCGGGTGTAGTAAAATCAATAAAAACATCTATCAAGAAAATTCCGTCTGGATTGGAAGAGATTTTAAGCTTGCCTATCTCCTTGCCAATTGCCGGAATTCCTTTTCTCTCCAATGCCAACTTCAACTCGAAATTTTTATCCGTCCTGGCTAGCTCAAAAATACGGCGACCCATTCGTCCACATACTCCCGCAACGCCCAGTTTTATCATCTTTTCCCCCGTAATTGGTAATTAGTAAATGGTAATTCGTAATTCTTTAAAATTACTAATTACGAGCTAGGAATTTACAACAATCCATAATCCTTCAATGCCTTTTTTAATTTCTCCAGATTTGACGCTGACATTGAACACAAAGGCAGCCTTAGGCCCGGTTCACATAAACCAATCAAACCCATTGCCGTCTTAACCGGAATAGGATTGGTTTCAATAAACATAGCTTTAACTAAAGGCAGGAGTCTGTAATGCAGAGATTGCGCCTTTTTTATATTACCCTTACTAAAAGCTTCGACCATGTCCGCCACATTCCTGGGCACTATATTTGCCACCACGGAAATCACTCCTACGCCTCCTATTGCCAAAAGCGGCAAGGTCAGAGCATCATCACCGGAGATTAAATCAAAATCTAGACCACATAATGCCTTTATGCGCGACATCTGGTCCAGGCTTCCAGATGCCTCCTTAACGCCAATAATATTTTTACAATCACTGGCCAATCTAGCCATAGTCTGTGGCTCTATATTAACGGCTGTACGCCCGGCAATATTATACAGAATAATCGGAATCTTAACTTTCTGGGCAACTGTCTTAAAATGTAAATATAAACCCTCTTGGGTAGGTTTATTATAATAAGGAGAAACCAACAGCAAAGCATCGGCACCTGCCTTCTCGGCATGCACAGACAATTCAACCGCTTCCTGCGTGCTGTTTGAGCCTGTGCCGGCAATCACCGGCACCCTCTTTTTGACTGCCTCAATAACAACCTCAATTACCCTTCTGTGCTCTTCGGTTGACAAGGTTGGAGACTCTCCGGTAGTCCCGCAAGGCACAATCCCTGAAGTTCCATTCTTAATCTGAAATTCAACCAACTCCGCTAATTTTTTCTCATCTACCCTTAGGTTTTCCCCGCCGGAGGCGGAGCCGCCCTTGGCGGAAAATGGCGTAACAATAGCCACGATTGAGCCTTTAAACATAATACACCCCCGAATACACTGCCCTGGCTTTGCCTTCCAACCAGATATCCTTGAATTTACCATTTATATTATTAAAATCGACCTTCAAAATCTCCTCGCCTCTTGTATGAACATTAATTTTGCGTTTAGCGGACAACGGATAGCGTATAGCGTATATTAAAGCCGCTGCAACTGCGCCGGTTCCGCAAGCAAGCGTCTCATCCTCCACGCCGCGCTCGTAAGTCCTTAATTTTATATTATTATTATCGAGAATCTGCATAAAGTCAACATTTGTTCCTGCGGGTAGAAATTTTTTATAAAAACGCACTTGCCTGCCAATACCGACTACATCAATATTATCTATACCCTCAACGAAGATTACCGCGTGAGGAACTCCGGTATTGATGAAGTTAACTTTTATGGAGCGCTTGGCTATGGTTATTGGCAAGTCTAACTTTATATCTCTTGGTTCTCTCATCTTAATCTCAACCAGACCGTTCCTCTTGTTAACCACGCCCTCAATAACTCCTGCCGCCGTTTCGATTTTTATCTCGCTCCTGCTCTTGGCAGTATGTAAGGCAGCGCACCTTACGCCGTTTCCACACATCTGCGGCTCTGAGCCATCAGGATTAAAAATCCGCATCTTTACATCTGCTCTTCTTGATCTTTCTAAAAGTAATAATCCGTCTGCGCCTACGCCGTGTTTTCTATCGCAGACTTGAATAGCAAACCTTCCTAATCTATGAATATTATTATGCCTGCGCCGGTCTACAATAATAAAGTCGTTACCCGAAGCCACCATCTTGGTAAAACTAATCTTGGTAATCATAATTTAGGGATTATCTCATTTTTAATCAAATCCTCGCATTGTTCTCTTTTTCTTATTAAATATACATTATCCTTTACCACCATAACCTCAGCAGCACGCAATCGCGAATTATAATTGCTCGACATACTAAACCCGTATGCCCCACAACCCATAATTGCCAACAAATCCCCTTGTTTAATTTGGGGCATGATTCGGTCTTGGGCAAAAAAATCACCGCTTTCACAAATCGGACCGACTATATCACATTTCATATCACCTAACAGATATCGCTTGCTACTTAAAGGTATAATCTTATGATATGCATCATAAAACGCCGGTCGCATTAAATCATTCATTGCCGCATCTACAATAACAAACTTCTTCCTTGCTGTCTCCTTTATATATAAAACCCGCGTAACCAGTATTCCGGCATTACCGACAATAAACCTACCTGGCTCCAGGATAATTTTAAGCCTGGTCCTCTTCAAAAGAGGCAAGACACTTTTTGCGAAATTGGCTGCTGTCTGAGGCTCTTCCTTATCGTATATTATGCCCAGCCCCCCGCCGATATTAAAATATTCTAAATTTATATTCTCCTTTCTTAATTGGTTTAAAAAACGGGAGACCCTTTTGATTGCCTCAATAAAATATTTGCTTTCAATGATTTGCGAGCCGATATGAATATGTAATCCTGAAATATTTATGTTGGCAAAAGCACGGCGATTCTGGAAAATATCGTAAGCAGTCTTAAAATCTATGCCGAATTTATTAGTAATCTTTCCCGTAGTAATAAATGTGTGGGTTGCTGGAGCAACATCGGGATTAATCCTTATAGCTACCCTTACTCTCTTATTAAGCAATCTGGCAATACGATTAATATTTTCTAATTCAGGAAATGACTCAACATTAAAGAATAGAATCCCTGCTTTAATTGCTGATTTAATCTCCTCGTTTGTCTTACCGATTGAGGCATAAACGATTCTGTGCGCAGAGCAACCGACCTTAAGCGCTCGGAACAACTCGCCTCCGGAAACAATATCCAATCCCGCGCCTTGATTCACCAAACTCCTAAGAATAGCCAAATTGGAATTTGCTTTTATGGAATAACAGATAAGTGGATTGATGCTTCGGAAAGCCTTCTTCAGCTTAAGATAGTGGTCAAGGATAGTTTTGCGGCTGTAAATATAAAGCGGAGTGCCGAATTTCTGAATTATATTTTCTATTTTTAAGCCTTCGCAATAGAGTTGATTGCCTCTATATTTAAACTCGTGCATTATTCCTGATTCTTGGTGATCTTCTTTTTACAGATCTTTTAAGTCCAATAACAAATTTAGGATTTAATCTTTTTCTGATTTCTTTAGAATTTAAAGCTGGATGGAATGTTTTTAATAATCTATCATCCATATTCTTAATTTCCTGTTTTTTCTGTTCAGAATAACTTATCAGCTTACCAATAATCTTATGAGCTTTTTTGTACGGTACACCTTCTTCTATTAGATATTCAGCAAGTTCTGTTGCATATAAGCTTTCATCCTTTTCTAAAATCTTTTCTATTAATTTCTTATTGAGCTTGATCTTCTTTATAAGTTTTGGAAATATTTTAAGTTCATCTTTAATAATGTCTATGGAAGAAAATAAAGGCTCTTTATCTAGTTGCATATCTCTATTGTAAGTTAATGGTAGCCCCTTCATAGTGTTTAAAACTGCCATAAGATTACCGTAAATCCGACCGGTATAGCCTCTTACCAATTCTAGAAAGTCGGGATTTTTCTTATGCGGCATAAGTGAGGATCCGGTAGAGAATTCTTCAGGTAAAACAAAAAAATTAAACTCCCTTGTAGAATAAAGAATAAAATCTTCAGATAATCGAGAAAGGTGCATTTGTAAAATAGAAAGAATATTCAGAAATTCAATAATAAAATCTCGATTGCTTATATTGTCAAGGGGATTTTCTGATAAAGAAATCTTAAGATAAGATCTTTCGGGTAAACGGAGCTGTTTAACAAATTTCTTAATCGCTTTATCATAATCCTCTCTTTTTACATAACTTCCTGCTAAAGCGCCTGAACCTACATAAATTTTTAATTCTTTTAAAAAATTGTGTAATCGTTCAAAATCCCGTAATAACATCCAACCAAAACTTGAAATATAATCGAAAAATGTTATTATTTGCGCTCGTTGAGTATGAGTATAACCAATAAAAAAATTCTTTTTGTATTTTTGAACAAGTACTTCTAAAGATCCTATCACTTCATTAATCAAGCCTAAAATTTCTACTCCTTCGTCTATACAGTACCATTTTTCGTCAAAAATAATCTGATCGTTTCTGGAACGATAACTTTGTAATTTTAAAGCCGAATCCTTTAATTTTTTCTCCAATCTATTCTGAATCTCAGTATGGATATCTTCAGAAAGGGGATTATACTGAAACCTTTGCTTTTTCCACTCTTTTAAAATTTTTTTAAGTGCTAAATATAACTTATGTGTTTCATTAGGAGTTAATATCTTTGTATGATAAAGAGCAAATACATGTATCATCGAATGATAAATATCGTACTTAGCTAATCTATAATCATAGTGAATAGATCTTTGAAACGCATCAAAATCCTCATCTATCTTCTTCTTGAATCTTCCTCCCCACATCTTTTTTGCCATTTCCTTCTCCTTAACTTATCACTTACAACTTACTACTTACTACTTTTTCTATATGGTAAACCCCAGATTTCAATAAAACCCTTGGCTAATTTATGGTCAAACTGGTCTCCCTTGCCGTAGGTTGCCAATTCCTTTTTATAAAGCGAGTGGGCAGATTTTCTGGCAACCACGCTGCAGCTGCCTTTGAACAATTTTACCTTTATGCTGCCGGTAGCATTCTTTTGGGTAACATCAACAAATCTATCCAAGGCCTCTTTCAATGGAGTATACCAGAGTCCATCATAAATAAGTTCAGCATATTTAAGGCTGACTGATTCCTTAAAATGCTGCATTAACCGGTCTAAAACCAAATTCTCCAGTTCCTTATGTGCAATATAAAGTATTGTGGCTGCCGGTGCCTCATAAACCTCGCGAGATTTTATGCCAATCAGCCGATTCTCAATAAGGTCAGTCCTGCCTACGCCGTAATAGCCGCCCAATCTATTTAATTCTTGAATCAAATCTATGGGTTTATAAGATTTCCCGTCAATCTTCGTGGGTATGCCATTTTGAAAATAGATTTCCAAATAACGAGCAAAACCAGAATGAGCTGAGGGTTTCTTGGTAATCTGATAAGCACTCTCCGGCGGTTCAACTGATACATCCTCTAAAACTCCCCCCTCGATACTAACCCCCCATAGATTCTTATCAATACTATAAGGGCTCTTCTTAGTTACCTCTAACGGTAAATTAAATTTCTTGGCATAGTCTATTTCCTCCTCGCGCGATTTAAATTCCCAGACCCTTACCGGTGCGATAATCTCTAAATTCGGCTCAAGGATTTTAACTGAAACCTCAAACCTCACCTGGTCATTGCCTTTCCCCGTACAACCATGAGCAACAGCCTTGGCCTTCTCTCGATTAGCTAACTCTACTAGATGTTTAGCAATCAAGGGGCGGCCAAGAGCGGTGGTTAATAGATACTTGCCCTCATATATGGCATTGGCTTTTAAAGCAGGGAGAACAAAATCCTGAATAAATTCCTCTTTCAGATTTTTGATATAGACTTTATGCGCCCCGGCAGCAAGGGCCCTTTGTTTGATTTCATTAGCATCCTTGCCCTGGCCAAGGTCAGCCATAAAACAAATGACGCTGAATCCATTCTGCTTCAGCCAATGCAGCGCGCAGGTTGTATCTAAACCACCCGAATAAGCTAATATTACTTTCTTTTTCATAATCCACCAGTTCCCAATAATAAAATAAGAATAGCCTTCTGGACATGCAGACGGTTTTCTGCTTGGTCAAAAACTATTGAATTCTCACTGTCAATAACCTCATCAGTAATCTCTTGGCCACGGTGCGCAGGAAGGCAATGCATAATAAGACACTTGCTTTTCGCCAAGGACAGCAGTTTCTTATTTACTTGAAATTTTTTAAAATGGCCGCGTCTTTCCCCTGCTTGCCTCTCCTGACCCATTGAAGCCCAAACATCAGTATAAATTATGTCAGAACCTACGACTGCGTCTTCGGCCTTATTGAATAATCTTATTCTTGCGCCGGAGGCTTTTGCAAAAGACAAAGCCTCTCTTACAATACTATCTTTAGGAGGATATCTTTTTGGCGTGGCGATATTTAGATTAAACCCCATCTTTGAACAACCATAGAGAAGAGAATGACAAACATTATTGCCATCGCCAATAAAGGCAAGAATAATTTCATTGAGATTGACTAACTTCTCTCTTATTGTATAAATATCTGCCAGTGCCTGACAAGGATGCAATAAATCCGTTAAGGCATTAATCACCGGAATGGTTGCGTATTCGCTCATTTGTAATATATTCTTATGGGCAAAGGTTCTCAGGGCAATCCCATCTACGTATCTGCTGAGAGTCCTGGCAATATCACTAGCCGATTCACGCAGGTCCAATTTGATTTGGTCCGGCCCTAAATATAGACTACTGCCGCCTAACTGATACATCCCTACCTCAAAAGACACCTGCGTGCGACAGGATGGTTTCTGAAAAACCAAAGCAAGCATCTTTTTCTTCAAAGTATAACTAAATTTATCGGGCGTCTTTTTTAGACTATCGGCAAGATTAAAGATGTCGGTCAGGTCCTTTTTCGTTAAATCCTTTATTGAAATCAAGTCTCTCTTCATGATGTTAGCAATTTCAATACTTCATCCAAAACAGAAACAGCTTGGTCTATCTCTTTTTTAGTAACATTTAAAGCGGGCATCAGGCGCAAGACCTTATCATGAGTACAATTAATCAATAGACCTCTTTCTATACATTGCTGGACTATCTGGCTTGCTTGTGCTTGAATTTTTAGTTCTATGCCAATCATTAATCCCTTTCCTCTTACATCAGCAATAATTGGGAATTTATCTTTTAAGGAATTAAGCTGGGTAAGTAAATATCCACCAGAAATTTTTACTTTACTTAATAACTTCTCTTTGTTTACTGCTTTTAACACAGCTAAGGCTGCCTTGCAAATTACAGGTCCTCCCCCAAAGGTTGATGCATGACTTCCTGGACCTAACACATCGGCAATCTCCCTTCTAACCATCATCGCTGCAATAGGTAAACCTCCCCCTAGGCTCTTGGCTAAGGTTACCACGTCAGGGATTATTTCATAATGCTGATAACAAAACATTGAGCCAGTGCGACCAATACCAGTCTGTACCTCATCAATGATAAGCAGGAGTCTTTTCTCATTGCAGAGTCCACGTAGACCCAAAACAAATTCTCGGTCGGCAATATTTATCCCTCCCTCTCCCTGAATCAACTCTAACATAACCGCCACGGTTTTATCGGTTAAGGCGGATTTTACCGCCTCCAGGTCATTGAAGGGACAGGTCTTAAAACCTTCTGGCAAGGGCAGAAATCCCTCCTTATATTTATCCTGTCCCGTTGCTGCTAACGCTGCCAAGGTGCGGCCATGAAAGGAATTAAGAAATGTAATGATTTCAAAACGGCCTTTACCGAATTTGCGAGCGAACTTAATTGCTGCCTCGTTCGCCTCTGCTCCTGAATTACAGAAAAAAACCTTTGCTGGGAAATCATTCCAGAAATTAAGCTCCCTTGCTAACTTTGCCTGAGGAATGTGGTAATAATTATTGGGAATAAATATAAGTTTGGAAATCTGGCTACGCACTGCAGTCATTACCTTAGGGTGACAATGACCAAGATTTCCTACTCCCCAGCCAGGGAAAAAATCCAGATACTTCCGATTATGAATATCCCAGAGATAACTGCCCTTGCCTTTGATAAAAATCAACGGCGTTTTAGTATAAGTAGGCATTATGTAATCTCTATATGTATCGAATGTTTCTTGAGCTTTCATAATTAATCAGGATTAAGTAGTAAGGATTAAGTAAAAATACAAGTGCAAAAAGTTTAATCCTTAATTCTTACGACTTAACACTTGATTGCTTTTTGATATTATTTTACTATCTCCGTGCCAATTCCGCTGTCAGTGAATATTTCCAGTAATAAAGCGTGTGGGATGCGCGCATCGATAATATGCGCTTTATTAACTCCTTTATTTATTGCTAATATACAAGCTTCAACCTTAGGAATCATCCCTTCCTGAATAATCTTACCCTGAATTAAATTTCTGGCTTCCCGGGCAGTCAGAGAAGATAAAAATGAATTGGAATCCTCATGGTTACGCATTATGCCTCTAATATTGGTTAATAAAACAAATTTTTCTGCATTCAGGGCTGTCGAAATCCAAGAGGCGGCCTCATCGGCATTGACATTGTAAACCATCTTATCAAGACCTGAGCCCATTGGAGAAATAACGAGAATCACATCCTTCTTTATCTCGTTTAGCAAAAACTTCTCGTTTATATCTACAATCTCCCCTACTAACCCGAGGTCTATTTTTGCCTTCTTTTTCTTAACCTGAATAATTCGATTATCTTTACCGCTAAGACCTTCCGCTTTACCTCCTAATTCAATAATCTCTTTTACGATTAAGGTATTTAGTTTGTCTAATTCCTCCTGAACCACCATCAGCGTATCCTTATCGGTAACCCGCATGCCTTCAAGGAATTCAGTCTTCTTACCCTTGATACGCATACGCTGGCTAATATTTGGCCCTCCCCCATGAACCAAGATTACCCTCATTCCGATAAAACTCAAAAAAACAATATCTTCCAGCACGTTACGGCGTATACTTTTCTCACCGAGAATACTACCGCCATATTTAATCACTGTAATCTTTTTATGGAAACGTTTAATATAGGGTAGTGCCTCAATTAAAACATCTGCTTTTCTAATTGCCTCTTCCATTTTTCTCGTTACGCTCGGAATCCAAGCGTGTGAGTTTCTACTTACACGCCTATAATTTAACTATAGCACGCATTTATCTTAACATATTTTGGCGTGAGATCTGAAGTGTAAACTGTTGCCTGGGCAACGCCACGTTTTAGCTTAACCACAAGGCTTATATCTTTCTTATTTAGAGGGCTTACTTTTATCTTCAAGTCCTTTTCTTTTACATTTACACCACTTGTACCTATAGCGGCAATAATCCGTCCGAAATTTCTGCTACGACCAAACATAGCGGCCTTAAATAAATTAGAATTAGCGATACTTAAGCCGACTCGCCTTGCTTCCTGATGAGTCCGCGCCTGAACTATTCTAATCTGAATAAACTTGGTGGCCCCTTCAGCATCCCGGACAATCATCTTGGCTAAACTAAGGCAGACCTGATTTAATCCAGAACAGAATTTATTAAAATCCCTGCTGCCTTCTTTAATCTTGGGATTTAAGGCAGCGGAATTACTCATCATTAATAACGTATCGTTTGTACTCATACATCCATCCACTGTAATGCAATTAAAAGAATTATCTACCGACTCTACCAGAGCTCTTCTTAAAGCTGTTTGCGTTATTTTAGCATCGCTTAAAATAAAACATAACATTGTAGCTGTCGGTAAGGCTAAACCCGGCGCAATCATCCCCGCTCCCTTTGCTAAGCCGCAGATTGTAACTATTCTTTTTTCTATATTTAATCTGACCGAGCTTATTTTAACGGAT
>CAZQEY010000001.1:209690-230014 GCA_964592485.1 uncultured Planctomycetales bacterium
GTATTGCTCGCGCGACTCTACCTAAGCCAGATTTACTCAGTTCTTTAACCAGTGCAGGAATTGCCTTCTTAATCCGATTTAACGGCAAATCTCTGCCGATAATACCGGTAGAGGCAAATAGAATTTCTCCTTTTGGGATTTTAAGAAAGGAGGCTAATTCTCCAGTAACGATAGAAGCCTTCTTGAGTGAATTCTCTTTAGTACAACAGTTCGCATTTCCGCTGTTTACAATTATTGCCTGAAACCTTCTTGATTTACCCAGATTCTTCTGGCAGAGCTTTACTGAACCCGAGGTGATTTTATTGGTTGTAAATAATCCTGCGGCAACTGCCGGCCCTTCGGAAAATATAAGCCCCAAGTCTGGCTTTCCTGACCGCTTAATCCCACAGGCTAATCCGTTTGCCTTATATCCCAAAGGAAGTTTTGCTGTCATATTAAATTAAGGCTGACTGCTCGGGAAAGCCGTACATAATATTCATATTCTGGACTGCCTGACTGGCAGCGCCTTTACCAAGATTATCAATTGCCGTAATTATGATTATTAAATTCTGCTCCGGAAAAGTCTTTATTGCAATATCACAAAAATTAGTATTGATTACGTCTTTTAATCGCACGCATTCACCCTCTTGCTTGACCCTTATGAACGGCTCTTTCTTATAAAACTTTTTATACAAGTCAATTAATTTTTCACCTTTAATCCTATCCTGTCCTTGCTGGGACCCAGCTTTGGCGGGAAATTTCTCATTATATCTAACATATATTGTCTCTAATATTCCCCGCTCAACGGAGATAAGATGCGGCACAAATATAATCTTCACTGTTGCCCTGGTTAATTTAGACAACTCCTGATTAATCTCTGGTATGTGCTGATGAGTATTTATTTTGTAGGCATAAGCATCTTCATTGACCTCGCAGAAGCTATACTCCAGTGCTGCTCGTCTGCCTGCGCCGGTCACTCCTGTTTTAGCATCAATAATTATTGTCTTATCGGTCTCGATACTCTCACAGGCAATTAAAGGCGCTAAACTCAAAATGGCAGCTGTAGGATAGCAACCAGGATTAGCCACCAGACTTGCTTTCTTAATCCTGGCACGGTAGATCTCCGGTAAACCATATACAGCACTTTTTAGATTCCGTACGTCACTATGTTTTTTCTTATAAAATTTCTCATAAATTTTTATATTCGAAAGCCTGTAATCTGCACTTAAGTCAATTACCCTTTTATTTGCCTTAAGCAGCCGCGGAGCGATATCCATTGATATTGTATGCGGCAGTGCCAAGAATATGATATCGCAAATAGATATTGCTGAATCAATATTAGGAGGCTCGCAGGTCAATTCAATTCTATTTTTAAATTCAGGGAAGATTTTAGCAATGGAAATGGGTTTATCTATCTTGGCAGCAAGATACGTAATACGCACTTGGGGATGACTTAAGAGTATGCTGATTAACTCTTTACCCGTATATCCTGTTGCTCCAATTATTCCTACATTTATCATTTTTGCTCCTTAAAAATAAAAACCCCTCAGAGATATCTTATCATATCATAATCCCTAACGGGGTCAATATTTTTTTCGTCGATATATTGCTATCTCTTAGTCCATTGAAATCGCTTGCGTGCTCCTTTCTGTCCGTACTTCTTGCGCTCTTTCATTCGTGGGTCCCGGGTAAGAAACATATTTTTTCTCAATATTTTTTTTATATCCGCATTGATTAAACTTAAGGCGCGCGCAATAGCTAAACGCAAAGCCCCCGCTTGCCCGCTATATCCTCCGCCCTTAATATTGGCAACTATGTTATATTTATTGAGGCAGTTGGTAGCAACTAAGGGTTGCTTGACAATAATCCTGTCTGTTTCGCGCAGGAAATAGTCCTCAATTCTGCGCTTATTGACAGAGATTAAGCCTTCACCCAACGTAAGCCAGACAGTCGCAACTGCTTCCTTGCGCCTACCGGTTGCTCTATATTTGGCTGTATCTTGCGTTCTAGTTATTTTTTCCATTATTATAGTTTAATAATCTTAGGACTCTGACTGCTATGAGGATGCTGTTCGTTAGAATAGACTCTCAATTTCCTAAAAATTCTCCTCCCCAAGGGGCCCTTAGGTAGCATACGCTTGACTGCTAACTTGAATACAATCTCGGGTTTTTTTTTCAATAAATTTGACAAGGGTATCGCTTTTTGACCTCCGGGGTAACCCGAATAACGCCTATAAATCTTTTGCTTTAATTTATTCCCGGTGACCTTAATTTTAGAAGCATTGACCACAATTACCCCATCACCCATATTCAGATGGGGGCTAAAATCTGGCTTATGTTTGCCTCTAAGTACTCCGGCCACACGCGCAGCCAATCTGCCTAAGGTCTTATCCTTAGCATCGACTAAATACCAAATCCTTTTAATCTCTTCCTTTTTGGGAATATATGTCTTATTCATAGAGTGAATAGTATAACATATTTTTTTAAAAAAACAAATTATTTTATTGACCCCCTATCTTTTTACTTATATAATATCTCCTATCTTTTTGAATTTTGTGCTTTGTCATTTGACATTAATTAACCCTTAAATTGAGTAATTAATATGCTTAAAAGATGCGCAATATGTAACAAAGGTCCAATGTATGGTCACAGTTTAAGCCGCCGGGGTCTGGCCAAAAAAAAGGGCGGAACAGGAAAAAAGACAACGCGCGTAGTCAGGCGGCGGTTCCTACCCAATCTACATAAAATAAAAGCCGAAATTTTGGGCCGTCCAAAAACTATCTACATCTGTACCAAATGCCTGAAAGCCGGTAAGGTACAAAAAATTATCTAAGCCCTCACCTTTTTGCTATGAAACGTCACCTCATAGTAGAAAGGCGGGAGGTACAGATTATCTCTTTTGCCTCCAGAATTAATCCCCGAGTGTCCTGCCAGTCGTCAATCTCAGGATGAAAAACCAAATCCAATGAATCTGCTTCTAATAAATTTTGCTTTAATGCAGCCAGACCAAAACCGATTACCGGATAAGTGAGCTTAGAGTCAGTAACCCAAAATTTTAAAGTATCCCTGCCTAAAACTACGGGCTCACCGCGGAGGGTGAGATTACGGGTATAGAAAATTGGTTCGGGATTAGCCGAACCAAACGGCTCTAAGTTCCTCAACTGATAAATTAAATCTTCATTTAAATCGGTTAGATTTATTTCCATATCCACCTCAATTGAAGGCAGAAGAAATTCTTTAACGAGAACCTGACAGGCAAAGCGATTTATATCGCGTCGGAAATTCTGAATATTATTTTTAGCGATAACTAAACCGGCTGCATACTTATGTCCTCCGAAATTTTCAAGATGTTTTCCGCAATGAACCAAGGCATCAAAGATTGAGAAATTTTTTATTGAGCGTGCTGAACCACGACAATATGCATGCGCAGTTTCAGAAATCAAAATCGTTGGGCGATAAAATTTATCCATAAGGCGAGAGGCGACTATACCCAAGACACCGGGATGCCAATTATCACCCGACACGACAATCACGCAATGCTCTTTAAAATTAACCTCTTTATCAATAAGATTTGCGGCTTCTTTAAAAACCTGTTCCTGTATCTTCTGCCGTTTACGATTGTGAGAATCTAATATCTTAACCAAATCTTGCGCCTCGCTAGCTGACTGACAAAGCAATAATCTTAAAGCACTATCCGCCGTATCTATTCGGCCGCTGGCGTTGATACGCGGACCCAAGATGTAACCCACTGCAAAAGCTCCCAGAGGTTGCTTGTTTTTAATTCCGGAGATATCCATAAGAGCCTGTATCCCCAAACGAGGAGAACAAGAAAGTCTCTCTAAGCCCTTTTTGACTATGATACGGTTCTCTCCCGTCAAGGCAACACTATCAGCAATTGTACCAAGAGCGACCAAATCCAAATCCTCCCAGAGCTCGCTATCAGTCAATGCCTGGGCAAATTTATAGGCTACGCCGACCCCGGAGAGCTCTTTATATCTGTACGGGCAGTTATGACGCTTAGGATTAATTACCGCGACTGCACGCGGAATCTTGCTTTGCGGTTCGTGATGGTCGGTGATAATTACGTCGATACCCCAATGACGCAATTTCTCTACCTCAGAACAGCTATTTATACCGCAGTCGACAGTAACCATCAACTTAATCCCCTTCTTTTTGGCAATCTCGCCAGCAGTCAGATTCAATCCATACCCTTCTTTTATGCGATGGGGAATATAATGCATTGTGGGAATTCCCAATCTTTCGAAATGCGTCTTTAATAGGGCTACCGAGGTTATACCGTCTACATCGTAATCTCCAAAAATCAAAATTTTCTCTCTTCGCCTGACTGCTTTTACTATCCGCTCTACTGCCTGTTTCATATCTCTTAATTGCCAGGGAGAAATTAGATTATCGAGGCTTGGCCTTAAGAATTCTTCGGCATCCTGAGCAGACTTTATCCCACGATTAATCAAAACTTGGGCTAAAATCTTAGGAATGCCCAATTCTTTGCTTAAGTCATTCTGTAATTGCTGATTCGCCTCGGCAATCTTTATAATCTTTTGCATCTTTAATGAGCGGGCGACTTACGGAATGAAATGACGTAAGTCGTAGGCCGTAAGGCCGTCCGCGAATTAAACCCCTCACTCAGAAAACCATAGCCATTTTTTTATTCTGGCTGAGTGAGGGGTAAGTTCAGACATATAAGTTATGTCGCTCTTCGAGCTCCATAACTTATGTCTTCACTTACATTGACTCCGGCGCAGAGATACCCAGAAGCCGCAGGCCTCTCTGTACGACTATGCGTACGGCTGAAATTAGAGCGAGTCTGGCGCAGGTTTTCTTTTTATCATCACACAAAACACGGTGACGGTCGTAAAACTTATGTAATCCCTCGGCAACCTCTTGAAGATAGACGGTAACAAAATACGGGTCAAGATTTTTATAACAGACTTCTAATATGCGGGGAAACTGCCAGAGCCTCTTTATCAATGCCAGTTCCTCGGGCTCTTTCAAAAGACTCAAATCGCTGCTTTTAACTTTCGGCTCAAGAGATGTATTGCGCATAATACTGCAAATTCGAGCGTGAGCATATTGAACATAATAAACTGGATTCTCCAAGGTCTGTTTTTTGGCTAATTCTAAATCAAAATCGAGATGCGCTGATGTGCGACGCATTAAAAAAAAGAAGCGGCTGGCATCAGAACCCACCTCATCCAAAATCTCTCTTAGGCTAATGTATTGGCCCTTGCGCGTAGACATTGGCAGGGGTTTACCACCTCTAAATACGGTCACCAGTTGGACAATGACGATACTTAAAGAATCTGAATCTTTTCCTAAAGCCTGCGCCGCTGCCTTCAAGCGAGCGACATAACCATGATGATCCGGTCCCCAAAGATTGATTAACCAATTAAAACCGCGTTGGTATTTATCCTTATGATAAGCAATATCGGGAGTAAGATATGTATATGAACCATCTCTCTTAACCACTACTCTATCTTTATCATCGCCAAAGGCACTAGATTTAAACCAGAATGCATCATCCTTTTTATATATAAAACCATTTCGCTTCAACCAGGTTAGGACTTTTTTGATTTTGCCTGATTTCTTCAACTCCCTCTGGCTATACCAAGAATCAAACTTTATCCCAAAATCTTTTAATTCTTGTTTGATTAGCCTTAAAATATATCTGACTCCATAATCAGAAAAAAAATCTGTCTTGCCTATCCCCAGATGTCTTCTGCCTCCTGCTTTTTTATCAAGTATATCTCTGGCTATCTCCCGAATATATTCCCCCTCGTATCCACCTGGGGGAAACTCAAGACGCTGGCCCTGCAATTCCTTAAATCTGACTTCGATAGATTTACCCAAGAGATCGATCTGGTTTCCTTCGTCATTAAGGTAGTATTCGCGCTTTAGCCTAAAGCCTAAGAATCTCAAAATATTAGAGAGCGCATCTCCTACTGCTGCCTGGCGGGCATGAGCAACAGATAAGATTCCGGTAGGATTAGCGCTGACAAATTCTACCAAAACCTTTTGCTTGTGGCCTAAATTGCTACAGCCAAAATTATCACCCCGAATGATAATCTCTTTTAATACCTTGTAGAAATAATTATCGGTTAAAAAGAAATTAATAAAACCTCCCCCGGCTATCTGAATAGAGGCTATATATTCTTTAATGATTGTGTCTTTTATTTTATTATTAAGATAGCTGACTATTGAATCGGCTATCATCTTAGGGGGTTTTTCTAATATCCTGCTTAATCTCAGGGGTAAGTTGATTGAGATGTCGCCGTATTCTTTTTGGGAGGGAAATTCTAAATATACACTCGATAAGATTTGATTATTTAGCTTTAGGGATTTTAGATAATCTTTTATTAGAGAAAGGAGGGGTTCGCAAAGATTGTCTCTTTTCATTTCTTTTACCCCATTAGAAACTCCCGTCTTATTGAGAGATATCTTTCTAATGGGGTTTATTATGGCGAGAGGGAATCCTTATTCTTTTGGCATCTTGCCAGAGATGTTCTAAAGAATAAAACTCTCTTTGCGGTTTCTGAAAAATATGCACAACCACATTTACATAATCCAAAATAATCCAGCCTGATTCCGGATTCTGGGATGGCAAACCGCCAAAGAGAGCTTTTATTTTATCTTTATATAACCCATCCTCAATTGCCTCGGCAACGCCCGCGATATGTCGAGTAGAGGTTCCACTCATAATCACGAAAAAATCACAAAAAGCGCCGAGTTTCTGAAGATTTAAAATGATAACCCTTTGTGCCTTTTTATCCTTAGCAATGCGGGCAATGTGTATAGCTAATTCTTTTGCTTCTATTATTGTTCGCTACCTCCTATTTTCAATGAGCACATACTTACGCAACGACAGTTAACGTAAGTTATGTGTGTGTATCAAACCCCCACACCAATTGTTGTAAAACCCTCTGTTTTTTATCAATTGATGTGGGGGTCAAATTCGGACATACAACTTAGCTTCACTATCGTTCGCTAAGTTGTGTCCCCATTTGGCCTCCCTATTTGGCCTTTCCCAGGATTCTAAACATAGAAGTCCCGCAATCAGGACATTTGCCTTTAACTGCCTGTCGGCCATTTTTTAAAGTTACTTGCTGCTCATCCTTCATCTCTTTATTAGCTTTGCACTTTACACAATAACCTTTTGCCATTTAAGCCTCCCTTCCGTCGTTAGCCTTACCCCTTGCTCATAGGGGCTTTATCAAACTTACTCTTTAACAGAAGTCTTACCTCACGCTAAACTCAAGCCTAGGTTAGCCTTGATAAAGCTTATTTACTTCCTCGACTACCTGGCTGTTACGCCACAGCGCAACTAAAGTTAGTGATTCATTGAGAAAGAAATTTTTCTCTCAACTCTGCCTTTTGGCTTCTCTCAACTGAATTCTACTTATCTCTAGAAATAACCCCGATGCCTTGCATTAATATTTATCACATTATATCAAAACAATATATCAGGTCAACCCCGCACCTTTTAATATTCAAAGGTATTATGAAAGGTTATCAAAGACGTGGGACTCAACATAGTTTTATTTTCTAAAACATTCAACGTATTTTAATACAAAAAAGGTGCGGGGTCAATAAAAAATAATAAAAAAAATTATACTTAAACAAAAAAGGATGTCCATTAAAATAAAGGGGACACCCTTATATTCAGCCCTGATCAAACTTTTGTCTCAACTAAAGCTCAGCTTAAAGCAATACTTTAGTCAAGGCTTGAGTTTGATCAAAGCTTAAAGGGTGTCCCCCGATTGGCTCAAAGGGTGTCCCTTAAGATTTAAAATGTGTAGGTTAAATGCAGGTAAATCTGGTTTTTATCGCGGAATTGCCCGTTGGTATCTCCTTCATTACCGTAGAAGTAATGAAAACCCGCGGTTAACCAGAGATCATCCCTCATCTCATAGGTGAGCTTGGGCGAGAGCCTCCCCTGATTATCGTCGGTAGCGCTCCAGAGAACTTCTGTCTTTAACCGCTCACGCATAAAGTCTGTCATAAGTTTTACGGTAAATATATTCTCAACCTGGTCGGCAAAACCATAAGTGTAGGCGTTAAGCGGATAGTACTGTCCTTCCTTGGAGTCCTGCAGGATATACTGGCTGAACTGAACACTCGCCTGCCAATTCGTTGCTATATATTTATCCGCTCCGATTAGCCAGAATATATTATCCCAGCCAACCGTATTCTTTCTCGAAAACTCCGTACCAATGTATGTAGGCTCATTATTATAGTAAGCGAAATCACCCCTTAAGGTTATACCCTGGAGCAACCCTGAACCGGTAAATGTGCGATTAAATGAACCACCATACAGTTGCCAACGCTTAAAGCGCCGACTGTACTTCCAAAGGCCCGCCTCAGTAAAGGTCCTTCCTGAATAGTAATATCCGTAGAGATAATTAAGGGTATATTCTAACTCCCCAATCCTATCCAGCCACTGCAGACCAATTGTAGAATTATCAAATCTTTTAGCGGGATAATAACTAATCACGCTCACATTGCTAGGCCCTACCGCCTGTTTAAAGGCATCAAAGTCATTCACCGATTTGAACGCAAAAGGCGCACCTGCCGGCGCCGAGGTGGATTGTTCGAAATCAGGAATAACCAGAAGCTGGAGTATCGAATTGACTTTGGGAGCGTACTTGATGTTAACCATCCACAGAGGGATGCGTACGTCGGTGAAATCCGGAAGCCAGAATTCAGACAGATTAAGCGGATTAACCCTGTCTAAAATGGTAATACCATCGGCTTGCCCCCAAGCAACCTGCTGTTTCCCTAAACGTATATCCAACATATCTGTAATGTAATCAAAATAACAATCTCTTAACCATTCGCTGCGTTGAATATGTCCCATCTGTCTTTGTGCTGGGTCATACTTCTCATACCAATCATAGACTAAATCATACCAGTATTTAGTCGAAGCAAAGAATGTCCATTCATCATTAATCCTGTATTCTCCCGAAAGACTTAAGACATTCTTAACTTTGTGAATATCATTAAAGGTATCCAGGCCAAGAGCAAATTCATTCTTTAAATAACCTGCCAAGGTAAAATCGTCTGCATAGGCAGTTGTTGTAAGAAAAAACAGGAAAAATAAAACAAGCAGCTTTTTCATTATTCACCTCCCCCTTTTTACCATCTGGATCTCATTAGGGATTTCTCTGTAAACAAACCTTCGGATAATCCCTGGTCATATTTTATATCTTTCATCTCAATAACTGTCCTACCCTCGGTGCGCAGGTCTTTTACCTCTAAAAGCATCTGCGTGGCATAGTCTTTACCATCTACATCCATAAATTCGTAATCTTTAAATATCTTCTTATAGAGTCTTCCCTTAGGGTCATAAATCTCCTGGTATATTTCGCCACCTGTATTTTTATCTACCCAGACAACCCTTTTGGAATAATACCATGGACTCTTCTTTGGCCTTGCCTCAATAACAAAACAATTACTTCCCTGATGATACGTCTTATTATTAAACTCGGCTTGATAACCACCAAAGGTCTCTTCTCCTAACAGGGAATATGTCTCATCTTCGAACTTGCGCGTAGTTATCTCTTCAACCGTAAATTCACTGCCCATAAATGAGTCATCGCCTTGCGCAGCAGATATCTTACGCACCTTTTTTAACGAGGGTAACCAAAGCCATTGATTTTGCACCTTTCCTGGGTCAATGTATGACCAGGTAAGGGTTGCCAGGCCTTTAACCGCTGTCGGACCGGCAAACATTACCAGATCCTTGTAAGCAACACCATCAGAAGGCCTACCCAAGAGGATCCTCTGTCTTAAAAAGGTCCTCTCGCGAGTAAATCCAGACTTATCAATAAGATAAACATAGCCAGTTAATTCAATGTCATGGGCGAACTTCGTATATTGCACAAAGTAAGCAATCTGCATTATCTCTTCAGCAGACATCCCCTCCCGGGATTTGTAGACCTTGTGATACTCTAATTCTGCAGCATAGAGATTGCTTGTAACCAGTAATACAAAAGCAAAAACCAGAAAAATCATCCACTTCTTCATTTCGTTTACCTCCTTCCCTTTAGTTAGTAGTGTTTAGAGAAAAAATATTCTCTATTCTACTACACGCTATACGCTATTTTCAAAAGGCCTCCCAAAGATAAACCCAGGCCTGAATATAGAGACTAAGGTAGGCAACAGCACTAAGGTTCCCACCATATTTAATATTAAAGCTATCCCTAGGGTAGTGCCAAATACTGCTTGTAGGCGAATATTGGAAAATATACACACCAAAACCCCCAAAGAAACAATCATTCCGCTGAAAAAATCTGCTTTTCCAGAAGTAAGCAAAGATAGTTTAAGAACGCTGGCAATGCCCTCTCTGCCCTCTCTCGCTTTTACCTCCCGGCGCATCCTGAAGAGTATGTAAAGACCGTAATTTACGCCTAACCCCATCGACAAAGAAGCTAAAGGTAAAAATTCCATAGTTAAACTAATACCACTAAATCCTAAAATGGCAAAGACAATTAAGATGCTTAAGGATAGAGGCAGGAGTAAAATTAATGCCGCAGATATACTGCCAAAGGCAATGCTTACGTAAAGCAGGACTAGTCCAGTAATAAGAATAATGTTAGATAATAGACTCTTTTTTATAATCTCATTAATTGCCGCTAAAACCCCGATATCACCACCAGCATAATGAAATTTCACTCCGGGATTACCAAGATTATAATTGGATAACCACTCTTCGGTCTTATCAATAACCTTATTTATCGTATTTGCTTTATGGTCTTTTAAATCTACTTTGATATTGGCTAAAGAATAATCATTGCTTACCACGGGTGTAAAATCACCAGGAAAACTGGAAATATCATATAAAAATACATATTCCGCAACTGTCTTTGTTTTTGGGGGAATGGCCAGATACTCTCTTTTGCCTTCAAAAACCGCCATATTCATTGCCTTTACGTAATCTGCCAAAGAGATGGTATAGCCTACTTCTTTGACCTCTTTTCTTAGGAATCTCTGCAGAGAATCTATGTTGTTAAGAGCTTTGCTTTCTATCATCGAATCCTGTTCTTCGCCTTCTACGAATATATAATAAGAATTTGTGCCGCCAAAATTCTGATTAATAAACCTTTCTGCTCTGTTATAAGGGCTGGAAGGATACAAGTGGCTGGAGCCTTCGGTATTATCTCCGATGACTGTTTTTTTAACTCCCATTATTCCCAATAACCCAATCAGAATAAAACCAGAAATAACTACTCTCCTGGCTTTTCTATTTATAGCCAGATAAACCAGTCTCTTTAGAAACTTATCAACAACTGTGTGTCTTTCTTCTTTTCGAATCTCCAAAATCCTTGGTTTCCTCTGGAAGGATAGGATTGCTGGCGTAAATATAAAACTGGTAGGAAAATTACACAGTACTCCCAAACCCGCCACTGCTGCCATATTCCTTATCGTCGCTATGGGTATAAGCAATAAAGATAAAAACGCCAGACCATCAGTGACGATAGAGGTTAAACCAGGCGCAAATAAGGAGCTGACTGAATTTATTACCGCTTGCTTTGAATCGCAGGCTTTATTCTTCATCTCCTCATAATATCTCTTCATTGCGTGCACTGAATGGCTAACGCCCAGGGCAAGAATCAAGAAAGGAACCAGCATTGTGCCTGGATCTAGGCGGAACCTAAGTAACGTTATTATCCCCATTGCCCAAACGGTAGCTAAGGATGAATCCAACAAAGGCAGAATTACGCCGCGTTTGGAACGAAAGGTCAGATAAAGGATTATTGCTATAACTATAATGGTAAATAATAATATCTTAAGCATCTTGGGAAGATAAAAATCAAGCCATCCTTCCAAAATAGGTCTTCCAGCAAGATAGATATTGGTGTTTTTATCCTTTTCTTTCTGGGTAATCTCCTGAAGTTTACGAAAGATATACCTCGATGAGGTGCCTGATTCAAAATCTGCCTGGATAAGTGTGGATTTAAAATCTTCGGACACCATTCTAATATACACATTGGGATTATTTATTATTCTCCTTCTTAATTCCTCCATCTGAACCTGGTTTTCTGGTATATCTCTTAAAACCCTATATACACGAAAACCCTCAGCATCTGCCTCAATGTGTTTTATCTTTCTTGCCGAAAGCGAGGTAATTCTGCCGGCATTTATACCATCCATAAGGTATAAATCATTGGTAATGCGGATAACCTTTGCTAAAAACTCCTTGTTAAAGATATCTCCCCTTTTTACCTCCAAGGCAATCGAGACCTGATTTAAGCCTCCAAAAACCTTGGTAAGTTTGTTCTGAATCAAAATGTAGGGGTGCCTTTGAGGAACAAAATCTCCTAAGTTGGTTTCAATCCTCAGATCTTTTAGACAGAATAAAAAGAATACGGAAAGTAATATAAACGAAGCGATAAAGAAGAACCGGAAGTGTACGACTGTTTGAGCGAACTTAAAGGAAAAATTTTTCATCTTGCCAGACTTGCCTTATCAATCTTTCCCGAACGGGTCTTAGGAAGAGAGTCTCTAAATTCAAAATAGTGAGGAATTTTAAAATGGGCTAAATGCTCTCGACAGAAGGAACGCATTTCATCCTCAGTCAATTTCTCGTTCTTCCTTAATACGATAAATGCCTTAGGGACTTCGCCTCGCAATTTATCAGCAACCCCTACCACGGCAACCTCACTGACCTTGGGGTGACGATGAATTGCCTCTTCAATTTCTGACGCATGCACTCTCTCTCCAGCTACCTTAATCATCTCTTTTTTCCGACCGGCAATGTAGATAAAGCCCTCGGAATCCATGCGGGCTAAATCTCCGGTATAGAACCAACCATCTCTCATAACCTTCCTGGTCAACTCTGACTCTTTATAATATCCCTCCATAATTGGCCAGCCGTGAATAGCTAATTCACCAACCGCTCCTATGGGCACCTGACGGTCCTGCTCATCACAGATTTTTATCTCTATCCACGGGACAGACTTACCAACGCTTTCAATCTTGGAAGAATCCAAAGGTAATGCCATATTTGGTGGTGAGGTCTCAGTCATACCCCAGCCATTTAAAAGATATGCATCCGGGCATGCCTGATGAAACCTCCTCAGAAGTACGGACGAAGAAGGAGCGCCAAAGACTACCGCACATTTTAAGCTGCTTAAATTAAACTTCTTAAATTCCTTCAGGTTAAGCATAGCAACATACATCGATGGCACCAGCCAAAAAACGCTTACCTTATATCTTTCTATATTTTTAAGGAACTCTAAAGGCGAAAATCTTTCTTGCAGAATCATCGTCGTCCCAAAATAAAGCAATATCAAAAGATAAACCCAGCCTCCGGCATGAGAAAGCGGAAGCGGGCAGAAGATTACGTCCTGATTAGATAAAAATGATATAAAATATTTCATTGCCTCCAGGGAAGCATCTAAATGCCTGTAATTAAGTAAAACGCCTTTGGGATGTCCGGTTGAGCCGGAGGTATAAAAAATAGTAGAATGGTCGGAATCAGAGATTCTGGCTTCTGGCTCTATTGGCGAATTTTCTTTTATTAGGTTATGGAAATTTACTCCATCAGAAGACCCTGACCCTACGGAGGATTCCTTTCTAATGGTGTTTATAAATTCCGAACTCTCTCCTAGCAGGATAATCTGCTCTAAGCCTGAATTTTGTTTTAATCCCCTTAAATCGATATCCCTTTTTTCTTTGGCAATTAATATCTTGGCTTCAGAATGATTAATAATATTACCCAACTCCTCCTGCGTAAGCATAAAATCCAATGGCACAATTATCGCCCCCAGGCTATAAATAGCTAAATAGCTTAAGATATATTCAGGAATATTCGGCAAATAAACTGCCGCTTTAGTACCCTTCTTTAAGCCCAATTCTTTTAATCCATTGGCCAAGCG
Source organism: uncultured Planctomycetales bacterium (assembly GCA_964592485.1). Taxonomy (GTDB): domain Bacteria; phylum Omnitrophota; class Gorgyraeia; order Gygaellales; family JAHJCI01; genus CAZQEY01. Next base: position 223,564 of record CAZQEY010000001.1, read on the forward strand.
GAAAGTCAGGTCTTTTAACTGAGAGAAAGAAATCGACTGGTCAGCAAAAATTATTGCGGATTTATCAGGTAAATTTTTTACGGTATTGATTAGATGTCTGGTAACATCCATTATTTAAGGAACCTAACAATTTAATAAAATTTTACTATAAAAATTTTACATAAAACAAATGATTTGTCAAGAAAAAAATCCATTATATATTGTTTCGATAATCAAAAAAGGCGGGCTACGCCAAGGAGGCAGAAGTGGTTATCAATGCCGCTATTGGGCTGTTCTATGCCTGCATTAGATAGATGACGAAAGCGATACTCTAAAGTAAAAGCAGTGTCTTTTTTAAAAAAATAATGCAGACCGAATCCCAAGTGGGTAAGAAAATTAAATTGCGTACTTTGGTCCAAGGTATGCAGGGACATATATATCATACCCGTTCCAGCCTTTACATAAGGCTGGAACTTCCGGTTCTCTGGCAGGAGACCAAGCTTAAGCAAAAAGGATATTCCTGCTTCCATATCGTTTTCCGGTTGGGTAGCTAAACTAAGGAACGGCTCAATTTGAAATTGAACCAGACTGGAGGAATTGAAACCGGCCATATTTGCTAACGGTTTAATATTAAAATCCAAATCAATGACAAAGGGCACGAGGCGGTAATCTTTTTTCTGAATCAATTCTGCTTGCCCAAAACCGGTTAAAAATTCCACCCCCTTAAGACTTATTGGTTGTCTTTGCGCCCAAGCACAAGAAGATTTAAATATTATAAAATTTATCGCGAATATTATCGCAAGTATAACAACTCCTCTGGTATTACCTCGTAGAGAAACCTTATCCGGGACGATAATAGATTTATTCATCAGAGGACCAAGGAATGGTAATTCTTTTGGCTTTGCCTTATTTTTTCCTGTATGCCTGGAGAAAGGAATCGCAGTATATTTGTTTATTTAAGATTAATTCGGCAGTAATTAAGGAATCCATTAATTCCTTATCTAAGGGATCCAGTATTGCGGCATCCAACCCGAAGGCTTGGGCCATGATTAAAAATGTGCGGTTAACCAGATTCCTCTCTTTTGTCCCCTGTGATACATTACTTAAACCAACCACTGTCTTGGGCGGTGGTTGGGAGATGATTTTTAACTCTGTCAATGTCTGTAACATAGCTTCCAGTTGAGCCTGAGCCACATTTACCGGCAATACCACGGGGTCAATATAAAGCTTCTCAACAGGAAATCCCTTTTCTTGACAGTCAGCAACAATCACGGCCGCTAATTCCAGACGCCTGTCTTTATCCTGAGGAACGCCCTTTTTATCCAGAGTCAGGCCAATAAGGCTGGTTTTATATTTCAAGGCCAAAGGCACAATCGCATCCAGTTTTTCCTTATCCGCTGAGGTTGAGTTAATTATCACTTTAAATTTAGCTACCTTCAGTCCCTGCTCAATCGCATTAACCTTTGTGCTATCCAAACACAATGTCCTATCAGTAACCTCCTGAACTGCCTCAACCATCCAAGCCATATCCGAAACAGGGTTGCGCGAGGCAGGTCCGCAATTTAAATCCAAGGCATCGCAGCCGGCGTTGGTCTGTTCCTGAGCGAGGCGTTGAATGACAGATTTATCCCTCTGCTGTATTGCCTTGCCAACCTCTTTATACATTCCATTAATTAACTCACCAATAATAAACATATTTACCCTACCCCTCCCTTTAGTTAGTGCCGTAATTTATCCCATATCAATGTACTGGTGTAGAGTTTGCCAGAAAAATCTCAGGCTTTTTCTTGTAAATTCGTAAAAATGCCTCGACCACATTTGGGTCAAATTGAGTCCCGGCGTTTTTCTTTAACTCTTCACAAGCCTCAGGCAGATTCATTCCTTTTTGGTATGCACGTCCTGAGGTAACGGCATCGAAGACATCAGCAACTGCAATAATTCTTCCCTCCAAAGAAATCTCCTTCTCCTTTAATCCTTGCGGATAACCCTTCCCATTATAAAACTCGTGGTGGTCATTAATCCCCCGGATAAACCTTTCCGAATGAGGAATAGGGCCGACAATCTTTAACCCGATCTCGGGATGGCGCCTAATCGTTTTGCGTTCCTCAGGGGTGAGCTCTGTCGGTTTAGCAAGAATTGATTCACTTATGCCGATTTTACCGATATCGTGCAAGAGCGCGGACAATCTAAGACCTCTAATCCACTCACGAGGTAAATTCATCTCCTCGGCAATGCTCAGGGCTATCTTGGTGACGCGTTGAGAATGTCCAGCCGTATAAGGGTCCTTGGCATCAATAGCCGCAACTAGAGAACTTATCAGGCTGATAAATAAATCCTCAGTCTCTTTATATAATTTAGCATTAACCAAGGCAATAGCCGCATAATTGGCTAAAATCTCCAGGATGCGCTTTTGCTGTGAATCCAATGAAGAACTGATGCCCTTGCTGCTCAAGGTCAATACGCCAACCGTTTTCTTATCCGCCTCTAAGCGCATACCTATAAATGAATGAAATGGAAAATTCTTCTTATTTAATTCGGGATTTTTAGTAATATCATTAACCACCAGGGAGCAGGGAGAGTCAAGTGCAATTCGATTTATCTCCTCCCAAGCCCCTAAAATTTTTAGATTTTCCAGGTCATCCTCGCTAAATCCGCGGGCAGCAACCAAAGCCAAATGACCGCTCTTTTCATCCAAGATAAAAAGCGCACCATAATCTTTCTGAAAGAGCCGCATTGCCTCTTTTAAAATAATCTCATCTACCCTTTCGATATCAAGAGTAGAGATAATTGTCCGGCTTATCTCTAAAAGGGTATCTAATGTATATTCATTGATTGTCTTTTCGGGCATTTAGCTACTTATAAGCTCCAGGAAACCTTATTGACCTCTATTTCTATCTCATCTTCATCTAATTTGCGGTCATAATTCTTATCCTCAACTCGCACCCTGACGCTTTCTACGTTATAGCTATTAATGTCTAAGGTTGTCTCATAATACTGTGTCCCATTATTTAGATACACTGGATCATCATACTTGTATCTCCAAATCCAAAGCCCATGCCGTAATCCGATTTCTTCAGCATAGCGAACTTCGTCCAGTTGCATCAAAGAGCGTGTAATTGCATTTTGGCTTTTAAACAAAACTAAGACTGCATGAATCGATGCGCAAGTAATAACCAAGAATCCTAAAACCATAATTAAAGCTACTGCGCGGCTCTTTTTCATTTATCCCGCACCTTTGTTAAAATTCATTTTTATTATTTTTTTAAAACCCCGCCCCTTTAATTTTAATAGGGTACAGTGAATGTCCAAAGGTGCGGGATTTATCTATTCATATTTTCTTAGAGTAACCTTGGTAACAAACTCAAGGTCCTTTAGCTGTCCTCTGCCTGCCATTAGCAAATCAATTTGTAGGGTTTTACGCTGGGTATCAGGATTAATAATTAAACCAGAAAAATTCAATTCTCTCACTCCTCGAGCGATAATCTCAGTATCGCGCTTTATATACGAACCCTCCTGATAATATCTAAAAGGTGTGCCCGTGGTAGGCGTAATCTCTATCGTATAGCTGTTTATCCACTCTATATCTTCGGCTGGATAGATGTCTTTTATCATATTCTCTAAAGCAATATTAGCTTGGTTTTGCATCTCGGCCTGGGTATTAAATGTAGTAAAGAAACCTATGGCAGCTGCGTATAATCCCCCCGCAGAGACTACAACCAAAAATAATAAACTCACTGCCACCAAAAGTTCAATTAAAGTTATGGCTCTTGCCATTCGACAGTTACGGTTATCTTCTTACGGTCGGGGTCAGAGGTAACAATAGGCTCTAAATCCTCATCAACATCAATTATCGTCCAGGTTCTCAGCCAACCATTTGATAATGTATCTGAGCCTGAACTAAGGCAATCATCGTCATCAAAATCACAAGCCTCTAACTCCTCTAACTTCTCGCGGCCAAAATTCAATGCCTCCTGCTTATACTGGGCCCTCTTTAAATACCCTTTGCCAGCAATAAATATACCGGCTATTCCTAAAAGAACAAGGCCCAAGATACTCATGGAAACAATAATCTCAACTAAGGTTACACTTCTCTTCCCCATCCCTTGAACCCGTAGTTAGTTATATAACCTGGACTTAACTCTGGTTATCGTCTTTTTCTACCTTTTTCCTTTACCTTTAAACCACCACCATTCTCCCCGTTTCCTCTTTACATTTTCGACTTTTTCTTCTACATCTTGCTTGCATCGACTAATATCCAAAGCTCGGTCATCAGGCAACGGATGAGGTCCAATATTTGCATCATCCTCAATTATTGTCAATTCCTCATTATCATTAAGAGAGTATGTGTTTCCTGCTTCAGAAGAATCTGGATCGGTTGGCCCGGAAACCGTAGTTGTATCTTCGACAGTTAACGCGTTAGCTGTGCCGAGTTCTAATACTTCACTCTTAGTCGAATTTGCCCCAACAGTTAGACGAAATAAGGTACCGCTTACACCTACAGTTGCCGTAGGTGTCTCTACCTCAAAGGTCGAACCCTCCTCAAGGAGACCGAGGTCAAATAAAGCTTCCCCGCTGTCCTGAGATACGTCATCTACAGACTTACCAGCAGCTTCATCAATGGTTAAACAGGTTCCCTGCTCTAATCTGACTAAATTAGTGGCTGACCTATTCAGAGCAACAATAACATAATTTCCTGCCCCGGCTAAACAACAAACCTCATCACCCACACTCAATGCCTGCCCCTGCCAACCAGCCGCTCCATTGACTTCCGGAGTATCACCTTCCCAATCCATAATTCTGGCTGTAGGAATCTTGGTAACTACAGCAGTCAATTCTACTGGCTTCTCTTGCGCAAGGGCATAGCTACTTAGAAAAAATACACTAAACCCAATAAATAACCCAATAACGCTTTTCATCTCTTACCCCCTTTTTATCACCACTATAGTAAGGTCATCGTATAATGGCGCAGGCTTCAAAAAATCTAATACCGCCCGAAGAATTCGCTCGGCTAAAACCGGAGCTGGCAGGAAATCATCCCTCTTAATCAATTCTATCAGCCGAGCCGTGCCAAATTCCTCACCCCCTTTCCTCTTTGCTTCTAAAACCCCATCTGTATATAGAACCACCGTGTCTTTGGGCATAAGATTTATTGCCGCGTCGCTATATTCACTATCCTCAATAATACCTAAAGGAATGCCTCCCTTAGTAGCATCTTCCAGAGGAATAATCTTATCCTCTCTCTTAAGACTCATTGTTATATGCCCGGCATTTGCAAAATAGCCCCTACCTTCACTATCCAAAATTAACAATATGGCAGTGGCAAATATGCCTGGCGGGTATCTTTGTTTTAGTTCTCGATTTACCAATTCCAATATCCTTGCTGGCTGGCGATATAATTTAATATAAGTGCGCAATATACTCAGGGATAAAGCCATATATAAACTTGCCGACACTCCCTTGCCGGTAACGTCACCAATAAGGACGGCCAAATATCCATTATCCAATTTAATAATGTCATAGAAATCTCCACCAATATATCGGCAGGGCGAAAGCCTGGCAACGGCCTCGATTTCTCCCTGCCTAAGCAGGCAGGTGCTTGAGAGAAAACCCTGCTGTAGTCTGGCGGCAATCTCAAGGTCGTGCTCTAATAGTAAATGCTTCTGCCTTTCCTTAACATAAGAAAAAAGCGCTAAAGAAAAAACAATAATCAATAATATTGTTATTGGGTAAATAAGGTCAATCCATAACCCCCGCCAGAGAAATAACACTGTTGAAACAAAGAAAAAACTAATTGATAAGACAGCTAGCCAGGGAATCCATCTAAAAGAGTGATGGGTGCGCCTATACAATCGGATACCCAAACCCAAGAGCGAAATCAAAATTAATAAATTAATTCCCCGATTCAGCCTCTTAAGGTAATTAGAGGTTATTATTGAATTAAATATATTCACATTAACCCCGAGCATTGGATAAACCGTCTCCAGCGGAGTAGGGGCAATATCGGTAGTGCCGACAGCAGTCAGCCCGATAAAACAAACCTTGTTTTTTAGTTCAGCCAAATTTAAACGAGGAGTTATTCCTGATTTTGCCTGTTCATAACTTACTAGGATATCCGCGTAGGAATAATGTTTAAAGGTCCCCTCCCAGGATCCGGCATAATTTATGATAAACCGCTCCTGGTCGTCTAAGGGAAGCAATAAATCTTCCGGCCGCTTGCCCAAATAATCAGAAGCCATCAAAATACTCAACTGAGGGATAGATTGGTTTTCAGTCTTAATAAAAGGACGTATATACCGCCGCTTTCCATCTATATCGGGCATGATATTGATATGTCCGTAGCCGCGGCTGGCTTGTTTGAGCTCTTCAATTAAATTTACATTCCTGCCGCGGGGGAAATAAACAGTCCCAGCCCTTTTCGTCGCCAGAATCAGTCCGTCGTCAGAAGAACTCTCTTGGTCAAAGATTATGTCAA
>CAZQEY010000001.1:230024-240875 GCA_964592485.1 uncultured Planctomycetales bacterium
GATTAATTGCGCATGAAGTCTTCGGTCAAACGGCCAACGGCCAAACTGAGCTATAGTATCTTTGCCAATCTCGATTATCGCTATTTCAGGCGAGGTTAACTGTCGGCCACGTAATTTCAGCCGCCAATCGAAGGTAATCAACTCAAATGGCTCCAACCAACGAAAATAACTTCCCAAACAGACTATTATTAGCAGTGCTATAAATAGTAAAGGCTTTCTTATTTTTTTAAATTGCGCTTTAAAATCAGGCATCATAAGTTCTTTAGCATCACTATGGTATTACCCTTTTCATTAAATCTAACCTCGTCCATAAAACTGGAGATTAATGATAGCCCCTTGCCTCTGGTTGCCGTATCAAAACCCTCACCCTCATCGCTAACCGAAATCTCTAACCGACGATTCTCTAATTTATAGCCGAGGGTGATGAGCTTTTGGCTTTTTAATTTATTACCGTGCTTTATAGCATTAATTACTGCCTCTTCTACACAGAGTCGAATTTCAATAAGTACCTTATCCAAATTAAGCGAAGATAAAGACTCTAACACCTTGTTACCTGCTGATTTTACATAAACAACGTCGGAAGGAATTTGCCAGCTCCAAGATTGGGTGAATCCAACCACTGCCTCACCTTCAGAATTGTAAATCGGCATAATCTGCGCCAAACGAGTAACCTCTAAACTCTTCCGGACAACAAATGTAAGATTTACAAAAACCAGAGACTTAAGCCCTTTTTGCTTTAACTCATTGTTAATCTCAAGAAATAAACCAAGTCCCGAACTATCCACATAACTAAGACCTGCTCCATCAATAACAACATTTTTGTCTTCCTGTAAAAATGACAGTAATTCTTCCCGAACAGTGTCGCGGTTATTAAGGGTCAGTTCTCCCCGCAGAGATAAAACCAGTACCGGCGTATTTGATTTAATATCAATCCTCATTTGTCAATCCTCATTTTTATAGCCTCTGCTAATATATTTTCTTACGCAATCTACTGCCTCTGGATGGCGCATAACCAGAATATCTGCGCCGGCCTGGAGCAAGGCTACGGCAGTACTCGCCTCCCAGATTACACCTCGCTCTTTCTCCGGGCCCCACTGCGGGAATTCCTCCTGTTTTGCTTTAGCCTCCTTAGCTCGCCAACTCTCCTGGCCAACAAAACAGATAAACGGCATTGCTAGCATCTTATCGCCCGCTAAAGCAGCAAGTCGCGCGCGCTCCATTATTGAATAAGTATATTCCAAGCCGTAGCCCAACGCCCCAACTGTAGGATTGATAACAATTCTTTCTGCCGACATACCCATATCGGAAATTAAAATATTCAGTTGCTTGGCGATATTGATATCAATAGGTGACTGAGCAATGATGCTGTGCTCATCAGCCAACGCTGCGACAGTCAGTGTTCTGTAATTATCCTGCGTTGCCTCTCCTACTAAACAATGTCGGCTGCGGGCTTCTTCGCAGCAGGAAGGCATGATATCATTATCCTTAGCATCATCTCCACAACCTATTATAATCAATGGCACCTTTATATTTTTTAGAATCTGGGCAATGAGTTTTCTTTCTACCTCTTTAGATCTATCCCCGTAATCAGGGTGCGCGCCCTGCAGTCTTAAAAGAATGAGTTCTGCCTGATACTGCTCCACACACATCTTGGCCCATTCTAAGCTATTTTCTAATGCCCCTTTATAAGCACCGGCTAATTCTTGCGGCCAATCTATAGGGGGGATATCCCAGACCTCAAAGGCAATCTTCGGTTGATTGGGTATTTTACCTTCCTTGAATAAAAAGGGTAATCCCTCTTCTCCGCCAATTCTAAGAACCTTTGGCTCTTGGCCAATCAATACCTCATTAATCTTGCCTGACCACTTCTGATAAACTAATTCTGCCATACCTATATCCTCACGCTGGGGAATCTTGAGCTGTCTGTATGAGGGAAAAACATTGCTGCTATATATTCATTCATATAACTGGATTCAACGGATAATTCAAAATAAGTCACCTGTCTGGCAATCTCCTTAATCTTGACCATCGCCTCATAGGAAAGCAAAACCTCCCGCGCGCCACTGAGCGAGCTATTCCCTACAAAAACAAATCTCTCTCTCTCGATATCCGGAAGTAACCCTATGCTTATCGCATTCTCTATATCAATGTAAGTTCCGAATCCTCCGGCAATAAATACCTTCTTAATGTCACCAAACCCCAGGTTCATCTGCTTTACTAAAATTGAGGCAGCGGCGAATATCGCTGCCTTGGCGCGCTTTATATTTTCAATATCTGCCTCGGTAATCACAATATCAGAATCCGATTCTGATTCCTTACTAAAGGCAATAACAAATTCGCGGCCAAAATCACCCTGGCGAAGGCGAGGAGAATCAACCTGGCTGATTATTTTACCCTCTTTATCAATTAAGCCCGCCTTGAGCATCTGGGATACAATATCGATGTAGCCTGAGCCGCAGATACCCAGAGCTCTTCCGTTGCCGATTACACTAAAGCTAACCTCAAAGTCTTTTGGTGTTATTTTTACCTTTTGTATAGCCCCTCTGGCTGCCCTTGTCCCACAACTTAACCCACTTCCCTCAAATGCAGGCCCGGCAGAGGCAGCAGTGCCAATCAGGAATTCCCGATTGCCCAAAGCAATCTCTCCGTTTGTGCCAACGTCGATTAACAGACTCAACTGCTCCTGCTTATCCATCCCACAGGATAAGATACCCGCGCAGATATCTCCGCCAAAATAACTGGAGACCCCGGGGAGACAGGATAAAAGGCCGCGGGGATTAATCTTTATTCCCGCTTCAGCGGTGCGAATTGTGGGAACAAGATTCGCTGTGGACACATACGGCTCTCTCCTGATATAGGTGGGGTCAACCCGCAACAGGAGATGTATCATTGTGGTATTGCCCGCACATAAAACACAGTTCACATCATTGAGGTCGATGTTGTTTTCTTTAACCAATTCTTGTATCATCTCATTCATTGAATCGATAACCGCATGATGAAGTTTCTCCAGGCAATCCTCTTCGCGGGCACAGACAATGCGGGTGATAATATCGCTGCCAAAGCTTGCTTGCTTATTATAGGTTGCCTTTGTGCCAAGAATTCTTTTGGTATTCAGGTCGACTAACTGGGCAGAGATGGTGGTTGTGCCGATATCAAAGCAAAACCCATAATTCTTACTTGAGGTATCTCCCGGCTCGACAAGCACAATCTCTGTTGTGCCATTCCTCTTTCCTAAGGTAACCGTAACCTTCCAATCTGAATCGCGCAATAAACTGCCTAACTTACGGATATTAACCAGGCCGGCCTGCATTATGGGAATATCGTGAACTTGGCGAATCTGGCGATACAATCTCTCCAAATCACTTACCCGGTCAACATGGTTGGGCGGTGGTAACTCCAAATATAATTTTGTAGCCAGGGGGGAATGGGTAAAAATTCCCTCTTTTAAAATTGGCTTTGCCGGCTCAACCTCTTCGGCTTTAGAATAAAGACCCTTTAGCCTTAAATCTATCTCTTCCTGGGTTAACTTTTCTAAATCCAATCTTGATTCCGGGGGAATCAAAACCTCTAAATCGCCCTGAACTAAGGTCTGGCAGGCAAGATAATAACCCTGTCTTCTCTGCTCTGGACTAAGTCTGCCTGAAGGCTGAGTAATAACCCTGCCCTTCTTTAAAATTATCTTACATCTGCCGCATACGCCGTCACCACCGCAACTGGAATTAATATGAATATTGGCCGAGATAGCTGCGGCAAGAATCGTCTTACCCTTTCCTATCTGGACAGTCTTGTTATCCGGATAAAATGTTACCTTGAATTTCTCCATATAAATTTCTCTCTAACCTCTTTTATAGATTCTTCAAGAACGGCGGAATTCCGGATGCCTCTTTTGGTCCAACCACAACCTCCCAGCCTGATTTTTCTTCCAAATCACCGCTCATTACTGCCACATAACCGGGAATAATCAAGCGCTGATGAGAAACCTTATCCTTAATACCGAGTTTATCAAGAGAAGCAGCGATTGTCTCGGGAGTAAACTTCTCTGCTGCCCAGGCAGTTAAAACCGACATACCCTCGGTATCAGCAGTTATAATATAGGACGGGATTTTACTTGCCTCCACCTCTCCCAGAACAGTATAATAGGTCAGGGAAAAATTGGTGGTTACCAAAACCGGAGATTTATCATTAACATTTCCCACAGGATAAATTTTAGACTCGACCTGTAAAGGCTTTTGTGGGTCTGTATAAATATTCTGCCTTAAGGTAAGAAGCGCTAAAACTTCACTCGACTCGTTTCCCGTGATTAAAACTATACCCGCATATTTAGCAATATAGGTAGAGGCAATTAGAACCTCTTGAAAAAGATCGTCACGATCCTCTACAATTACCAAGGGAGGGAATCCAAAACTACGCTCGGACCGATACAGGCTGAGACGGCGAATCTGGGTTAAATCCCAAATTTTTTCAGCAATATCTTTTTTGCCTATATCCAAAATCAGTTCCTCTATCCCCTGATTAATCAATCTCTGGGTAAGCTGGGATAATTCTGCTAAATCCTGGTCATAAACTACAATGGGGACCTTAAACTGAGCAGCGAGTTGAGCGAAATCCTGATAGTTATCTTTATTTAAACAATAGATTAATGGCTTCTGAGAAGAAGTTATTTCTAAAGCCTCTTTCTGCGCCTGGAGGTCCTTACTCATCAGAACCAGGCCTAATTTAGTGTGCTGCTTGGCCATCTTTACTATCTGAACAAATCTATCGGCGTCCTTATTCTGTCTTATTGCAATCAAATTGGGACAAAGCACAGTTCCCACTCGCTCAAAACTCAATGCATTAATCTTATTGATAATCTTTAGAATCTCCTCATCCTTAAGATTATCCTCAATAATAAATCCCAGACCGCAAGAATGATGGAATTTCTCTTCGTGGCGGAACATTACTGTTTCATTGCCAATCTCTAATTTATTATCCCCCTCGCCAATTGTAACCAGTTTTATCGGCGGACGGCTTGCTGTTTCCAAAGCGCGCTTGGCCTCCTCAGATAAATAAGGGCATTTATCCGGCAAGACTTGTCTTTTGGCTAACTGCATAGCAAAAGCCAGGCAGGTCACAAATCCACATTCCCGGCAATTTGTTTTGGGCAGGAGTTTATATATGTCTAATCCGGATAGTGCCATTGTTTAGTCGTTAGTCGTTAGTATTTAGTGGTTAGTTTTCTGAATAATTTAACATAATCTTTGGTTTTATATAACTTTTTTGCTAAGATTTCTGAATCTTGATGACTTTTTAGTTTTGCTAATCTAATTTTAAGCTCGGGTTTTAAGCTCAACATAATATTTTTCCTGCTGTTAACATTATAAAAGATTACCCGAATATCCTTGCCGTTTAATTTACAAATATTGCCTTTTCCCAAGGTTGCTCCTGTAGATAATTGCAAACCGTCAACAATGCAAGACTTGGGTTTTTTATCTGCGCCTTTAATTTTTACTTCCAGTCCAGAATATTTTTTAGCTCTTAAATTCTTTAAGGCATATTCCCCCATTAGAATACCCAGTATAAGATAAGGACCGAGATGACCGTGAAACCTCACGGACTCTTTTAGCGTAATCCTCTTGCCGCCTCTAACCCATCTCATCTAAACCCACCTGTTATCAAACTGGCAAAATAAGCTGCGCCAAATCCGTTATCAATATTTACTACCGCCACTCCGGGAGAACAACTATTAAGCATGGTTAACAAAGGTGCTAATCCCGAGAAATTAGCACCGTAGCCAATACTGGTAGGAACAGCAATTACAGGACAGGCAACCAGGCTGCTTACAATACTGGCTAAGGCCCCCTCCATGCCGGCGATAACAATAATTACCCGGCATTTTCTTAAAAAATCTTTTTTTTCTAAAATCCGGTGAATCCCCGCTACGCCTACATCATATAATTTAACCGCATGATTTCCCATCACCTCTAACGTAGTTACTGCCTCCTCAGCTATCGGGATATCCGAGGTCCCCGCACAAACTACGCCGATTATGCCTTTTCTTTTAGGCAAGTTCGGGTTAAAATAAGCCACCTTGCCTTGAGGATTATATTTTAATCGAGGATATAATTTTTTAAGATAAGAGAAGGTCTTTTTATCGAGGCGGGTAAATAATAAAGGTTGCTTTTTTCTTAATAAAATTCCAGCAATTTTTTTAATTTGTTCTTTTGTTTTACCTGGGCAATAAATAACTTCAGGAAAACCGCGACGCCGGAATCTATCTATATCAACCTGAGCAAAATTTTCTACCCTGATAACTTTAGAAACCCTCCCCATTAGGTCTTAAATATAATTATAAGCATTAATATAATAATCAATGATGTTAGAATGTAAAAATCATTAAAATAAAGAAAATCCTGTAATCTCTGCAGCCAGCCAACCTTAACCTTATTTTTCAACAGTCTGGAAATTCCCTGTTTTACCTCTTGAACGTGTTCAAGCTTAAATCTTAAATATACCCCTCCAACCTTATAAGCAGGAATTTTCCCTTCTTCGGCCAAATCAATAACCTCTTGCTCCGTAATACCCAACTCCTCAGCAACCTCTCTTATGGTTAAGAGCTTGTTTTGTTTCATATTAGTGCAGATGATTTGTATTGGATACTCGATACTGGATGCTGGATACTCGTTTTAGATTTATGACCGATTGATATTTTTAGTGAAAACTATTTAAGCTTGCCGGAAGCTACCCAGGCATCAATATTCTTACGTTCGAACCTCCAGCCATCTCCCTCTCTGGTACTGGGAATCTTGCCAGAATTAGCCCATTCCATAATTGAATTCAGGTCTACCTCTAAATAACGCGCCAATTCTTCAGCAGTCAAAAGATCATTCAACATAGAACATTTGCCATCAAAAATGGCTCCTTCAGCAATATTTAATTTTGCCGGATATATTTCTCCTTCAATAATCGCCGTCGGCAACAAGGTCAATTTTTCCTTAGCAATAACCTTACCCTTAACCCTGCCTCCGATAATAATATTGTCTCCGATTATGTCTGCCCTCACCGCGGCAGTAGATCCGATGGTCAAAGTGCCCTTCACCTCTAAGGTTCCATCAAACTTACCGTTGATGCGCAAATTTACCGCATCTTTAAAACTTAAGCTGCCCTGCATTGAAGCATCCACATCAAGAATTTTCTCTTCTATTATTTTCTTTCGTAAAGCCATTTTTTCACCTCCCTTCAATGAACAAACAGCCTGGATTACTCTTACTATTACGTCTTCATTTCGCTATTGTTTTTTCCAGTTGCTTTAAGAAAAAAAGCACAAATATCGCCAGAATAGCGGTAATTAAACTCGCCGTATAAAACCCGCAGCCTATCCCCAGCCCAATTCCGGCAACAAGCCAGAGACTTGCGGCTGTGGTCAAACCCTTGACTGCTTCTCCTGAGCGGATTATGGCTCCTGCGCCCAAAAATCCAATGCCGGTAACGACGCCAGCAGCAATGCGGGCGGGATCTAAAGTAGCACTATATTTATATATATCAAAAACATATAAAGATGTCAACATTATAAGACAGGAGCCTAAGGAAACCAAGATATGTGTGCGTAATCCGGCACTGCGCCCCTTCACCTCGCGTTCAAAGCCAATCAAGCCACCTATAATGACCGCTAAAATTAGACGCCCAATAACGGAAAAGAGAGTAATCATTCTCATCACCTCCTGTATAACCAATACCCTAATCCAGCAACCATTGCTGCGTTATCAGTGCAAAATTCCTTTGGAGAAAAATATATATCTAAATTATTAATCCTTGCGGCTTGAGTGAATTTCTCTCTTAACCGATTATTTGCTGCCACACCCCCTCCTATGACCAGATGTCTTGTATTTTTTAATTTACAGGCCAGGATAGACTTTTTAATCAAAACATCAATAACCGCCTCTTGAAACGATGCAGCAATATCGGCGCTGCTGGCTGCCGGATACCTGCTAATCGATGCCCCTTTTTTACGGGCCTTGATTCTCGATGTTTGAGAAACGCGATTATTTTTTACATAATATAGAACCGCCGTCTTTATTCCGCTGAAACTGAAATTTAAAGGGTGTTGAGTATTGCTGCATTTGAATCTTATGTTTCCTGGACTGCCTCTTTTGGCCAATCTTTCAATAATCGGACCGCCTGGATAGCCCAAGCCTAAAACGGTAGCTACCTTATCATATGCCTCTCCGCAGGCATCGTCCTGGGTTGAGCCGAGAAGCTCAATTCTTGAAAAACTCTTGACATAAAATAGACTCGTATGCCCTCCTGAAACCACCAATCCTACAAAAGGAAATCGAGGTTTATGCTTATTGAAAAAACTAGCATAAAGATGGGCATGAAGATGATTTATGTCGATTCTGGCTATACCTTGGGCAAAACTCAAAGCCCGAGCAAAACAAATGCCAACGAGTAAAGAGCCGGCCAGGCCTGGATGGGTAGTTACCGCAACCAAATCTATATCCCTTAATTTAATCTTGGCTTGTCTTATCGCATCAGCTAAAACAATACTTATTGTTTCCAGATGCAACCGGGAGGCAATCTCGGGTATCACCCCTTTATAGCGTTTATGGAAATTTAAACTGGAAGAGATAATGTTAGAGTAAATATGTCTGCCATTGCTTACTACGGAAATTGCAGTTTCATCACAGGAGGTTTCAATCCCTAGCACAAGCATTTTTATCAGGAATCCTCAGAGGGATAATCGTTACGGCGGTAAATTTTGATTGCCTTTAACACATCCATTGCCCGCATCAATTGATTATCAGTTTTATATTCTTCAGGAATTTGCTTCTTTAAGTTATCTTCAATTTCTTTTTCCTCTAATTCTTCAAAGATATCCTTAACTGATTCATCCTCCGTGCGCAATTGAATCTTCCCCTCATGGACGATAATATCCGGCACAACTCCTTGACCATGAATAACCTGGCCCTTTGGACTAAAATACTTACTGGTGGTCAATCTAATCGCCGAACCATCGCTTAAGGGAATTACTGTCTGGACTGAACCCTTACCGAAGGTCTCGGTACCTACAATAATTGCTCGCTGATAATCCTTAAGGGCTGCCGCAACAATCTCGCTACCTGAGGCAGAACCTTGGTTAACCAGGACTGCTAAAGGTAAATCCAAATCTGCTTTTTTATTTAAGGAGAAAAACTCCATATTTTGATTATGCTGCCGACCACGAGTGGAAACAATGAGTTTACCCTTCTCCAAGAAATTCTCCGTAACCTTGACAGCAGCCTCAAGAAGACCGCCCGGATTATTACGTAGGTCCAAGATTAAGGCGAGCATACCTTGCTCTTTTAATTTCGTTATGGCTACTTTAAAATCTTGAGGGGTATTTTGGCGAAATTCAACAAGCCGGATATAACCGATGCCGTCTTCCAGTATCCGGGCATCCTTAATATCCTTTATCTTGATAATTTGGCGGATAATCACAAAGTCCAGAAGCTTATCTTCCCCTTCCCTTAAAACAGTCAGGTGTATCTCGGTATTTGGCTGACCTCGCATCTTCTTGACTGCCTCAATAAGGGTAATGTCGCGGGTAAGTTCTCCGTCAATTTTCACAATGTGGTCTCCGGCCTTTATCCCTACTCGCCAAGCCGGCGTATCCTCAATGGGAGTAACTACGGTTAATAGCCCATCCTTTATAGTTATCTCAATTCCCAGGCCGCCGAATTCACCAGTAGTATCTACCTTTAATTCATTATAAGTATCCGGATCCATAAATTGGCTATGAGGGTCTAAAGAGGCAAGCATTCCCTTAAGTGCTCCATAGACAAGTTTTTTGGGCTCGACCTCCTCAACATAATCACTCTGGATAATTGCAAAGCCATCAGAGAACAAATCTATTGTTTTATATAACTCATCCTCTCTTATCCGCTCGCCTTGCGAAAGGACAATCGAGGCTACCGCTACAGCACTGGTAACAATTAAGATTAAGATGAAAAATTTTAATATTCTCTTTCTCATATTTATCCTCCGTAGTTACTATTTTAATCTCTTCTTCAACATCCCCAATACTACCTTAGGATTTGCCTTGCTTTTTGACTTACGCATTACTTGTCCAACTAAAAACATAATTGCGTTTTCTTTGCCATTAAGATAATCCTTTACTGATTTAGGATTATCTCGGATTACCCCGCTTATAATTCCATCCAAAACTTCTGTATCAGAAATCTGGATTAGATTCTTTTTTTGAATAATTACATCCGCCGCCTGTCCTGTATCAATCATCTCCGTTAAAATTCTCTTAGAAACCAAATTGGAAATTTCACCCTTCTGGACTAACTTAATCAAATTTGTTAAATCCTGGGGCGTGATGTTTAATTCAGAAATACTTAGATTGCGATTATTTAATTCAGAGAGCAGAGAACCGCAAATCCAATTGGCAATAATCTTTGCTTCAGGAAAGTATCTAAAACAGTTCTCAAAAAAATCGGCTATTTCCTTCTCCGAGGTTAAAAGATGGGCATCGTATTCAGAAAGTTGGTAATCCCGGATAAAGCGTGCCTCTCGAGCCTGGGGTAATTCAGGAAGTAAACGCCTGATTTCTTCTCGTAATTGGGAACTAATTATAAAGGGCGGTAGGTCTGGTTCTGGAAAATAGCGGTAATCCTGAGCTTCCTCTTTTGTGCGCATTGAATAGGTCATATGTTTTTCCTCATTCCATAACCGAGTCTCCTGAATTATATTCTCGCCGTCTTGTAATAATTTTATCTGGCGCTTAATTTCGAAATCCAAGGCATCACGCACACCGCGAAAGGAATTCATATTCTTCAGTTCTATCTTTGTTCCCAACGCCTGCTGGTTTTTTTTCTTAACCGATATATTGGC
>CAZQEY010000002.1:0-21907 GCA_964592485.1 uncultured Planctomycetales bacterium
TTAACATGATCCCGTTTTACTTCCAATATGTCAACACATCTCCGAGCGAGTTCACCTCACACCCAGCGAGAAATGCGCTTCCGCCCAAAGCCCTAAAATCTTATCCACGCCCCGCTCAAAACAAACCTTGTAGCCGCCAAAAGACCTTTACAGCATAAGCAAGGAGGGTATAATATAATAATTACCACAGTGGGATAGTAAGATGAGGAAAGAATAGACTAAATTTATAAGGAAACTCTCTGTAGCGCAGGGGTTGTTTTTTGGTTTGAGAAAGGAGTATAAATAAGATTCTACAGAGTAAATTCAAAGATAAAGAAAGGAGGGGTATCATGAGAAGACGCTTAGTTAAGAGATTAATCAGAGTTGGTTGTACTTTTACTGTGTTATTTCTTATGCTGGGTGTAGGGATAATTGGGTGTTTAGGAGTTTATGCCCAGACAGAGGAAGCGAAAGATACCTGCGGTCTATATATAATAAATGCCGATGGCCAGGGCTTATCGCAGCTTACTTTCGGAAAAGAGCTTAACCCGCGCTGGTCACCAGACGGTGAGCGCATTCTTTATTTAGCATCTGGAGCTATTTATGTGATGAATAAAGATGGTAGCGGAAGAGTCAAAATTCTCGACTCTGGCAGTTATCCTGTCTGGTCGCCTGATGGCGAACGCATTGCTTATAGTCGAATCCAATATCCGACAACCTATGAAATATACGTAATAAATGCTGATGGGGCAAACCCGGTATGTGTAAGTTATGACGGTGCTTACCCGGCCTGGTCGCCGGATAGTAAACAGATTGCATTTTGCGGAGAGAGGTCAGGGATTTTTGTGGTGAATGCCGACGGAACAAATGAACGTATCTTGAGTAATGATAACGGAACAGCTCCGAATTGGTCACCGGACGGTAAGCGTATTGCATATCACCGTTACCTCGATTTGGGGATGAGCGAAATCGTAGTGATGAATGCTGATGGAAGCGGGATTTTGAGTATGGCCGATGATGGTGAGTTTCCCGTCTGGTCACCAGATGGTAAGCAGATAATATTTTCAGAAATTAATGCAAATGGAATTTATGTACTCAGCGCCGACGGTACAAACCTAATCCATCTTGTCGGAGAACAAGGCTATTCATATCAGAATTTTGTGTGGTCGCCTGATGCAACACGCATTGCTTACACTCGGTATAAATATCCCGATACTAACGAAATATATGTAATAAACACCGATGGCACTAACAAAGTCCTCTTAACTAATACCGGTAGTAATCCTACCTGGTCTTCTGATGGACGTATCGCATTTTCCGGAGTTTGTGATTAAGAGGATATAGATAGACATATCAAGAAAGGCGGAAGAATGTGTATTAGTAGACGGAAAGTTGTTTTCTTGTTCATGCTGCTATTTTTTGTTGCTATGGTTGGGTCGGGGTTTTGTGATGGGACTATTGCTACAGCTCCAGCAAAAGGCTCCGGTCGCCTTTCCTCTCCGGAGAATAGAGCCTATTTAGCCTTAGAGATTATTCCTGAAGTAATTCAAACCAGCAATCAATTACATGTTAAGATGCACATTAATAAGACAATAGAAATAACCGGACGTGGTGATATTGTTGGGCCATTAAAAGTTAACGCAGAGTTAGAAGCGATGAATTTAGTGCAAGGTATAGTTTTAGGAGGTCCTCGCGGTTATCGTGAGGTTGCAGATGGGGCAGCTGAGCATACTTTTATCTTACCTGAAAGCGCTGATCTTATCCAGGGGCGGTTTCAGCTAACATTGCGGACGAAATTCTTTAAAACATCACGTAATTTTGTTTTTCATATGACTGTACCATTAACAACCGGCCAACCAAAAATTAGGTTTGTTGACAATAACCTTAATCAGATCGACTTTGTTACAGTTAGAATCGGTTTTCGTATTGAGGTTGAATTCGATGATCCCCAAGACGATGACGAGATAGAAGTAGTTTTAAAGAATATTAATAATAATCGGGAGGTTGATATACCTTGTTTTAGAAGAGGAGATGGTCGAATTTACCGCTCAGGGGTTATTCATGATGAGGTCTCTGAAGGACTTGCTGCTAAAGCTGCAGAGGTGTTAGAAGCAGGGCATGAAGGGGCAACTGCAAGGGTGCCGGTGTCGTTACGTTGGGTCAAAGTATTCGAGGCAGACGCAAGGTTTGTAATCGATAATGCCACCTTAACTAAGATAGGAGCCATTGCTCCTATTGCTTATAATGCTCCTGAACATTCTTTTGATATATCCACAGTACCTCCTGCTGATTTGCCTACTGGGAGTCATCGGATGCGAATTAGCATGGTCGATTGCGATGATCTTGATTTTACTTTAAATGTAACTAACAAGCGTGTTATAACTCCGGTTACTGGAGGACGACGTAATTTTGAAGTTATTGGCAGCACTCTGAATACTTATTTGGATAGTTCAAAGGAAGGAATTTATGTAAGATTTATATACTACAATAGAAATACAAGGGCAAATGAGGCATTACCGGAGGGAATTAAGATACATTTGATGAATTACAATAACATTGGTAGTACAGAAATACAAGAGTTTACCATGAGTACGCCAACCGGAGATCTCATCCGTAGTAATAAACTTTGGGAGAATGGCGATGACTTATATTTTTTAGTAGATATGGAGCACGAAAATCCCGATGTACAAGTGCAATACGGACCAGCAGAAACTGATGTGGAATGGTCAACAAAAGAAAACCAACCCGCTAACGGCTATTTTGAGAATTTTGAAGGTAATCATATAGGGCTTCCTAATGCTCCTATAGAATATATTATTGCAGAAGATGATAAGGATAATAACAATTGGTCAAATGACGCATGTTTTATAATCAAGACAATTAAAGAGGTGCATCAGTGGTATGTGACTAGACTTACCGAACCGTGGAATGGGGTTGATGATTTAGATGCTGAGATTGGAGTTGCTTTTGGTTCCTGGGCGCCGCCGACGACTAATACGATTGCCCTTGATGATAAGAACAATGCTCAATGGAATAGAGGCACTATTGCTCACGAGTATTCGCACCAGGTTATGTATGAGTTGTCAAAAAATCCTAAAGTGCTTGATGCAGCCTATGCATGGATTACTGGAGAACTTCTAGGCCATTTTTACACAAAAGAGACAAATCCTGATACTGCGTTTTTGGAGGGGTGGGCTGAGTTTGTACAATGGGCATTTACTTTTGCACCAGCAAATTGTGATATTTTTTGGCGCGCTGACGATAATAACGGTACGAATAATTCCGGTGAGGACGTAGAAGGCGGTGTAGCTAATGCGTTGTTTGAAATTAATAATCATGTAGTTGCGGGAAACCCGCGCTTATTCACAGATATTTTCTGGAATACTTTGAGAGAAGGGCCAGAGGACGTAAAAGAATTTCAAGATCTTGTTATGGCAATTGGTAGCTTGACGGCGGCACAACGCCAACGCATCAAGGATTTTCTTCAGAACAACGGTATTGTCTATTCACGTTTAAAATTGACTAAATATTCTGATACCAGTGGTGACCTTAAAGATTTTGATAACACCATACCCCAGTTTCGTCAGAACTCCAGGAGACCTTTAGTTGCAGAAGAGATGAGTGCATGGGAGCTTATGACCTTTTCCCTTGAACGAGATGTAAGTAATACGGATGAGGTCACGAGAGGGCATTTTGAGGTTCTTATGACAAAATTGTGGCATGCTGCGGATATGGCAACAGTTAACGGTGATATCTTTCTTCCTTGGAACCAGTTTGCCGTGGTGAATAAAAATGATGATGGTGAATTTGTGGCAAATTTGAATCCTGCTGCCTTAGGCTTAACACCGGGTTTTTATGCGGTAAGAGTGCGAGCAGAGACTTCTTTCGGAACTGAGGATAACTTTCGTCCAGAACTACCTGTTCCTGATGCATCACGTTTAAACACGGCTGAGTGGCATAATGATCTCGGCGTGATTAGGGTGATTGAGGTAGTACCATAGCCAAAAATTGAAGGCACTGTCCCCGCCAACGTATCTGCCCCACCCACCAAAAGCCGATAATAAAATTCAAAGTATGGTTCCATATTTCACCTTGATTTTGATATTTTTGAGGAGTAAAATCGGAGTGTTCTAAAATTGCTCCGGAATTAAAACAAAAAAGGAGGTAGATAATGCTCTTCTTAATATGGCTTGCGTCAATAATTGCTGCTTGTGTTATTATAAATAAGAAGAAGTTAAATGCTGGTTATATTTTTCTACCTCTTCTTTTGGGGCCTTTAGGATTTGTTATTCTATTATTAGTGCCGGCCCAAAAATCTCAAGCACAAGCAGAAGCAGAATCTTTGAAAAGCATAGATTCTCTTCAAGATGCGAAAAATGAGTTGAGTCTAATAAAACGTTCTTTCTCCTCGTTGCAAAGCAGGATAAGTAGTTTAGAAGAAAATATAAACAAGATTCTAGGAAGAGGACAAATTCAGGTGCAGGAATCTCCAACACCTAAAGAGGAAGCTAAAGCACCATCTACTTATAAAGAAGTGGTTTCTCATGATTATGAAGAAGCTTCCCAAGGTTTAGAAACAATAGAAGAAAAGGGTAAAGAAGGTTTTGAGTTTATATTTGGTAAATACTGGCTTAATAGACTTGGTATAGTATTGTTCGTTTTGGGCGTTTCTTTCTTTATTGGATATACATTTAAATACTTGAATGCATTTACAAAAATATTAATAGGATATATTCTTTCTGCTGCATTTTTTGCATGGGGCAATTTCTTAGAAAAAAGAGAGAAATATATCCGAATCTCTTGGGGAATTCTTGGTGGTGCATGGGGTCTATTGTATTTAACCACATATGCAATGTATTATATTGAGGCAACTAAGATTATTCAAAGCCCTCTGGTTGAATTGTGGTTGTTAGCAATAGCCAGTTTCGTAGCGATTACTTATAATCTAAAGTACCGCTCTTGGATTGTTACCTCCATTACATTTCTCCTTGCATTCATAACTGCAGGCTTAGGAGGTATAGAGTATTCAACAATCATCTACTGTGCGTTTTTAGTAGGAAGCATTGCCTATCTTTCTTATAAATTAAATTGGTATATATTTTTACTCTTAGGTATCTGCGGCACTTATGTAACATATATGTATTGGCTGTATCCCCAGATATTTACCACTTTTTTGGTATCGAGGGCATTTAGCCTGCCGGTATATCAATTTCACTTGAGTTTCGGCATACTATTAATAAGCTGGTTGTTATTTACTATTGCGCTATTTTTGCTAAAAGCGGATGATGTAAATAAGCTTAAATATACGGCTTCAGGGGTATTGTTAAATGGTGGCTTTTTTATATTTCTGGGGCTAAGCGCTATATATAGGGTAAGGCCACATTTAGATATTGCCTGGGATGTTAGATTCTGGTTTCTGATTGCATTAACAGGTGTATATTTTCTCTTCGCATATCTTTATAAAAGGTTGCGGAATCCAAGATTGATTATAGCAAACATCGGCATTGCTTCATCAATTCTGGCTATGGCTATGATGGTTAAATTTCCCAGGTTAAGCGTGAGCTTTTTTTGGCTATTGGAAATGCTGATACTGTTTATCATAGGAATTTATTATAAAGAGATAGTTTATAGGGTATTAGCAGCTATATTGGGCGCATTGATAACGTTCAGGCTTTTTATTGTTGATTATGGGAGTTATAAGTATTATTCAATCCTGGGAATTGATATTAAACACAATATATTGATATTTACTTTTGCCGCAATTGCCTTTTATTTCATAGGATCGCTGATAAAAAAGAATGAAATAGCAAATGCCCTGAAAAGAGAGGAAGTTGATGTTTATAAAACCGGAGTGGTTTTAGGCACAATATTACTGGCATTTTTGTTCGGAAGAGAAATCAAAGATAGATGGCTGGCACTGTCTTGGGCATTGGAAGGCGTTGCTATATTGGGTATGGGATTCTTATTGAGATATAGAATCTATAGAATATGCGCGCTATCAGTTTTCTCTTTAGCCTGCTTAAAACTAATTTTTATAGATATGGCAGCTGTAAATACTATTTATAAGATTATTACCTTTATCTTCTTGGGGGCAGTCTTAATAGGGGCATCTATGGTGTATTCTAAATTTATGATAAAAGAGAAATAGCATTTCCTTCGGTACCGCACATCCCACAATAAGTTACATAGAATAAAGTAAATTCATAATTACCACAACTACAAATATCACCACCCCGGTCACTAAATGACGATAATAAAAGTATATCCCTGCTAGAGAATTCTACCACAAGGAGGCAGTTAGAAATTGAAGATAAAATTGATTCTTAATCCCGCTGCTGGCAGAGAAAAGGCTAAAAGGGTAATTCCTGTAATTAAACAAATATTCAGGGATAGAAGGATAAACCTTGATATGGATGTTACTCAACGTCTAGGTGAAGCTACCTGTCTATCCCGGGAAGCTTCGAGAAAGAACTACCAGATAATCGTCGCCGCAGGAGGGGACGGTACGGTAAATGAGGTTGTAAACGGTATGACGGAATCGAGCTCTATGTTAGGAGTAATACCACTTGGTCTGGGTAATGACTTTGCTAAAGTAATTAATATACCCTCTAAATTGGAGGAAGCGTGTCTAGCTATTTACAATGGGGTGGCCAGGGAGATTGATATAGGAAAGGTAAATAATCGATACTTTGTTAACTGCCTGGGGATAGGATTTGATGCCTGGGTGGCCTATGAGAGTCAAAGGATTAGAGGCTTTTTTCTGCCGAGCTTTATTTATCTCTACGCAGTCATAAGGATGCTGTTTAAATATAAGGCTGCTTCAATAAGGATTAACCTGGCCGATACAATGTTGGATAAAAAGGTATTGCTTATTGCCATTGGTAATGGCAGAAGTTCCGGAGGGGGATTTTTGCTTACTCCGGATGCAGAGCTTGATGATGGATTAATTGATGCCTGCATTATAGATGATGTAGCCAGACTAAAGCTTCTTATACATCTTCCCGAAGCGCTTAAGGGAACACATAAAAGATTGCCTTATGTAACCATCATTAAAACAAACAGGCTTACTGTACACTCATCAAATCCAGTATTAGCTCATGTAGATGGCGAGATTTTAGAGGATAGCCACTACCAAATTGAGATATTACCCAAGAGGTTAAGAGTAATCGTCCCCAAGCAGAAATAATAGAAGAACACGGCAGAGTACTAAAATTTCCTGATGATTTCCTTTGGGGAGCAGCTACCTCTTTTAATATAAGGCGTAATAAAAAGATATAAAGGAGATGAGAAATGGAATCTTTATTTGGACATGGAATTTTTTGGATTATTGTCATCATCTTTGCCATTGGTGCAATTTTGACGTTACCATTGATTTGGCATCACATTAGAGATGTGAGTAAAAAACTATCAAAAATAATAGAATTATTAGAGAATGCAGGGAAAAAAGAAAGGAGAGAGGGTGAATAATGAAACCCCTACTCCTGCCAATTTTAATATTCTTCCTCTCAGGCTGTATTTCTGCCTTGGTTAGAATGACAGATGGGAGAGGTTATATAAAAGGTAAAGTTACCCTTCCTCTGGATGGTTCTACAGACAAGCAAGAAATTCTATCTCCCTCGAAAATAACCCAAAATGATGGGTTCGAGGTGAGTGAGAAATGAATAAAAAACAATTAATAGTCATCTTTATTATATTAATGTGTATGTTTCTAAATGGCTGCGCGGTCTTAAGGCTTCCCTTCCAGATTGTAGGCGGCACACTTAATATACTTGGAAAGGTCGTACGAGGTGCCGTTAAATTGATAAAACGTTCACCCAAACCCCCACCGGCACCGGAGCATTCTAATTTTTTAGATAGGACCGTCCCTAAACATGAGATAGAAAACCCTTCACAGCGAGATGCTGGGGGTATAAGATAATATTTACCACAAAGGATAGGAAGAAAAAATTTGCCGCACCCTAAACGCTCTACGCTACAGATACTGTCCCTACATCGAAAGGGACTGTGCTAAGGGAGAAGGCTAAATCAGGAGTTTTAAGGGGACTGTCCCTTGACTAGGAAGTAGGTTTACAAGGTCAAATGAACCCGCCGCTTTTTTCGCTCAACGTCGATTTTTTTACGCCAAAGGTCTTTCGCAACTCGGTGGCTGCGGAACTCGCCCGTCGGCTTACCAGCCAGGACGGGCTCAGACATCCTCGCCATCCGAATGCTTCCGCGTTCGGATTCCCTCGTTGCTCAAGCTGCTTTGGCTAAAATCGACATTCGCTTCAAAAGCGGCAGGTTCATTTTATATGTGAGATTTCCTTATCTTTGTCGTCTATTATAGTAGAAAAGAGGATATTGACGTATTGATAGGAAAGGGATAAAATATAGCTAATAAAAACAAGTAAAACTGCTTGACAATAAGCCACTTATGGTGTATAAAAATATTAACAATTTAGAGTGGTGTGTTCGAAGGGGGAACCTCCACTGAAAAATAAGTAAAACCTTCGCTTGAAAAGGCGAAGGTTTTTGTGTTTATGGCAACAGTTTTTAATAAGGGGTGAATTTTATGGGTTACGATGAAATAATTGAATTGAAGTCAGATAAATTCAAAACTTGGTTAGTACTTGGTCGTGAATATAATTGGGAAACGGCGTTAATGCAGCCATTGCCAATATGGGGGCTTAAAGATAGATATTTCGGTGAGTTTGCTCGATTGAATGTAGGAGATTATCTAATTTTTTATGTAGTTTCTCCTGTAAGCGGAATTATCGGCCTAGGAAAACTAAAGGATAAATATGTAGACCGCCAAAATTTAGTCTGGGAAGACGAGAAGAAACAAAGCAGGGTTGTCTGGCCATTAAGATTTAGGATAGAAGTAGTTCATTTATTAACAAAAAATCTTTGGCATAGTAAATCAGGAGAATTAAGTCCTGTTGTAATTTCAGATTTGAATATTATGTGGAGAATTGGTTTTCAAGAACTCTCTGTTGAATACGCCAATAATATTTTTAACCGCATCCAAGAAAAATGGGGCATAGGACTAGGAAAGGGAGCTAGCCTGGTAACCTCCTTAATAGTTAGTGAAAATTTAGCCATTTATGGTACTCGAGAACAAATGGCTGAGATAACGCCAGCAATAAAAGAACACAATCGTATTCAGAATATCATTGCTGAAGCAGGGAGGTTGCAGCATTATTTTACCGAGTTAGAGTATCCTTTAGAAAATAGACGGTTAGATGTGGTTTGGAAAAGAGAAATGCAAGGAGTGCCAACCTTTGCTTATGAAATAGAGCTTTCTGGAGGTATTGAGAAGGCATTAACAAAATTAAGACTTGCATTTCAGTTATGGAATTCTAGACCGCTTTTAATTCTTCCTAAAGAAGACCATTATAGAGTAGAAAATTTGGTCCAAAAAGAAGAAAGGATTTTTAAGGAAAACATTCATTTTTATGAACCCAAAGTTCTTGAAGAGTTACTTGCTAAAAAACGCGATTTGCGAGAATTTGAGGAAAAATTTAAAATATATTAAATCTTTTATGGAACTCATTGAAGGTAAGAAATATATTTTTAGAATAGAATATGAGAATTGTTATTTTGGTATAAAGGCACAATGTAAGTCAACAAAAAGATATTCTTATATTAACAACTTAAATGTTATCCTTTCGGAATTCAGAGTTAGCATGGGTGATTCAAGAGTAGCGGATTCAACATGGAAAATTGCAAAATACGAATTGAATAAATTGGCCAATATCACGAAGCATATTCTTGTAGATATGTCTTTCCTTCATTATTTAGAGAAACAATTAGATTTAGATAGAGAATTAGGAGAATGGGAGAATAAGCAAAAGAGGTGAAAAATGCTTGATAGAGGCGTTGTGAAAGAGTTATTAGAGGAAGAGCTAAAAGAAAGAGAAATTAGAATACCCAATGGTATTTCTAAAGAGGCTCTTATTGAAATTTTCTGTAAATATACCGAAGATGATTATTACGAGTGGTTTAAAGATAACTTTAAATCATTTTTTAATCATGGTAATCCAGACTGGAATTGGATTAAGCATAGGATAAAGCATTATAAGAGTAATTAACGGAGTAATATAAATGAAGAATATTTTTACTATACCTGTAGAAGATGTTCAATACATAGCACAAAAAAGAATAGGCAGGAAACTGACTGTAGAGGAATTAGAAAGAGTTCAAAAAGGAGTAGAGTTTGGGTTAGAATGTTGGGAAGAAGTAGTTGGGTATGCTATCGATGAACTAAAGATAATAAATTAGGAGAACTTTTTAGGTAGCTCTTTAAAGATAAGGGGTTGCTTTTTGAGAAAACACCTCTAATTTTTAAAAAATAAAAACGGACACTATTTTTAAGATAAAGCATTTAAGATTACATAGTGTGGTGCTCTCTAATCTTTGAAACAGTCACTGGTCTTCAATGTATTGAGAGGTAATGGATGATATGGATTGGCAATATTTATTAAAAACACTTGGTGGTACCAGCATAGTAATCGCTGCTATAGCATGGCTCTCACGAAAACTAATCCAGTACTATTTGGCTAAAGATTTAGAAAACTACAAAAGTAATCTAAAAGCCCAGAATCAAATAGCAATAGAGCAATTAAGAGCTGCCCTTCAAGTTGAAGCGCAAAGACGGTCTGTTGAGTTTGAGTCCTTACATGAAAAGAGAGTAGCAACAATTGCGGATTTGTACGCGCATCTTTTTGATATGCAAAGTCTTATTCAGAGATTATATTTTGAATATCAAGGTCGTGAAATAAAAGAAGATATTGATCGAAAGCTTTTCCGTAAAAATCGTAAAGAATGGGAACTAGAACCAGGAATTGATACTTTGAGTGAAAGTGAAGAGGAAACAGTGAGAAGATTGTCTGAAGAAACAACTAAATTTTACGAATTTTATAAAAAAAATCGGATCTACTTCTCTCTTAACGTATGTGGATATCTCGATAGGTTTGCAACATTGGCAGCGTACTTATCTTCCAGTTACCATAATGTTGCATTGAAAGATAAGGACGGCAATCTTATGGTAAATCCAAAAGTAAAAGAGGTTTGGGATAAAGCATTAGAAAATATACCACAACTCCTTAATATTTTGGAAAGTGAATTTAGAAACATTTTGGGTGTTAAATAGAAAATCAACAGGTTGTATAAATTAAAGACCGTTTCTAAATAAGACATTGCAATATATGGAGTTTTGATAGAAGTGTCCCTATTGGGCCTCTGCGAGTAAATGCTTGCAGAGGGTTTTTTATTGGGGTAAAATAATGGAAGAAAGCATGTAGCCGCTTCTAATTTTTGTCCTCCTACGCCCCTTGAATTTGAATTCATAGCTTTGGCAGGCTTCGGAGGATCCGCCGTAACTATACAAGAGAGAAGGCGGAAAAAATAGAAACGTCACGTTTTTTTGTTTTCTTATTGCGAATGTAAAGATGGTTGACTTGGTTATTATTTAAAAGGAGGAATAATGAATTTTATTATTATATTTATCATGCTCGCCATAGGATTGATTATATGGCAGGCACAGAGAATGAAAATAGCAAAAGCAAACAGCTTGTCAAAAGAAAAAAAACAGAAAGAATCTCTCGAAGCAGAAGAAAGAAAAGAGGTTCTGGCAGAAAAAAATATGCTTGAACAAAGAGAGGTAAGAAGACGCCGGGCAGAAGCTGAAGAGACGGAACGTAAGGCTAAAGTAGAGTGGGGTTTCAGGGAAGAGGAATTAAGACGCAAGATAAAAGACAGAGAAGACCGTGAGGCAGAGGAAGAGAAGCGTAAAATAGAAGAGAATAAAGAAAATGAATAAAATAAATAATGAATAAGGGGAACGCCCCCATTTTACATACCCCAATTCCCATGAGAAGAAAAACAAATAAGTTAACTAGGCGGCTGAAGGTGTTTCGGAAGAAGATAAAGAAGCTTAACCGAAAAAGGGCCTTGCGCTGGATTAATAAGAATTTAAGAGGGCATCCCTTTATATTGGGGATTTTGTTCTTGGTGTGGATAAGTTATATCCTGAGGATGTTCTTGGAGAATATGACTGTAACAGCGATACTGAAATTGAACCTGAAGCTGATTTCCGGAATCCTTATTGCCTGGCTTGGCCTGGTTCTTTTGTCGAATTCTCTGAAGGATAAAGAAAGGACAAAATGGTATTTTAAGAAGCGATTGGTATTTTTCCTGCTTATATTCCTCTATCCGCTGGGCCTAATACTATTATGGACGGGTTCTCGTTTCAAAAAGAAAACCAAGACGGTATTGACGATAATCTTCTCGGCCATTTTTATTTTTAGCGCTGTCCAGCAGCAAAAACGCTACCACACAATTTTAAATATGTCTCCTTTTGATAACGTAATAGAGACTATTACCAGTAAAAAAAGAAAGACATTCCTAGAGAGTTCTGCTCCGGAAATTCTGGAGGGGTTTAATTTTACTAGCATTGCAGACTATAAAAAAACCAAGCTTGCGATATCCGATATATATTCCCGTTATTCATCGGGTGTTGTATCCATAAAGACAAGAGACCGCTATGGTAGGCAAATCGGCTTGGGCAGCGGCTTTATCCTATCAAAAGACGGCATAATTGTTACAAATTCGCATGTAGTTGAATCGGCATATCAGGCTGAGATAAAGATAGGAGACAGGATTTTTGATGAA
The DNA here is from genome assembly GCA_964592485.1 of uncultured Planctomycetales bacterium. GTDB lineage: Bacteria > Omnitrophota > Gorgyraeia > Gygaellales > JAHJCI01 > CAZQEY01. Next base: position 12,631 of record CAZQEY010000002.1, read on the forward strand.
GTATACCTGGTTAAAAATTTGCCCGTTGTTGATATAGCGATTTTAAAGATAGATGCCGAAGACCTTTCTCCTTTGTTTATCGGGAATTCCGACAACCTGGAAAGCGGGCAGTTCATTGTGGCGCTGGGTAATCCGCTGGGCTTTGAGCAATCGGTATCCAGCGGTATAATCAGCGCAATCCGCTCAAGCCGCAATATGAAGTTAATCCAGATGACCGTTCCGATTTCACCCGGCAGCAGCGGAGGCCCTGTGCTTAATGAGTACGGCGAGGTAGTGGGTATAGCTACCGTTGCTTCATTATTTTTTGCGCAGAACTTAAACTTTGCTATCCCGATTAATTACCTGAAACGAATCATAGAATAAGGGGCTTAGGGGACACCCTGAGCCGTTATAACTGTTTAAATCTCAGTAGGTTTCATTTAACTCATTTACACTGAGTATGGATATGCTTAACATTGAGACATACGAGTGCGTTGCTATATATTAAGTTTTAATGAGCGAAGAGGAAGATGAAAAAATTTTTGTATCTACTAATATTTTTTAGCCTCGCAGTGATTATGTTTGGTGCAAATGTTTATGCTCAAGAAAATATCTATATAAATGAAAGATTTGGCATAAGTATTACGGCGGCTAAAGATTGGTATATAGCTAAAAAAGATAATGTCTTAGAAACAATGTATGGCCCTATGGGCATCCTGGCTGAATTAAGAAAAAGGGGTATTAAAGCCGTTTATTTAAGACTTACCATTTTACCTGCCAGAGAAGGAGAAAAAGAAGAAAGATGGAATGCATTTGAAATGCTTGAGAGCCATATTCAGGAAACTCAAAGCGTACAAAAAAGTAAATTTACATTAGTGGAGGCTCCGTATAATATAACTGTTGATAATACAAAAGGTGCCGTTGCGATATATGATATAAGCCCGGATAACAAAAGAAGTTTTAGGCATAAATTATATTATTTTAGAAAAAATAATTTTTTTATACAGCTAGTCGCTCATGCACCAGAAGAAGATTTTGACGATTATTTGAACGGTTTTAATTATTCGGTTATAAGTTTAAAATTTCAATAATACAGAAATATCACCGCCATTTTCATTTAACTTATCGATATATATTAAAGCGGAAAGATTTGTTATTGATTAAAAGGAGGTAGGGATGATGCGCTCAGGAAACCCTGCATTAAAAGCTGGTGCCTTTTCAAGCATCCGCGTCTCTGGTTCAGAGAGGGCAATGAGCATAGAGGGCACAGTAAATAAGACATTTCTCCTGCTATTTATTACTGTTTTTAGCGCATCCTGGGTTTGGGGTAATGCCGCTCGTTTCCTGCCTTTTTTGTCTCCAGCAGTTATCGTTGGCCTTATCATCGCCTTTGTCACAATCTTCAAAAAAGAGTGGGCTGCGGTTACCTCGCCCATTTATGCTTTTGTGGAGGGGATAGTTCTGGGAACGATTTCAGCTATGTTAGAAAAGACCTACCCCGGCATCGTAATTCAGGCAGTAGCCTTAACCTTCGGCACGCTTTTTTGCCTTCTCTTGGCTTATAAATCCAAGTTAATTAAGGTTACGGAGAACTTCAAGCTTGGCGTTGTTGCTGCCACAGGAGCTATTTTTTTAATCTATATTGTTAGTATGGTTATGGGTTTCTTCGGAGTGGCAATTCCCTTTGTTCATGAAAGCGGTCCAATAGGCATTGGCTTCAGCCTGTTTGTTGTTGTCATAGCAGCACTCAACTTAGTTCTTGATTTTGATTTTATTGAAAAAGGAGCCGAATACGGAGCCCCCAGATATATGGAATGGTTTGGAGCCTTTGCGTTAATAGTCACCCTTGTTTGGCTCTATTTGGAAATACTGAGGTTATTGGCAAAAACAAGAAGAAGATAAAGGAATTTTCCATGGAATCAATAAACTCACCGTACGAAAATCTATTGCAGATGCATATTGTGGAAAAAAGGGAGGGGTTTTGCAAAATCGGCATATCTTATAGGAAGGAGTTAACCAATCCGCACGGCAACTACCACGGCGGAGCAATTGCCAGCATTATTGATACTGCCACTGTCCAGGGGCTAAGGACTGTTTATCCAAATGGACCATATCTAACCGTAGACGTAAACATCCGCTACAAGAAGCCGAGTAATTCTCCTGAGCTCTTTGCTGAATCCAGGCCCAGGCACCTCAGGGGAAAGTTCTTCAGCACTGAGATTAAGGTTATAGACAAACAGCAGAATCTTGTGGCTGAAGCCCAGGTAAAGTCATTCATACCGACATGGCAAGCAAAGGAGTAGATAATGAAGGTTTTACTTGTATCTTCAAGCCCTCGCAAAGAAAAGAGTAATACTTTTGTTTTGGCTCTAAGTGCCTTAGAAGGCCTTTCGGATGAGGGGGTTAGTCCTGAGATTATTCATTTATCAGACCATCATATAAGTTTCTGCCAGCATTGCGAGGAATGCCACAAGAAGATTTTGTACTGTTCAGTAAACGATAGCGCTCCTTTAATTTTGAATAAAATGATGGAAGCAGATGGGATAATTTTAGCCTCGCCTAACTATATAAACCAGGTTACTGCTTCAATGAAGGCGCTGTTTGACCGCTCAACTCACTTTATTCACTGTCGGCGGCTTTTGGGTAAATATGTAGCGGCAGTGGTTACTTCAGGAAGTGGGCAGGATAAAGAGGTATTGAATTATATCAGATATTATGCCAATGTCTGCGGAGCACAGTATTCAGGAGGAATATCCTCTCCTGCGCATATAGTAAGAGAGAAGAAAGAGGAGGCATATCAGCTGGGCAGGAAAATGTTCCAGGACATAAAGGAAAGAGAAGTATTTGCTGACCAGATGCAGATTATTGAAGCGGCCAAAGAGTATTTTATGAAGGTGCTCCAGTTAAGAAAAGAGGAATGGAAGGAAGAGTATAATTACTGGAGGGAAAAGGGCTGGTTAGAGTAATAGCAAACAATAAGGCTGTTTTTATTGAGCATGGCAAAACTAAGGTATGAGGTTGACCCGCATAATAGACTTGTTATTAAGAAAGCCGGCGAAAAATCAAAGCTTACCAGATTCAGGCAAGTCCTGGACGGACGATTCAGGACTGACCAGGACAATAATCTAACCTACCATATAAAAGCGCCTGTCCCCAAAGATTTAAAAATCCCCCATCAGATTAAATTAAAAGGTAAATGGTCATTAAGCCAGGACCATAACCTAATATTTACCCTTGATAAATGGGGAAGGCAGACATTCGGGGATAAATTAGCCCTACAAGGAAATATAATTGACGTAAAGAAGAATTCATTGGTATTTGCCGTTACTACCAGGACAAAACAAGGGTCTACCTCGATATACCTGCTTAAGCTTCAAGGTTCCTGGCAAGCGGATAAAAATAACCGGCTCACCTTTAAGGCCAGGAAGGGTAAGAATGAATATGATATTTTGACATTTGACGGAATATGGCAGATACGCAAAAACTATCAGCTCATATATAAATATGAGAAAACGCAGCTTGTAAGAAAGCAAAAGAAGATTCATATCCTAATCTTTAAGGGGTACTGGGATATAAAGGATAAGAAAAGGATATCATATGTAATAGACAGGAATACCAACTCTGTATTTAATTTTAAAACGAGTCTCGGCATATTCAAAGATAAGTACATAAAATATACAGTGGGTATAGGTTTGTCACATAAACCAAATCCGATAGAGCGAACAATTACGCTTTTTGGCAGCTGGAAGATTAAGAAAAGTATGGGATTGGTATTTGAGGTAGAGTGCAATAATAGGCGAGTCCAAACATTAGTCTTTGGCGCAGAGGCAAGGCTTACAGATAGAGCCACAGTATCATTCAGGCTTAAGAATGATTTGAACAGACAAATAGGCGCACAGGTTCAGCTGTCCCATAAAATTCTAAAAGGTGACGGCCAGGCATTCCTGCGCCTGCTTAAATCCAACCGCGAATCCGCTGTCTTAGTTGGCGCCGGCTGGGGTTGGTAGTCGGTTAATGAGATGAAGATTTATGATGTTGCTGTGATTGGGGCAGGTCCGGCTGGTTGTATGTCTGCAATCCGCTCCAGCCAGCTTAAGAAAAACGTAGTTTTGCTAGAGAAGAATGACCGTATCGGTAAGAAACTTCTACTGACCGGCAAGGGAAGGTGCAATCTTACTAACAGCGCTCCCTTGGATATATTTATCGAGAAATTCGGCAAGCAAGGGCTTTTTTTAAGGTCAGCCTTTTTAAAATTCTTTAACCAGGATTTGGTAGATTTTTTTCAGGCAAAGGGCCTGCAGCTTAAAACAGAGAGGCAGGGCCGGGTCTTTCCGGTAACAGATAAATCCTACTCCGTTATAGAAGTGATTAAAAAATACCTTTCTGAGAATAGGGTTAAGTTGCTTTATAATGCACGTTTACTGGGCATAAGCAAAAAACAGGAATTTTTCCAATTGAATCTGGAGGGAGGCAATAGCATTAATTCCGGAAAAGTCATCTTAGCTACAGGCGGCGTCTCATATAAAGCAACCGGCTCTACAGGTGACGGGTTTCGCATAGCTAAAAAGTTGGGGCATACAATTACTGGTTTAATCCCGGCGCTTGTGCCGTTAAAGACAAAAGAACCCTGGGTAAGAGAGCTTCAGGGGCTTACCTTAAAGAATATCCGCATCATCCTCCAGTACGGCAATAAGCGCAAGATTATTTCTGATGTAGGAGAGCTGATGTTTACTCATTTCGGCGTCTCCGGTCCACTAATCCTGGATTTAAGCGGCAGGATTATTACCCTGCTGAGGCAATATAAACAGGTTAGTCTGATAATCGACCTCAAGCCAGGATTAACCTTTGAGCAACTGCAGAACAGATTATTAAATGAATTCAGCGCCAAAGGAAAAACCAAGCTAAAGAATATTATGCCCGGATTACTACCACGCAGGCTTATTCCCCTTTTTATGAATCTATCCGGCTTAAGCCCGGAAAAAAGAACCAACCAGATTACTCATCAAGAGAGAAGAAGGATAATAGAATTACTGAAGTCTTTGCCCTTGACCGTCAACGGTTTCCTGTCTATAGAGGAAGCGATGATTACTGCTGGAGGGGTTTCTACCAAGGAAATCAACCCCAGGACAATGGAGTCGAGGATTGTCCCCGGCTTATATTTTGCCGGTGAGATTATTGAAGGTTATGCCTCAAGCGGCGGGTATAATCTACAGCAGGCATTTTCCACCGGCTACCTGGCAGGGGAGAGCGCAGCAAGCTAAGCCCCCCCTTCCCATTACACATTACATACCGCATATTAAATTCCGAGAGATTTATTGCATAAGTTATTGATTGTGCTAAGATTAGGTAAAACACAGATTAGATTCTGAACGATTTGCCGCATAAGTTATTAATGGGAGGAATAAATCATGCCTATTTATTATCGTATCGATAACAGTAAACCCAGCGAGAGAAGGACAGCAGAATATTTGCTGAATTTGCGAAAACAGTTCGAAGAAGAGCTGCCTAAACGCACTATTAACGATACCCTCCTACTGGCAACCTGGAATATACGCGAATTTGATTCGCCTGCTTATGGTGAGCGGACGCAGGAATCTCTTTATTATATCGCAGAGATTGTTTCTCATTTTGACCTCGTCGCAATTCAGGAAGTAAGAGAAAATCTAAAGGCACTTGATAAGCTAAGAAGTATTCTCGGCGGATACTGGGAATACATAGTTACAGACGTCACAGAAGGAAGGGCTGGTAACCGCGAGCGTATAGCATTCGTCTTTGACAGCCGCAAGGTCAGATTTGGCGGTATGGCAGGAGAGGTTGTTTTAGAGCCGGTTAAAAAGGGCAGAAAGATATTACAACCAGCTCGGCAGCTTGCGCGCACGCCGTTTATATGTGGATTTCAGGCAGGGTGGTTTAAGTTTATGCTTTGCACAGTCCATATTATCTATGGCACAAGTGCAGCTAATGACCCTAAACGCAGACAGGAGATTAAAGGCCTGGCGGCTTTTCTTGCTCAGCGGGCTCGTCAGACCTCGGCCTGGTCAAATAACCTAATTCTTCTTGGCGATTTTAATATTTTCAAACCCTCTGACGTAACATTTAAGGCCCTTACTGACGCCGGCTTTTATCTACCCGAACAGCTTCAAAAGCTGCCTTCAAATGCGGCAAGGAATAAGCATTATGACCAAATTGCATTCATGCTTCATAAAAAACAATTAGGACTTAAGAAAGCCGGGGTATTCGATTTTTATAAAAGCGTTTTTCGCGATGCAGACGAAAAGACCTATATCCCCGAAATGGGCAGCGCTTATCGTAAGACAAGCAAGGGAAAGGCCCGCTCAGCGCGAGCTAAACGGACCTATTACCGGACTTATTGGCGCACGTACCAGATGTCAGACCATTTGCTTATGTGGGTTGAGCTGGAGATTGATTTTGGCAAAGAGTATCTGATGAGGAAGGCTAAGTGATAAGCGGGAATCAATCACATTTTTTAAGATTATTTGCGTTATTTAGATAGGCGGCGCGCCGGATAGGGGTGGTAAATGAAGGCATTGGGTATTTTAGCTGGTCCTCGAAAAGGGCAGGTAAGCGATAATATAGTAGATGCAGTGCTAAGGGGCTTAAAAGACAGGGGAGTAGAGATTGAAAAAATCTATTTGTATGACCTCGATATAAAGCCCTGCAGGGGTTGTATGCACTGCTGGAAAGGCAATAAGTGTGTTATAAATGACGACTATCCGCAGGTATTGGATAAAATGGATAAAGCAGATGTGGTTGTTTTTTCCTCTCCTGTATATTTTTGCAATGTCACTTCCCTGGCCAAGGTATTTGTGGACAGGAGTGTGCCGTTTTTTACCATGACAAAGATGGGCCCCAAGCGTTTTAAGGATAAACCCAGCAGGGTAATCCTAGTTGCCAATTGCAGCGCGCCGTTTCCTTTATCTCATATTCTTGGGGTTATCCCGGGTTGTATTGGCCCGATGAAGAAATTCTTCAGCCTTATGAAGGTCAAGATAAAGACCCTTGCCGCTACGGGTATGGAAAATTTTGATAGTAAGAAATGCGAAAGATTATTAAAGAAGGCCTATCGCTTAGGTAGGAATATTTAACAGGGCCTCTTATATGTTAAAATCACATATACCGGCAGCCCATCGCTGCTGGGTAAAACCAAGATGAAGAAAACATTAATTATTTTATTGTTAGGATTGGTTTTTTACCTGCCGGCTTATGTATGTGCCGAAACAATTATTCTTAAGTCAGGTGAAAAGATAGAAGAGAAAATCCTTGAGAGGACAGGTGAGTATATAAGGGTAGAACAATATGGAATGCCCATAACTTATTTTCTTGATGATATTGAGAGTATTGACGGCGAAAACCTTTTTTCAGTTTCCGATGAAGAAAAATACCCCTCTAAAGATATAACCCCTGCCACTGCCACCCAGATAAAAAGCACAAATCAAATTATAGATACAAAATATAATATTTACGAAGAATTCTATAAAGAAGGAGAATATTATAATAACAAGTATTATGCCGTGAGGCTATGGTATCCAAAAGGCTGGCAGGTCTTTGATAAAGATATAAATCCGGAAATTTTTAAAACAATACTAGAGGTATCTCGAACACCAGGCAAACCCAAGGCTAATATTGCTTGTGTCATAGCTCAAGGAACAGATATTAATAATCTAGACCCCATCATAATGCTTATTATCAATTTAGCTCCAAGAACAATAAGGGGGCTATCCACAGAGGATTTAGTTCAACTGACACGCCAAGACCTTAATAAAGCCAGCGAATCTACAAACATCAGTATAATAGAATATCCTACTGTCATTATGCTCAATAATAGGGAATTTATGAGATATACGATAACGGCTCCGATAGGCGCAGGGATAAGCCAAATACATCGGTTTTATTCCTTTGTAGAGGAAGGCAGAGTTTATTTCATTGATTGTATAACTAAATTGGAAGATTTCGATAAATATAATTTTGTTTTTCAAAAAATAGCCGAAAATATAGATGTATCTGGATATAGGGAACTAAAACAAAGAATAGATAAATTCCCCCCTATAATTTTGCCTATAGTGGCATTATTAGTAATTTTTTATTATATATTCTTTGCTTATTGTTTACAAACTATTGCCCTGAAAACAGGCGCATCATATCCGGGATGGTTTGCATGGATTCCAATTTTAAATACTATTTTATGGTTCAATATTGCCAAGCGGCCCTGGTGGTGGATATTCCTATTTTTATTAGGAGGTATACCGGTAATAGGACAGTTTATTGCCTTGGCTATCACGTTCATTGTTTGGATAGATATTGCAAAGGCTTGTAATAAATCAATTCTGTACGGCATACTGTTAGTGATTCCGGTAGTCCAGCTTTTTGTTCTTTGGCGTTTAGCATTCTCGAAATAAACCGGATGCCGGGAGATATAATAGATACAGTCAATTGTAAGGGGAACTATTTTGGACTGGTGCTTATAGAGTGATAAGAAAAGGGTTTACAGTAGGGGAGGAAAGGGTATAATATAATACTTACCCCTAAAAGGCGGTAAGTATGAAAAAAGAATAGGTCAAAACTATAGGGCGACTCTCTAGATGTAGAGGGAGTTGCCTTTTTTGTTTGAAAGGAGGCATTTATGAAATGTAGTATTCATTTAGAAAGAGAGGCTGTTGGGGCTTGTGTAGAATGTGGTCTTGCTTTTTGTGAGGAATGCAAAGTTGTTATAGGTAATAAAAATTATTGCAAAAAATGTGTTGAAATGGTGGTTAAGAAAACCAAGCTTACTGATAGGAACCCTGTAATTGCTGCTTTGTTAAGTTTTGTTATTGGTGGCGCAGGACAAATATACAATGGGCAGGTAGGAAAAGGTGTTTTGATATTTCTGACCACTTGGTTAGTAATACCTTGGATTTATGGCATTTTTGATGCCTATAACACAGCACAAAAAATAAATAGGGGAGAAATAGCTAGCGAGGCACCGTCGGGTTGTTTAATCGCAATTGTGACTGTTTTTATTATTACTTGGGTTATTGTTATTATGGCTTTACTTTCCACTATGCTATACCGAAGCAGTGTACGAATTCGGTCACGTCCAACTGGTTTACAGCCAAGTATTTTTGTTTCTTCTTAAATCCAACCACGAATCCGCTATTTTAGTGGGTGCTAAGTGCGAGGGTAGCAACGTATCAAAAATAGTGGACGGTTCTAATTTTGAAAAAGAAGAGTAGAGGAAACAGTCCCCTTAATTTTCTCTAAGAATAACATCATCTCGCCTTTAAACGTTTTGCCTTGC
>CAZQEY010000002.1:22007-79511 GCA_964592485.1 uncultured Planctomycetales bacterium
GGTGCTTTCATATAATTTGCCTGATAGGAGAGAGGTTTTTGCTGGTAATGCTTGAAAATTCCAAAGCGTGCCGATTTCAAGACTTGAGATTTTTTACTAATAATAACATCAGCTCGCCCTTAGACGTCTTGCCTTGCGGTGCTTTCATATAATTTGCCTGATAGGAGAGAGGTTTTTGCTGGTAATGCTTGAGAATTCCAAATTCAGCCGTTTTCAAGACTCGAGATTTTTTGCTTGACAGCCACACAAATGTGTGGTATATTCTAGGTATGAGGCAAAGTCTTGAATTAACCCCAAAACAGAAGAAGGTTTTTGAGTTTATCAAGAAAAGAATCAATAAGAATACGCCGCCAACCATAAGGGAGATTGCTAATCATATGGGTTTCTCATCTACCGGCACAGTAAGGGATTATTTAAAGGCATTGGAGAATAAGGGGTATTTGAAGCGTAAGGAAGGCCTATCCCGTTCAATAGAGTTATTAAAGGGGGGCATAAGAAAAATTCCTATTCTTGCCAGTATTACGGCAGGGGGGCCGGATTTGGCTTATGAGGATATAGAGGGGTATGTTGACCTTGATGAGCTGTTAACCGGAGCAGATATCTTTGCCTTAAGAGTAAGAGGGGACAGTATGATTGAGGCAGGAATAAAAGAAGGGGATATCGCACTTATCAGAAAGCAGTCAACTGCCTATAAAGGTGAGATCGTAGCAGCGCTGTTGGATAATAATGAAGCAACCTTAAAAAGATTAGAACGTAAAGACGGAACTATCTTTTTAGAGCCAGCCAATAAAAATTACCCGCCCATATTTAAAGAATTCAGCATTATCGGAAAATTGATTACGATAATAAGGAAATATTAGGGGTAACTTCCTTTAGAGCCTTTCTATATGAACCAAAATCCCGACAACAATCAAGTAAACGAAAGTCTAAAATTTTCTTTCCGCGATGGAATTTTTGCCAGCGTAATGAGCGGCTTTACCCATGAATACCTTACTCCGTTCCTGCTATTATTAGGCGGCACAGCAAGGCAGGTAGGCGTGCTTAATGCCCTTCCCAATCTCTTTGCCTCTTTAATACAGCTTAAAAGCGCTGATATTCCCGAAAGACTGAAGTCGCGAAGAAAAACAATCAATATATTTGTATTGCTGCACGCCTTTATGTTATTGCCTATGACGATTATGGCTTTGCGGGGCGGAATCAGCCCGGTTGTCTTTATAGCGTTTGTGGTTTTGTTTACGTCTTTCGGGGCAATTGCCACTCCGGCATGGGGAAGTTTGATGTCAGACCTGGTAGCAAAGGAGAGAAGGGGGGAATATTTCGGGTGGAGGAATAGAGCTTTGGGCTTTATAACCGTGGGGTCGGCTTTCATAGCAGGATTTATTCTTCATATGATGAAAAAGGTTAACATCTTCTACGGTTTTGGAATAATCTTCGGCTTCGCTTTCATATTTAGAATGGTCTCGTGGTATTATTTAACAAAGATGCATGAGCCGCCGCTTGAATATAAAAAAGAAAGTTACTTCAACCTGATTGATTTTCTGGCTCGCATACGCGAAAGTAATTTTGCCAAATATGTCCTGTTTGTTTCGACGATGAATTTCTCGGTTAACCTGGCTTCTCCATTTTTTGCCGTATTGATGTTGAGAGACCTGCGTTTTAACTATTTGCTTTATACCCTCATTACCATAACCGCGACTCTGACGATTTATCTGATGATCAGTCGGTGGGGTAGGCATGCAGACAAAGTGGGAAACCTAAAAATTATAAAATTTACATCCCCATTAATCGGCATTATCCCGGTATTGTGGATATTTAATCGCCATCCTGTATTTTTAATCCTTGCGCAGTTATTCTCCGGATTTGTGTGGGCGGGATTCAACCTCTGCACGACCAATTTTATCTATGACGCAGTCACGCCGGAGAAGCGCACCCGGTGCATATCGTATTTCAACATGCTTAACGGATTGGCTCTTTGCTGTGGAGCACTCGCTGGCGGATTTTTATTACGATGGCTACCGCCACTTTTTGGCTATAAAATCCTTACGCTGTTTTTAATCTCATCTGTATTAAGAATCGCGGTAGGCACTTTTATTCCGGATAAATTAAAAGAGGTCAGGCCTGTTGAAAAAATTGATAACAATACGCTTTTTTTTAGTATAATAGGGATAAAGCCCTTATTAGGCATTGAGAGAAGAACCATCAGATTCTAATTTAAAATAATTACAATGGAAAGACAGAGCAGAGGTATTAAGAAGAAAAGGATTATTGTTATTCTTATTATTTTTCTTGTTCTGGGCATTGCTGTTTATGCCGGAATAGTTTATCTAAACAAGGTATTCCTGCCAGTAAAAATCAAAGCCTTAGCCGTCAAGAATATTGAAAAAGTAACCAACAAAAAGGTTACTCTCCAATCGCTGCAATTTAGCCTTTTTAAGGGGTTGGCATTTGAGAATCTGGCCATTTATGACGGTGCAGATACCATCATAAATTTAAAGAGCGGCTCATGCGCGCTGTTTATTCCAGCCCTTTTTAAAAAACAAATTGTTATTTCCTCCTTAAGTCTGGATTCCCCGGTTATATTTTTAGAACGCAGGTCAGATAATACGTTCAACCTCTTTGATTTATTCCCACGTAAAGAAGGCAAGCCTTCGAAAAAAGGATTTGGTTTTCTTATTCATAAGCTGAACATAAGGAATGCGCGCATTGACTTCCGGGATAGCGCTTTGCCGTCTGTGTTTAACAAAAGTATGGATAATCTGAATTTAGCCGTATCACTATCCCTGCCTGCCAATGTGAGGTTTAAGCTTGAATCCAGTATTCCGGCAACTCCAGAGATGCGCATAAAGGCATCCGGCAATTATAAGATACCCGAGAAAGAATTACAGGCAAAGATTTCTATCAAAGATTTATCTCCAAAGGAATTCTCGGCATATTATCAGAATATGCCCGGGGGTCTAATCGATGTCTTGATGGACCTTAAGCTTAAGGACGATGTCGTTTTTATCGCCTTAAAATCCCAGAATGAGGATATCAACTTACAATCTAAATTTACAATCAGGAATAAGCTGATTGATATAACTCAATTATCCGGCAGGTACCTTAATTCTGAATTCTCAGCTCAGGGTAATGTAGATGCCGGGGATGTATCTGATCTACGCGCGGATATAGGCGCAGAGCTGGATATAAATCTTCCGGATATCCAGGAGGTATTAAAAACATCCAAGAAGATAGAGGAGATTAAGCCAGTTGGTAAAATGCATACAAAGCTAAATCTAAACGGTAATATAAGAGATATCGAATCCTGTAAGATAAAGGCTGAATTCTCCAGTCCCTCAATATCCGCTTATGGCTTGAATTTCCAGGAATTTCGTTTAGTTTACAATCAGGAGAACGGTTTGGCTGATATTCCGCTGATGCGTTTATCTTTATACGGCGGTGAAATCCAGGCAAACGCAAATATGAATTTAAGGGACGAGAATATCCCCTATTGGGCAAGCGCAGATATAAGGGAGGTAAAAATAGAGAAGCTTAAATTAGACACGCCTGCAAAAAACCGCAATATCGCCGGTACTGTTCAGGCTCAGATTAAAATCAACGGCCTGGGCGAGGACTTTGCCTCAACGCTAAGGGGCACAGGCAATATTAGGGTTACTAAAGGCAAGCTCTGGCAGTTAGACTTGTTTAAGGGTATAGGTGAGCTGCTTTTTGTCGGGGATTATGTGAATATTGTTTTTAGTGAGGGCTACTGCGATTTTTCAATTCAGGATGAGACTATATTTACAGATAATTTACAACTTAAAAGCAACCTGGTTAACCTGGCTGGGCCTGTAAGGATTGGTTTTGATAACTCTATCAATGCCTCTATCGATGTGTCTGCCATCGGAAAAACAGCACCTGCTGCAGGCACATTTAAGTTCAAGGATGTTCTTTCTGCCTTAATCGGCCAGGTAGGGAAAATGGGTGTGATAAAAATCAGCGGGACGCTTCAAAAACCAGAATATAAATTTGAAGTGGCAGTAATCGATATATTCAAAAAATTGAGAGACTCCATATTCAAGATTCCTTCCCAATAACCCCCTTTGCACTGCAAATAAAAAGCCGATAAAGGCTTGTTGTTTTACCTACGCTTCTCGCTTTGGCAACTGGCTGCCTTATTCCCGAAGGAACTTAGGCCCGTAGTTTTGGTTTACCTTTTCAGGCAATTCGCCTTTATCGGCATAAAAAAGTATAACATATAATCTAATATTATTCAACCCCAAGGGGGATATGTAGTTAAGGGATAGACCCCTAAAACCCCTGGTTCAAACCCGTTTTTTGTGCTTTATCAGGCTCTGTAAAATACCGGGTTTATTCAGGCCTGAATAGAGTTGTATATTTTGGCTAGATGGCCTGTAAATAGGCAATTTTGGGGCTCAGAAGGCCTACAGTCAACAGATTAATGATGGGTATGAATCTTTCCATAGGTGCCTTAAAATAATCACTACAATAAGCCAAAATAAGCCAAAAATCAGGGCGTTTGGGATATCCCTGTAGGCAACCCTTGTTTACAAATCCCTGCCTTATTTAAGAAGCAAGAAAGCAGGGAGGACCCTGTGAAAAGTAGAAATATATCAATTCCCGCCATGGTAAAGCAGCATATATCCTGGCGCAATCACCTTCACTAAAAGTTAGGGACCCCTCGTAATCAGCCTGTTTAAAACCAGGATACTCGGGAGCAAATTTGCTGACGCAAATTTGGTAGTCCTTGGGCCTGAAGATTTCAATAAAATGTTAAGGTTGGTAAGGGGAGTTAAACATAGGTAAGGATAGGTAAGGTTGATGTGGCTTTTACACAGGTTATTAAGGAAATTTACTTAACCCATTGGAATTATTTGCCTTATAGATATATTCTCATATATGCTCAAGTTAACATAATATATATTATAGGAAGTTGAGGTATAATCCAATATACCTCAAAAGGTATGTATATTCCGGCGTTCTCAAGGCTTTTTGGGATAGATTTCTTTTATTCTGGCAGGAATTCTCTGAATTAACAAGGGTTTCTTCGATGCAGCCCGCCTTCTTTTTTACTGGCTAGCGCGCTGATTCTTGGGATTGAACCCTAATTATTTTTCCATTTATAAAAGCATCTGATAGTGTCCTGTGGGCCTTTCTAAGGATTCTGGAAAAGGTTTGCTGGGAAATCTGCATAGACTTTGCTGCTTCTGACTGTTTTAAGCCAAGACAGTCGGTTAGCCTGATTGCCTCAAATTCATCCGTTTTAATCTCGATTTCATCAGGCCTTCCCGGCTTGCCCCTGGGGCTGAATTTGAGGATTTTGGGGCTTTGCTGGATTATCCTGTGCCTTTTTGGCCTACCCCTCGGTTTTATCAATTTTCCTCCTGAATCGCGCTTTCGGTCTTATTGAAGGGGTTTTAACCCCCTAGTTATTATGGGTATTTACTCATTAATAGAGAAAAAAATAAAACTCCGTCTCTTCGGCATTTCGGTTTACTTAATAATAGAAACTTAATTTATATTAGGGGATTCTATTATGCTATTTTGAGTTGCCTTTTTGCTTCTAACCAGTCTTCAAGAGCAGAATTGGATGGTCTCCCCTTACTCTCCCAGATATGATACGCCTTTTCCTTAAGCATATCGTCAGGATTCTGGTAAAGGATTTTTACCTTGCTCTTTTTAGAAGTTCTTCTTGCCATGCTACTCACCTCACCCTCCGTTGCGATACCGTCATTAAATCTTATAGACAGTATCTTTCCGTCTGACCCTCGAATTGACTAATAGTCCTATTTCCTGGCCTCGTTTAGCCTTGGTTATTGGCTGGCAGTCAATCTGAAGTGAACTAACCACTTGAGTAAAATCAGTGGTATGGCCCTTAATTTTTACACTATCCCCTAAACTTAAGGGAGCCTTTAATTTTATTGCCGCTGCCCTTACTTGAGGAAAATAATGGGTTACTACACCCACTATATTATCCTTAGGTTTTTTAACAACTGGCTTTGGCTTTCGGATAATCCTTTTTTTAACAGCCCTCTTTTTGGTTTTAATAGTCCTTTTTTTGACCGGGCGTTTCTTTGGTCTCTTCTTAATTTTTTTACCTGCCATATCCGGCCTCCTTAGCAAGGTATCCTTAGATATCTTTTGCCCTTTTCATATAGCATAAAACTTCTTTTCTGTCAATAGATTAAACCTTTAAAAATTTAAAAATCCATACCTTAGGTTATAGCACTGTTGAGTTCTTCGGGAGCGGTTTTATCGATAAGGTGATAAAAATTACTTAAGTGCATTCTAAAAAGTTCGTCAAATGTTTTATCATCGGTATCTCCATACCACCAGAACCAATCGCTGCCTTCGGCAATGAAGATTTGTTTCCAGGCTAAGTTATTTATGCCAACCGGGGATTGCTTTAGTTCTTCTCTGGCCGCAGTCAAATACTCCCAGGCCTTATTTTTTAGCCTGGAGCCAATCCACTTATTAAAATTACCATTTACCCATGAACCCGCCTTAAGATAAGCAAGCTTGTTTTGGGCGGGGAAGTTACTAAGATATTCAGAAACAGTTGTAGTCTTTAAAAAATCAGATTCAGAGAGCTTCTGATAAAGCAGGCTTAGAAAATCCCAGCCGTCATTTTTATAATATTCCCAAGCATTCTCACCGTCTAGGGCAACCACTACCAGGGGGTTTTTATGCTTGAAATGCCGGTCTATATTTTTAAGATGGCTGATAAAGTCGCCGACTGCTTTCTTGGGGTTCAATTGATGATAAACAAAACTAATTAAATCAGAAAGATTGCGGTCGCGAAAAACAATATTGACACCCCCCTCCCCCCTCTTTAGTTGATAAGGCTGGTATAAACGAGAGGTGACTCTTCTTTTCTTCCCCAGCGATTTAAAAAGCATTGCCTCATCAGTAATTATCCAGTTTATCCCTGATTGGATAATGGGTGCAAGGATATGTTCTGATACCGCTTCCTCCGAAGGCCACATGCCATCCGGCTGCTTGCCGAATCTATCTCGGTAGAAATTAACTGCTGATTCGATTTGAGTCTGTGTATCTTCAGGAAAGTTGTATATTTTCTTAGGCAGTACCGCCTTTGAGTTCGCCTCCTTAGCTATTTTGCTATTATAAAGAAGCGGTAAAATGGGGTGATAATAAGGATTGGTAATTATTTCAATTTGACCCGAAGCCCGGTAATCCTTATAAGCAGGGACTATTTGATTTAGGATTTCCAATTGTTTATCTAAGCAGGTGCGTTTTTCCTCTTCATTGAATAACCTGCCTTTTTTGACAAGATTTTTTAGCTCAATTACATTACGCCTGAAATACGGATCAAACCAGGCTAAATTAAACCAAACCTGCAAATCGCGTAATTCCTGTGTGTTAAATCCTTGCCCAGTCTGTTTTTTTAAATAGAGTTGGTAATAGCGCGGGTGAACAGCGATACCATATTTTGGATAGAGCTGAAAAAAATTATCCAGGACGAATTGTCTTTCCTCTTCAGTTAATTCCTCTGCGGGTTTATAAGAAAGCAAAAGATATTTATCCTGGGCCGTACCCTGAGCATAATCTTCTATTTGTTCAATCAGGCAAGGGGCAAGATTAAAAGTAAGGCGGATTTGCGGATAGTCCTTCAAGATTAACACCATATCCAGGTAGTCCTTGATTCCATGCAAACGTACCCACGGCACATCCACCTTGCCGGTAAGCAGGTTCTTATAATATGGTTGGTGCATATGGTAAATTATGGCAAGATATAACATAAGTAAGGATATAACTTATGTCGCACTCCATGCTCCATAAGTTATGTGCTCATTAAAAAAATACCCCTGAGGGATTATCTCCCCCAGGGGTATTTTGGCATAACAGATAACTTAGAAGATTACCTTCATTGAACCAATGACTTGAGTAGCATTACGATCATTTGCATCATTGAAGGCAGTACCAGGAATAAATAAACCTGCATTTAATCCTAACTGCACATCCTCGGTATAATCATAGGTAAGCACCATATCAACCTCATCACCAAGGTGAGACCTGTTTGTCATAGTATAAGTTGGGTAACCAGCTACACCGGTTAAGATTTTAGTTGCACCATTCAAATATGGCTTATCGAGGATGATGCGGGTATAGGTAAGAGCAGCAGTAACATCATCGGTTGGTCTAAGGCTACCTTTAACATTGACCAGATGGCAGTTAGAGGCACCAAGCATAGCGTTGTAGATAGTCCCACCAGCCTGATCTTCAAACATTGCATCCCAGCCCTTGTAAGTATCACCGGATACGGCACCATCTTTTTCACCAGAAAGATAGGTGTACCAAAGACCCACTGCAGGCGTATTCTGGACATTAGCAAATAGATAATCTGCGCCTACTTGCCCTGCCCAGGCATCACGGTTGTCACTAAGGCCGGCAGTTCTTGCGCCGTATGTTGTATCATTGGGATAGATAGCAGTACTGGCTGTATAGGTTCCGAATTGATGGGCAACTTCAGCATTCAAGGTAAGGTTTTCGATTGGTTCGCTCCGAGCATGAACACCTAGGGTACGCACCCTATCAGTTTTGTGCGCTTGACTATCATCCTTTTTCTCAAAATAATATACTTCACCTATAGTATTATTTGGATCCCCAAAATCATAGCAGGCATTCATACCATAAAGGGTAATATCATCAGCAAGATAAATGGTATTCCTGTCTATTTTGGCAAAGATGAGATCCAAAATCCATGGGCTATAATCAAGGGTTGCCCGGATTGTATCAAATGCTTTGCGGCTGCTTAAATCC
Organism: uncultured Planctomycetales bacterium; assembly: GCA_964592485.1. Taxonomy (GTDB): domain Bacteria; phylum Omnitrophota; class Gorgyraeia; order Gygaellales; family JAHJCI01; genus CAZQEY01. Next base: position 30,786 of record CAZQEY010000002.1, read on the forward strand.
CTTGCAGTTATTGTGGTATCATTTTCTATGTCAGTTACATTTGTATCCGGGTCACCAATAATCAAAGCATTACCAAATCTTAATTCCTGTCGGCCTACCATTAAGGTTAAGGGCGAGTAAAGAAACTCTTTTAAGGTAACGTAGGCTAAATCCAAGTCAATCTCAGAATTATCTGTAGTATCCCTTGAGCCCCATTCCCTTTCATTAAGCAATCGAACAGTCGCAGCGACATTATCAGTTAAATCCGCATCAAATCTTACGCGAACCGTGGACATCAGGTAGTCATTTTGGGCTCTTGAATTTGAGTTAGCAGAATACCACGCTGCATCCCTTAATGTAAATGCCTCCCGCGATACGCCACGGAAGAGGATATCGCCGCCAACCTTGATATTTTGGACCTCAGCGTAAGCGAAAGTGGCAATTAAGCTCATGCCCAACGCCAAGCTCAATATCAATATCAGGCGTTTACTCATTTTCACAACCTCCTTATTGTGATAAAATTATCAACTTATTATATTAAAAAACTAGGTTCACTTATCTTTCCTAGACGATTTCCCTTAATATATATATTGCCAGATTTTTGAATAACTTCAAGCGATTCTAAAATCCACCTCCTTCCCTGCCCAAGATTAAAGCTATCTCTGGCGGTATATCTAATTATTTAGATTATAAACATATCTGACTATATTTGTCAAGTAATTTTTCTACTTTTTATTGGCCTTAGGCTCAGAGTGCTCCTCGATTTTTATCTCCTTCTCTGAGACAGGCATCGGAGATTTCGGCGCGAGGGATACAGAAATCTCCACCCATCTGTTTCCTTTCGGTTTAATCGTAATTACACAACTTTCATTCTCGCGCTCAAAATTCAGCATGCGCTCTTTGTATTCTAAGATATTTAACAAGGCCCAGTTATGAATCGGCATCTGGATTTTGTAAAAGAGGACGACATCTTCTACTTCCGCTCTCCCTATGTATCTTAACACGCCCGCGCGCACACCTCCACTTTCTAAGATAAAGGATTTATCTGACATTATTTTAAAACTCGTAGGATAAGGGACGTCACTGAATCTTAGTATCGCTGAAGGTTCCAGGTCTTGTGTCTCCTGAAGAGACTCTCTTTGTATGCTTATGCAGCCGGAAAAACTTAAGGATATAAATAACAAAATTAAAAATACTAACGGCCTCATTTTATACCTCCTTATTTGAATGCCCCAAGGAGGACTTGAACCTCCGACACCAGGTTTAGGAAACCTGTGCTCTATCCATACTGAGCTATTGGGGCTTAACTTTTACAACATTTCGTCTAGACTACTTTCCTTCACGAAACACAGGAAGCTGTTTTCCAACCTCTCCCTTTTCTCCAAGAGAAGAATTTGGAACAAAAAATAAAACACTCATTATTATTGCCAAACAAAGATTCTTTTCATTTAATTAACACCTTCTTATTGTAGTCTATATATAAATGATACTACTCTGGCTAAAAACAGTCAACATTTTATTGCCTCAACTGCCCCTGTCCTCTATATGGTTTAAGAGCCTCTAAAAGAGTGGGGCTAGTAAAACCCAACTCCTTTGCTCTATCACAATATTCAATAGCTAATTTATATTGCTTCTTATAAAAATAGATTATAGATAGATTATTATATGCCTTTGCAAAATCTGGATTGATTTCTATTGCCTTCTTATATAGTGCTATCGCTTCTTCTTTTTTATCGAGAGTGTAATATACGATACCAAGATTATTATATGCAGGGGCATAATCTGGGTTGATTTCTATTGCTTTTTTATATGAGGCTATTGCTTCTTTCTTATTGTTAGCCTCGTATGCCAGACCAAGATTATTATATGCCTCTGCGAGGTCTGGGTTGATTGCTATTGCTTTTCTATATAAGGCTATTGCCTCTTCTTTATTATTGAGAGTATGGTATACGATACCAAGATTAATATACGCCCCTACATAGTCTGGATTTATCTCTATCGCCTTCTTATATGAAGCTATGGCATCTTCTTTTTTGTTAATAGCATTGTATAGAAGACCGAGATTATTATATACCCTTGAACTATCCGGAGTATATTTCAATATTCTTTCATAAAAAGCTAAGGGTTCTCTCCAGTAAGCATTCTGTCTAACTGTCAAGTAAGAATAAAAAGCTAATAGACCTATTGTAGATACTATAGTAAAAATTCGAAATTCTTTAGTCCTATATATATAACTTAAGCCTTTTGCTAAAAGGAGAAAGAATCCTATTGATGGTAAATACAGCCAGTGTTCAGCCATATAGGCATTGACAGGGTAAAGGTTGGAAACCGGTAAGAGTGCAACAAAAAACCAAGATATAGAGAAAAAAACTAATACATTGCTATTTCTTTTCCTAAAGGCATATATTAATAAAGAGAATAATATGATAATCCCTGCTATTGCCTGGGGATCAGTAAGATGGAACAATAACAATTTATCTCCGTATTCCATATGGAGATTAAAGGGTAACAATATGAGTCTTATGTAATTAGTTATAGCGACAAAGAACCCTGGTATTCTTTCAAATACATTAGTAAGCCAGAATATATCAGGTAGCAGATACTTTAAGGCTGTAAATCTTAACAAGATATAGATGGAGGCAATACTCAATATAGAGAGAAACTTCTTAACCTTGAGCTTCTTTTTAAAGGTATAGTGGTAAAGCAACAGTAACGCAGGCAGGATTAAACTGTTCTCTCTGGATAAAAGGGCTAATATATAGCTTAATAACATAAGGATATAGACACCTAAGGAGGGTTTTTTTACATAAAAGACAAAACAGAGTAGCATGAATAATACAGCCAGAGAATCTGCCCGGCCTGATATATAGGCGATGGCCTCGGTATGAATGGGGTGAACTAGAAAGAAGATGCCTGTAAGTAAAGAAAGTAGCCTATCATCATAAAGAATGTTAATCAGCCAATAGATACCTAAGGCTACCAAGATATGTAACAAAATATTGGTAAGGTGATATCCTTTTACATCTAATTTCCATAGAGAATAATCTATCGTATAGGTAAGCATCTGAAGGGGGCGGTAAAAATTATATTTTCTTCCAGCACCTGCTGCTATGTCTTTGGTAAAAATCTTGGGTATATGAGACCAGTTTTTTATGTATACATTATCCCTTACTAAATACTCATCATCCCAGATAAATTTACCATTGAGTGAATTCCCATAGACAGCAAAACCCAAGATTATTATTAAAATGATAGCTGTAAATGTGGTTTGCTTTTTGGTCAAGTTTTATTTCTCCTGTTTAAAATTACTATATACCACACAATACCAACTGGCACAAACAAAAAATCTCCATAAAACTAATTACGGAGATAATAGTTATAACAATCTCAAATAGTCGTTTGCTAATCCCTAATCAATGAGTATACTGGATACCCCTTAAGTTTCTTGCGGCCGTTTAATTCGGTTAATTCAATTAAAAAGCAGATTCCCACAATTTTACCACCCAGCTGTTTTATTAAATCAATTATTGCCTTAACTGTTCCTCCGGTGGCAAGTAGGTCATCTAAGATTAATAACCTGCTTCCCGGCCTGAATGCATCTTGATGTATTTCCAGTGAGTCTACTCCATATTCCAAGTCATAAGTTGCAGAATAGGTCCTCCAGGGAAGCTTTCCCTTTTTGCGCACGGGAATAAAGCCAGCATTTAATTTTTGTGCCACGGCCCCAGCTAGGATAAATCCGCGCGCCTCAGCAGCAACCACCATATCAACCTTCTTATCCTTAAATTTGGCACTCAAAAGATTAATTGCCGCTCTTAATGCGCGTTTATCATTCAACAAAGGGGTTATATCTCTAAATAAGATTCCTGGCTTAGGAAAATCAGGAATACTGCGAATATAACTTTTTAGATTAAGTTTTTTCATTCCACCTCTTTTTCTTGAACTCGAACAAGCTTCTTTAATTTTTTTAATGCCCTCTCTTCAACCTGGCGTATTCTTTCTCTTGAGACGCCGATTTTCTTAGCCACCTCCGCTAAGGTATATATTTTTCCGTCTAATAGGGCAAAGCGCATTTTTAAAATCTGTCTTTCTCTCTGAGACATTAATCCCAGGAGTTTTTCTACGTTTTCGCGGTCCATCAGGCTGATGATATCTGCATCCGGAGGTTTTGCTTCCTGGTCTTCAATCAAATCCAAAACTTGAGTTGAGCCATCCTGGCCAACCGGCGCATCCAGAGAGGAAGTCTGGGTCGAGAGCCAATTGACTATCTGTTCGGTTCGGTCTTTTGTTAACCTCATTTTTTTGGCAATTTCTTCATTTGTTGGCTGGCGTTTTAACTTCTGGGATAGCCGCTCACTGGTTTTTTTCCATCTAACCAGTAATTCATTTAAATACGCTGGCGTGCGAATCATCTTGACTTGTTCAGCAATAGCGCGAGTAATACTCTGTCTTATCCACCAAGCAGCATAAGTTGAGAAGCGATACCCTTTACGGGGATTAAATTTATCCACCGCCTTCATTAAACCAATATTTCCTTCTTCAATCATATCCATCAGGGGCAGACCAAGATGGCTGTATCTTTTGGCAATGTTAATCACCAAGCGAAGATTAGCGCGAATCATTCTTTGGCGCGCCTGCTGGTCTCCCTTTTTTATCCGCCGACTTAGCTCAACTTCTTCTTTTGCAGTTAGCAGGGATGTGGTGCGTACCTGTTTAAGATATGATTTTATCGTTTCCATTGTTCGCTATTTTTCATTCAATGCTGCCTGGGCAGCGGCTAAGCGCGCAATTGGTATTCTGAACGGCGAACAGCTAACATAATCCATTTTCACACGGTGGCAGAATTCAATTGAACGCGGGTCTCCGCCGTGTTCTCCGCAAATACCTATCTTTAAATTCGTTCTAGCCTTTCTGCCCCGCTTGATGCCCATCTCGATAAGTTGTCCGATACCTAACTGATCGATAGTTTGGAATGGGTCATCGTGCAGGATTCCGTTTTTGAGATAATCAGGCAAGAACCCTCCCAAATCATCACGAGAGAAGCCAAACCCCATCTGGGTCAGGTCATTGGTGCCAAAAGAGAAAAATTCGGCCACCCTTGCCAATTCGTTACCTAAAAGCGCAGCGCGCGGTATTTCAATCATTGTGCCAAAGGAATGGGGAAGTTTATTAAGTTTGTATTTTCTTAATACCTCCTGATGAGTCTGTTTCGCTATAATAAGCTGATTCTCCAATTCCTTTACTTCACCTACTACGGGAATCATTATTTCCGGATTTGTTTTTATGCCCTGTTTAATTAATTCCGCCGCTGCTTCCAAGATGGCGCGGATTTGCATTTGACTTATCTCGGGGTATGTCACACCCAGCCGTACCCCCCGATGCCCCATCATGGGATTTGATTCATGTAGGCTGTCTGCGCGCTGATTTAGTTTTTCCACATCGATATCCAGACTTTTGGCTAAATCTATTCTCTGTTGAGGGTTATTTGGAACGAACTCATGTAGAGGCGGGTCCAATAGTCTTATTGTTACCGGCAGTCCTTCCATAACCTCAAGAGTTCTTTTAATGTCATTTTTTACATAAGGAAAAAGCTCATCCAGAGCCTTTCGACGTTCAGATACATTGCCGGATATTATCATCTTGCGCAGGTAGAATAGGGGCTTTTCCGAGCCCTTACCGTAAAACATATGTTCGGTGCGAAACAGGCCTATACCCTCTGCCCCGAATGAACGCGCCCTGAGGGCATCCTCCGGTGTATCGGCATTGGTACGAATCTTCAATTTGCGAATACGGTCGCATAACTTGAGAAACTCATTGAGAATTAAATTCTCTTCTGATACCGACATCATCGGTAATCTTCCATCATAGATTAAGCCCTTACTGCCATTCAGGGTAATCCAATCACCTTCAGATAAAACCTTGCCGTCTACGCTGAGTTTTTTGTTTTCATAATCAATGTTCAAGCTGCCACAGCCGACAATACAACATTTACCCCAACCCCGGGCAACCAAGGCAGCATGAGAAGTCATTCCTCCCCTGGCAGTAAGGATAGCTACCGCAGCCCGCATACCTTCAACGTCTTCGGGATTGGTCTCCTCACGCACCAGGATTACTGATTTTTTATCCCCTGCCCACTTTACTGCATCAGGAGCAGAAAATACTATTTGTCCGGTAGCACCGCCTGGTCCGGCGGGAAGCCCTTTGGCCAAAGGCTTATGCTGTTTTTCTGCCATTGGGTCAACAATCGGATGTAGCAGTTCATCTAACTGAGTAGGGGTTACCCGCTTGACTGCTTCCTGAGCAGCAATCAATTTTTCTTTGTACATATCATGAGCCATACGCACGGCAGCAGGGCCATTTCGTTTACCCACACGGGTTTGCAGCATAAATAACCGGCCATTCTCAATGGTAAATTCAATATCCTGCATATCATCATAATGCTTCTCCAGGCGATTACGGATATCCACAAGTTGATTATAAATCTTAGGCATCTCTTTTTCTAAAACAGGCAGGTCTTTATTGTGTTCGCTCTGGGAGTATTTGTTAATCGGCGCCGGAGTACGGATTCCCGCTACTACATCTTCGCCCTGGGCATTGGTAAGATACTCGCCATAGAATCTATTTTCGCCGTTTCCCGGATTGCGGGTAAAGCCAACGCCGGTAGCGGAATCGATTCCCAGGTTTCCAAACACCATAGTTTGCACATTTACCGCAGTCCCCCACTCGTCCGGTATGCCCTCAATCCTGCGATAGGATATTGCACGTTTTCCGTTCCAGGAAGAAAATACTGCGCCGATAGCCCCCCAGAGCTGTGCATTTGCTTCGTCAGGAAAATCCTTTCCCAATACCTCCTTTACCTTCTTCTTAAATGCCTCGCAGAGCTGCTTTAAATCTCCTGCGTCTAATTCTACATCCGAACTTATCCCCTTTTTGTTTTTTAGCTGGGACATTATCTTCTCCAGCTGTTTGCGAATACCCTCTTCTTCTTTAGGTTCGATGCCCGCTGCCTTTTCCATCACTACGTCTGAATACATCATAATCAAGCGGCGATAGGCGTCATAGACGAATCGCTCATTGCCTTGAGTTTGCTTGATTAGTCCGGGAATCGTCCTCGAAGTCAAGCCGACATTGAGTACGGTTTCCATCATTCCCGGCATTGATTTTCTTGCGCCCGAGCGTACTGATACCAGAAGGGGGTTAGTTGGATCTCCGAATTTTTTATTCATCTGTGCCTGAACCTGTTTTATTGCTTTATTAATCTGCTGTTTTAAGCCGTCCGGATAACGCTTTTTATTCTTATAATAATAAGTACAAACTTCGGTGGTAATAGTAAAGCCTGGAGGAACCGGCAGGCGTAAATCTTTGTGCCCGGCCATCTCTGCGAGATTGGCTCCTTTGCCACCCAAGAGCTCTTTCATCTTACTATTGCCATCTGCTTTTCCGCCGCCAAAGAAGTAAACGTATTTTTTTGCCATTGCCTTACTTAAACCTCCTTCTCTTCTAGCTTTTTAGGAATGTTTCCTCTTTTCCTTGAGAGACGTTTCTTGCGTCAGTTGCAGAAACGTCCCCATTATTGTTGATTTAATCGCACAACCTTTCTGTTAAATATACCTCTGCTTTATCAATGCTTATCCTGTCTTGCTCCATTGTATCCCGGTCTCTTAAGGTTACCTTTTTATCTTCCAGGGATTGAACGTCTACGGTCAAACAAAACGGAGTGCCTATTTCGTCCTGCCGACGATAAAGTTTGCCTATCGCAGCAGTATCGTCATACATGCAAAAGAACCTCTTTTTTAAACTCCGGCATATTTTGTCAGCTAATTCAACAATCTCCTTACGATTGGCAAGCAAAGGCAAGACCGCTACCTTTATGGGGGCCAAATCCCTATGAAGACTTAAGACCACTCTTTTCTTTCCCCTTACCTCTTCCTCGCGATAGGCATCAACTAAAAATGCCAGAGCGGTTCTGTCCACTCCGCCGGAGGGTTCAATAATATAAGGATAGAATCTCTGTTTAGAGTCGTTGTCAAAGTAGGTTAAATCTTGGCCGGAGTTTTGCGCATGTTGTCTTAAATCAAAATCAGTGCGGTTGGCAATTCCCTCCAGCTCTGACCAGCCAAAGGGAAAATTATATTCTATGTCTATACAGGCCTTGGCATAATGTGCCAATTCGTCTTTTTGGTGTGGCCGCTTACGTAGATTTTTTTTGTTTATCCCCAGGTTTATATACCAGTTAAATCTTTCTTCAATCCACTCCTCTAATTTTTTATCGGCATTTTCGGGACGCACGAAATATTCTATTTCCATTTGCTCAAATTCGCGTGTGCGGAAGGTAAAATTGCCGGGAGTAACCTCGTTCCTGAATGCCTTTCCGATTTGCGCAATACCGAATGGGAGTTTTGGGTGGCAGGAGTCCAGGATGTTTGAGAAGTTAACAAACATGCCCTGAGCCGTTTCCGGTCTAAGGTAGATTAAGCTGGTGCTGTCTTCAATTACTCCTTGATGAGTCTTAAACATTAGATTGAATGCGCGGGCTTCGGTTAATTTACCGCCGCAATCAGGGCAGGTATTTTTATTTTTGAGGTCATCGATTTTAAACAGCTTATGGCAGGATTTACAATCTTTCTTGTAGTCGTGGAATTGCTTAACGTGTCCTGAGGCCTCCCAGGTCTTGGGATTCATTAGGATAGCCGCATCCATTCCATACATATCGTCCCGGTTATAAACGCAAGCCTTCCACCAGGCTCTTTTTATATTATTCTTTAGCTCAACCCCCCAGGGCCCATAATCCCAGGTATTGCTTAAACCTCCATATATGTCAGAGCCGGCAAAAATAATCCCTCTGCGCTTGCATAAAGATACTATACTTTCCATCAAATCATTGCTCAATTTTTCCCAGCTCCTCTTGTTTTATGGTAAAGCTATGTGCTTTTGTAGGAAATTTACCTTCAATAACTTCGTTTTTATAATTCTCAATTGCCTTCTGAATTTCAGATGACAAATTAACATACTGTTTAACAAATTTTGGTTTGAAGCGTTCGAATAAACCTAACAAATCATGAGTTACCAGGACCTGCCCGTCACAGGCTGGGCCTGCACCAATACCAATTGTGGGTATTTTTAATCTGCCGGTGATAACCTCGGCTATTTTATCCGGCACACATTCAAGAACTATGGAAAAACAACCCAATCTTTCTAAATCCATTGCTTGTTGAATTAGTCTCTCTGCTGTTTCGGCATCTTTACCCTGAACCTTAAATCCGCCTAATTTATCCGCAGTTTGAGGCGTAAGTCCAATGTGGCCCATTACTCCTATACCTGCCTTGATTATGCCTGAAGTTACCTCCAGGCATCTATCGAACCATTCCAGCTTCACTGCATCGCAGCCCGCTTCTTCAATAAATCTTCTGGCATTCTTTACTGACTCCGCGGGGTTAACCTGATAAGATTCGTAAGGCATATCTCCGATTACCAGCGCAGATTTTACACCTCGCACTACTGCCTTGGAATGATGAATCATCTCCGTCATTCCTACTTGAGTAGTTGATTCTAATCCCAATACTACGTTTGCCACTGAATCCCCCACCAGAATCATATCAATGTCTGCCCGGTCAATCAATGATGCGAGAGGGAAATCATAAGCAGTGAGCATAGTTATCTTTTGCCTTTTTTGTTTTTTTTCCAGAATGTCCTTTATTGATACTTTTCCCATCGTAACAAACCTATAGAAAATTACCCTACGTTATTTACTTGTGTCTCTTGATATATTTATCTATTTGCCTTGCTGCCTTTTTTCCTGCGCCCATTGCTGAGATAACTGTATCAGCTCCGGTAATTATGTCACCGCCCGCAAAAACGCCGGGGATGGAGGTCATTAGATTCTTATCTACCCAGACCGTGCCATCAGGGTTTATTTTTAGACTTGGTGTTACCCTGCCGATTAGGGGATTTGGCTTCTGGCCAATTGCCACAATTACAGTATCAACATCAAGCAGGAAATTAGAATCCTTTACGGGAATAGGTCTTCTTCTGCCTGAGGCGTCGGGTGTGCCCAACTGCATTTTTATGCATTCCAAGCCGCGCGCGCAACCATCTTTGCCGCCTATTATCTTTATCGGCTGGGTGAGTAACTTGAATTTCAAGCCTTCGACCTTGGCATTTTCAATCTCTTCCCGGCGTGCAGGCATCTCGTTTTCTGTACGACGGTAAACTAGTTGAGTATCCTTACCCAATCTCATAGCCACTCGTGCACAGTCAAAAGCTACATTTCCGCCCCCGGTTACCGCAACCCTGTTCCCAATATTTATGGGAGTAGCGTATTCTGGAAACCTATGAGCCTTCATCAGGTTTACGCGGGTAAGGAATTCATTTGCCGAATATACGCGACCCAGATTTTCTCCGGGAATTCCTAAGAATTGCGGCAGGCCTGCACCAACACCGAGAAATATTGCTGCAACGCCTTGAGTAAATAGATCTTCAATAGTAAGCGTGCGCCCAATAAGAGTATCGGTATATAGCTTAACCCCCAGGCTCTTTATATAATCCAGCTCTTTATTAACAATTATCTTGGGTAGGCGAAATTCCGGAATTCCGTATGTTAACACCCCGCCAGGAATATGTAATGATTCAAAGAGCAAAATCTGGTAACCTATTTTAGCAAGATCTGCTGCCGCTGTCAAGCCAGCTGGTCCGCTACCTACAACAGCAACCCTTCCTCGATTCTGGATGCTCAATGCCGGATACTGGTTTGAGGGCTGATTTAATTCATAGTCTGCGGCATATCTTTCCAGTGCACCGATATTGATTGGTTGGCCGGTTTCGTTAAGGATGCAAGCTTTTTCGCATTGGTCTTCCTGAGGGCATACACGACCACAGATTGCCGGGAGATTATTGGTCTGTTTTATTTTTAACAATGCCTCTTTTCTTTTGTTTTCTAAGATGAGTCGGATAAAGCCGGGGATATCTATTTCTACGGGGCAGCCTTGGACACATTTTGGTTTCTTGCACTGAAGGCATCTCTTGGCTTCGGATTTTGCCTGTTCATCAGACAGGCCCAGAGAAACCTCATTAAAATTTTTGATTCTTTGTTCTGTTGGTTGTTGCCTGACTTTCTGGCGCATAATCAATTAGATTGGATTAAGCGGTATTTTGATTTTTGTTCTTGGTGTTTGAATTGATTGATTCTTATTTCAAGCTCCTGAAAATCAACCAGGTGTGCGTCAAAATCCGGCCCGTCCACGCAGGCAAATTTTTCTTCTCCCCCAATAGTGCACCGGCAGGAGCCGCACATCCCTGTGGCATCTACCATTATGGGGTTCAAACTAACAATCGTTTTTATTTTATATGGCCGCGTCATCTCTGCTACTGCACGCATCATTACTACCGGGCCAATGGCATAAATTAAGTTGACAGTTGGCAGTTGACGGTTGACAGATAATAATTTCTTTAGCACATCGATAACAACCCCCTTTTTGCCCTCTGAGCCATCGTCAGTGGTAATATAGATTTCGTCGCACGTCTGTTTCATTTCCTGCCTCAGAATTAGTAATTCTTTACTACGTGCGCCGACAATGCCTACTAGATAATTGCCTGCTTTTTTAAGTGTACGACATACCGGAAGGACTTCGGCAATACCCACTCCGCCGCCAATGCAGATTACCCTGCCAAATTTCTTAACTTCCGTCGGATGACCCAATGGTCCGAGAATGTGATTAATCGAATCACCGATATTGCGGGAGGCCAACTCACATGTGCTAAAGCCTATCTCTTGGAAGATTAAGCTGATTGTGCCTTTGGTCCTGTCCCAATCCGCCAGGGTTAAAGGAATGCGCTCTGCTTTATCATTGTTAACAACCACCACAAATTGACCCGCTTGAGCTTTGGCGGCAATTTGCGGAGCCTCGACAATAATCTTGGTTACATCTTTAGCTAATTTCTGTTTATCAATTATCTTGAACATTAGTATATTATCACCCGAGCATTAAATTTTTTTGCCAGCTCCTCGCCCTTCTGCTTACCAAGGATGAAGATGCTGGTTGCTAAGGCATCGGCAGTAAGACAGTCCTTGGCAATCACAGTTACTGAAGTTATGCCCGAATCAGCCGGCCTGCCGGTTTTAGGATTTAAGATATGACAATAGCGCACCTTATCAAGCATAAAATACTGTTCATAACCGCCTGATGTTGCAACTGCCTTATCTTTTAATTCCAAATATCCAACGGTTCCCCTGCCGTTGCCCTTCCTTATGGCTACACGCCACGGTAAGCCTTGTTTACTTCCCAGGCAATATATATCTCCTCCTGCGTTTAAAAGAGCGCTTTTTATTCCCGCAAGTTTTAGTTTCTCAATCGCGCAATCAACCGCATATCCTTTGGCAATTGCCCCCAAATCAACCTTCATACCTTTGAGTTTTAATTCAATAATATTACCATCAATTTTTATTTTGTCAAATCCAATCAAGCTAAGTTTTCCTTTAATTTCTAAATCAGTGGGTAACCGATACATTTTATTATAAAATCCCCATAATTCCATAAGGGGGCCTACAGTAATATCAAATGCTCCCTGCGTTTCTTTCCAGAATTCACCCGCCCTTTTAATCACAAATAGGGCCTGCCTATCTGCCTGTATGCTTTGCTGTTTATTTAGCCGGGAGATTTCGCTATCATCTTTGTATATACTTAACAGGTTATCAATTCTTTTTATTTCCCTGAAGGCAATATCAGCTGCCTGTTTATCAGGCGAGATTACCTCAATAATTGTTCCCATCATCAACTGACGCTCTCTGTAGAGTTGTTGATTCTGACATCCGCACAGTCCAATAGTCAATAAAACAAAACCTAAATGCAAAGCCAAAGCCTTTTTCATTTTTTTATTGTTTTTAGGAATTCATCAACCGGAAGGGTATTGAGTAAGTCCTTTTCTTCAAGCCAGGCTCGTCTGGCCACCGAGAGACCTAGCTGCATTGTTTTAAGGCCTTCAATCGTATGCGCATCCGTGCCGATGGCTAAGCGGACTCCTGATTGCTTGGCGTGGCGGGCGTTTATATCATTTAAATCTAATCTGTCGGGGAAGGCATTTATTTCCAAGGCAGTATTGGTTTCGCGGCAGACTTTTAGAATTTCATCAAAGTCCAGTTCATAAGCATCGCGTGAGCCCCAGAGTCTTCCTGTGGGGTGAGCAATGATATTGACGTAAGGATTCCCGCAGGCCCTAACCAATCTCTGTGTGAGCTTAGACTTCGATTGTTTAAATCCTGTATGGATTGCTGCTACCACCAGGTCAAATTCACGGAGTATCCGGTCGGGGTAATCGAGTCTGCCTTCTGAATCTATATCTACTTCCGTACCATAAAGGACACGAAAGTCCTTGAGGCTCTTATTTATCTTGGTAATCTCCTCCTTCTTTTTCTTTAACCTGGGTATACTGACTCCTCCGGCAACCCTTAGGCCCTGCGAATGGTCGGTAATGGCAATATAGGAATAGTTTCTCTTTCTTGCTGCTCGAGTCATTTCCTCTATTGAATTTGCTCCGTCCGACCAATTAGAATGCACGTGGATATCAGAGCGTATCTTGGCAATATCAACCAGGCGAGGCAGTTTATTCTTCATTGCTAATTCTATTTCCCCCGCGTCTTCCCTCAATTCCGGCGGGATATAACTCATGTTGAACAATTTAAAAATTTCTTCTTCTGTTCTGCCAGCCAATAATTTATTCCCTGCAAAAACCCCGTATTCATTAATCTTGAGATTCGTTTTAACGGCAATTGTGCGAAGTTTTATGTTAAAATTCTTTGAGCCAGTAAAATATAATAATGCCGCGCCGAAGGATTTATCGGCAACTACCCTGCAGTCAACCTGAGTGCCCTGCTTAGTAATAATCGAAGACTTGGTAGTACCCTTTGCCTGAATGCTTTTTACTAAAGCAAGCTCGGTAAACTTATCCATAACCTTATTGGGATTTGAGGATACCATTAAAATATCAATATCTCTTACTGTTTCCTTCTGGCGCCTGAGACTTCCCGCAGGGCTAATTTTTTTAACGTAGGCGAGTTTCTCTAGCGACGCGATAAATTCATTGGCTGTCCGGATTGCAACTGCCAGGGGCATACGCTCCTTTCCTTTTTTAATAAGCGATATCCCCTGCTTTATATTATCAACTGTTTTTTGTTTTATCCCAAATAGTCCGGTTAATTTATTCTTATTAATTGCCCTTTCCAGATCATCAATACTTTTTACGTTTAGTTTCTTATATAAAACCCAGGCAGTCTTTGGGCCTACCGAAGGAATATTAACTATATCCAGTAATCCGGCGGGAATTGTCTTTTTTAATTCCTCGTAAAATTTGAGTTTTCCGGTTGATACAATCTCTTTTATCTTTTCAGCCAAATCCTTTCCGACGCCGGGAATATCCGAGAGTTTATCCTGGTCAATTAAAACCTGGATATCTTCGGAAGACTCCTTTAGGTTCTCTGCGGCCTTTTCATAAGCGCGAATGCGGAAAGGATTATCCTGCTTAATCTCTAAAATCTTGGCAATATTACTAAAAATCTCGGCAATCTTCAAATTCTCCATAATCCCAGAAACGCTTTCCTACCTGTTCGTAATACAATGAACCTAGCATTTTTTTCGTTCAGCCGCCAAGCATATTTCGCTCGGAATTTGCTCCGCGCACGAAACTTTTTGCCGTCTGCTTCGGTTTACTCCTCGCTACGGTACGGCTTACGCTATCGGAAACCTTCGCTTCGTCGTAATTCCTCGCAGACTTTTGCCAAAAAGTTTCTAATTGTGCGCTACACAAATCCCTCGCAAAATATGCAGTTAGAAAATGAACCTGGCACTTTTGAAGCGAATGTCGATTTTAGCCAAAGCAGCTTGAGCAACGAGGGAATCCGAACGCGAAAGCATTCGGATGGCGAGTTCCGCGAGCACACCTGAGTTGCGAAAGACCTTTGGCGTTTCCCGCCTTTGGCGGGATCCCGCTACGGCGGGGAAAAAATCGACGTTGAGCGAAAAAAGTGGCGGGTTCATTTATTTAAAGTACAAGTAGATTCATATTTTAATTTAATCTATTCGCTGGCTATAACTTGATTCGATAGTCTTAACCAGATTAACTAAAAAATTGTTGGCCGGCACAGGTATCCCTAGACTTTCCCCCTGCCGGACAATTACGCCATTGATAAAGTCTATCTCAGTGCGTTTCTTTTTTAAAACATCGGCAAGCATTGATGAGATATTATTGGCGGTGGCGGAACACACAGCTTCTACTTTGGTTAGCGGGTCGTCGAACAGAAGTTTTATTCTTTTTCTTTTGGCTATTTTAGTGGCCTCAGAAACCGCCTGCCTCATTACTGCCCGCGCGCCTTCGAAATCCAATAACTGCCCATTTTTTAAGTGGGTGATTGCCGTAAGTGCATTTATGCCTATGTTGATAATCAGTTTTGACCAAAGGACTCCTTTTATATCTTTGGAGATGCGAGTAGGTATACCCACATCATTAAATAGCTGCCGTATTTCCCGTAACCGAGAAGTCAATTTACCATCCAGACTTCCAATGACTGTTTCTCCAAAACCGGCATGTCTCAATATTCCCGGCTCAACTAAATTTGCGCCCTGACTGGTTATTCCGGCAAAAACGCTTGCTTCCCGAAGCAACTCACTGATGATTTCCACATTACCAATTCCATTTTGCAGAGTAAGCACAGAGCAGTTTTCGTCAATAATCGGCTGGGCGTAATTTATCAGTTTTTTGGTATCATAAGACTTAACGCAGACAATCAGCAGCTCTGTCTTGCCGATTTCCTGCGGCTCGGCCGATACCTTTACCTTCGCTTTCCAGCTTCCTGATACCCCTTCAATCTCTATGCCCCTTTGATTTAATTTTTCTGCACGATACTTGTTTTTATCCAAAAGCCAAATCTCTTGTTTAGATTTTGACAGATACGCAGCAAGAAGTGAACCTATTGCCCCTGGCCCTGCAATAACTATCTTCATCTTAACACCTCTGATATTGGTTATTACTCACTCTTAACAATGCCCGCACTCCACATTTTCGGGCTATCTAAGCTGACGGTAGGGGGTTAACTTTAAAAAACCTAGAAGAAACCTATACCTAACGGGGTAAATGAAACTCTAAGAATGCATCCAAAACCTGATTTAGTTCTTTTTTTATCTCCTGATTCATTCCCAAGCGCAAAACATTATCGAAGTCATTCTTCTCAATATACAAAATAGAGGCAACACTTCCACGGAAAACAGCTCTAGATTTAATATCTTTACTCAGGCAGCGCTCGCATAAGAGACCTCCGAATTTTAAACTAAACCGCGCTTGAGCGATGATTTTGTTATTGCAGGATACGCAGGAATCAAGATGCGGTTTAAAGCCGCAAAAGTCCAATAACTTAATCTTAAATATTATCAGTATCTTATCTAATTGGAAGCTGTTTTCTAGTTGTTCAAGGCAGCTAATGGCGAGGTCGAAAATTCGCTCATTCTTGTCTTCCTGTACCGTCAGGGTATTAATCAACTCCAGTAAATAAAAAGCCTTTTTTATTTTCTCTAGATCAGTTTTGATTAATCGGAAATCTCTTTTTAAATCACACTGGCTTACAAGATGCAGCGTTGATTTTATCTTTTTATAAAATATGATTTCATTTAGAGAAAATATATCCAGATTGCTGTTAAATTTGGTAGAATCCTCTCTTATGCCCTTCAGAAGCCCGGAGAGTTTACCAAAATCGCGGGTATAGAAATTAGCAATCAGACTAGTCTGGCGAAAGTTCTGCGTGTTTAAAACAATAGCTTCGGTCTTATAAATAGCCATCGGTTTAAAAGTAGCGAATAGGAAGAAATAGATTTAAATCCTAATACACAAATCACAAATTACAAACAAAGGATCTTAAGTAACTGGAGTTTTGGTATTGTGATTTTGGGATTGTGATTTGTTTGTGATTTGGAATTTGTGATTTTATTTAGTTTCTTAATTAATTTATAAATTTTATATATTCTTTAGGATTTGTAGTGCTTTTTTTTGCATCCGGATTCTATCTTTAATTCTCTTGTCCTTAAAACCCAGAAGATGCAATATGCCATGGATAAGATAAAGGTTTACTTCCCGGACTGGCGAGGTCTTAAATAATCGGGAGTTCTCATAAGCTTTTTCTGTAGATATCACTATATCGGCAGCAAATCTCTTTTTGAAAGATAAGTCAAAACAAAGCACGTCGGTAGGTCGGCGCTTGCCTAAGAATCTGAAATTTAACTCCTGAATGGCCCTGTTGTCGACATAAACAACGGTAAATACACCCTTTAGCCACATGCCAAAATTTTTGCTGCGGCGGGAAAGAATTTTTAAGGTCTTAAGAACTATTGCTTTTACTGCCCTTCTATTGATGGGAATCTTCTTTTGCCGATTTACGATGATTATCTGCACGATTTGTCTTTGGATAGGTTACACGGACATGATATATACTCGTTAAGAGACGGATAAAAATGCGAGAAATCTTTTCCAAGTCCTTTAGGGTTAACTCGCATTCATCCAATTGACCGTCAATGAATTTATTATTGATAATCTGGTAAACCTCCTGTTCGATTTTGTTGGGAGTAGTTTCTTTTAGAGCGCGCGTGGCTGCCTCTACTGAATCAGCCAGAAGCACAATTGCTGTTTCTTTGCTTTTTGGTTTAGGGCCAGGATAACGAAAGCCCTGTTCGGAAACCTCCTGGTCTTCTTTCCCGTTTTCTAAAGCGCGGCGGTAGAAATAGTACACTAGACTTGTTCCGTGATGCTGAGCAATGAAATCAATAATCCTTGGATTAAGCCGATAGCGCTTAGCCAGGCTTGCCCCTTCCTTTACATGATTTATAATAACCAGCTTACTCATCGATGGAGCCAGGTCTTCGTGTTTACTGACACCCAAATTCTGATTCTCACTAAAGTACTCAGCTTTTTCAATCTTGCCAATATCGTGATAATAAGCGCCGATTCTGGCTAATAAGGCATTTGCGCCTACCGCTTCGCAGGCAGCCTCTGAGAGATTGCCGACAATAAGACTGTGATGATAGGTTCCCGGCGCCTCTAACATCAATCTCTTAAGCACGGGTGAATTAAAATCGGATAATTCCAGAAGGCTAATATTTGTAACCCGACCAAATATATACTCGAATACCGGCAGGACTCCCACCACAACAATTCCGCAAACAACCCCATTGATAAAGAGGATTATATAGGGATTAACATCATTTAATATTCTAAAGTCCTGAATAAACAACCAGGTTATTACTTGAAAAGAACCAACAACAAATCCTGCGCGAATAATTTGCGAACGCCGACGCACATTGACCAGAAAAATAGTAGAGACAATTGCGCTGATATAAAAAATAATCCCTAAATCGAGGCTATTAAATTCAGTTGCCAGAGAGAAAACGCAGGCCAGAATCATAAGGAGTGAAATCATCAGGTCTTGCCAGAGAATAATTACTAACATTGGAATCAGGGCAAAAGGGATATAATAAATATTTATTTTTTCCATAAAAAACCAATGGCCAATGGCAAAAATAATTAAGAAAAGTAAAATTAAGTGTAGAAAGCGATAATCCCAAGGTTTTTGCTTCTTCCATACCTCTAAATAAACGAAGATGGTGGATAGGATTATAGGAATAAGTAAATTAATCTTTAAAATACCACTGAGCAGGAATAAAGCAACTATAGCGATACTATTTTTTATGACTTGCTTTCTCATACGCCTCAATAATCTTTTGGACCAGCTCATGCCTTACTATATCGGAACCGGTAAGATAGATAAACTTTATACCATCAATATTCCTAAAAATCTCCTGAGCTTGAATCAGACCCGTAGGTTTACCTCCGGGTAAATCACTCTGGGTTATATCGCCGGTGATTACTGCCTTAGAATCAAAGCCCAAGCGCGTCAAGAACATCTTCAATTGCTCTTTTGTACAATTCTGCGCTTCATCTAAAATTATAAAAGCATCATTTAGGGTCCTGCCCCGCATATAGGCAAGTGGAGCAACTTCGATAATTCCTGTATCTAAATACTTTTCAATAATATTCGCATCCATCATATCATAGAGGGCATCATAAAGTGGCCGTAAGTAGGGAGATATCTTTTCGTAAACGGTACCAGGCAGGAAGCCCAAGGATTCCCCAGCCTCAATAGCTGGTCGAGTCAGGATAATCCGGCGAACCTCGCTCTTTCTTAGCGCCTCTCTTGCCTGCCAGACAGCAAGATAGGTTTTGCCTGTTCCAGCCGGACCTACAGCAAAAACAATATCGTATTTTTTTATTGACTCAACATATTCTCTCTGATGTTTAGTTTTAGGGGCAATGTTGTGTTTGTGTGAGTGAACCTCATTAGAAAATTCTTCTCTAATGGGATCCTGCTGACCCTTTTTGCCATTTCTTATTGAGCCAAGAAGGGTGTTGATTAACGCCGTTGCTTTCTGTACGTTTTTAGAATCCCCATCGAGTTTAAGTTCGCCACTACGAGTGCAAATCTTGATAGAGTATTGCCTCTCGATAGCCTTTATATTTTTATCATTTGTTCCAAAAAGAGTCTGTGCTTCTTGGTTATCTTGCAAAGGAATAGTTCTTTGCATTTTTAATGAGCCCGAGCGAATTCGGACTATGAGTTATGTTTTCATTTATTTTGTTCCTACAATTTCCTCGAGAGGGATTTCAATAATCTGACCAGGATAAATTTTATCGTGACTCTTTAATATTTCCTGGTTAACCTCATAAATTTCTTTCCATCGCTTGGTTGTGCCATAAAATTTGTTTGATATGCTCTGAAGAGTATCACCCTTACGCACAGTATATTTCTTCATAATCATTACTTTGGAAGATTCTACGGGGCTGGCAACAACCGGCTTTATTACTGGCGGAATTGTTTTTTTCTTTTTACTGCTCTCCCCAACAGATACAGAAGGGGCGACTGCTGGTTTAGAAACAGGAGGCTCTGCCTTCATTTTTATCGGATGAAACTCTATCTCAATTACCTGTAATTGGCGGGTGGCCTTTTTTGGTTTTTCCACAGAAACTTCAGGCGCACCCATAAGATAACCGCGATTTCCCTCGGTTAAGTCCTGGTCTATTCTTTCCCTGGTTACCGAGTAAGTCCTTACCACGCAACCGTTGATAATAAAAGACAAAAAGCAACCCAAAACCAATAAAAGTATTTTTTTATACACCTTTGCCTCCTTTGTCACTCGCTCCACTCGTTTGCCGACGGGGTGGGGTTTTGTCGTCGCCTGAAGCATAAGCGTAACTCCTGCCTGCTGGCAGGCAGGAAAGCGAGTGATTCATTAATCCCGCCAAAGGCGGGGTAAACCCATTGTTAAGTCTTTTCATTTATATTCTTTTTATCGCCTGTAACGACCCTTGTCTTTAAATTCAATTCGTCCAGCTGTTTCTTATTGATGGGTGAAGGTGCGTCGGTCAATAAGCACCAGCCGCTCTGTGTCTTGGGAAATGTAATAACTTCTCTGATTGTCTTTTCATTAGCAAGGAGGCTTAAGAACCTGTCTATCCCCAAGGCAAAGCCTCCATGGGGTGGAGCACCGTATTTTAGAGCTTGAATTAAAAACCCAAACCGTGAAGCTGCCTCTTGTTGGTCTATGCCAATAATCTTGAATATCTTCTCTTGGAGTTGGGGTTGATGAATCCTGATTGAGCCAGAGCCAACCTCCACGCCGTTTAACACCAAATCGTAAGCAAGCGCCTTTGTATTTTTCCATGAATCTTCCGCCAGCTGTATATCTCCTCCTTCCGGAGCGGTAAAGGGATGGTGTTCGCTTGTCCAGCGTTTTTCATTTTCATCATATTTAAATAAGGGGAAATCGGTAATCCATACGAAAGCAAATTGTTCATTTTTCTGGGGATTACGCAAATCAGGTTTATCGGTTTGATGTTGTTTTATTGCCTCCTGAAACTTAAGGCGGGGAAAAGGAATTCCAATGTTTGTCTTTAGAACCTCCTGAAAAATAAATTTCATTAGTTGTTCCATCAGGTCAAAGACATCTTCCTGATGGATAAAGGACATCTCCAGGTCCAGCTGGGTAAATTCAGGTTGGCGGTCAGCACGCAAATCTTCGTCGCGGAAGCAGCGGGCAATCTGATAATAACGGTCAATGCCGGCAATCATAAGAATCTGTTTGAATAGTTGCGGTGATTGGGGAAGGGCATAAAAATTACCGGGCAGGAGGCGTGAAGGCACAAGAAAATCTCTGGCTCCTTCCGGAGTGGATTTGGTTAATATGGGAGTCTCTACTTCGATAAATCCCTGTTTGTTTAAAAAAGAGCGGACTGCAGAATAAAGATTGTGCCGCAGCAGTAAATTATTAAACGCCTTTTTCCTGCGTAAATCTAAATATCGATATTTAAGACGCAAATCTCCGCTCACATCTATATCGTCCTTAATTTCGAAGGGAGGATTAAACGAGGAGTTAAGGATAGTTAATTGTTCTGCCAAGACCTCTATCTCGCCGGTTGATATTTTTGGATTCACGGTCCCTTCCGGTCGGTGGTTAACCTTGCCTTGAACGAGTATAATATATTCGCTGCCTAATTCCTTGGCTTTTTCATATACCCCGACACCGGCCCGTCTGTCCTTCTTGCGCTGAGATTCCAAGTCGGTGTGGGGATGAGCCTGCTTAGAGCCGGGGGCGAATACTATTTGGGTTATACCGTATCTATCCCTTAAGTCAATAAAGATAATCTTGCCGTGGTCACGGCGGGTAGCAACCCAACCCGAAAGAGTTACTTTACAACCAATATCTTGCGCAGTTAATTGTCCGCAGGTATGCGTGCGTAGCATTTTAATAAGTGGCAAGGACTAAGGATTAAGTTATAAGTTAGAAGTTGACAATTGATTCAATAAATCCTTTTCAGATAATTCCTTTTGCTGGCCGGTTTGCATGTCCTTCAGGGTAAATTGTCTTTTTGCCAGCTCGTCTTCTCCAATTATAATGCAGAATCTAGCTCCTAAATTATTTGCCTGGCGCATTTGAGCTTTTAGAGAACGTTCCCTATAATCCATATCAGAAAAAATATTTTTGGCACGAAAATTATGCAGCAGGCGAACCGCTTCTTGTTCTGCCTTTTCCCCAAGTGTAATTATATAAACCAGCCCTTTGGGGCCTGTCTGTTTTAGTTTCTTATTCATTACCAATAATATTCTTTCTATCCCAAAAGCAAAACCGATTGCCGGACAGTCTCCGCCGCCCAGTTGTTTTATCAGGTTATCGTATCTACCTCCGGCTCCCAAGGCGTCTTGGGCTCCCAACCGGTCATGCTTAATTTCAAACACCGTGCGAGTATAATAATCCAGGCCGCGCACCAATGAAGGAGACAACCGATAATCTAAATTTATTGAATCCAGGCCATCGGTCACCTTTTTAAAATGAAGCCGGCAGGCATCGCAGAGATAATCTTGTTTTAAATCCAACTCTTCTACCACCTTTTGGCAGGCGGAATTTTTACAATCCAAGATACGGAAGATATTACGCTTAAACCGGTTATGGCAATCAGTACATAATCTAGATAATTTAGCCTTTAACCTCTTACGTAATTGACTGGCAAGTCCGACTTTATCATTAGCGCAACCTAAGCTGTTAAGATAGATTCTATATCCCTCTATTCCCAGCTCCTCAAGTATTCTATTGCTTAACGAGATAATCTCTATGTCCAGCCGGGCAGAAAGGCTACCGATTGCCTCAGCACCCAGGTGGTGAAACTGGCGAAGGCGTCCTTTTTGCGGGCGTTCAGCACGAAACATCGGACCAAAATAATAAAATTTAGTTATTGCCTTATTTTTATCTAAATTATTTTCTAAATATGCCCGCACAACAGGAGCAGTACCTTCCGGACGCAAGACCAGATGGTCTTTATCGTGCTGAATCCGGAACATCTGTTTCTGAATAATCTCGGTAGCTTCTCCTAAGGAACGGTTAAATAGAGATACTTCTTCTAGGATAGGGGTACGAATCTCTCGATAGCCATAAACGGAAAAGATTTTCTTGGCTATTTCTTCTATTTCCTGCCAGGAGTAAGAATCTTGCGGTAAGATATCTTGGGTGCCCCGCACACATTTAACCATAAACCCCGTTAGACCTCTCCTTGATTCTCCCCTATTAGATGCTTACCCCGTCAGGAATATTATTTCTAACGGGATTCAGATCTAACAGGGTAAATTTACTTTATTCTTTTTTTCATTTCCAACCCTGGTTTAAAAACTACGCTTTTGCGCGCCGGCACGGGGACAACAACGCCTGTGCGGGGATTTCTTCCTGTGCGAGGCTTTCGTTGCTTTACCTTAAAAATACCAAAATTGCGCAATTCAATCTTTTCTCCGCGCGCCAGGGTATCTAGGATACAATCAAAGGTTGCCTGAACTACCCTTTTAACATCGATTTGCTTTAGGGTTGTTTGGTCGGCAATCTTTAGCACTATGTCCTTTTTTGTCATTACCCTACCTCCTTCAATGGGCTCATAGCTTATGGGCCCCAAATCTTGCAACGACATAAGTTATAAATTACAATTGACTTAGCACTTATTTAAAGATAAACAAATTACCTACCAGTCAAAATAGAGGCCTGAATTATGCCGTTATTTGATATATTATCAATGCAAATTAAAGCTGTCAAGAGAAATTGATATCTGTGGAATAACAACGGATGAGGGATAGTAAATAGTAGATACAAAACCAGAATCAATCGTTCGGTCTCTTCAATTGGGCATGAAACCTCTGCCAGGGAAATCTTTTACCCGGACATTCGGTTGCGGCGCCGCGGACCTGCCCATGACCCATAATATTTTTCAGCGGAATATGATAGTATCTTCTTAAGAGATTGACTAAATAGACTAAAGATGACAATTGTTTGTTAGAAATATCTGTCTTACTAAAATTACCTACAAGACATATACCGATTGCCTTATGATTCATACTTGAAGCCTTGCAGTGCGCCCCATTCTGCTGCTTAAGCCAGCGAGGCGAAACCTCAATATATCCATTGGGCTTGCCGTAGCTGCCGTTATCGATAACGAAGTGGTAGCCTAATCCACCACTCCATTTTCTATAATTCATATGGGATTTATGAAATTGAAGAGCGTTGCCCTCATCACTTGCACTATGGTGAATGATTATATATTTCCACTTATTAGAGGGGTATAGTGGTACTACCGAACAGGCAGGCATAGCCCCCGGTATAATTAGCTTTTGGCCCATGATTAATTTATCATTTTTATTTAATTTATTTGCCCGCGTAATATGCTCAATATCTACATCATAGATTTTACTTATTCTCCAAAGCGTTTCACCAGGACCCACGGTATGAATTATATCCTGCCTAAGAACCGGCGGGGGATAGACTGAACTTGGGACAAATGAAACAGAAGGCCCTACAGCGCAGGAACAGAGAGTTGTCAAACTAATAGCGATAACAAATAATTTTATAATTTTCATTTTTAATGAGCCCGCCCTTTTGGTTTGTTAAACTCGATGTAAACGGCCCAAAAGGGGCGGGGTTAGCTTACAGGCAGACAAGTTAGCTTCGCTACTGCTGGCTAACTTTTGTCTTCGCTAGATTGATAAAATCCTGCAAGGATAACTGTTCACCACGAATATTTTTATCGATATTATATTGATTAAAATATTGACTCAATCGTTTAGATGAAATTACTCCCGAAAGAGCGTTCCTTAAGGTTTTCCTTCTCTGCTGGAAACTCGAACGAATAATTTTAAAAAGTTGCCTTTGCTCACTAGCGTCTAAAGGCAGTTTTTCATTTGGGGTTAATTTTACTAATGCAGAGTCTACTTTAGGTTGCGGTCGAAAGCAAGTCTTTTTAATTAAGAAGAGCATCTTGGGCACTGTATAATATTGTAGAAAGCAACTAAATGCACTCCAATCAGAATTGCCGTAAGAAGCAACTACTCGTTGGGCAAATTCCTTCTGAATTGTAATAAATATCTCTCTTATTTTATCACGAAATTTAAGTAAATGCACGATTATTGGTGTGGTAATATTGTAAGGCAGATTGCCGATTACCTTTATTTGGGCAGTACCCCTGAAATACCTCGAGATATTAAATTTAAGGATATCCTGATTAATTATCTTTATCCGCGGAAAGTCAATCAGGTTATTTTCCAGAATCGGACATAGATACGAATCTTTCTCTAAAGCAAATACCCTTTCGCATTCCCGGGCTATCAACCTGGTCAGCTCTCCCCTGCCGGCTCCTATCTCTAAAACGATATCATCAGGGCTGATTTCGCAAGCACTGACAATTTTCTTTTGCATATTCTTATCGACAAGAAAATTTTGCCCGAGCCGTCTCTTGGGTCTAAATTGTTCTCTTTGGTTTTGTTTTTCCAACTAATATATATGGGTTGACATATAATGAAGCTGGCGTTTTTTGAGCGAATGTCGATTTTAGCCAAAGCAGCTTGAGCAACGAGGGAATCCGAACGCGGAAGCATTCGGATGGCGAGGATGTCTGAGCCCGTCCTGGGCGTAAGCCCGACGGGCGAGTTCCGCGAGCACACCTGAGTTGCGAAAGACCTTTGGCGTTTCCCGCCTTTGGCGGGATCCCGCTGGGGCGGGAAAAAAATCGCCTCTGAGCGAAAAAAATGCCAGCTTCATTAGAATTAATTGTTTCTCTTAATTCTTTTTAAATTCTTAGTACACTCAACCGCAGTCTTTATGGCAGCGATTAGACTGTTGGGACTGGCGATATTCTTGCCAGCAATATCAAAGCCGGTGCCGTGTAAAGGCGAAGTACGTACAAAATCAAGACCTAAGGTCAAATTCACGCCTGAATCAAAATCAAGCAGCTTCAAGGGTATCAATGCCTGGTCATGATACATCGCAATTACCGCATCGACTCTGCCTTGTTTTGCAGCAGAAAAAGCTGAATCCGCAGGCAGGGGCCCCAGAATATCTTTTATTAATTTCCTTGCCTTTTTTATTGCAGGAAGAATTAGTTGAATTTCTTCTTTGCCCAGCAGCCCCTGTTCTCCGGCATGGGGATTTAAGGCTGCTACGCACATCTTTGGTTGATTAATAGCAAAATATCCGACCAGCGCCTTATGAGTTATCAGAACGGTTTTATAAATTACTTCCTGATTTAAAACAGCACTTACTTTACTTAAAGCCAAATGCCGGGTCACAAGACTTATCTTGAGATATCTGTTAAGCAGCATCATTGTCAAATCTTGCTTCTTCTTACCGAATGCCCGTGCTAAAAACTCCGTATGCCCATTATATTTGTAACCACCTAGATTTATCGCCTTCTTGGAAATCGGTGCGGTAACTAAACAGTCGATTTGCCTGTTCTTAATTAATTTTATAGCCTTATTAAGATAATCAATCGCTGCCCGTCCAAATTCCGGTTTTACTTTACCAAATTTAAAATTTTTATGAGGGACATTTTTTAAATCAATAAATTGAGATTTTTTAATTTTTAATTTCTCATTTTTAACTTTATCAAATACCCATCTATCCCCAATTACTAAGACTTCGCCCAATTTATTTATTCCTGCCTTAGTTACCGTCTTGGCAATTATCTCTGGTCCGATGCCTGCCGGATCCCCCATCGTTATACCTATTTTAACTGCTTCTATACTCATCCTTGATTTCAATATACGCCTCGGACTTAAGTTTTTCCAACCATTCTACCAGCACCTCTTGCATTTTTCTCTCAAAGAGAAAGCGATTAATTGCCTCCTGTACATCAAAAAGCGCTCTTGTGTCAGGAGGCTTAATTGCTTTAACTTCAAATATATAAAAGTTTCCATTTGAATCTAAAAAGGGCGAAACTTTGCCTACCTCTAGGTTGAAAACCACATCGGCAATTTCACTTTTTAGTTGCTCTACGGTTACCCAATCCAAATCAGTTATCTTTAAAGAATGGCTCTTGGCTATGGCGTCCAAATCTTTATATTCAGTAATTCTTTTTTGAATATGTTCAACCAGCTTAGAGTCGTTAATTATTAAAAATCTTAGTAATCTTTGTTCCGGACTATGGAAGTCTTCACTATGCGCATAATAGTAATTTGTTACCTCTTGCGGTTTTACCACAATTTTGCTCCTTACCTTCTTATCGATGATTTCCGTCATTAGCAGTTGCTCTTTAATCTTTAATTCAACATCGGCTAGGCTTAACCCCTGGCTTACCAAGGCGTTGTGAAAATCAGTTTCGGTTGAATAACTCCTTTTAATCTGTTCTACTCTCGCTTTTATCTGGCTCTGGTCAATAATAATATTCTCTTTATAGGCTGCCTGTAAAATGAGCCGGTCCTCAATAAGCCGGTTTATTAAATCCGGTCGCATTTGATTAATTCTTTGTTCGACCTCTTGCTCGGAATACTGAGTAGACATTTGCATTCGCATAAAGTTGATAAAATCTTCGAGGTCCTTCTGACCAATCACCTCTTTATTGACAATAGCTACCAGGCCAGTCTGAGCAAATACAGAAGATGTTGCATAAACTACGGATGCTAAGAATATTGCGAATGTTATCCCTAATGAAGTAATTTTTTGTGCAAACCATCGGTATCCCGAAGTAGCATCTCGAAGCGTAACTACATTCGGGACAAGATTTTTAAGAGTAACCCGGCTAAGCTTAAATAACCTTCGTAACATTTCTATCGCCTAAGGTCTAATCATTATTTTACTGAAGGCTTCCGTTGCCTCACGCAACAACCGGCAGTATAAATCAAAGCCTACCGCAGTAATAAATCCGTGCTGCTGAGTTCCCAATAAATTCCCTGCCCCGCGAATCTCTAAATCCTGCATAGCAATCTTAAATCCCGAACCTAACTCTGAATATTCTTGTAAGACCTTAAGCCTCTTTTTTGCTTCATCAGTCAATATGGCCTTGCGAGGCAGAAGGAAATAGGCAAAGGCAGAGCGATTGAATCTACCGACCCTGCCGCGTAATTGATGTAAATCTGCCAGGCCAAAGCTGTCAGCCTCGCTGACAATAAGGGTATTAACGTTAGGTATATCCAAACCCGATTCTATGATAGCTGTAGAAATAAGCACATCAATTTGGGAATTTAGGAATTTGGCCATTGTTAATTCTATTTGATGCGCAGGCATCCGTCCATGAATTACACCGGTCTTTATCTGAAGGGGTAGATTTTTGACTAATCTTTCTCTCACCTTTTCGATATCCAAGATTCGATTATGCACAAAATAAACCTGCCCCTTGCGCTTCTTTTCATTTAAGATTGCCTGCCGGATTAAATCTTCGTCATATTCTAACACAAAGGTCTTAATCGGCAAACGATTTTCTGGTGGAGTATCTATTACGGAGAGAGCCCTGATTTGCATTAGGCTCATATATAAGGTGCGGGGTATGGGGGTTGCGGTAAGGGTAAGTACATCACAATTTAAACGCAAGCGCTTCAGGGACTCCTTGCTTTTAACCCCGAACCTCTGCTCTTCATCAATAATCACTAATCCCAAATCCTTAAATTTGATATCCTTGGCTAAAAGGCGGTGCGTTCCAATAATTATATCAACCTTGCCATCGGCTAAATCATTAATTACCTGATTTTGGTAACTCCTCCTAACCAAGCGGGAGAGTATTTCCACACGAATGGGAAATTTTTCAATCCGCTTCTTAAAATTCTGATAATGCTGCTGGGCTAAAACCGTGGTGGGGACCAAAAATGCCACCTGCTTATTATCCATTACGCCTTTGTAAGCCGCACGCATTGCTACTTCCGTTTTACCATAACCTACATCACCGCATAAAAGCCTATCCATTGGCTGCTTATACTCCATATCGTGCCTTACCTCTTCCCATGCCTTTGTTTGACCGGGCGTTTCAGTGTATGGAAACCCCGCTATAAACTCTTGCTGCCAGGAGGTATCCTTAGAATAAGCAAAACCGGTCTGGCTCTTTCGCATTGCTTCGGTTGACAATAACTCCCAGGCTAATTGTTGAATCCCCCTCCTTGCCCTTTCCTTGATACGTAGCCATTCCTTAGTTCCTAACCGATTCAGCTTTGGGCGGCGTACGCCAAAGGCTACATATTTCTGAACCAGATGTACCTGGTCAATGGGGACAAATAACCTTTCTTGACGGTCATATTCGATAACCAGATGATCCTGATATGCATCGTGAATCTTAATCTTTTCTAAGCCTAAGAATTTACCAATCCCATAACGGTTATGAACCACATAATCGCCGAGCTTTATATCCAAAAAACTGGCAAGCGGCATATTCTCCTTAAAGTGCATCAAACCGGTTCGTTTAGTTTTGGATACCGGCAAAATAATAACTACCGTGTGGTCCCAGAAACTCTTGCCCGTAGGTAAATCAATGCTTCTTAGAGTGAGGATTCGCTGGCCTTCCCATTCAATACGTAATGGCAACTCAAAGGTTACCGGCCAAATGTCAATAATACCACCTCGTCGAGAAAACTCGCCTTCATTCGTTGTCTCATCCTGTCGCGTATAACCAAATCCATCTAGGATAGATAATATATTTTGCATTTCTATTTCTTGGTTAATATACAATTTTAGCGAGGGGAACATCCTTAGGGAACTTTATTTTTTTGCGGTTAACAGGACTAAGGGTGACGCGATAAAAATAGTAGAATAAATGCCGGCAATAAAACCGACGAAGAGAGCAAAGGCAAAGTTACTCAAGACCTGACCTCCCCAGAACATAAGCGCGCATACAACCAATAGCGTGGTAAGGGTAGTCAGTACCGTTCTGGCTAAATTCTGATTAACGCTTAAGTTGATCAATTCACTCAGACTGAGTTTAGGCATAGTTTTAAGATTTTCTCTCAAGCGGTCATAGATTACTATTGTATCGTTTATAGAGTAACCAGCGATACTTAAGATTGCAGTAACGGTGATTAAATCAATTGAGCGGCCGGTTAATCCCATAAATCCCAGGGTAACCAGGCAATCGTGAAATAGCGCGATAATTCCTGCCAGGGCAAAGTTAAAATGCTTGAAGCGAAATGCCACGTATAGCAGAATTCCTACTAGTGCCCAGAATAGCGCCAAGGTAGCCTTATCCCTTAAATACTTTCCTGCTATCGGTCCAACGCTTTCAACTTTTAACATATCTATTTTTCGTCCAGTAAATGCCTGCTTAAGCGAAGATTCTATATCTATATCCCTGGCTTCTTCGCTGGGGACCTTAATCAAATAAATCTTAGGATTATCCTTGAACTGCTGAATTGAGGCACTGTCAAGGCCCATTTCATTCATTGCGCTGCGCATATCCTTCAAGGCAACAGGCTGGTCGAATTGATATTCCTGAATCTTTCCGCCGGTGAAGTCTATGCCCCAGGCAGCTTTTCCCTTGGCCAGTACCGCTGTTAATCCCAGGGCAATCACCAAAATGGAAAGCGTATAGCTTATCCTTCTCTTGGAGATGAAATTAATGCGGGTATTTTTAAATAACTGCAGCATAACCAATTGTTTTATTTTGAAATTTCTTACCAATATTTCAAGAATAGTCCGCGTTACAATTAGGGCGGTAAATATGCTGCTTAACAGACCGATGGTTAGGGTTACGGCAAACCCGCGAATCGGGCCGGTTCCGAATCCTAAGAGAAGAAGAGCTGCGATTAAAGTGGTAAGATTAGAGTCTATGATTGCCGAAAATGCCTTGGCGTAACCATTCGAGATTACCGAAAGTATCGGCCTGCCGAGTTTGAATTCCTCGCGCATCCGCTCATTAATTAACACATTGGCATCTACTGCCATACCGAGGGACAATACAATGCCGGCAATCCCCGGCAGGGTGAGTGTGGCGGAAGCTCCGGGAATTCCCCGGAAAAGAATCGGCAGGATTCCCAAGCCGCCGAAGATAAACAGTAGATTCATCAATAGCGCGATATCGGCGATTAAACCCGTCAGGCAATAATAGATTGCCATAAACACAAGCACCGCAGCCAATCCGATGACGCTCGCCTTCAAACCTGCCTTAATCGAATCCTGACCCAGGAGTGGACCCACCGTTCTTTCCTCTTCGATAGCTATACGCAGCGGCAAGGGGTTATTCAGGACTCGCGCCAAGTTATTTGCTTCCTCATTCGTAAAACGTCCGCTGATTATGGCCTCTCCGTAAGGAATCTTTTCCCTTATTTTAGGGGCTGATTTTACCTTTCCGTCGAGAATTATGGCTAATCTCCGGCCAACGTTATCCGTAGTAATCTGGGCGAATTTTTTTGCTCCCTGCGGATTGAATTTCAGGACAATTTCCGACTGCCCGAATTGATCAAGGCGTACAGAGGCATTGTTCAACGCTTCCCCGGTTAAAACAGCCTCCTTCTCCAGGAGCAAAGGGATATTGTCTTCCTCCATATATTTTAATTCATACCCCTGGAGGCTTTCTCCCTTAAGTGCCGCAGATATCTTCTTTTCTTCGCTGGAAACTAATTTGAATTCCAAAAAGGCAGTTTGAGCAATTAATTCTAATGCCCGCTGCCTCTCGGTGACTCCCGGTAACTGTACAAGAATTTCATCATCTCCCTGTTGCTGCACCAAAGGATTGAAGGTTCCGAATTTATCAAGTATGCGGCTACGCAAAACCTCTAATTCATGCTCAACCGCATCTGAGGCTTTGTTCTTGGGGAGATTACTGACATCCGCCTTTAATAAAAAATGCATTCCCCCTTTCAAGTCTAATCCTAAATTTATCCTCTTCTCCAAAGGGAAGGCATAAAAGACAGCCAAACCTACCAGGCAGAGTATTAATATTGTCTTATACAGAAGAGTTCTTGGCATAGTTTACATTTAGCCCCTGAGTGCTTATCTGTTTAGGCTTTTTTTAGATAGGCTACGCAGTTCTTGTCGAGTTCCACTCTTACGTTTTCATCTATGCGCAGGATTATTGTCTTATCCTTAACATTAATGATTGTGCCGTGCAGACCTCCATTGGTGACTACGTCGTCGTTTTTCTTTAAATTCTGAATCATCTTTTGATGCTCTCTTTGACTGAGTCTCTGCGGCCTGATGAGTAAATAATAAAAGATAACAAAAATGATAATTAGCGGTAAAAAATTCATTAATGGATTAGCAGTTGTTGGTGGCATATTACCTCCTTATTTAATGAATAGGTAACTTACGGAGTCTCTAAGGATGGCTTAGCTTCAGTATCGTTGGCTAAATTGCGGCTTCGTTTAACTAAACTCTTTACTGTTTCAGACATCTGGGCACCGCACGATAACCAATAATCAAGCCTTTCCTTGTTTATTTTAATCAATGCCGGCTCTTTAGTGGGGTCGTAGTAACCTAATTCCTCGATGGAGCGGCTATCACGTCCCTTTCTTTTGTTAAAGACACTAATCCGAAAAAAATACCTTCTTTTAGGATTTTTACCAATCCTTCTTAAACGTATACGCACTGACATAATTACTCCTCCTCTTAAAACTCTGTTACTAAGCCCTAAACATTAAACTCTAAGTGCTTATTGCTTCAATCTGTGCCCGTGCCTTATTTACTGTCTCTTGATATTCCTTCTCGGGATTTGAATCAGCGACAATGCCTCCCCCGGCCTGAACATAGGCAATGCCATTTTTTATTAATATTGCTCGAATTGTAATACAGGTATCCAGATTACCTGAAAAACCAAAATAACCTACACAGCCGGCATATGTCCCGCGCCGGGTGTTTTCCAATTCATCGATTATCTCCATCGCCCTAACCTTTGGGCTGCCGCTTACTGTACCGGCAGGGAAGGCTGCCCTCAAGCAATCGTATATATCTTTATCTTTGCGTAACCTGCCCTCTACTTCGCTGACCAGATGCATTACATGGGAATATTTCTCTACATGCATAAAATCTTTAACCTTGACCGTTGCGAATCTGCAGACTCTACCTAAATCATTCCTGCCTAAATCTACCAGCATTATGTGTTCGGCTTTCTCCTTTTTGCTATTTAACAATTGATTTTCTAATTTCCGGTCTTCTTTTTCATCACTGCCTCGCGGGCGCGTGCCAGCAATCGGACGAGTTATTACCTTTCCTTCTTCGCAGCGCACCAGAATTTCAGGAGAAGAACCCAGTAGAAAATAATCTTTCAATTCCAGGAAAAACATATAGCTGGAAGGATTCAAACTTCTCAAGGCACGATAGATATCTAATGATGATTTTCCATGCACTGGCAAAGAAAAGCGCTGAGAAGGCACTACTTGAATAATCTCGCCTTGCCGAATATAGCTCTTTGCCTTTTTAATTAGATTCAGGTACTTCTGCTTCCTAAAATTAGAAGTGATGTTAACTTCTCGCGTAATTGTCCGGATTCCTATTTTCATCATAGGAATAGGTTTTTTTAGACGGGAATATAATTGCTCAATCTTTTCCTTTGCCGAATCATAAGATTTGCTTATTTTCTGAGCATCAGAAATCAATACATTAGCGACGATTTTTATAGTATGGTGCAGGTGGTCAAAAACAAGCAGCGTGTCGCTTAAAACCCATACGCAATCCCAGACCCCTAAATCATCAGGATTTTTATTGGGAATTTTCTCAAAGAACCGAACCACATCATATCCTAAGTATCCTACAAATCCTCCGTAAAAACGAGGCAAACCCCGATGCCAAACAGCCTTAAAGCCCAACATAATCTTCTTAATCTCGTATAGCGGGTCGGTTTTTAATTTGAATCTTTTTATCGTATGTTTGCGATTATCAATAATCTCCATTAAATTACCCTTACTTCTTAATACCAAAGCAGGCTCTGTTCCTAAGAATGAGTAGCGAGCAACTGCCCGGCTGCCCTCTATAGATTCCAAAAGATAATTATATGGACCGGATCTAATCTTTAAGAATGCTGAGACTGGCGTGTCTAGGTCCGCACGTATCTCTTTATATATGGGAACAAGATTGCCCTTCTTAGATAGTTTTAAAAATTCTTTTAATGAAGGATAATACATATAATAAGATTACCTAAAGATTAGGAATGCCACAAGATTTTCAATGCGAGTTTCATAACCTTAAGTACCTCTTGTAACTTTCCTAACCTTAGAGCATACAGTCTTATGTAACTTTGAAGGTTTAAGTTTTCTGTAAAAGCAGGAATAATTCCCTGTATGGCAGGCGGCCCCTCGCTGAGTTACCTTAATAAGCAGCGTATCTTTATCGCAGTCATAATATATGGATTTTACAATTTGGATATGACCGGAGGTTTCCCCTTTTACCCAATATTCCTTGCGAGAACGAGACCAAAAACAGGTCCTGTTTAATTTTAAAGTTCTTTCCAGAGCCCCCTTGTTCATATAGGCAAGCATCAAGACCTCTTTAGTCTTTGCGTCTTGGACTATTGCCGGAATTAATCCATTTTTATCAAACTTTAAAGCTTTAATATTCATAGATAATTACGCAATAAAATCCAGGTCTGTTTATTCACTTGGCCATCTACAGGCAAGTCATTTGCTTCCTGGAACTCCCTCAACGCAGCGCGTGTGCGGCTGCCCATTTTGCCGTCAATTAAGCCGGGGTTAAAACCGGCATTTTTTAAAGCGGATTGAATTCTAATCATAAAGGAATAATAGGTTTTACTTTCTGATTTAGGAAAAATCTGAATTTTGCTTTTTAAGGCCTGAGTTAAATTCTCTATTCTTTCCTCCTGCTCGCCAAGAGCTTGAAGCATAACCTGCTTATCCTCTTTTTCCTTTTCTAAGGCAATGGTTAAATTAGTGACCTGGGTTTCTAAAAGAGTAAATTGATTCTTCAATGGCTGAATTTCATAATCAACTTGCTCTTTTATTGCCGTAGCACAGCCCCCCAGAAAAATCAATACTAATAAACTTGGTAATATATTGAGATTCTTCCAAGACATATCCCCTCCTCTAATACGTTTATTAACCTTAGTAAATTAATTATACTTCGATATCTTTAACGCTTCCCTTAATGTAAATCTTTCCTCATACAATGCCTTGCCGACAATCACCCCCACTATGCCTTGTTCACTTAAGGCCTTAAGTTCAAGAATATCTGCAAGGCTTGATATCCCGCCCGATACAATAACACAGAGTCGTGATTTTTTTAAGATTCGTTTAATCATCGCGATATTAGGCCCTTTGAGCGTTCCATCGCGGGCGATGTCTGTATAAATAATCTCCTTGAAACCAATATTCTCTAGCTGTCTGGTCAATTCTAGGATACTTAATCTTTTATACCCCTTCTGCCAGCCGCTGAGGCGAACTACATTATCCTGCGCATCAATGCTAACAATTATTCTGTGTTTAAATTTTTTAAATGCTGTGCGTAAAAAGTTTTCATCCTGTAATTTTGTGCCCAAGACTGCTCTCTTGATACCACAGTCCAGTACTTGCTTTATGCTCTCGGCTCGCCTCAGCCCTCCGCCAAATTCAATGGGTATCTTTACGGCCTTGGCCATCTTCTTTATTATATCCAGATGACAAATCTTGCCAGTCCTGGCTCCATCTAAATCCACTACATGCAGACACTTAGCACCCTGCCCTTCCCAGTATCGCGCAGTGTTAACGGGGTCGCTGGAGTAAATCGTCTTAAGTTTAAAATTACCTCGTAGCAATCTAACTACCTTGCCGCCTTTTAAATCGATTGCCGGAATAATAAGCATGTTTAATCAATAATTCCCTTGGTTGAAGGGATACCTTCTCTGCGTGGGTCAATTTGAGTGGCTTGATCTGTAGCTTTACCTAATGCTTTAAAAATAGGCTCTAAAATAGTATGAACATCAATGGATCCAATTTGGGCAATAATTGTGCTACTAATTTCTTCTTTAATAATTAGATTTATTCCACTTTGTTTTGCGAATGATTCAAAGAAATGCTCTGCGTCACTCCAAGTATAATTCTCTTTCTCAGTAACTAGACCTGGACCAAAATTAGCTCTTATACCAGTAAAGTGACCCCGACCAGATATATCTATAGTTACATCTGCCCTTACGTCCTCCATCGGCACAGAGGCAAAGCCCATTCTTTTTATGCCCCGCATCTTATTTAATAATAATGCCTTTTTGAATGTCTGACCCAGAATAATTCCTATGTCTTCATTTGTGTGATGTATATCAACCTTCAAATCACCCCTAGCCTTAAGTTTGAGGTCAAATAATCCATGGAAAGCAAACAGCTCCAGCATGTGGTCAAGAAATCCGATTCCGGTTGAGATTTCGGTTTTTCCCTTGCCGTCAATATTCAGGCTGCAGCTTATCTGGGTTTCTTTTGTCTTGCGCTCAATTTTCGCTATTCTCTGAATCTTTCGCTTAAACAACTTAAACATGCCCACTCCTTAAATTATAAAAATCTTGCCTTAATCGATTCGGCATGCTGATTTAATCCCTCAATATCAATAATCTTTTCTAAGGGCGCCCTTGCCTTCTCCAATGCCTTCTTAGAATAAGAAATAATGTGGTTGCTTTTAATAAAATCAGATAGATTCAAGCCGGAGAAGAACCGAGCGCTACCGCCGGTAGGCAAAACGTGACTTGGTCCAGCAAAATAATCCCCCACTACTACCGGGCTAAAAGGCCCTAAAAATATCGCTCCTGCATTCTTTATCTTTTTGACCAGACTTCGCGGACTCCTCACAAGAATTTCCAAATGTTCAGGAGCTATGCGGTTGGTTACCTCAACAGCTTCGTCTAGGTTTTTAGTTAATATAATGTATCCGTCATCTTCAATTTGCGACCTAACCTGACGAGCCAGCGCTTTAGAATTGGTAACTAAAAAAGTTTGAGCTTTATGATGCTCTTTCTGCGCCTTAAGGTCAGCGATAACCAATTTAGGGTCAGAGAAACGGCTGGCAATAATCACTATTTCAGTAGGGCCGGCAAGCATATCCACATCGACAAAACCAAATACCTGGCGCTTTGCCTCCGTAACATAAATATTGCCTGGACCAATAATCTTATCTACGCGTGGAATATTCTTGGTGCCAAAGGCCAAGGCAGCGATTGCCTGAGCACCGCCTATCCGATAAATTTCATCAACTTTCAGTAAATTAGCTACTACTAAAATATGGGGATTTATATTTCCATTTTTATCCGGGGGGCTAACCAGGGCAATCTGCTGGACGCCGGCAATCTTTGCCGGCAACACCGTCATATAAACTGTGGAAACCAGAGGTGCTTGAGCCGAGGGTATATATATGCCCACCCTATCTAATGGAGAGTGATTTTCGCCCAGAATTGCCCCTTCGGCATCCCTTATCTTCCAGGATCTTTTTATCTGCCGGCGATAAAAACGGGTTATATTTTCAATGATTTCCTTCAGAGAAGTAACAAAATCAGGCTTAATATTCTGATAGGCGCTGGAAATCTCCGCTTCTGAAACACGAAGGGATTTTACGGAGAGTTTAACGCCATCAAATTTCTTAGTATATCTTATTAAGGCTTCGTCGCCTTGAAGGCGCACATCCTCAAGAATCCTCTCTACCTTTTCCTTGAGTCGCCTTGAACGGGGGATACCGCGATTGTAAATATCTTGAAGTTTTTTACTTGGGTAGCGAATAATTTTCATATAATTTATCGTATAATTTTGAGCCCAGGATAGGATTTGAACCTACAACCTGAGGTTTACAAAACCCCTGCTCTGCCGATTGAGCTACCTGGGCGACATTCCTTCCTTAACTGCTCATCTTAATTGCCTCGGGTATCTTTTCAATTATATCCGAGGCTATCATGCCGAGCTGCGTCTTTTCTTTCGCTGCCAAATCTCCTGCTAAGCCGTGCAAATATACCGCATATTTTGCCGCTTCAAACCCGGTTAATCCCTGTCCCAAGAATGCTGCAATCATACCGCTTAGCACATCGCCAGAGCCTGCCGTAGCCATACCGGCGTTACCGGTTTTATTAATATACAGATTTCCTCGAGAATCGGCAACGACTGTACGGTGGCCCTTTAGAACAACAACTATTTTATAATCACTAGCGAATTTATAAGCAATTTCTTTTCGATTTGATTGAATCTCTCTTATGTTTTTACCCGAGAGCCTGGACATCTCGCCAGGGTGAGGTGTTAATATGATTTCCCCTCGCTTTTTATTTTTAAGCAGTAAGTCCAAATTTCTGCAAAGAGCATTTATCCCATCCGCATCGATTACTACCGGCTTTTCAATAAACTTAATTATCTTTCGAATCAGGTCTTGCGTTGATTTATTCCGAGAGAGACCAGGTCCAATAACCACAATATCGACCTCTCTTAACTTTGCTTTTATCTGGGGATAAGCCTTGAGGCTTAAACTGAACTGGCGAGTTTGTTTCAAAGGCTCCAATATAATCTCAGGTAACTTTATCTTAATGACTGCATTAATCAGAGCATAAGGAATACCCAGCGTAACAAGACCGGCACCAGCGCGTATTGCCGCACTTGAGCACAGCAGGGCTGCTCCGATAAATTGCGTACAGCCAGCCAAAATAAATATGTGGCCAAAGTCGCCTTTATGGGTTGCTGGTTTCCTGTGTAATAATTGCGTTGGCAACCGCATAATTTTTTATATGGGATATAGAAATATGAATCTTCAATTTATCTGACCCTTGATTAAAGTTTATCAAAGAGCAGTACGGTTTTCCTTGCTTGTCATTGAGAATCTCAACATCCTTAAAGCCTAATGTCGATATACCCAGGGCCTTAAATACCGCCTCTTTAGCCGCAAATCTACCTGCCAGGTGTTGATAGATACTGTTGTGCTCCCTGGCATTTTTTAATTCTCTGTCCGTAAAAATCCGCTCAAGAAAACTCTGACCATATTTATCTATTGCATTCTTAATTCGCTTTACCTCAATTATATCCACACCGTTTCCTATTATCATCCCTTGATTGCGCTGCATTCAAGATGAAACATTTATCAGTGTTTTCATCTCGTGCACAGCGCGCTCCAATCCAACTAATGCTGCCCGACAAACAATGGAATAGCCAATATTTAATTCTTCTATTATCTGATTAAGTTTTGTCATTGCTCCTACATTATAATAATCCAAACCGTGCCCCGCATTAACAATCATCCCTTTATTGTGCGCGTATCTTGCTACTCTTTCTATCTGTGACAGTCGCGATTTCTTGGTTGAAGATGTTTTTGCCTCAGCGTACTTTCCTGTATGTAACTCAACCATCTTAACCGCCAGCTTTAAACTTGCATCAATCTGAGTCTTAAGCGGGTCAATGAACAGACTTACTGCGATATTACGTTTTCTTAGTTTATCTGCCACTCGATGGATTTTTTTCATATTGCCAAGAACATCCAGACCCCCTTCAGTAGTTAACTCTTCTCTTTTCTCCGGAACTAAGGTTGCCTGATCAGGACAAATACGGCAGGCAATCTCAACAATGTCGGTAGCTGTGGACATTTCTAAATTTAATTTAGTTTTCACCACCTCTTTTAAAAGATAGAGGTCTCGCTCTTTTATGTGGCGGCGGTCTTGGCGCAAATGCACAACAATGCTATCCGCCCCCGCTACCTCACAGAGAAGAGCGGCAAATACTGGCTCAGGCTCGATACCATTTCTTATCTCTCTGATACTGGCAATATGGTCAATATTTACCCCTAACTTCATGTATTTTATGCAAGTAAAACTGCTGGTTCTGATACTCGATGCTCTATACTCGCCATTAACATCAATTCTTTTACCAGTAACGAGAATCAAGTATCAGGCATCAATTTATTTTAAAATATTATAACAGATACCGGCGTAACTCTCCGCCAATGTAAAACCAGAGTAAAATTGCCAAAATAAGAGCAATAAGCTTAAGCCAGGGGTGGGTGGTAAACCAATGCTTTATTACTTTTTTTATATTGATTCTACCTTGCATCTTCTTATTTTTCGTTAGTTTTTTTCGGCCTCATTAATTGTTTAACCTTAAATAACAACTCGTCATGTTTTACCCCTTGGAGCAATCTACCCCCATACGCTAAAGATACATCTTGTCTCTCTTCAGAAACCACAATTACCACTGCATCGGTTTCCCGGCTCAGTCCAATCGCTGCCCGGTGACGCATACCAAAAATGCGGCTTATATCCGAATCCTCATTTAATGGAAATAGGCATCCGGCAGCAGTAATCCGAGCTTGTTGAATAATCACTCCTCCGTCATGAAGCATACTGCCAGGAGTAAATATATTCTCAAGCAGGTCCGAGGTAATTATCCCATCGATAGTCACGCCCGATTCTGTGTATGGCTTTAGGGAATCGTCTCTCTCAATAGCAATCAACGCACCAATGCCCTGGCGGGCAAGGAAATCCACAGCCTTGGTAATCTCTCTTAAAATACGGTCCAGTTCCTCCTCTCGCAAAGGCAAACCGAATAAATCATGCCGGCCTAAACGGGCTAACCCCTGCCTTATTTCTTGCTGAAATATAATAAGTATTCCCAAGACTGATATAGCAAATAATTTGGTTAATAACCACCCTAGCCTTTCCAGGCCTAATCTTTGCACTAGGAAAAAGGCAATTAAGAGAACAATTATCCCGCGCACAACCTGCACAGCGCGCGTTCCCGTAAAAAAGAGCATAATCTGATAAATTACAAACCAGAGTATACCGATTTCTAAAATTAGTCTCCAGATGCTAATCATGTTTAATAAGCCCGCCACAGAACTTTGGCGGGCGAATTGACCCCCACCCTTTTGAGTGGTTAACTCAGCATTTAATTAACCAAAAGAGCTGGGCTCATTTGAATAGCGTTGACAATCTTTACTGCCTGAGCAGCGAATTTGACATCGTGAACCCTGACAATATCGGCGCCGTTCATTATTGCCACTACCAATGAAGCCAATGTTCCCATTAATCTCTCTTGGGGCGGGAGTTTTAATATTTTACCGATAAATGACTTACGAGACGGACCTACAAGAATCGGACAACCCAATATTTTCAATGCCCCTAAATTACGCAGAATCTCTAAATTATGCTTAACAGTCTTACCAAATCCAATCCCAGGATCAACAATAATCCTCTGTTTAGCTATTCCGTTTGCCCTAGCTCTTTTTATTGCAGCCTTTAAGAATTCAATAATCTCATCAAGCAAGGATTTATATTTAGGATTCCTTTGCATATTTCGCGGCATCCCCTTCATATGCATAATAATTACACGCGCATTAGTTTGGGCTATTACCCTAATCATTCTTGGATTTCTTAAGCCGGTGATATCATTCACAATTGAAGCTCCTGATTCCAGGGCACTTCGGGCAACCTCGGGTTTATAGGTATCTATGGAGATAGGAACCTTCAGCCTCTTTGATAATTTCTTTATTACCGGTATCGTTCTTCTTAATTCCTCTCTTACAGATATCGGCTCTGCGCCGGGACGACTCGACTCTCCGCCCACATCGATTATATCTGCCCCTTCGCGTACGAGCCCCAGGGCGTACTTAACTATTTCTGAGGTCCCTGCATCCTTAGTCAACATCCCGTCGCCGCTGAATGAATCAGGCGTAACATTAACGATGCCCATTAATTGGGTATGGGATATTTTATGACATTGAGACTTCTTTAATTCAGACGATGTTTTCTGAACCCGACTTATGTTATCGGCAGCAATGGCTCGCAAGCTTAGCTCTTTTTATCTTCTTTCCAGCCAACAATCCTTTTTACCTCTTCACCATCCAGAACCTCTTTTTCTAATAAGGCAGAGGCTAAAAGATTCAACTTTTTTTGATTTTTCTGTAATAGCTCTTTTGCCTGACTGTATGATTCATCAATTATCTTTTGAACCTCTTCGTCAATAATATGGGCAGTGGTATCGCTGTAATTTCTTTCTTCGACCAGATCCTTACCTAAAAAAACTAACCCCTCTCTTTTGCCAAGAGTTAGATTGCGCAGTCTTGCGGACATCCCAAATTGAGTTACCATCCGGCGCGCCATTTGCGTAGCAATTTGAAGGTCATTCTCTGCCCCCGTAGTAATATCCCCGACATTTAGAGATTCGGATGCCCGTCCGCCTAAAAAGACAGTAATCCGGCTCATTAACTCTGCTTTGGTCATAATGTAGCGGTCCTGCAGAGGTAACTGCATGGTATAGCCCAAAGCAGCAACGCCGCGAGGAATAATCGAGACCTTATGTAGGGGGTCTACCTCCGGCAGAAGCAAGGCAAGGAGTGCGTGCCCTGCCTCGTGAAAGGATACAATTTCTTTTTCTCTTTTGGAGATAACCCGGCTTTTTCTCTCGGGCCCGGCGATTACCCGTTCAATTGCTGCCTCTAATTCATCCTTACCTACTGTTTCTTTATTATTACGCGCCGCCAGCAATGCTGCTTCATTACAGAGATTAGCTAAATCTGCTCCGGAAAAACCAGGAGTTTGACGGGCAACTGATTTTAAGTCAACACTGGGGTCTAATTTTATCTTACGAATATGAACCTTGAGAATTGCCTCACGGCCATTTATATCTGGCCGGTCAATAACAATGTGACGGTCAAATCTGCCTGGGCGAAGAAGCGCAGGGTCAAGTACATCCGGCCGATTGGTTGCCGCAATAAGGATTAATCCCTCAGTAGGATCAAAACCATCCATTTCTGCCAAGAGTTGATTAAGGGTTTGCTCTCTTTCGTCGTGGCCTCCGCCAATACCGGCAAAGCGCAGGCGCCCCACAGCGTCAATTTCATCGATAAAAATAATACCCCCTTTGCCGGAAGATTTTGCCGCGCGCCTTCCTTGGGCAAACAGGTCGCGCACACGCGAAGCTCCTACGCCCACAAACATCTCCACAAAATCAGAACCAGAGATACTAAAGAAGGGAACCCCCGCTTCTCCGGCGACGGCGCGAGCAACAAGAGTCTTACCGCATCCCGGCGGACCGACGAGTAAAACCCCTTTAGGGATCTTGCCGCCCAAGCGCTGAAATTTTTTCGGGTCCTTCAAGAATTCAATAACCTCCTTTAGCTCTTCTTTTGCCTCATCTACTCCCGCTACGTCCTCAAAGGTTGCCTTTTTTGTTTCCGACTGGATAATCGGGCGCGCCTTACCAAAAGACATTATTCGATTACCTAACTGTTCGCCACGCACCGCCATCATCCACCAGAACAAAATCAAAATCAAAATCGGCCAAAAATAAATGAATAGATTAGCCAGGAAGGTCCGGGGAGGCTTTATTTGGAAGTCTTTCACATTCTCGCGTAAGAGACGTAGCAAATCCTCATCCTTATCAGGGATATGGACAAAGAATCTGGTGTTATCATTGAGCTGCCCCTGAATAAGATTGTCCGCCTCCGTCATGGTTACCGATGCAATCGTTTCCGGTTCATCTCTGAGCTTCTGGTAGAAATCGCTGTATTTATACTCGAGGGGAGCGCCTACGGGAGGAATCTTGATATTGCTCAAAAGATAAAATACGGCGAAGATAACCAATATCCAGATAATAGGAAATTGGCGCAGTTTCTTGTTCTTGCGTGTTTTTTTATTTAATTTGTTCACGTAATTGCTCCTTTATTATATTGTTTCCTCAGAAAGTAATATTATAAATCTAAGTCGTCAGAAAAGCAAGACTTTTTAAGATTTCCTACCTATTCTCAAGTTACAAATAGGTGCTCAGGATTTTAGGATTTCAGACCCCTCGGAAGTTTACGCCGGTAAATGCAGAGGTAATTCTTATTCTTAACCACGGATATGCCTTGAGGAAGGTCAACAATGGAATTTATTGGACGATATAGAATGAGGTCTTCTATCTCTCTAATATGCGTAAAATTAAGCCGACGGGTTGTGCCTTTTATCTGCGCAATTGAAAGCCTCAAGAGCAATCTTTGAATAGCCGGATGCAATTTTAATAACTTATTTAAATTGAATTTGACTCCCCCCAAGAAATTACCTCTCTGCTTGTGCTTGCTCAGGGGCCTTTTTAATTTATTAAGCACTTTTTGAGCTGCTTTTTCTAAATAATCGTAATCGCAGGCAGCAATTTGAGCAACATTTACTAAGGCCCTTTTTATATTCGGATTGTAGTCCTTAATTAATTCAGGTATTAGACGATTTCTAATGCGGTTACGAAGAAAAATGATATTCTTATTGGATTCATCGATGCAGGGTTTAATCTTCCTCCTTTTTACATAAGATTCAATGGTCCTGCGAGGGATTTCAATCAAGGGCCGGATGATTATCCAATTGGCAATCTTGCGCTTAGGCAAGATTGAACCGAGTCCAAATAAGCCGGTTCCCCTAATCAGGCGCATGAGCACAGTCTCTGCCTGGTCATCTTGGTTGTGCCCAAGCGCAATTTTGCTCGCACCTATTTTCTTAGCCAGAGAGAACAGAAAACTTAGTCTTACCTGGCGCGCGATTTCTTCTATTGACCCACCGGGAGATAGCCGGTGTATATTAATCTTTGTCCAAGTAAATGGCAAATTTAATTTCCGGGCAAGTGATTTTACAAAATCCTTATCCTGATAAGAATTTTTTCTTAACTGGTGGTCTAGATGGGCGATATATAAATCTAATTTGAATTCTTTTCTCAATGAATTTAGCAGGAGAATGAGCGCAACTGAATCTGGCCCGCCCGAAACCCCCACTACAACCTTATCATTTTTACTTAATAGATTGTACCTTCTAATTGTCTCTCTTACTTTTCTTATTAAAGACATCCTACTTCACCGTTCATTTCCTTATTTAAATTAAAAACATCATTTAAATTCTTATTTACGTTTTTTCTCATTCGGAAATTTTTTCTCTCCAAGTAACCCATTTAATCAAAGACTCCTCAAGATTAAAAAAACGAATTCGGTCATAACCGTAAGCAAGCATTTCCATTAAAGCATCATCAAGAGTCCAGTTGTCGTATTTAATTCTATATGCGGCGAATATCAATCCCGTTCTATCCTTACCTCCAAGACAATGCACAAATATAGGTTGATTGGATTTATCAT
Organism: uncultured Planctomycetales bacterium; assembly: GCA_964592485.1. Taxonomy (GTDB): domain Bacteria; phylum Omnitrophota; class Gorgyraeia; order Gygaellales; family JAHJCI01; genus CAZQEY01. The sequence goes on from CAZQEY010000002.1 coordinate 75,581, forward strand.
TTATTATATCAAGGCACTGCTCTATTATTTCTGCGCCTTGCTCCATATTTCCGTGCATAGGGATATTGATAAAATTCAAGCCCAATTTTTCTGCTATAGCCTTCTCCCGTTCAATATCCTCTCGATGGCTACGTAAGTTCAAAATCGTCTTGACGCCACAATTCCTAAGCAGCCTAAGGCCCTCTTCGCTGGGTTGACTTCCGCGCATGATATCAGGCGTAATCACATGAAAATTAAATATTACACGGGATAACCATACCGGCTTATCATATACAGGTTTCTTTGCTAAACAATAGCTGTTCCCAAAAAAGATGATAATTGAAACCAAGATAAATATTTTTTTCATTCTGCAGTAATAAATATAATACGTGGTTGTTGCGGCGGGGATATTGAATATTGTCCCTCGCCTTGGATAAAATTATCGCTTGAGGCTCGGGATCAATTTTGCCAATAATCAGACTCAGGGCAAAATTGGTGGCGGCGACTGGATTTTCCCGCTACAACCGTTTTATTACAGGTAGCGGGATCCCGCCTCCTATCATCTTACAATTGAGGCGGGAGAACCACCGTAATTATATGGCGGCGGACAGATTTGAACTGTCGACATAACGGGTATGAGCCGTTCGCTCTGCCAGGCTGAGCTACGCCGCCGTCATTCGCTATCAGTTATTCCTAACTTGCAAGTAAACAAATATTACTCGCTGATATGTCAAGACTAAGCTCGCGTCCATTGACGCTCATTCCCCATAGGGAAACCAACGGTTTCCCTTCTGGCGCTCGCCTTTCGGCTCGCTGTCAACCCTTCCTTTTTTTGTTTAAGCTGTTTCCTTAAGAGGGAAACAATCTTTCCCTCTTAATAATCTCCCTTTTAGGTTCTTAACAGCAGGTAGTTTAACTTATATACTTATATCCGCCTTCGGCGGATAGCTGTTAAGAACCTTATCGCTCACTGTTGCTTATACGGATAATTACCAAAAACCTGTCGTTCGCTATTGCTCTAAAAGGGGAACGAGTTCCCCTTACGCGGATAATTGTTAAGAACCTTGTCGCTCACTTAATCCTTACTACTTAATCCTAACCCCTATCTACTACCTACTATATACTATCTTAATATGTGTCAATATGTTAGCATAAAATTATCAAAAAGCAAGTTTTTGAAATCTGGAATCATAAAACCCAGAAAAAAGACTTCCGAAGTTTTGGCTTATTTAAACCTGCGTACCTATAGGTTGGGATAGGAAAGAAGCCTCCTTTGTGCTATTAAGTTTAAACCTTTTAAGGTTAGGTTTAAATCTATTTTCTTCATCTGCTTTGATAGTGGCCGGATTAAATCGATGTTTCCTCCCGTACCAATCACCCTTAGCCTGGAATAACCCAATTCCTTTTTAATCTGCTTAATTAAGCCATCAACCAAAACGGCAGAACCATAAATAATGCCGCTTAAAATACTGCTTTGTGTATCGAGACCGATTAGTGCTCCGGGCCTCGATAATTTCACCCGAGGCAGTAAAGCTGTTTTTTCTGCCAAGGTATCCAGAGACATTTCTAATCCTGGTAGGATTATCCCGCCCAGATATTCTTTGTTTCTGGATATTACGTCAAAGGTAATTGCAGTGCCAAAATCAACGATAATCGCAGGAAATCCGTAAATTGTGGCAACACCGTAGGCATTCACGAGTCTGTCCTGGCCTACCTGTTTGGGCCTGCGGTAAAGATTCTTTATGGGCACTTTAACATCTTCGCCTAAACAATAGGGTTTTTTATGTAGTAGTTTCTTCAGGTCATACTTTAAGATACACAATACTTTCGGAACAACACTACAAATAATGCTGTCGTCAACCTTAATCTTACCCAGCGAGCTCCTTAAATTCTTAGCGGTGTACTTTTGTGTAGGGATGTTAAATCTCTTTGTAAGTATCTGGTCTCTGAATATCCCAAAGCTGATATTAGTATTGCCTATGTCGATTGCTAATAACATGGTTTAGTCTTTTTTCAACTCCTTGATTTTATCTCTCAAAAGTGCTGCCTTTTCAAATTGAAGATTACGCGCAGCCAATTCCATCTGATATTCTAATTCAGAGATGTAATTATTCAATTCATATTCATCCCGTTTTAATCCAGTCAAATCCTGAACAAACTCCTTGGCCTCTTCTAAATCTTCAATCCCCGATTTAATCGCCTTTTGAATTGTGCGCGGGTTGATATGATGAGTTCGATTGAATTCTAACTGGATTTTCCGCCGCCGGTTACTCTCCGCTATTGCCTTTCTCATTGAATCGGTCATTGTATCTGCATACATATATACTGCACCATTGATGTTTCTGGCTGCCCGGCCAGCCACCTGGATAAGTGATGTGCTTGAGCGCAAGAACCCCTCTTTGTCAGCATCAAGAATTACCACTAAAGAAACCTCCGGTAGGTCCAAGCCCTCTCTGAGTAGGTTAATCCCTACGAGGCAGTCGAAATCCTTCCGGCGCAATTCTCTTAACAGTTTAGCTCGCTGGATTGTTTCAATTTCCGAGTGCAGATACCTGACGTTCAGGCCCTTTTCCTGTAGAAAACTGGACAAGTCCTCCGCCATTCTTTTAGTCAGGGTAGTAACCAAGATACGCTCATTATTCTTGGCGCGCCGTTTAATTTCAGCGACCATATCCTCAATCTGTCCCTGCGTAGGTTTAATAATAATCTGCGGGTCAACTAGTCCTGTGGGTCGAATAATCTGTTGGACAATCCTGCCTTTGGATTTCTCAATTTCAAAATCCGCCGGTGTTGCCGACACAAATATTACCCGGTTGAGCAGCTCTTGAAATTCGTCAAATCTTAGTGGGCGGTTATCCAGGCAAGAGGGCAGGCGAAAGCCATATTCTACCAACACCTCCTTGCGCGCACGGTCACCCTCATACATCCCTCTTATTTGAGGAATGGTTACATGCGATTCGTCAATAATGGTCAAGAAATCTTCAGGAAAATAGTCAATAAGACAAAAGGGGCGAGAGCCGGGCGAGCGTCCGGAAAGATGCCGGGAATAATTCTCAATTCCATGACAATAACCGATTTCCTTTAGCATTGCCATATCATAACGGGTACGCGTTGCCAATCGTTCAGCTTCCAATAATTTATTATTTTTCTTAAAAAAATACAGGCGGTCCTGTAATTCCCATTCTATGAGCTTAAGGGCCGCCTGAACCTTATCCTCGCTGACAACAAAGTGTTTAGCAGGATATAATGCAAATTTATCAAGATTATTTAGAATATCCAGGCTTACCGGCTCAACCTCAGCAATCCTGACAATTAAGTCATCGTCAAACTCAACCCTCAAAGCGCGCGTAGCATAAGCGGGAAATATCTCTAAACAGTCACCCCTTACGCGAAACCTTCCCCGGATAAACTCATAGTCATTCCTTTCGTATTGCAATTGCACCAAGCGGAAAAGCAGCTTTTCCCTCTGAATTATCTGACCCTTTTCTAAAAATAAAATCAAGCCTTCGTAATCTTGAGGCGAACCTAGGTTGTAAATACAGGATACCGAAGCGACAATAATAACATCGGGCCGGCTCATAAGGCTGCTGGTTGCGGAAAGTCGTAAGCGGTCTAACCGGTCATTGATTGAAGCATCCTTTTCAATGTAGGTATCTGTTTGGGGTATATATGCCTCAGGTTGATAATAATCGTAATAACTGACAAAATACTCAACGGCATTATCAGGAAAGAATTCCTTAAATTCGCTATATAGTTGGGCAGCTAAGGTTTTATTATGGGAGATTACTAGGGTGGGTTTATTAGTATTGGCAATCACATTGGCGAGAGTGAAGGTTTTACCGGAACCAGTAACTCCTAAGAGTGTTTGATAAAATGCGTCGCCTTTTTTAAGGGGGTTTAAGATATTCTTAGTTAGTGCCTCAATTGCTTGAGGTTGGTCTCCACAAGGCTT
>CAZQEY010000002.1:79611-120209 GCA_964592485.1 uncultured Planctomycetales bacterium
AAATTTACTTTGCAGTTTGAATAGACTTTGAGGCATCGGGATGCGTATTGCATTAATCCACAACTTTCAGAAAATTTGAATTTACTTCGTAGTTTAAATAAACTTTGAGGCATTGAGATACGTATTGCATTAATTCGCAGTTTTTAAAAAGCTTAAATTTACTTTGCAGTTTGAATAGACTTTGAGGCATCGGGATGCGTATTGCATTAGTCCACAACTTTCAGAAAGAAGGTTGAAATCTATTTTGCGACTTAAAAAGATACGATATAGTGTTCTCGACTACCTCGGGTACCTCTCGGGTGCCTTCGGGGTCAGATTCCGTATTTTTTAAACACCTCAATGAGATAATTGAAAGCGTCTTTATCCCTTAACTCCCCTAAAACATAAGCTATTGTTGCTACTTGGTCGGGATTATTATCTTGTAATAATGCCTCGCGCAAAGCCGGCAAGGCCGTTCTATCGCGAAGCTCTTTTAAGACTAACGGCGAATCCCGATATAGGGGATTCTTCTCGTTTCTTAGCGCCTCCATAAGAATCAATATAAGATCTTTACCGTTCACTTTATAGTGCGCCTGCATGTTTTCTACTAATAAAACATTGTATTTAACCCTAGATTTAATCAAGGCCTTACTGACCAGCTCAGAGAAATAAGGTTTCAGTACCATCAGAGCCTTTGCTGCCTCTATTCTGATAATTGTTGAATTCTTCTGAGTAACAATTTCCTCTAACAGATGCGGCAATATAGCCATTTCTTTTAGATACGCTAAGGCCATATAAGAGGTAACTACTAATAAGGGATCTTTTTCTTCCATTTCTTTCCAGAAGATTTCGATTTCAGAACGGTCACCAAATTTGGCAAGCACTACTTTTGCCACCGCACGCACTGAGATATTTTCATCAGATAATCTTTGCAAAATCTGGGGTATACTTTCTCTATCGCCCATTTCACCTATAGCATGACAGGCAGCTCTGCGTACTTGAGCGTTTTCATCATCTAAGGCTTTGCGTATATAAGGTAGGGCAGGGCTAAATCTACGCTTGCCCAATTTTTCAATCGCCTTAACCCGCACAAAATATTCCTTCTCTTTTGATAACATTTCAGTTATTGCCGATAAGAATTTATTTCCTAATCTTTCCGCTTGTTCGATTGTGCTGACTCTGACTTTCGGATCCTTATCCTTTAGGGAAACGAGGAGTAACTCCTCCATATCCTTTTGATCCAAATTAATCAAGGCTCCGATAACCGAAATTCTTACCAAATAATTTTTATCATTAAGCATTTCTCTTAGTAGGGGAATGGATTCTTTGTCTCGCATTATACCCAGAGCTTGGACAGCATGGGCTCTAATAAAAAATTCCTTACTTTTTAGAGCCTCAACTAAAATATCGTGGGCTTTTGGGTTGCCAAGCTTGCCTAAGGCCTCAACCACCTTGCTGGTAACCAATATCCTCGAATACTTGTCATCAACCTTGGACGGGATATTTTCCTGAGCCTCAACCGTTGCTATTAATAAGAGTCCGCAAATAAAGATAGATATAAATACAAGTATCCTTCTCATCGCTACCTCCTTTCAATGATATGCCATAGGTAACAAATACCTAATAATTTATGTCCTCATTAATTTCTAACGACATATCCAAACTGTGGCCGTCTTTGGTAAGGGTCCCCAAGGAAATAAAATCTACTCCCGTTTGCGCGTAAGCACTGACGTTTTTAAGATTAATATTGCCTGAAGCCTCCAGCAGTGTCTTGTGTGCCGTTTCTCCTCGCATGTCCTGGCGCCTTATCACTACTGCCTTTTTAATATCTTTTATTTTCATATTATCTAACATTATGATATCCGGCCTTGCCTTTAGTGCCTCCTTAAATTCTCTTAAATTTTTCACCTCTATTTCTAATTTTAGATTTTTTGGTTTCTCGTCTTTAACAGTATCGATAATCTTTTCGATACGCGTTACAGAACGCCCAACGCGGGCAGCAATAAGGTGATTCTCTTTAATCAAGACCATCTCATCTAATTTGAATCGATGATTATACCCACCGCCGACCTTTACTGCATACTTTTCCAAGTCTCTTAATCCGGGGATGGTTTTTCGCGTATCCATTATCTTAATGCCATAATTTTTAATTTTATTGACAAATTGCGCTGTGCGAGTGGCTATTCCGCTGAGCAACCCTAAAAAGTTTAAAGCCACTCTTTCGCTGGATAATATACTTGATGCTTTACCGTATATCCTGGCTAGAATCTGACCCTTTCTTAACCAACTCCCATCTTTGACCAGGGGAATAAATCTTACATTATTATCCTGTAGTTTAAAAGTCAACCCGGCAATGCCTATCCCGCAGGCAACCCCTTTCTCGCCCGCTAAAATAACTGCTTCGATTTTCTTGTCCTTTGGGAATAATAACTTGGTAGTTATATCTCCTCTACCGACGTCTTCCGCCAAGGCATTCTTAATAATATCCTTGATTCCCGAATTATTAGCGTAACTCATTATACATCTGCTTCAGGCGTTTTATCGCGTTTGCGATTTCAACAAGGCTTTCCTTTTCTTTTTGAATCACCTCTCTAGGCGCCTTCTTAATAAAATCTTGATTCTTCATCCTTACTCTTTTGGCCTTCATAATCTCTGCCTGTTTGCTTATCCTTTCTTTAATCCTGACTCTTTCTCTGTTAACTTCAATCAATCCACGAAAGTGCAAATAGATATCGGCACTTTTAGTAATATCGCTGATAGTATCTTGCGGCTTCTTATCCGAATCCAGGATGTTTAACGTTTCTAAATCAGCTAGATTAATAATTAAATTGGAATTGACCTCGATCAATTGTTGATAATCTCTACCGCGAGGATAGAGAGAAACTGCCATTCTCTGATTGGCCTTTAGATTAATCTGGCCGCGTAAATTTCTTATTGATTTAATGATGTCGAATATCAACTCTATCTGGGACTCTAATTTTTTATCAATAATATCCTCTTCTACCCGCGGCCAAGATTGAATCATTATCGATTCACCCTTATGGGGGAGTCTCTGCCATACCTCTTCCGTAATAAAGGGCATAAATGGATGCAGGATCCTTAAAGACTTCTCTAAAATTTGATACATAATCAGTTGTGTGCTTGTTTCTTTTAAATTATTCTTTGCAATCTCGAGATACCAATCACAGAACTCGTGCCAGAAGAAGGCATATAGTATGTTTGCCGCTTCATTGAGGCGATAGGCATTTAACTGCCGATTAACGCCTTTTAGTATACTATAAAATCTACTTAAAATCCAGCAGTCAACTAGTTTAAGATTCTCTTTTTCGAAGGATTCGCAGAGATGCACATTTGCCTTATTCGGATCCAAATTCATCAGCACAAATCGGGAAGCATTCCAGATCTTGTTGGCAAAATTTCTGCCCGTTTCAAACTTTTCTCGAGAGAGGAATAAATCACCTTGGCTGGCACAAGAGGCGAGCGAAAAACGTAAGGCATCGATGCCATATTCAGAAATAATCTCCAGTGGGTCAATGGCATTGCCCAATGACTTGGACATTTTCTTGCCTTTTATATCACGCACCGTACCATGAATATACACATCCTTAAAGGGGATATCTTTCATAAACTCTAATCCTGCTATAATCATGCGTGCCACCCAGAAGAATATTATCTCGGGCGCAGTTACAAGGACGGAGGTTGGATAAAAATAATCTAAATCGGTTTTCTGTTTTCTATTTTTTGTTTTCAGATTATTTTTATCTGACAACTGATTTGGCCAACCAAATGTAGCAAATGGCCACAGCCAGGAAGAAAACCAAGTATCAAGAACATCCTCATCTTGACAAATATCTACTGAACCACACTCCGGACATTTCTCAGGCTTAACCCGCGAAACAATAATTCCTTTTTTGTTCACAGTTGACTGTTTACATTTTTTACAATAGTAAATAGGCAAGCGATGGCCCCACCATATTTGTCTAGATATACACCAATCCTGAATATTTTCCATCCAATTTAGATAAACCTTAGTCCAGCGCTTAGGATAGAATTTGATTTTGCCTTTTTTAACCGCCTCAATTGCTGGTTTAGCTAAAGACCTCATTCTGACAAACCACTGCCTAGATAGAATTGGCTCAATTACGGTATTACAACGATAGCAATGTCCTGCGGATAGTTTATGTGGCTGAATTTTTTCAAGCAACCCTTTATCTTTTAAATCTTGCAGTATCGTCTGGCGTGCCTGGAACCGGTCCATTCCTTTATAATTACCCGCTTTTTCATTCAGGCGGCCGTCAGGATGCATAATATTTACAAAATCAAGATGGTGTTTTTTTCCTAGAAGATAATCATTGGGGTCGTGAGCAGGGGTTACCTTAACTGAACCGGTGCCAAACTTCTTGTCTACCATACTGTCAGCAATTATCTTTATCTCGCGATTAATTAACGGCAGAATTAATGTTTTGCCGATAAATTTCTTGTACCGTTTATCTTTAGGATTAACCGCAACTGCTGTGTCGCCTAACATTGTCTCGGGTCGGGTTGTAGCAACCACAATATAGTCGTTAGTCGTTAGTCGATAGTCCATAGATTTATTTTTTTTGGCTATGGCTTCTTTGAGTGGATATTTTATATAATAAAGGTGTCCCTCTAATTCCTGATGCGGCGCCTCCTCATCTGAAAGGGCAGTTTGACATCTTGGACACCAGTTTATCACTTTATCGTCCTGATAAATTGCACCTGTTGGCTTTCTGCTCCAAAGAGCGATAAATACCTCTTTAACTGCCCTGGAATATTCATCATCCATGGTAAAGCGGGTTCTGGACCAATCGCAGGAACAGCCTAATCTCTTTAGTTGGTTAATAATTGTTGAACCGTATTCCTGCTTCCATTGCCAAACCCTGGAAATAAATCCTTCCCTTCCCAGATCCTGCCGCTTCAAGCCTTGGCGGGCCAATTCCCTCTCCACAACGTTTTGTGTAGCAATGCCCGCATGGTCAGTTCCAGGCATCCAGAGTGCCTCTTCGCCCTCCATTCTATGGTATCTAATCAGGATATCCTGAATTGTATTATTTAATGCATGCCCCATATGTAAGATACCGGTAATATTTGGGGGAGGAATAACTATACAAAAGGGCTTTTTTGGGGGGGCAACCTGCGCCCGAAAATATCCCTGCGCCTCCCAAAATCTATACCACTTGCCTTCAATTTCTTTTGAATTGAAACGGGTGGGAATTTCCATTATTTAGTCCTAACTTTTTCAAGTTAACGAATTTAACACAAACTTTAACTTAGCAAGTCCCGTTATAAAGCGAATTAATGCAAAGCAAACCTGAAGTATCAGGCTTCAGCTCCGTCTTTAAGTAGTTTATATTCTATGGAGTCAGATAAGGATTACCAATAGACCTCAATAATATTATTTTACTTGCTTCGAGTACAACTCAATTAAACAACCTTCTTCAAGTTAACGAATTTAACACAAGCTTTAACTTAGCAAGTCTTGCTGTAAAGCGAATTAAGGCGAACCTGAAGTTTTCTAGCTTACTCCATCCTTAAGTAACTTATATTCAATTGAGTCAGATAGAGCCTGCCAAGAAGCCTCAATAATATTCTCTGATACGCCAATTGTATTCCAGGTATCCTTTTCATCTTGGGATTGAATAATGACTCGCGTTACTGCCGCCGTGCCTGCCTTTTCATTCAATATACGCACCTTAAAATCTGACAGATGCATCTTTGCGAGAGTGGGATAAAAATCCTTAAGTGCTTTTCGAAGCGCATTATCCAGGGCATTTACGGGTCCGTCGCCATCAGCAGCGGTGTGTTCGAGTTTATCCTTTATTCTTAATTTAATTATTGCCTCTGAGGTAATCTTTTTATTTTTTTCTTTATTTACCACTACTCGGAACCCTTCTAAATGAAAATATTCTCTTACCTTACCCAGCGCCTTTTTCAACAATAATTCAAAAGACCCTTCGGCTGCCTCAAAGTGATACCCTTTTAATTCCAGGGACTGAAGCAGTTTATGTATCTTTTTTGTCCGGCGGTCATCCTTGGTTAAATCAAACTTCAGGTCCTTGGCGCGAATTAAAATTCCGCTCCTGCCCGCTAACTCAGAGACTAGAATCCTGCGACGATTGCCGACCAGCTCAGGATTAATATGCTCATAGGATTTTGGGGTTTTCATTACGGCATTGATATGCACGCCCCCCTTATGGGCAAATGCGGAATCACCCACGTATGGTTGATTACCCATATGTCTCATATTGCTGATTTCACTGACAAAGTAAGAAACCTCAGTCAGGGCCTTAAGTTTCTCATCGGGAATACAATCAAATTTCAATTTTAGTTTAAGATTGGCAATAATGGGGATTAAATCAGCGTTACCGCAGCGTTCGCCATAACCATTGATTGTGCCCTGAACCATGTCGCAACCATTCTCCACAGCAATTAAGGAATTGGCAACTCCTAAGCCGGCGTCATTGTGGCAATGGATACCTAATCCTACTTTAATATTTGGTTTGATATCATGAATGACCCGGATAATCTGTCCGGGCAGCGCACCTCCGTTAGTGTCGCAAAGAACCAAGAAGCTTGCCCCTGCTTCCTGGGCTGCTCGCAGGCAGCTAAGGGCGTAAGCAGGATTTTCTCGATAGGCATCAAAGAAATGCTCGGCATCATAGAAAACAACCAATTCATGTTTTATGAGAAACTGAATGCTGTCGAAAATCATTTTTAGGTTTTCCTGGGGTGTAGTGTGCAGAACGCTCTTTACATGAAGAGGCCAAGTTTTACCAAAAAGCGTGGCGATGCGGCTACCACATTTTAAGATTGCCTGCAAATTTTTATCCTGCCCGGCAGCTATTCCTGCTCTCCGCGTTGAACCGAAGGCAACCAATTGAGCGTAACTAAGGCGCTTCTTGGTCATACGCTTGTAAAATTGCATATCCTTGGGATTGGAATTGGGCCAACCCCCTTCGATATAGTTTAGACCGAGGTGGTCTAATTCCTCTACGATTCGTATCTTATCGATAAGAGAATAAGTAATACCTTCGCTCTGCGCGCCATCCCTTAAGGTAGTATCGTATAATTTGATTTTTCGCATTCAGGCCTCCAATCCGCCTTTTTTGATTAAAAAAGGCGGATTATCCCGAGCGACAATTGTAAATCCTTAAGTCGCGAGGGATAACTTCATTATCGTTAATCGTATAGTAAATTATATTTGATTACTTATGTTTTATTTTTTTCTAAACCGAATTTCTTATGAATTGCCCTCATTGCCCTTACGGCATTTTTCCTCTTAATAATACAGGAGATGCTGATATCTGATGTAGAAATCATCTCAATATTTATGCGGCAATCAGCCAAAGCCTCAAACATCTTAGTTGCCACGCCAGGGTGCGAGCGCATACCAACCCCAACAATGGAAACGCGGGCAATATCCGTATCAGCAAAAACCGAACCGGTATGAATTTTACGGCTGATTTTTCGAGTTGCCCGAAGCGCCGCATTTAACATTCTTCGCGGTACGGTAAAAGAGATATCTGTAATCCGGTTTCGGCTAGTATTCTGTACAATCATATCTACATTTATATCCTGATTGGATATACTTTTAAATATCCTTGCTGCCAAACCTGGCTTATCCGGGATATCGCAAATAGTGATTTTGACTTCTTCTCTATTCAGAGTAACACCGCTTAATACTGTTTCTTCCATCCTCTTTGCCTCCCTCTTTTTATCTTGCATCTTTAATGGGTCGCAGATAATCGTGCCCTTTTTATTATTAAAAGCAGAGCGCAGATGGATTACTACATCAAATTTCTTGGCTACCTCGATAGAGCGGTCCTGCATTACCTGCGTTCCTAATGAAGCCATTTCGAGCATCTCATCATAGCTTATTATATTTAACTTACGCGCATTCTTAACAATACGCGGGTCAGCAGTATAAACACCTTCTACGTCCGAGTAAATCTCACAGGCACAAGCGGAAAGCACCTTAGCCAGAGCCACGGCGGTCAAGTCCGAACCACCGCGACCTAAGGTAGTGATATCTGCTTCCGGGGTTTTGCCTTGAAATCCAGCGACCACAACAACTCTTCCTTTTTCTAACTCCTGCAAAATCTTATCGGCATCGATTCGGACAATCCGCGCACGAGTATGAGTAGCATCGGTAATAATGCCGCCTTGAGCACCAGTAAATGATATTGCCTCAACCCTCAATTTTATTAAGGCCAAAGCCATTAATGCGCAAGATATCTGCTCTCCCGTAGAAAGCAACATATCCATTTCTCGCTCGCGGGGAGAAGGACTAATCCGCTGCGCCAATCCAACAAGTTCATCAGTAGTATCCCCTAAAGCAGAAACCACCACGACTACGCGATAACCCCTTTTTTTATAACGGGCTATGCGCTGGGCTGCATTTTGAATGCGTTTCACATTAGCTACTGATGAACCGCCATATTTTTGGACAATGATTTTTTTCTCCATACCAAGACCTCTTTTATCATAAAAACTGATAATATGAATAGCAGACAGGAAATTATAAACAATAAAACATTCTCTTGCCTAAAGAATTTAATTCCTTGCCAGATGAGAGCTGTTAGGGTTGTGATTAACATAAAGATAGCAGGGTATATCGTAAGTTTAGCCGGTCTTTTAGCACCTATCAAATAGGCAGATATCACCACCAACACCAGGGCTGCTACCAGTTGATTCGAAGCCCCGAAGATAGGCCAGATTGCCCGCCAGTTACTTAACGCAAGCCAGAGTGCCACAGCTATTATAATAGCTGTTGAGAAATAGCGATTCCTGAATATTTTTATTTTTAATCCCTCTCCAAAAAGCTCCTCTGTAATATATCTATTAATTCTAGTGGCCGAATCCAGCGTCGTCATCACGAACGCATTTAACATTACGGCGGCAATCAAACTTCCCAGAGTCCCAAAAATGGGTTTGGTAATTTGACCAAAACCTGCAGAGAAAGTACCTATCCAGTCTCCAGTCTTCATAAGTTGAGGATAAACTAATCTTGTCTGCCCAGCTTTACCTGTCCAGTATAATCCGGCGGTTACGCATATCAATGCCAAAATCGCCAGAATCCCTTCTAATATCATCCCTCCATATCCGATAATTTTGGCATCCTTCTCGTTAGTTAACTGCTTGGAGGTTGTGCCGCCCGCAATGAGTGAATGAAAACCCGATATTGCTCCACAAGCGATAATCACACAAAGCATAGGCCAGAGATGCCCCTGATTTGCTTTCCAAGTAATAAATGCCGGAGTATGCATCTGGGGATGGGTAATGATTAATCCAAGATATCCGAAGAACAGACCAAAGAATAAGATAAAAGTAGATAAATAATCCCTAGGTTGAAGGAGTATATTCACCGGAAGCACAGAGGCGATAAAGGCGTATAAAAGTAGAATTACGATCCACAGCGTTAGAGGATTTGCTACCTTAAGAGCAACGGGAACATAATTACCCAGAATCAAAAGGCCCAAGAGAAGAATTATTCCCAAAATTGTGGCTATTATCTGATTCCATTTCCATTTATACATCATAATGCCGAGCAGGATTGCTACCAGTATAAGCCCGAAGGTGGGAATGACCAGCTTAGGTTGGTTAATCAGGGTTCTGGCCGTGACTGCAGCAAAAACAGCCATAACCAGTATCAAGGTTAGAAAGATAAAGGCGGCAAAGACCATCTTCGATTTGAAATTAAACACTCTTTGTGCAACATCAGCTATTGATTTGCCCCCATGTCTTAAGGAAATGATTAATGCGGAGAAATCATGAACCCCTCCGAGAAATATCGAACCAAGGACTATCCATATTAAAGCAGGTAGCCATCCCCAAAACATAGCTGCGATAACCGGACCAAGAATTGGGCCCGCTCCCGCTATAGAGGCAAAATGATGCCCAAACAGAATGGTCCAATGTTTAGCAGGCACATAATCTATCCCATCATACTTAGTAGTGGCTGGCGTTGGGCGTGTAGAGTCGATCTGCCATAATCTCTCTAATCTCCGAGCATATATAAGGAAGCCTGTGCAAAATAATATTCCGCTGATAAAAACAACAATCAAGGCATTCATTTTGCATCCTTCCCTTTATTTTATAATAAAATTTAATACTTGAATATTTATAAGATGGGTGCTCATCACCCCAATTTTAAAAAGTAGTCAATCAACTCATTACCCTTTTTAAAAAATAGGTCGCTCTTTTGCGCCTCTTTCTCATTGTAGCCCAGAAAGCCGCTGGCAAATACATCTTGGCCAAAAATCCCAAAGGGTACCGGTTCGTTTGTATGAGTCTTTACCGATAGAGGGGTAGGATGGTCTGGCAAAACCAGAAGGCGAAAATTCTTTTTACGCTTAAAAACAGATAGTATCTTACCAACAACAAAATGGTCGAAGCGTTCAATAGCGGCAATCTTTTCTCTCAAATCTCCATTGTGTCCAGCTTCATCCGGAGCCTCCACATGTAAAAAAACAAAATCCTTATCCTTAAGCGCCTTTATCGCTGCCCTCGCTTTGCCTTGATAATCTGTGTCATAAAAACCAGTTGCTCCCGGCACATCAATTACTTCCAGACCCAGAAGCTTACCCAAGCCCTTAATTAGGTCTACTGCCGAGATTACGCTTCCCGTCAGATTATACTTTTCTTTATATGTCGGCAGATTTGGTTTTCTACCCTGGCCCCAAAGCCAAATCATATCCGCGGGATTCTCACCTAGGTCGAGGCGAACCTGATTTATCTCGTGAGATGGCAAAATCTTGGCAGATTCTTTAATCAGGTGAATCAAAAATTTTTCATCTTTACCCTTGGGTAAATATCGGGAAATACTTTTCCCGGTAATATCATGCGGAGGAAAACAACGAGTAGTAATCAAGTCTGAGGAGGCATTTTTTACGACTAAGAGGTTCCGGTAGCTTACGCCGCAATAAAATCTAATTTCCTGCATGTCGCCCCCGCTTCGCGATTGCTGCTGCGGAGATGTGCCTAATTTTTGATTCAGAAAATTAATTAGCACACTCGATTCTTTGGTAGTAATATGACCGGCACTATAATCAACCAAGATATCATTATTTGTTGTAATAAAATTGCACCTGAAGGCAATGTCGTTTTCTTCTAATTTAATCCCTAAATTCGCTGCTTCAAGCGGCCCGCGGCCGGTATAATATTTTTCTGAATCATAACCTAAAATGGACATATTGGCAACATCGGATGCCGGCGGCATTTTATCGGGGATGGTTTTAACCCTGCCAAGAATTCCATAGCGGGCAATAAAATCCATATTTTGGGTCTTCGCCGCCTCAAGAGGAGTTTTATTATTTAGCTCCTCTATAGGGTAATCGGCCATTCCGTCACCAACAAGAATAATGTATTTCATATTAATTCCTGACTAAAACCTTAATTAATTTCTTTGCCAAATCCTTTCTGCTCTTTACTGAAATCCGACTGCCGTTCCTATCAATGATAAATGCACGATAAGGATTGAGGCGATTGGCAACTACGAGGTCTGCGCCAATTTCATCCCGGGCACTCTTTGCCCTTTCAATCAATATTTTATCGGTAACTCCCGATTCTAACTTAAACATTACCAACTTTGCGCCCCGCGCAAGACGGCGTATCAAAACAACCAGTTTTTCCAGAGGTAGCAAATTCAGTTTAAAGGCTGCGCCCGAACTTATCTTACCCTTTGATATGCCAGCGGGCCTGAAATCAGATACAGCTGCCGAATGAATAATTATGTCGTATTTATTTTTTCTAAGTTCGCGCCTTAGAATATTCTTCAAATCCTTAAAGAAATTAAAACGGATTATGCGAGTTTGCTTATCCGGCCTGCATTCCTGACCGGGCCCCAGCAGTAAAGTTGCTCTGGCGCCGCGATGCGTTGCTTCCTGAGCCAGCAGCGTTCCGGTTCTGCCGCTGGCAATATTACTGATAACCCTGACATCGTCAATCGCAACCCATGTCGGCCCAGCAGTAATAAGAACTCTCTTATTTTTTAAACTCATGATGCATGATGCTAGATACTGGATGCTGGCATCTAGAATCCAATACCAATATTTCAAATTATCTCAATATCCTATTTCTCTCAATACTGCCTTTAAGTTAGCCGCAATGACTTTGGGCTTCGTTACTGATTTTATTGCCCGCTCCGGATCCTTAAGACCATGACCGGTTAAAATACAGACAATTCTAGTAACTCGTAATCCGTAACTCGTAACTCGTAATTTTTTAAAATAACCCTTGCGGGATAATTTTAATAGACCAGCTACAGAAGCAGCAGATGCTGGTTCAACAAAAATACCTTCTTTTGCAGCCAAAAGCTTGTAGGCATCCACAATCTCTTTGTCAGAGACCATATCAATAAGGCCTCCAGATTCATCCCGGGCCTCCTCAGCCTTCTCCCAACTGGCGGGATTACCGATTCGAATAGCCGTAGCGATTGTTTTCGGGTTTTTTACGGGATGACGCCGGACAATTGGCGCTGCACCCTGGGCTTGAAATCCAAGCATGCGCGGAAGACTTTTTATCTTTCCCAATTGTTTATATTCTTTATATCCCTTCCAATAAGCAGTAATATTACCAGCATTGCCCACTGGCATTATTTGAAAATCTGGCGTATTAGAAAGAGAATCGCAAATCTCAAAACTTGCTGTTTTCTGACCTTCTATGCGATATGGATTAAGGGAATTAACCAGGGTTATCGGATATTTTTGGGTAATCTCTCTGACAATATTGAGTGCATCATCGAAATTGCCCTTTATTGCTAAAACACAGGCTCCGTGAATCAAGGCCTGGGCTAATTTCCCCAGGGCAATCGCCCTTTCAGGAATAACTACAATACACCTCATCTTTCCTCGTGCTGCATAAGCACTGGCTGAAGCTGAGGTATTACCAGTGGAAGCGCAGATTACGCTCTGTGAATTATCCTCTTTAGCTTTAGACACAGCCATGGTCATACCGCGGTCTTTAAATGAACCGGTGGGATTTAAGCCTTCGTATTTCAAAAAAACCTGGAAATTCTTGCCAATATACTTACTAAGATAAGCGGCATATATTAATGGGGTATTTCCTTCTCGAAGAGTAATTACAGGCGTATTGTTATTTACCGGCAGGTATTGCCTGTATCGGTTGATTACGCCTTTATACCCGGCTAAGGTCTCTTGTGGTTTAATCATATCTGTTCTATTCTTATCGCTACAGCTGACTCCTTCACTACACCTAAACTTCCAATCTTTTTCAGAGCCAGGCGTAAATTCCTCTCCTTGACTTCGTGAATAATCATTACAATAGGAACGATTTTGGCCCTCTTTCTCTCCTTTTGTGTTACAGAAGCAATGCTTATATCAAATTTGGCCAGTATGCCTGAAATTGCTGCCAATACACCGGGTCGATCTACAGCCATAAAGCGAATATAATAACGGCTTCGAGTCTGGTCGATTTTTCGCAATCTCTTTATCGATGTATCCTCGATAGCGAAAAATTTTCTTCTAAAAAGCCCTGCCTCCAAATCCTTAACAGCATCTTGTAAATCAGAGACTACCGCAGAAGCTGCCGCAGCCCTACCTGCGCCAGGACCAGAGAAAAGTAAATCGCCGGCTAAATCAGTAGATACATAAATCGCATTGTTAATTCCTCTGACCTTTGCTAGAGGGTGCTCCTGGGGAATTAATGTAGGATGCACACGAAGTTCCAATTCATACCCTTGCTTCTCGGCAATAGCCAATAATTTTATCTGATAACCTAATTCCCTTGCGTAAACAACATCGAGTAAGGATATATGCTGGATTCCATCAACAAATACATCATTTAAATTCACTAATTTTCCAAAGCAAAGATAAACAAGAATAATCAACTTATGCAGTGAATCGATTCCCTGGATATCTAAACGCGCGTCTCTTTCAGCAAATCCATATTTCTGAGCCTGAGTGAGCGCCTGACTAAAATCTATCTTTCGTTCAGACATTACTGACAGAATAAAATTTGATGTTCCATTAAGAATGCCAAAGATACGCCTGAATCTATCTGCAGCCAGACCTTCTTTTAATGATTTGATGATTGGTATGCCTGCCCCTACGGAACCCTCAAAGTAGATTGATTTATCGTGTTCCTTAGCGAAATTAAATATTTCTCTTCCCTGTTCTGCCAAGAGTGCTTTATTAGCCGTAATTACATATTTACCTTTATTAAGCGCCTGTATAATAAATTCCTTAGCCGGATGAATACCGCCAATTAATTCAATTACGATATCGATCTTAGGGTCCTTCAGAATCTCGCTTGCATCAGAAACTAGTATATCCCGGGAGAGATAAACTTCTCTTCTTGATGTCAAATCCTTATCGCAAACCTTCCTTAAGACTAAATCACAACCCAGTTTATTTCTTAATAAAGACCTCCTTGATTTCAATATCTTTATTACGCCTGAACCGACATTACCAAAGCCTAAAAGCCCAAGATAAATCTTTTTCACTTCTCACCTTCCCCTTTCTGCGAAAACCCCTCCGTTGTCTTTAAAAATGTCTGGATAAGTTCTTGAAGAATTGGTTTATCTTCTTCGTGGATATCCGTAAAAGAAATATGCGTAACCCAGTTTGTTCCTCCTATTTTCTTCTCCTCGCAACTCACCACCTTGCCTAGGGCTCTTATAGGGCGCGACCTCCTTAAAAAAGATGTAATTCTCATTTCTAATGCCTCATTAATCGTAAACCCTTTTACTGTAGCAATACTTATTCCCGCTTCGCTTATATCCTGCACTATGGCGCTCAGCCAGGAAGCAGTTGTATCAAAGGGATGACACTGTACATACAATGTCTTTTTTACGCGTTTAAAACGCCTTCTCTCTTGCTCTTTTCTTGCCTCTTTGTCTTGCATCGAATCACCTCTCATTTTACCTAAGTTAAAATATCAAAACAAAATAGTCGGGGAGGTGGGACTTGAACCCACGACCTTCTGAACCCCATTCAGACGCGCTAAGCCAAACTGCGCCACTCCCCGCTCACTCACTATAGGTTATTCTTGCCTTGCGAGTAAACAAATGTTACTTTTAGCTTTGTCACGACTTCAGCTAATTTCGCTGGACGTTCGTTCGTTAAGGAAAAACCCTGATGGTTTTTCCTTAATGTTTCTTTTCCTTCCGCAGAGAAGTGAATGCCTCTTAAGGGGGAAGATTGTTCCCCCTTAAGAATCCCCTTTTAGGTTCTTAACAGTGTTTCTTAAAAATAAATATTCAAATATATCCGCTTACGCGGATAACTGTTAAGAACCTTGTCACTCATTATTGCTTACGCGGATAGCTGCTAAAAACCTGTCGCTCACGCTATTAAATTATGCACAAGGAATTTTGTTTGACGCACAATCTATCTAAAACTTTATTCCTCTTTCAGGCTTCTGGTCATTAAATCCGTAACTGCCTTCCGGGGATTCTTGTTTTTATAAAGAACAAGGTAAATCTCTTTGGTTATAGGCATATCCACTTTGTGTTTGAGAGCGAGTCGAAAAGCAGCCTGAGTCGTAGCCACACCCTCAGTAACCATTTTCATTTTATTCATTACCGTTTTTAATTTTTTGCCTTTTCCTATTTGTTCTCCCAAATAGCGGTTGCGGCTCAGCGGGCTAATGCAGGTAGTAACCAAATCCCCTAATCCACTTATGCCCGAGAAGGTTTTAGCTTCTGCCCCCATCTTTATTCCTAAACGAGAAATCTCGGCTAAACCCCGGGAGAGAACCGCCGACTTTGCATTAGTGCCAAAGCCCAAACCATCAGAAATTCCGCAGGCAATGGCAATGATATTTTTAAGACTCCCTCCTAGCTCTACCCCAATTATATCCTTATTAGTATAAATACGGAATCTATCGGTATTAAATAAGTCAGCTATAAACATCCGTAAATCTTTACTGCGAGAGGCAACAACTGCGGCGGTGGGTATCCGACGAACAACCTCATAAGCAATCGTCGGACCAGAAAGCACGGCTAATTTTATTTTACCCAATTCTTCCTGAATAACCTCTGACATCCGCATCAAGGTATTGGTTTCCAGTCCCTTAGTTACGCTCAAGAATGAGCACCTTCTCGCGATATTACAAATTTTAATACGTCTGAGAACCCGGCGCATAAATTGAGAAGGAATAGCCAGCACAATCAAGTCTTTGGATTTTGTTGCTTTTTCTAAATCAGCGGTTATCTCTAAATCAGAAGGTATTTTTATGCCGGGTAAAAATCGGGCATTAATTCTTTTTTGTTTTAAATAAGCTACATACTTAGGAAATGCCCCCCAAAGGCTAACAGATTTACCTTTATTATGCAATAGTATTGCTAAAGTAGTGCCCCAGCCTCCATCACCGAGTACGGAAATATTCATGCCGTTAGAAATATTTTTTGAATCCCGTTATAAACTGCAGGTCTCTAACGGGATTCATATCTTAAGATTTGATTTTCCGGTCCTTATCTTTGCCAATTCCCAACTGTACTCATAAAGATGCAGTCCCTTACTTGCTGCAACAATCTCGCCATCTTTAACACCGATTTCTTCAGCCATATATTGTTTAACCAGTTGGAGGCCTCCTAAATTGGAGGGAAATCCTCCCCATAAGTCCCAGGAGCGAAAATAAAGAATAAAGTGTAATTTACCATAGCGTATTCGCGTGTCAATCAATCTTAAACAAGGAGGGTCAGTTAATTTTATATCAGAAGGCATACCAACTTCCATTATTGCCTGATTCGTGCCAAAGCCTTTTTCTTTATAAACCCTTATCACCTCTTCTACCTGATTTACATTTAACGGCATATCTTGAATCATCTCCTTGCCGTTGATATTCTGTTTTATTTTTACCTTAGGCTCAACGAGCCTCTCGCCATAGGTATAATCTTCGGTCTCAGTCTTAGTGCCGGTAAGAAGATAACCCAGATATCCCTGGATATATTCCATATCAGTTGGTGCGGGAATGCTCATTCCTTCTGGAATTATAGGTATAATCTGATGTGAAGGTTTTTTTACTCTAACCACCACGAAATCGAATTCCAAACGTCTCTGACCTTCATAGCTTCCTTTAGTTATAGTGTAAATATGGCCCTTTTCCAGGATCCTGCAGAGAGTTTGAAACCAGGCATCATCCAAGTCAAATGCATCAATAAAAACTGGTTCCAAGAATTCTTTTTCCATCATTTTTTCAACCCAATCGACTACTAGCGGGCGATGGGACTCGAACCCACGACGACTTGCTTGGAAGGCAAGTGTTCTACCAACTGAACTACGCCCGCATATCATTGTAGCTTGCCCCGACACAATCGTTTAAACCACAGGTGTCGGGATCCCGCCTCTTATCGGTTAAACAATTGAGGCGGGAGAAGGCTATTGTTCTACCATTGAACTACACCCGCGTCATTCGCTACAACTGATTCTTAGTCGCAAGTAAACAAATTCTACCTGCGATAAAACTATTGGCGCTCGGGATCACTTTTTTGCTTTGCAAAAAAGTGGTGGGCAGGAGAGGATTCGAACCTCTGAAGCACGTAGTGCAACAGATTTACAGTCTGTCCCCTTTGGCCACTTGGGTACCTGCCCGTCGTTCGCTGCGGATAACTGTTAAGAACCTTATCGTTCACTTAATACTTACTACTTATCACTTACTACTTAATCCTAATACCTACCTATCTACATATTACCTACTGAATTCTTAATTATTTCCCTAAGCTTACTAAATCCTACCTCAAGCTTATCAATGTCTCCTGCGCCTCTGGCGAAATCCGCCCTACCCCCACCGCTGCCATCCATCGCTCTAACCACTTCCTTTATCAAATTATTGGCACTGAAATCTTTATTTAGTAAATCCTGAGTAACACCCATTACGAGTATTGCCTTATTAGCTTTATCCGTTGCGAGCAGGCAAACGCATCGAGGCTGTCTATTTTTAACTAAATCTACTAAACTTCTTAAGCTGGCCTCTTCAACATTAGGAATGAATTTGGTTATTAAGTTGATTCCTGAAACATCTTCAGTTGCCTTTAATAAATCTTTAATGTCCAGCTGCTCTAACGCAATGCCACTTTTTTTCTTCTGTAGCTCTTTTAACTCTCTAACCAGCTTCTCTACCTTTTTACTAACTTCCTGTTGAGGAACATTAAGTTGTTCAGAGATATCATTGAGTAAATCCTGTTGCTCTCTTATTTTTTTATATGCATATCTACCCGTGACTGCCTCTATACGGCGGACGCCGGAGGCAATAGAACCTTCAGATAATATTTTAAATAAACCGATCTGCCCTGTCGAATCTAAATGCGTACCACCACATAGTTCTCTAGAATAATCGCCGATAGACATCACTTTTACTTTATCTTGATATTTATCTTCAAAGAATGCTAAGGCGCCGAGTTTTTTCGCTTGATGGATAGACATTGTTTTTATATCTGTTTTATCATTATCTAAGATATGGGTATTAACCAATTCCTCTATTCTTGACAATTCATCACGGCCAAGAGCCTTAAAATGGGTAAAATCAAAACGTAGATATTCCGGTGCTACTAACGAGCCCTTTTGCTTAACATGCGTGCCTAACACCCTTCTTAATACTGATTGCAGGATATGCGTTGCCGTATGATTGCGGGCAATATCAAGCCGGCGCTGGAAGTCAATTGAGACCTTAACAGAATCATTTTTCTTAATAGTTCCTGATTTTAATTTACCTATATGCAATATTGTTTTGTTAATACGTTTCGTATCATTAACCTGAAAAGTATTTTTTCCTTTTTTAATCTCGCCTATGTCGGCAACTTGCCCACCGGACTCGGGATAAAGAGGGGTTGCATCCAAAATAATCTCAGCTTCATCGCCCTGTCTGATTTTATTTACTGGCGAGTTATCCTTAAGAATAGCGATGACCTTGGCATTGAATTCACTATGTTTATATCCTACGAAACGCGTCTTTTTTGTTTTGACAGGCAATTGCCTTGAGCTAAATACCTCTCCCTTCATTGAACTGGCGCTCTTTGAGCGTTGCTTCTGAGAATTCAGTAAATTCTTAACGGTACCCCAATCAAATCGCTTACCAAGACTGTTTAATTTTGCAGCCGAAGTTTCAATAGATACGCCGTAGGTATCATATAATTTAAAAACCGCCTCCGCCAGTTTCTTTGCATCTTGCTTATTTTTAAATTCGCGCTCCCATAATTCCGGGGCTGATTCAAGTATTAAAATAAAATTTTCTTCCTCTGCTAGGATGACGGCGGAGATATCTTCCTGTTGTTCTTTAAGCTCCGGGTAGGGTTTCTTCATCGCTTCAGCTGTCACGGGAACCAATCGGTTCAGGAAGGGCCGCTTAATTCCTAAATTAGATAAGTGCATTGAGCTGCGGCGGATAAGCTTACGCACAACATAACCCCTTCCTTCATTCGAGGGCGTCACGCCGTCAAAAATTGCAAAAGATATTGCGCGAATATGGTCGGCTACTGCATAGATTAATTCATTGTTAATCAATGTTGCATCCTCGATAGCAGACTTAATCTCTTTTATTATAGGTTTAAATAAATCGGTCTGAAAATTCGAATGAACCCCTTGCATTACTGCTGCTAACCGTTCCAGCCCCATTCCCGTGTCAATATTCTTTTTTGGCAAAGGCAGCAAAGTGCCGTCATCCTTGCGGTCGAACTGTGTAAACACGAGATTCCAAACCTCAACAAATCTTCCGCAGTCACAGGCAGGATTACAATCTGGACGCCCACATCCTGCGTCAGGGCCCAAATCAAAAAATATCTCCGAACACGGACCGCACGGACCATTGGGACCTTTAAGTTTAACCTCGGAAGGCCAGAAGTTTTCTTTATCGCCCAATTTTATAATTTTATTTACCGGGATATTTATTTTACTCTTCCAAATATCATAGGCCTCATCGTCATCTTTATATACAGAAATCCAGATTCTTTTTCTCTCCATTTTAAGGACCTGGACTAAAAATTCCCAAGCCCAAGCTATCGCCTCCTCTTTAAAGTAGTCCCCAAAAGAGAAATTACCGAGCATCTCAAAGAATGTATGGTGCCCCGGCGTCTTGCCTACCTTATCCAAATCGTCAGTGCGAAGGCAGCGCTGAGATGTAGCCGCGCGTTTAAATGGACGGCCTAATCCTAAGAATTCCTTCTTAAACTGATTCATTCCCGCGGGAGTAAAAAGAACAGTTGGGTCATCAGCCGGCAGGAGGGAATCGCTCTCAATAATCTTATGCTTTTTAGATTTAAAAAAATCTAAAAATTTATTGCGTAAGATATCTGTTTTCACCCTGCGGCTTCTCCTCTATTCAAGGCCGTAATTTTATCCAACCTATTCTTAATCATCCTAATTCTATACATTTTAGATGCATTTATATCCCGCACTTTAAAAATCATTAAATATATCTATCAAGGTATAAATGAATACAGAGAAGCTGGGGGGTTCATATCTGGCTGATTGTTTCTTGAATCATATCTGAAGGAAAACCACGGCGCAACAAATACAAGAAGAGGCGGCGTTTAGCCTTCTGCTGCTGGATATGTTTTAATTTCTCCCAACGATGATGAATTAGGTCTTTAAGCACTTCCTCTTCGTTGTATTTGGCGCCAATGCTCTCAATGACCTGCTCGATCAGGTGTTTATCTATTCCCTTAATCTTAAGCTCCTGCTTAATGCGATTGATGCCCAAAGGTTTTTTGAGTCGGGATTCGACCCAGATTCGAGCAAATTCAAGGTCATTAACTAAGTCTCTTTCTTTTAAAAAAAAGAGGGTTTCCTTTATGGTGGACTCGCTAAAGCCTCGCCTTTTAAGGCGTTGGCATAATTCGTATTCTGAACGCGGTCGAAATTTAAGTAAGCGGAGTGCGTAGCGAAGTGCCCCTGCCTCATTCATTTTTTGACTAAAAACTTGCCTCTTTGCGTCTTAATCAAGGCACTCCCCTTTATATTTTTAATTATCTTCTGATAATCAGAGAGATTATTTACGGCAGAATCATTTATCTTAAGAATCACGTCTCCGCGTGCAAGGCCGGCATTATCGGCGGGGCTGCCTGGCTCAATATTTACAATAACTACTCCTTGTGTTTCTTCGACCCTATACCGCCTGGCTAAATCAGAAGTGATTTCCTCAACCTCAATCCCTCGCCAGGTTTCACCTGCCGGTGAAGAAATCTCTTCTAACTTTTCTGGTCGTTCGGTAATCTTAACCTCTAAACCCATCTCCTCTTTATTGCGCAAAACTATAACCCTTACTTTTTGTCCAACTTCAGTTTTTGATACCGTAGAAACGAGCTGGCGCGTATTATCAATTTCTTTATCGCCAAATTTCCTAATTATGTCGTCTTCCTTAATCCCTGCCTCTTCAGCCGGGCTATTCTTTAAAACATTAACCACCAATGCACCCTTGGTATCGGAAAGGCTGAAGTGTTCAGCTAAATCAGGGGTCAAATCCTGGACAGAAACCCCTAACCAACCATAGAGAATCTTTTTACCTGAAATTAGCTGCGAGATAATTCTCTTGGCGTTATTTATTGGTATAGCAAAACCGATTCCTTGATAACCGCCGCTGGTGCTAAAGATTGCCACATTTATCCCGACAATTTCACCTTTCAGATTAACCAAAGGACCGCCGGAATTACCGGGATTAATTGCTGCGTCAGTTTGAATTAAATCGTTATAATCGCGCTCCCTCGATAAAACCCTACCCAAGGAACGATGTAGGGCACTGATTACGCCTACTGTCACAGTAGGCTCTGGATTTTCCATTGCAAATCCAAAAGGGTTGCCAATTGCCACGACCCAATCACCGATACGCAAGTCCTTGGAATCGCCCAAGTTCGCCACGGGCAGATTGTGAGCATTAATCTTAATCACGGCTAAATCCGAGCGCGCATCCTTACCCTTAAGCTCTGCCTTAAATTTCCTCCCGTCAGACAAGGTCACCGTAATCTTATCCGCCCCGGCGACCACATGCTCGTTGGTCAGGATATAACCTTCGGCATCAATGATTGTCCCTGAGCCCAATCCCATCTGTTTATATTCCCTATCAGGAACTTCTCCAAAAAAATCCTCAAAGAAACGGCGAAAAGATTCGTCGTCACTACCGCCGCCGCCAAAAAAATCCTCAAAAGGAGAACCAAAATAATATCTCTGTGTACCTCCAGAGTGCCGGATATACTCGGTGCTTATGGAAAGTACTGCCTTTCCTGTTGTGTTGGCAACATTAACTACGGCGTCTTGAAAATCGCCAGTATATTTTAAACTCTGTGTTTCTGCAGAAGGCAAAAAATCAAAGCAGGTAGTAATTATCACACCCATTACCAATCCAATTAATAATGCGGTTAGATAAACTGCCCTTCTACCCATAATTGCCTCCTTAGATTGATATCTTACCCCTTACTTCCTTTTCAATCTTTGCCTGTAATTGCGGCTTTTGCTTTAAATAGTTACTTGCTTGATCTCTACCCTGGCCAAGTTTCTCCTGTTGGAAGATATACCAGGTTCCCGATTTAGTAATCACCCCTAAATTAACTCCTATATCAATAATGTTCCGGATCTTGGCTATTCCCTGATCATGCAAAATTTCAAACTCTGTTTCACGAAAAGGAGGCGCAACCTTATTTTTTACTACTCGCGCCCTCACCCGGCTGCCAATTACGGTATCACCATGTTTTATCGAGCCAATCCTTCTTAAATCCAGTCTTACCGAGGCATAGAATTTCAATGCCCTTCCGCCGGGGGTAACCTCAGGATTGCCAAACATTATCCCAATCTTCATCCGTATCTGATTGATAAAGATTACGCAGGTTCGTGACTTGCTAATCGCTGCGGTTAATTTCCTGAGTGCCTGGGACATCAATCTTGCCTGCAGACCGATATGAGAATCACCCATTTCCCCTTCAATCTCTGCCCGTGGGGTAAGTGCAGCGACTGAATCGATAACAATTAAATCTACGGCATTTGAACGTACCAAAGTCTCGGCAATTTCTAAGGCCTGCTCTCCTGTATCGGGTTGAGAAATCAGTAAGTCGTCTAGATTTAACCCTATCTTCTTAGCATAAATAGAATCAAAGGCGTGTTCCGCATCAATAAATGCCGCTACTCCTTTTCTCTGCTGAATCTCTTTCATTGTGCTCAAAGCCAAGGTAGTCTTTCCTGATGCCTCCGGTCCAAAAATTTCAATTACCCTTCCCCGCGGCAAACCGCCTACCCCCAAAGCAACATCGAGTGAGAGTGCGCCGGTAGGAATTGCTTCCACATCTAGCGGGGTCTGCATACCCAATTTCATAATTGAGCCTTTGCCAAATTGCTTTTCAATCTGAGCCAAGGCTAAGTCTAAGGCCTTTTGGCGATGGGAAATATCTACTCCTTCGGTTTTTTTTCTTTCTTGTGCCATTAATTGCCTCCTTTTATGATTATAAATAACTTCAAACTTTAATTATACTCTCGGATTAGATTGCTGTCAAAGAATTTCTATCTCGCTAAACCGCAAGATCTTGCCCAAAATCGTGAAGATTTACCTTATGGCTGAATCCTTTGCGTCTCTGCAGGTTTTTCGCGTTTTTTGCGGTATTAAATAACATCTGCCTGGATAAAATCCCTATGCATCTTCCTCAATTTGACCCGGATAATCTGATTTTTTAAGTTAAGATTAGATTTCACCCTTACCTTTATATAATTATCCGTATAGCCTTGCCATAAATCTGAATAACCAAAGACCTTTCCTTCCACAAGAACCCGATAAACCTTGGAAATGCACTTTTGACAATAAGCCAAACGCAAGGCCTGAGTAATTTTTTTTAAAATCGCTGTCCTTAATTTTATCTGTTGTATAGATACAGATTCTTCAAAATTATACGCCGGGGTATTTAGTCTTTTTGAATAGGGGAAGATATGTACGCGTAAAGGCTCAATCTTCTTAATCAATTCAATAGTGTTCTTAAAATTCTCTTCTGTCTCGCCGGGAAAACCAATCATCACATCAGTGGTTATGGCAATCTCAGGCATAAATTCTCTTAAACGCTGGATAAGTTTTATATATTGCGCGGATGAATAAGAGCGACTCATCCGCTTTAAAATCTGATCGTTGCCGCTTTGAACAGGAATGTGTAGATGCCGACATAATCTATTTGAGCTCGTCATTATATGAATCAATTCGTCAGTAATATCATTGATTTCGATAGAACTGAGTCGGATGCGAAAGTTACCTTTTATTTTTTCTAATTCTTCGATTAAGTTAGCCAGGCTTAATTTCGGAACTAAATCCCTGCCATAAGAACCCAGGCATATCCCCGAAAAAACAATCTCTAAATAATCATTGCCAACCAACACAGCTACCTCTTTTTTAATTTCGCAAGGCGACCGGCTGGAAGACTTACCTCGCACCAAACACACCTTACAATAAGAACAGTGATAGTCACAACCATCTTGAATCTTTAAAAAAGCGCGGCTATGATTCTTAAAATAGGTAATGCCGGATTGGTTGACAGTTGACGGTTGACAGCTGACAGCTGAATTGCTTAATAAAGAAATAATGCGCTTTTTATCTTTATTTTTTACAATTAAACTAACACCAGGGATATCGGCTATTTTATCTGTGTCGAATTGAGTCAAACAGCCGGTAACAATAATTCGGGCGCCTGGATTCTGGCGATATGCCCGACGGATAAGATAGAGAGACGAACAATCTGCTCGATGGGTAACTGTGCAAGTATTAATTACGCAAACGCTGGCGGGTAAACCATCCCCTAATTCCCGAAACCCTGCTGCCTGGAATTGTTCCCTGATTGCCTGCGTTTCATATTGGTTGACCTTACAGCCGAGAGTATAGAACTTTACAGTCTTCAATTTAAAAGCTCCCATAAGCGAAAAAAAGAGGCAACAGCAATAGCCGCCGTATCCACGCGTAATACCAGATTACCTAAGAAAACGGGAATAAACCCTGCATTTTCTGCTTGAGTTAATTCCTGTTTCGTAAAATCCCCTTCTGGCCCGATAATAACCAGTATACTCTTTGGAACTCGCCTGCCAACGCTATCTCTTAAGGTTTGTTTGTTCTCCATGAGCGTTGGCATTAATTTTAGGTCACAAGATTCGGCGCCAATTAATATTTGATTTATTTCTTTTATCGGCTCTATATGGGGCAGAATATTTCTGCCTGATTGGGCGCAGGCAGTTTGAGCAATCTTACGCCAGCGTTGGTGATGACGCTGTTTCTGGTCAGAATCCCAGCGGACAATTACCCTTTCGGTAATCATAGGAATAATTTTATCTACGCCCAATTGCGATAGCTTATCAACCAAATCATCAAACCTGCTTTTTTGTTTGGGTAAGGCACAAGCAATAGTTAAGTTGGTTTTCCATTGAGGTTTGCTCTTGATTTTTTCTTTTATCAGAAGCGTAATTTTATCATTTGTTATTCTCTGAATCTGACAATAATATTTATGACCTTGACCATCAAAAACAATAATATCGTCATTAACCCTGGTACGCAAAACGCGGCAGAGATAGTGAATCTGCTCTTGTTGACTGATAATAATCTGCCTGCCAGTAATTACTTCTTCAGGGCAATATAATCGATGCATATCTTGCTTGAAAAATTAATTGACTACCAAGAAATACAATAATAAATCCACAAATAAGCCTGAGTACGCCATAGACCTTTGGTTTATTAAATAATAGCTTAGAAATCCAACCCGCTCCCCATGTTAAAGGCAACAAGGGAGAAATGAGTGTGCCTAAACCGAAAGATAAACTATAAACAATACACCTCTGCCAGGAAACCGAGACCAGTCCAATATAGGAAAGTACAGCTAATAACGGTGCGCAAGGCAAGAGCCCTATAATTAAACCCAGGGTAACCGGCTGAATCTTTAATAATCGCCGATTTACCCGTTCGGAGATTATCGAGCAAAAACGATTACTCCCTGCTGAGCTCCCGATAATTATAAAAATCCCGATTAAAATAATAATCACTCCTCCGAGGAGATAAACATACTTGGCAATATATATTAAATTCTGCCTTACCAAGAATTCCCCTAATAGAAATATGCTCACGCTTATAATTAGATATGCACAGATTCGGCTTAAGGAAAACAAAAACCAAACCAAAATACCCTGTTTCGGATTTTGTCTTGTTGCGGCAATATAAGAGATGAGTATTGGGCCGCAGGTCGCTAAACACGGACCTGCGCCTAATAATAAACCAGAGATAAATAAACTAAAGATAATTTTATTCAATTAAGCACCCTTCCCCCCCCCACTGCGTAGGTGGAAGAGGTTATCCTACCGCATAATTCCACCGCGTAGGTGGGATTGGTCTCGGTGGAATTGGTTTTTCGGATTTTTATTCGGAAAATACCTCGGCAGTAAAGATATAAATTTCTACCGATGGGTCCTTCCAGGCCAAAGGACTCAACCCTGCCTTGTGGGCACATAGATTAGATAGAAATTCGTTCTTGGACCAGCCGGTTTCTGTAGCTACTTGGGGTAGGAATACGCCGCTTTGATACCCTTTTTTGATTAAAACGCCGTGCTTGCCCAATTCAATCTTATCAGGATTATCAATTTTTTCCAAAGGAGAAAGTACAGATATCTCAATTTCAATCTCGGATAGCTCCTTTTCAGTTAAAGGCATAAACCGAGGGTCATTTACTGCTGCTTCAACAGCCATATCACGAATAGTCAAATAAAGCGGCTGCCTGCCAATAATATTACCGATACAACCACGCAGCTGATTATGCTGACGCAAGGTCACAAAGGCGCCGCAATGCTCTAATAAAGTCGGATCGCTTTCGCTTAGTTTTAACTTCTTACTCGTTTTTAAAAAATTTTCGATTGAGTCGCGGGCAACCTCCAACAGCCTTTTTCTCTGACTTTCATTAAACATTGCTCCTCCCTGTTTCTTACTGGTCTGTTTAGGGGCAATCTCCGAAGGGAACTGTCCCTTATATATCACTACAGAACTATATCCTACACAATACTCCCCTATTCTTTTCCTGTTCATAATCTGGGCACTATTAGTATAATCAGCGATTTCGACCTTTTCATATCCCAGTTCTTTTGCAACCAGCATGGAAGTAATTACCGCTGCCCAACCGCAAAGCTCAGCCTTTCGGTCCTGGATGCGCTCGTAAAGCTCTTTGGGTTTTAGTTGTTTGATTAAAGATAAAGTATAGATATCTTTTAGCTCACCCTCCCGATAATTAAACCCATGGTACATATCGGAACTTGCAATAAGTAAACAACTTTTATCTTTAATAACCTCAATTAGTACTTCAGCTAATTTTTGACAATCAGAAAAATCAACATAACCCAAGATAATCGGGATAATCTTAAATTTATTTAATACCTTTTGTAAAAAAGGAAGTTGCACCTCAATAGAATGCTCTCCATTAAATGCTTCTGGATAGGAAGAAAAAAGCGAAGAGGAAAGCATCAGGCCGTAAGATAGTGATTCATCAACGGGAATATTGCCTAAAGGTGTACGAAACACCCCTTTTGGCCATAATGCTGCTCCTCTAAAATCAACACGGTGGGTAGGACCAAGGATAATAACCGTATCATAATCTTTTGCCCTTATTGCCTTATATCCGTGAGCGGCCGTTCTACCGGCGAATTCATAGCCGGCGTGAGGAGAGATAATTACTAAAATATCGCCTTTAATATCCGGCGGCTCAACTTCTGAGAAAAACCTCTCAATAGTCTGGGATAATTCCTGAGGATTTGCTGGATAAAATCTACCACTAACATTTGGTAGTTTAATCTCTTCAGCATAGCAAAGAGATCCGAAAATCAAAATACAGAATGTCAAAATCCCAATAACCAAAATCCAAGCACAAGCACGAGCACCAAATAAATTCCAATACCCAATATCCAATTTTCCAAACGGACCTTTAGTTTGGTTATCGCCTAATTGGTGATTGGTTATTATCTGGTCATTGGAATTTGATATTTGGTTATTTAATCTCGGATTTTGATTCGTCATTTTTGATATTTAATCTATTCCCAGACACCATTAATCTTCTCTCCGCAGAATTTACACCTGCCCTGCTTATTTAAATTTATCTCCAAAACAGTATAGCCGCTTCTTTTTATAACTATATTGCTACAATTCGGACAGAACGTATTTTCTCCGCGATGTCCGGGAATATTCCCGATATAAACATATTTCAAACCACAGTCCCGAGCAATCCCTCTTGCTCGCTCAAGAGTAGTAACCGGTGTTGCATTTAAAGAAAGTAGCTTATACATTGGATAAAAACGGGAAAAATGAACAGGGACATCCCTTCCCAAATTCTCAATAATCCACAAACACATCTTAATAATACTTTCGTCATCATCGTTATAACCAGGTATAAGCAAATTGGTTATTTCAATCCAGACCCCTTCCTGCTTAAGAATCTTTAAAGTGTTTAAAACAGAATTCAAGTTACCCAAGGTCATCTCGCCATAAAATTTTTGGCTGAAACCCTTTAAATCAATATTGGCCGCATCCAGATATTTACACAGCTGCCTTAAGGGTTCCTCATTAATATGACCGGCTGAGTGCATAATATTTCTTATGCCTTGTGCCTTAGCCAGTTTTGCTATATCGAGCATATATTCATAAAATATTACCGGCTCTGTGTATGTATAAGCTATGGTCGGTGAACTGGCCTGCTTTGCCATATTTACTACATCCTGCGGCTCTAGATAGGTGTAATCTCTCTCTTCGGGGCTCGCCTGGGATATCAACCAATTTTGACAAAACACACATTTCAGATTACAGCCCACGGTTGCTATTGAGAAAGCAGAACTTGCCGGCAGGAAGTGAAATAGGGGTTTTTTCTCAATAGGGTCAATATGGACGGCGCAGGGTCGAGAATAGACTAGACTATACAAAACACCGTTTCGATTCTCGCGGACTCTGCAAAAACCCCTCTTGCCAGGAGCGATAACGCAACGTCGCGGACATAATTGACACTGCACCATTTGGTTGTCTAATTTCTGATAAAAATAGGCTTCTTTGAGAGATTCCTGAGCAGAAAAATCATGCACAGGCAGATAAAAACATAAACCGATTAAACCAAATAGAAATAATAAACCCAAGATTAATCTCAATGAATTTTTCATAAATATTATGGAGCTGGAGGGAATTGAACCGTCGTTCGCTTCGCTCACTCCCCATAGGGGCTTTATCACACTTATGCCTTAAATAAAGTCTTGTTTAAAATTAAACTTAAGCCAAGGCTAAAACTTTAATAAAGCTTATTGCCCCTCTGGCGCTTCACTTCGTTTCGCTGTCACCCCGCAGCGTAACTAAAGTGGGTGATTCATTGAGGGGAACTATTGATCCCGGCCGCCCTCACCGACTCGGGCGGCGTGCTAAGCGTCCCTCCTTATTCGTCGGGACAGCACCCCCTCAAACTCCCCTTTCGGGTTCAATTCTAATAAATGGAGCTGGAGGGAATTGAACCCTCGACCCCCTCGTTGCGAACGAGATGCTCTCCCGCTGAGCTACAGCCCCAATCCATTCGGAATTGAATTATCGAATCATTATTTACAATCTATCATAATTTTTATTGGTTGGCAAATAAAATCCCGCACACTTCTATAAAGCAAATAATGAAGGTGCGGGAAGAAAAAAGGAACATCCCCCTATTCTTCGCTGAAGGCGAATTCGTCTTCAGCGAAATCACAAAGAGTGTCCCTCACCTACTATCGTCAAACTGTAAAAACCCGGTACTTAATCCCGAGCTACCCTCGTTTAAACTTACTGTAACGAGGAATATCCCTCCTACTATGTCATGGACAAGCTCCCGAAGTCGCTTCTTCATCATCAATTTGCATATGCCAGCTTCGACCATCTCCTCCAATGCGTGTCGCCTGAACGCAACCCGTATTTTCACAAAGATAATCCCAGTTAATCTCGCTCAGGTCCAATTTTAAGTCTTGATTAATATTGTTTATATCTGATTCGCTGCCGCTGGAAGGATAATAGCTACCCATCTTTATATAATAAAATCTTTCTGCCGCATTCATTATATCCAAAATTACCAATGCTTCATTATCGATATTTGCCTCCCTGTTTTGGCCAAAATTAGGAATAGCAATTGCTACAAGAATACCGACAATAAGCATTACAACCATTACCTCCAATATAGTAAAGCTCCTTGTTTCCATCTTTATTAATATCCAGAAATTATTCTTATAATACCGCTACAAGAGAAAAACTTTCACTAACTTGTACTTGCTGAGTGACTATAAATTCTAGTCTTTATTTCTAACTGGGGGTTCATTAAAGAGGGATCAGCGGGGTCAGAGGGGGTGCATCTAGCTCTTAAAATGATATCCACACCTATACCATCACAGAAAACTATATATTCAAATCCGGTAATGATGTCGGTTTTATTAAGATCCTCGGCACTTCCTCCGTCAACCTGCTTCTGTATCTTATTTCCTGAAAGGAAATAATATATCCATTGATCATCAATATAGGTATAGGGGTCGCTATTATCTATCCTGACGCAAAATCCGGTAGAAGCAGGTGTTAAAGGACAAGCAGGCATTGAGGGACAATAAGGACTGGCACCGAGATCCCTTATTCCCGGATTGGTAATATCGCCGGTTGCCCTAAAGATATTTTTATACATATCCTCCAATATAAATGACATTTCATTTTGCAGCAGCACCCGGCGATTTGAAGTAACCAGATGAAAACGCGCATAGGTATCCAGCGTCGTAATTCCTAAAACCAAAAACGCGACCAATGCAACAGCAATAAGTAACTCAACAAGAGTTACCGAACGCTTAGAATATCGATTGCACAAGTGAAAGTAACCTATTGTTCCTCTCGTTCTTGCCAACAAATGGTAAGTTTTACTTTACGCAAACCGTCTATATCACTAACCCCATATACCGGATAATAGATATTGGGTTCCACGTATGTTTCATATGGCTCGCCATTCATCCAATTCAGTGTGATATAATAACTATTAGGATAAAGGTTAATGTCATCGTCGTCATCAAAGGGGTTATTCGGGGTTTTATATCCTGTTACTCCTGACGGCGGAATTGTAAGTAGATTGCCAATATCTGGGTCGTCTGGGTCTGGAGGCACATCCCAGTTATCCTGTGTTACATACATCTGTAACGAATCTAAAAACCAGCCGCTTAATTTTCCCACCGCCATTCGGGAATGAGCGCGGGTAGTAGCCCGCTTGGTAGCAAGAAACAGATTAGAAAACCCCCCCATTATCAAGGCGAAGATGAGCATTGCGATAAGCACCTCAACCATGGTCAATCCCGCATTTTTTGCTGGAGACTTCTTCTTATTCATTATGGACAGGATGTACACCAATCTTGGGAAGGACAGCGCGAGTCACGAGGACAGCAACAAGCATCTTCATCATCCTGGTCAATGTAATAGGTTCTATTCCAACCAGAAGGAGGATCAGAACGCGCAGCCTGGACATCTAAAGGAGGGTCGCCGCTATTAGAACTAGCTTGGTATGTCCAATTACGGGTTGGTAAGTCAAGTCTTAAATTTGTATTTAGAGATGGGGTAGTTGCTGTGCCGGAATCGGGCCAAAAGACTCCTATCTCCATTCGATAAATCTTTTCTGCTGCTTGGATAAGTTTAAGGTTTGCCCCGGCCTCTTTGTCTAATGCCCTTTCTTTCATTGTCCCGAATCTTGGCAGGGCCAAGGCTATCAGAATGCCAATAATAAGGACAACTGTTAATATCTCTAATAGAGTAACTGCTTTAATATGTTTTAACACGATAGTGACCTTATTCTATTTTCCTTAATACCCGCCGGTGCTAGACCAGATATCTGTGCCAGCAGCATAATCCGTGCTTAGTGTCAGGGTACCTCCTGTGGTTGAATTTGGTGTCTTGCCGCCCGCAGTACATCTGGTTGCTGTAGTTACAAAATCATCTCCCGCACTCGTTGTTACTGAATAACTAAAATAATGTGTGCCCCGGCATGAAGTAGGAATCCTATCAGTTTCTGTGCCCATACGTAAATTTCCCGTATTACAGTTATTTGCAGAGGCCTCAGCCATATATATTGCCGCACACTGGCTACGCAGTTGACCCAATATCTGCCTTGCCTCGGCACCCCGGGATTTCTCGATTGCAGCCTGATACTGCATTACACCTAAGGTTGCCAACACGCCGATGATAATGATTACAACCATCAATTCCAGCAAGGTAAAACCTCTATTCATATCCACCCCCTTTAATTTTGGCAGGGCCAAGGTTACCAGAATGCCAATAATAAGGACAACTGTTAATATCTCTAATTGATAGAGTAACTGCTTTAATATGTTTTAACACGATAGTGACCTTATTCTATTTTCCTTAATACCCGCCGGTGCTAGACCAGATATCTGTGCCAGCAGCATAATCCGTGCTTAGTGTCAGGGTACCTCCTGTGGTTGAATTTGGTGTCTTGCCGCCCGCAGTACATCTGGTTGCTGTAGTTACAAAATCATCTCCCGCACTCGTTGTTACTGAATAACTAAAATAATGTGTGCCCCGGCATGAAGTAGGAATCCTATCAGTTTCTGTGCCCATACGTAAATTTCCCGTATTACAGTTATTTGCAGAGGCCTCAGCCATATATATTGCCGCACACTGGCTACGCAGTTGACCCAATATCTGCCTTGCCTCGGCACCCCGGGATTTCTCGATTGCAGCCTGATACTGCATTACACCTAAGGTTGCCAACACGCCGATGATAATGATTACAACCATCAATTCCAGCAAGGTAAAACCTCTATTCATATCCACCCCCTTTAATTTTGGCATAAAATGAACTTAAGTACCTCTCTATCAATAATATTACATTATCATCTTTTATCTGTCAATAAATATTTTATAGCGGGGAACCTCCCCATATTTCTATCAATGTATTCCAATCTGACTAATCTGGAATATCGGCAGAAACATCCCAATCACCATTATACCAATGACTACACCTATAACTACCAACATAATCGGCTCAAACATCGAAGTCAAGCGTCCCAAAAACGTTTCCACATATTCCTGATAATGGGTATTTATCCTCTTGAACATTCCGGATAGATCCCCGACCTCCTCGCCAACATTAACCATCTGCACTATCATTGGCTCAAAAAATCCACTCTTTTCCATTGGCGCGCTCAAAGAACGACCCTGCCTGACCTCTTCTTTTACATTGTGAATAACCTCAGCCATTACTAAATTATCGACACTGCGCTCGCTTATCTCCAGGGCATATAAAATCGGCACCCCGCTTTCAATTAAGGTAGACATCTCGGAACCGAATCTTTCTATAGCTAAATTACGAAAAAATTCACCAAATATCGGGAGCTTAAATAGGAATTTCTCATATTTCTTCCTGCCCTCCGGACGCTTGATATATCTTCTAAAAATAAATATTATCGTGCTAATAGCGATGATAAAAACAAGCAAATATTTACGGATAAGGTTACTTGCCACGATTAGCACCTGCGTTAAGAAGGGCAGCTGCATATTAAAACTCTCAAAGAGGCTTGCAAATGTAGGAATAATCTTTATTGTAAGAAAAAGAAGGGCGCCTGTACCTACAAACATAAGTATTGCCGGATATATCAATGCAGAAACAATCTTGCTGCGAAATTGCGCATTCCTTTCTAAATAACTGGCTAAACGGGAAAGAACAACGGACAGATTTCCCGAAGCCTCACCGCTCTCTACAAGATTAATCCATAAATCAGAAAAAACTGAGCGGTTCTTAGCCATTGCTTCATGCAGGCTTAACCCCCCTTCCATATTTTTCTTCAAATCACTAATTACATTATAAAATCGGCGGCTGGAAACCTGCCTTGAAATTATGACCAGAGTTTCTAATATAGTAACTCCCGAACCCAGAAGCGTAGATAACTGCCGGCAAAAAAGACTTAAATCATTGGAGGTTATACGGAAGTGCCCGCGTTTAAACCTGAATTTAGCAGGACCAGGATGCGCCTTAACTTGCGCTCCGGATCTTTTTGACTCAAGTCCAGCATGAATTACTACCAAACCCCTGGCTTGTAGCCAGGCAATTAATTCATCCTGGTTACCACTCTCCTCGGCACCGGTAATTTTTTTTCCCGTTTTATCTCTTGCTATATAAAAAAATCTAGGCATAATCAAGACCTCACACCCAGTTACTACTTAGTCTCAAGCCACGCCCCAGGCTACTGATAAAACCTCTTCAAGAGAAGTAATTCCTGCTTCGACTTTCTTTAATCCTGACATATAAAGATTCTGCATCCCCAGGGAGTTTGCTGTTTCTTTAATCTTATCATAAGGTGCGCGCTCAGTAATGAGTTGACGCAACGTATCATTAAACATCATAACCTCACCGATACCGATTCGGCCCTGATAACCAATTTGATTACAGTTAGAGCAGCCGCGCGGCCGATAGATTAGTCCGGTTTTAAGCTTCACGCCCCCTAATTGCTTCTCGTCAGGCTCATACGCCTCTTTGCATTCCGGGCATAATCTACGAACTAATCGCTGAGCCACAACCAAAACCAAAGAAGGAGTAAGTAAATAAGGTTCGATGCCGATATCCAGAAGGCGATTAATTGCCGAAGGAGCATCATTGGTGTGCAGGGTACTGAAAATCAAGTGTCCCGTAAGGGCAGAGCGAATACAAATTTCGCCAGTTTCTAAATCACGAATCTCGCCTACGAGTATAATATCCGGGTCTTGGCGTAAGAAGCTACGAAGCGCATTGGCAAAGGTGAGGCCAATCTTAGGTTTCACCTGGACCTGATTTATTCCATCAAGATGATATTCTACCGGGTCCTCAATGGTAAGAATATTTTTTGCGGGGCTCTTAATCTCGTTTAATATAGAGTATAATGTTGTTGTCTTTCCGCTTCCCGTTGGGCCGGTCAAGAGGATTAGACCATAAGGTACTTTCAGGCACTTTCGTATATCCTCTAATTGATTTTGCTCGAACCCTAACTGAGCAAGGTCAAAAACCATTGTAGTTTTATCAAGAATCCTTAAAACCACCTTTTCTCCGTATATTGTGGGAACTGTAGAAACCCGCAAATCGACAAGACGATCTTCTATTTTTACCGTGAAGCCCCCATCTTGGGGTAGGCGTTTTTCGGCAATATCTAACTTGCACAGTATCTTTATCCTGGAGATTATCGGAAGATGCAGGTGTCGGGCTGGCGGAGGAATTTCATAAAGTTTGCCATCGATTCGATATCTTAACACCAACCTGTCCTTATACGGCTCTAAATGAATATCGGAGGCGCGCTCATTAATTGCCTGACGGATAATTAAATCCACTAATTTTACTAATGGCGCTGCTTCCGCGCGGGCAATAAGCTTATCTAGGCTCAACTCCTCTTCGCCAATCTTAGCTTCTGTCACTTCGGTCAGGTCGTGCGATGAATCCTCAGAGGTTGCTTCCACTGCTTCTCGGTAAAAACTAAATCTGCCATAATATTCCTCGATTGCCTTGGCAATATCGGATTTGGTAGCAATAACCGGATTAATCTGACAGCCGGTTAGTTTTTTAAGATTGTCCATTAATATAAGGTCTAACGGGTCAACCATTGCCACAGTTAGAGAATGTAGGGTTCGCCATAGAGGCAGGATTAGGTTCTTTCTTGCCACATCCAGAGGAATTAACTCTTCCAGCTTTTGATCTACGGCCGGCTTAAGCATCCCTGTCCCCAGGGAAAAATAAGGAATGCCTAATTGTTTACCAATGGCAATCACTAACTGTTCTTCGTTGACCATTCCTAAATTAATAAGGATTTCGCCTAACCGACCACCCTCTTTCTTTTGCGCGGAAACAGCCTTTTCTAACTGAGCCCGGCTGATTATATTCTCCTGCAGTAGAACCTCGCCCAATCTTAAATACACACCTTTATTTGAGATGGCTGTATCTTTATTTGGCAAGGCTGTATCTTTATTTGGCACGCTTGTATTTTTATTTGGCATCGTTGTATTTTTTATCTACACGACCAACACTTTTTTTAGAAAATTAGTAGTGGGCCGCATTATTAAGACTGTTAAGTGTAGTCTCTATACTCAACAGGCGTTTTTCTTCCAAGGGGATATCCTGTTCACGCGAAGGTAAAACCATACCGCTGCTGTCTTTCGCCAATGGCGCAAAGGTATCCTTTACGATACGCGGAGTTATAAACACAAGTAATTCGCGGTCTGTATCCTTTGATTTATACCTGCGTCTGAATAATGCTCCAATAATCGGTATATCGCCAAGAATGGGTATTTTGGTTACTACCTCAGATTTATCTCTGCGGATAAGCCCACCAACAACTATTGTCTCTCCATCTCTAAGCTTAACCAAACACTTAGCTGCTCTCTCTTCGGGATTACGATAGGCGAACCCCCCCTGGCCAATAAAACTGCCCTCAGCTGCTTCGGTAACCTGGGGCACTACAAACATCGTAATCTCACCCGTTTCCAGATTCACCTGAGGAGTTATGCGTAAAGAAACACCTGTAGTGGTTCTCTCCGGAGTGCGTCCGGTAATAGCTCCAGCTTCATTTAATGTTACACTTTCACCAATTGCCTCTTCAGTAGTAATTCCAATTTCTGCTGTCTCATTATCTAAGGTAAGTATACGTGGTCGAGCCAAAAATTTTGTATCAGTCTGGGTATGTAAAAAATCTAAAACGGCCCTATAGGTACTGCCAAGGTTTATTGCACCCCTTTTACCTTCCTTGTTCGTAATATCCGCCTCTGACAGCCCTGAACCGGCAATAGTGAAATCGAGATGGCGGAGTCCGCCGGGCAGCATCAAGGTGATGGGATTATCGCCAAAATTGAATCCCAGCTTATCCACAAGGTTCTTACTTACATCGAGCATCTCAACCTCAAGCATTACCTGAGGCACAGGAATATCCAGCTCCTTTATTGTCTTTTCAATTATCGGAAATTTGCTCGGAAGAGCCGTAATGATAAGGCTATTGGTGCGCGCATCCTCCATAATAGATTCGCCATCTGCTTCTTTAAGGAGTTTTTTTATCACATAGGTAATTCCTGATTCGCTTTCAGCTGACCATTTTCCAGAATCTCCTCCGCCACCCCCTCCGCCGCCTTCGTCAGGGGATATAGCACTGCTCATTTCCTCTTGAATAGAAGAAGTGGAAACGTGCGCATATTTAAGTGGGAATATTTTAGTAATTGTTTTGATTTCCGGGTCTGCTTTCTCTACCAACATAATTTTGGCTTCCTCAACAAATTCATAACCTAAATTATTAGCCTTAAATAAATTATCCATCGCCTCCTTCACGGAAACCTTATCAAGATACAAGGTAACCGTACGGTCCTCAATTTCCTGGGAAGCAATAAAATTCGTCCCTGCTTGGATGGAAAAAGCCTTAAGGACATCCTTGAGACTGGCGTCTTTAAAATCCATTGAGATTACAGGAGGAGAATTAAGCGCGGGGGGTGATTCTGGGGCATTTTGTGTATAACCCTGGGGAATCCAGAATCCAAGGCCTAAAATCAAAAATAGTAAAGTGAGTTCCGCAATTCTAAAAAAGATTTTAAATCTGCTCGTTCTCATTTTTTCCTCCTTTTATCAAGGTGTAAGATTCATCCTGCGCAATTCCAAAGTCGCAGGAGAAGGTAACTTTTCTACCTGTCCCGCATACATTATAGTCACGCCATCTTTATCAATTTCCATAATGGTTATTTCCCCCCTAGCATCCGCCTCTTTAGGCATCAGAAGGGCTTCCCCTTTTTTTAATACCTGATTATTAATAATAGCTAGAGGATTATCTGAATTCCAAATTATTCCCTGGATTAGCAATGAAAATAACTCTGTAGCCTTCGGTCCAGCTACCTCTACCTTTTCTACCTTAGGTTCTTCTTTCTCGGGAATGAAAACCTGGGGATAAAAAGGGTCTCTAAAATCATTGGCACCATATTCAATAACAGGCCTCCCAATGACATCCAACTTCTTTTCCGTTTGCCCTGAGGAATCCTCAGAGGAAACTTGAGAAGAAGCCGGCAAAGAAAAAAGGAAAAAGACTAAACAGAACAAGAAAGAAGCGATAACAAATCTAGACTTAGGCTTAGATGGACTTTTAATTTGCATAATCGTCATCCCTTAAAAAACAACTCGCTTATAATTAATTCCAGTTGCAGCTTCTGGGGGCGAGTAACCGCTTCAGTTTGGGTACTCGAAGATTCCCTTGCCGTGATTGATTCAATAGTAAATATCATTGGATTATTCTCTAAGCTGCTAATAAATTCGCCTAATTGGTGATAACCATCTACTTGGATAATGAGATTAAAGAAGATTTTATCGTATATTCTGCTCATTACCTCCATGCCTGTCGGTGGTTTTTCTTGTGATTTTAGAGAGACAATCTTCACGCCGGCAGCTTGAGCTAGATTCGTAATCGAATTAATAATCTCGCGGCGGTCTTTTTGATTAAATTTCTGTTTATATAATTCAATCCTTTTTATCAGGTCCCCAATGCGCAGAAGTATCTCGTTTTTCTTTTTGTGCTCGTTCTGGACCTGTCGGATTTGCATAATCTTTTTATTTTGTATCTGATAGATATTTATCGCAATCAGACTGGCAACCACCAAAACTACAAAATTAGTAATCTGATTTAGAGTAATTTTTTTTATTTTCATTGCTTGTGCCAATTTCGCCTTCTGCCTTCGCCAAAACCTGCCCTGCCT
The DNA here is from genome assembly GCA_964592485.1 of uncultured Planctomycetales bacterium. Classification (GTDB taxonomy): domain Bacteria; phylum Omnitrophota; class Gorgyraeia; order Gygaellales; family JAHJCI01; genus CAZQEY01. Next base: position 118,261 of record CAZQEY010000002.1, read on the forward strand.
TCGGGGAGGATAGAATCAACGGCATAAGATTGCGAACTTAGTAACCTCTAATTTTGGTTTTGTTAATTCGATCCTCTCCATTGAGACGACATTTATCACTTTAAAATATTGGTTAAAATTAGGGTCATTTTTTAATCCTGAAACTATATCATTAACTGCAGCAAATTCTTCATCTGGATCAGCCAAAGAAACCAAGCCTTCAAGATTAAATTCTAATTTGCCACTTAGAGATTGGAAAGAAAACGAGGTCAACCATGTACCACTGGGCATAAGCCGGGGGATAACATCCATAGCTTTGGTTAAATAAAACCTGTTTCTAACCACGCCTTCCATAACATCCCTCTTATCGATATATTCTCTTTCTAAATTCGCAAGGGATGCAAAGCTCTGCTGACCAGAAATACCCTCAATTTTAGGCTGGACTACCCCAATTATCTTTAATTCATTTTCTAAGGGGAGCCGCCTAATCAATCCCCAACCTACGCTCAAAAGTATAATCAAAGAAGCCAATAATACCACCTTGGGCTTTATTCTTATGGCGGCTATTGCTACTGGTAGTGCCTGGCCCGGAAGCCCCTCCTCTTTTTTCATCGCCGGCTTTAGAAGATCCATTGGGAAACGGGACCTTTGGATATTACTTATTGCCACAGCATAGGATTTAGCCAGAGTACCACTAAACTCAAGATCTCTACCTAAAAATTTAGATATTACTAAAGGTGTCGTAGATAACCCTAAGTTTTTGATTAAGGCCGCTATTTCTGTTTGATATTGGGGTAAGCTTAAAACGATTACCTTCTCCAAGGACTTAGTGGGAAATTTGCGCCGGAAAAAATCTAAGGATATGCGAATTTCACTCTTTAATTTCTCTATAAAGGCTGATTCTGTTTCACCTTCTGACCTGGGGAACAAATTAATATCGCGGCTGAAAAGTGAAAAGCCATTTTGACAAACGAGGAAATTTGTCTCCTCTTCTAAATCTACATTAAGCAAGCCGATAACCCCTGTATCTTTTATACCGCCTAACTTTAAAAGCCGCATGATACTAAAGCCTGCATATTCAATTAACCTTATTCGAATCTGCAATTGTTTAAAAATAGAAAGGTATCTATTTAGAATTTCCTTTTTTATGCCAACAAATAATACCAGGTTTTTTTTATCTTTACGGTCACGATAAAGCCTGAAATCAAATACAATGTCTTCAATCTTAAATGGAATGTACTTCTTGGCTTCGAAAGCGATGGTAGAATAATCTAATTCCTTCTTAGACAGAAAGATAGGTAAATCAAAGGTGCGCACAATTATATCTTCAGCGGGAAGAGCTATACTAACATTACTCGGCGAAATCTCATTTTTTGCAAATTCTCCTTTTAAGGCATTCACTATCTGCGCCTCATCGGGATTCTTTTGTTCTAACTCCGGATTAATAATCCTTTCCTGAGGAATAGAGATATTAACTAAGGCCTTTTTTCCTTTGACCTCGGTAATATTGATTATTCTAGTACCAAAATAAATCCCGAATTCAGACATCTTCTTCTCCGGTTGCGATATCGATATGTTCAGGACAGGTTATCCTGAGCCCATTCGACTACACTCAGGACTCAGCCCTGAATTTAATCGAAGGACTGAGCATACGTCAAGGGATAATCTGCTTATACAACCTGCCGCCGCTTGCTCTTCAACCAATTGTCAATATCGCGTTTATTAAATCGCCAAACCCCTCCTATTTTAATCCCGGAAATCTTATTCTGGTAAAGCCAATTATAAATGGTCTGGCGCCTAAGCCTTAAATACTCAGCCAATTCCTCAATATCCATTAACTTGTTATATCTGGCCATTTTCCTTTACCCTCACACCCAATGCCATTGGTGCGGGAGTTTACCTAAGTTTACCTAGGTTTACTTATTTTACGGTATTTTAAAGTAAATCATATTTTTTTAATTTGTCAAGTA
>CAZQEY010000003.1:0-96770 GCA_964592485.1 uncultured Planctomycetales bacterium
CCACGAAGCCCAGCCAACAGAAGAAGAAGCCATAAGAGCCCAAGTTGAGGAGTTTAGAAAAAATGTGGAAGAAAAAGTTAGAGAATATATAAAAATATTGGGATATAGCGATGAAGAAATACCGAGGTTCACCTTTAGTAATTGGAGAGTTGAAGGTGATTCTATTTATGTGGTGATGAAAAAGATTGCAAACGCAAGGTGGAGATATGAAAAAGGCGAAATATCAATGAGGCAGCTTGCTATGACAGAGGAACTTGTAGTCGAAACAATAGTTAAAATAATAAGGGAAAACATTTCTTTCTCCAGCGCTGATGAGAAAAATGCTTATCAATTGGGATACGTTCTTAAAAATAAACGAGCAGATTGTTTAGGGTATGCACAACTATTTTTTGTAATAGCAAATGTAATAGGTTTATCTGTTAATATTTTAGATATTCCAGAAGGAATGAGAGGTCAGGCTTTACTTCCCCATGTGGTTTGTTTAGTTAATTTATCAAATAAAACAATGATATTAATAGATATTAAATCTCGCCCTTTACCTATAGTAAGTAAATGCTTTACAATTAGGGAAGAGAATATTAAAAGAGTAGGCGAATATTTGATTATAAATCAGGATCCTTTATTACGATATAGAAAAGTTAGAATAACAGATAAAAATGGACTAATTGCTCAGATTCATATAGCCAGAGAGGATGATTATATTAGAGAAAGAGATTATTGGAGAGCTTTAAAAGAAGTAAATAAGGCAATCCAATTGGATCCGAATTATGCATCTGCCTTTAATGACAGAGGTTTTATTTATGTTGAAATAGGAGAATATGAAAAAGCAATTGAAGATTTAACGAGGGTTATAGAACTTTACCCTGAAGGATATCACGCTATTTACGCTTATCATAATAGAGGTCGCGCTTATGCTAAAATGGGGAACATCGATAAAGCAGAAGAAGATTTTAAAATGCGGGATAACCAGAGAAGGAAGCAGAATATAGAAGATGAGATTCATGGTATCACTTCCTGCGGGCTGGCTGAGGCGCCAGTTAAATACCGAGTTGCCGCGCCGTTTGCCACTGAATTCAACTGGCTTGCCGGGGATATAAAGGCCATTGTTCAATTCCTTAAAGATTCAGGAAAAATCACCGGCCCGCCTGAAGGGTTCGACGCAGGAGTCTTTGCCCTTGCCTATCACAAGGATGGCAAGATGCACTGGGCAAAGGGCCTAAACGAGCAAGCTGTAAGAGAAGCAATCAGGGTATTAACCTCACAAAATAAGCTTCATTTTAATGAAGAGACCATAATAACCCACATCAAAATCCACGAAGCCCAGCCAACAGAAGAAGAAGCCATAAGAGCCCAAGTTGAGGAGTTTGCCTTATCCGTGATTATGAGCACCATGGATACACTGGAGATAGAGGAATTACTCGCTTCTTTAGATCTTATTACACTTAAGCGGCTTTTCCAGAGAGGTTTGCCCCTTACCGTTATTCTTCAGAATATACCCGAAAGTAGATTTAATTTAAAAGAATATTGCAAAGAAAGGGGTACTGCCAATATCCCTTATGCTGTCCTGTACAGCTATTTTCATGAATTAGAATTTTTGGACTTAGTGACTATAGAAGTTGTCGATACCAATACTGAAGAAATTGATTTTCTTGTTCCCGCTATTTTAAGGCCGGAAGTTTTTAAGATACTCACTTCATATAAAATAGATTCCAGAGGATGCTATACCCCCGGCACTATAACAGAAATAAAAGAGAGAATATCCGAACTCAAAAAACATTACTTAGAGGGTAATTACGAAGATGCAAGGAGAAGTGGATTCTTCGATAACCTGTTTAGCGAAGAGGAAAATCAAAAATATTTTACAGAACTTTTAAATAGATATGTTGAAATATATGCAATACTGCAGGCAGATTTGAAACAGTCTCAGTTAAGCAATAGAGAAATTGACTCTTTGGATAATGAACGACATCAGATTCATACAAGATTATTTGAGGTTGGACAATGGCTCAGGAAAACCGAAGGTGATGTTAATTATGAGTTAGCTCTTGCTATTGGCAACTTAGGCGATTTTGGCTTAACAACAGTTGCTGTAAAAGAAAGAACCAAAGATTGGATTGCTCTGGTTCTGCCATCTTGGGTAGAAATTTATGGCACAGATATCGATGACCCAGATCCGGAACCGGGAAAAGATCGTATAGCCTTTTCAAACCTTCAGGGAAGAATAAAAGATAAATTTGGCGATAAAGTTATTTTTGGCGAAACGCATTCAGTCACTCATATCCCTCATCCAAGAAAAGTAAATGAAGTTACAATATACGTAGAAATAAAATTACCCATTGGGTTGCTGGCAGATTTAGTGCAGATGTTGAAAGAATTCTTTAAAGAAGCGGGCAAAGAAAAGCATATTACGGATATCAAGAGGGATTCGCCTATTGACTCAATGATAGAATTAAAGATTGGGTGCGTGAGTGAGAGAAAAATATATGATGCCAAAACTTATCAGTGGAATTATGATTTTAATTTTGTTTTGCTTATAGAAGAATTTTTGAAAGAGAATAATGGAGAGTTTGTTTCTTCACTGCAATCTGTGACTGAGGAGTCCCAAGAGGGAGATATTATTTGTACCGGTAAATGGATTAGAGTTATTGATACCAATAACGAAAAGCTTATTGGTGATGGACTTTTATATTTTGATTATCGCGGTACTAAAACTCCGAAAGAAGAAAGATTAGTTTTGAGTAATTCTCAGAACCGCAATAAGATAACCCCATTGCTTTCTTTAATAAGGCAGTGTGAGCATAAATGGACATGCGACGCCTTCTCTAGCGTAATAACAACCACTTGGGATTGTAGATTAGAGATAGTCGGTGCATATTGGGATGCCGAAAAGACTAAGCTGGTAGATTTTACTGAGTGGGAATGGATAAAGGGCTCTGGTCATACTGAAATTCGCAAAATTGACAATCATAATATTATTGCCAAATGCAGTTATGATGGCATATTTGACGTCATCCCTGGCACTCTTCCCGATAAAGCTTATATAGGTAAAGAGATTATTAATGGCATGGCTGGTTCAACAGGTATAGTCAATGCGGAAGCAGTATTATGTAAATCAATAGAGAATTTACCTTTAAAAGAACATTCTCCTTATATCCTTTTAACCAAAGACGGAGGTCGGAAACAATCTGAGTTATTCTTAGCGGCTTTAGCTTTAGGAAGAGGCAACATATTAGGATTAGTTATTGGCAAAGGGGGAGTTTTGTGTCATCTAGCCATAGTAGCTAGAGAGGCTGGTGTGCCATTCGTGGCAGGACTTCAAGAACAGATAATAGAATACCTCAATGGTAAAAATATAGTCTTGGATGGCGGGAAGGGGACGATTGAAATATTGCAACAGCCCAATCAGCAACATGATTTTAAAAGGCCCGCCAACTTAAAATTCCAGTCTGAGGATTTAATACTTGGCCCTTCAGCCATGGGTTCTCTTAGGGCGTTTGCAGAATGTGCAGGCGGGCACCTTATAACGGACCTACCCAAGAAGCCCACTGAGCTATCCTACGTGGAGTTCTCATTAAAGACCTTAGATGAGGCATTAGAAAAACCGGGGATGATGCGTTTTGACCTGACGCATATCCATAACCTTTCAGGTATACTACATGGTGCAGGGGAGTTCGCTAATACAACTACGGCGATAGAGCTCCGGTATATTTATTCCAATTGGGAGCGTTTTAAACATAAAGTCCGATTCTATAGAAACAATGTAGAATTGCCGCCGGCAGAATTCCCCGCTGTTTCAGATGGTAATAACAAAAAAGGTCATCCTGCTTTTGCCTTTGCCAATATGCCCAAAGGAAGATTTACTTTAAAAGATTACTATCAAAATACTGGCGTTCCTCGTTCAACTGCTCGGGCAGATTTCAATATTTTGGAACAGCTGGGATTGATAACTATTCATCGAGCAAGCGGGGGAAAGCCAAATGAGATTGAATTGTTGGTTCCTGAAAGCTTCAAGAAGCCTACCCTCGAAATTCTTAAATCCTACCGTAATAAAAAAGACCTGACCAGAATCAAGTTTGAGTTGAATAATCTTTCCATTCCGCTTTCCTCCCCTAGCGGATTTGATACTAAGGAAACCAAGCTGTCTGGGTACGGCTTAAGCGCCGATGACTCCCTGATTTCCGGTATTAAATCTGTGGAGAGAGTCGAAGTTCCCGGTTTTACCACTAAAAAAGAGGACAGAGGGAGATTAGCGAAGAGAATTGAGGAATTGATTCATGTTCACGGTATTACTGCTTGCCATGTTTATAGATGGCTTAATAATATCGACAATAAATTTACCAAGAATCAGGCTGATGGTGAAGCAGCTTATTGGTATGGTATATATTATGCTTTATTATCCTGGTTAAGAGGAAAGGTTGTTATTGGTGAAGGTGAGCGAGATGAAGCGCCCATGCTTTATATCGGTGAGCATGTGGGCGGCGGTTATAGCACCTTCCTGAAACAGAAAGAGGATGCTGATATTGCTATCGGGATAGATGTTGTTGAATTAACCAATGGTGTGGTTAAATCCGAGATTAAGGCTACCTGTTCACCCGCTGTTTACTCAGAGATGGGCGGCCTATTAAGCGCTCCTGATTTAGCCTATCTTGCCACATGGGTTGTCGGTCCGGCTAAGTCGGCTCAAACAGGAGAACATGTAGATGTAAACAAGAGTACTGAGGAAAATCTCGAGATTATTGCAAGGAGGCAGGCAAGAGAGATTAGTGAATTGCGTGGAGCATTGTTATTACGGCCTCGGCACAGCCGTCGCATTGTCCAACTGATTGATGCGGGGATAACCATTAATCCTGAGGATACAGAGCTTAAGCAATTTATTGCCAAATATAGAGAGATTGAACAGATACGTAAAGCACGTCAGCCCAACGAGGAAGAGTTTAATGAACTGATGAAGGCATATAAGGCCCTGGATAAGAAGGTGAAGACAGTAGGAATCTATACAAGCGGGAATCTATATCTCTTAGCTGACGGGACACTTATGCCCACATCAGCACTGAAGACGGGGGTGCTTGATTTTGTTACCGGTGCAGTAGGTCCGGCAGAAGGAGTTATGGCTTCGGCGCTTTGCCTTGCCATTGGCGGTGAGTCAAGCAGCCGCTTGGTTGCCTACGGTGCGTTAAAAGAAGATAATCCTTTAGCTGACCTGGAAAGGGATGCAGATAAATTCAACGAGAAAGAGATAAAGAGGTTGGCTGAATTCGGCATAGTAAATCCGGCTACTCCGGATAAAGAGTTAAAATCCGGACAGAAGAAATGGAATCATGTTTTTGATATCCAGGCGCAGGTTCCTGGTAAGGAGGTAGTCTTTATTGCCAGTGCAATTAAGGATATGCCGTGGGTAGAAGGTATGCAGGGGGTGAGGTTAGATAAAGACACGGGCGATATGATTGTATATGTTCTCTCGGCAACCAATCAGGGACAGATAAGGCTATACAAGATAACCTATGAGACCTCAATCGGTAGGATAAACAGGCAGATAGATAATCTCAGCCAAGACAATGCCGACCATCGCAGTGAATTAGCCAGCCTTTATTATCAGTTAGGTCGTGCCTATGGCCAGTGCCGGCTCTTCGCTCAAGCCCAGGAGGCATTTAATAAATCAGAAGAGATAAGAGGCAGGGCTTCTTCCCGATGTCAAGCGGCAATTGAGCACTTCCAGGGAATGGAGATTTTACTTACGGGCGAGATTCAAGGCAAGAAGGTAGAAGACCCTAATCTAGAGGCAACAAGATATTTTGAAAGCTCCCTTGATAAAAGCAAGCGTTCGCGTGACCCAAGTTTACGCACGCGCGAAATCCTACTTGATTTATATGAATATTTAGGTGACCAAGCAGCTAAAGCCAAAGATTATCATCAGGCTCAGGACTATTATGCCGCCAGAATTCGCCGTGACCCTACGAACAAAGAAATATTAACTAAACTACAGGAGATGGAGTCAAAGCTGGCGGAATTATCTCACCCTAGCTCAGAGTCAGAGGAATCAACCTTCTCTTACTTCGCCACCATAGAACATAACGCCGAACAATTCAGGAAATACGAGGGCGTTGAGGAAAGGCAGTTTGATGTAATCCGAGATACTATCTTGAAAGACAAACTCCTTGAAGCCAAAGGCTTCTTATCCCAAGCTCCTCCCGATTATATAATTATAGTCACCCCTAATATGCCTGTTGATAAGAAAGCCAACCGCAAGAATCTCGCCCATACCTATTTTGATAAGAAGACAAATACCTGGATTATCCAGCTTTACCCCATTGTTTTAGAATCTGATGAAGAATTAGCCCGCATCCTTAATGTATCTTTAAAAGAAGCCCATCAGTTTATAGTAGGCATCCTGGTTGATGAATTCCTACACACCCTTGGTCAGAAGGATGACCACGTAGAGTTCTTGGCATTTCTTGACAGCAATCAAAATTATCTCGCTGCCACTTATGCTGTGTTAAGAAGAGAAAATCAAAATGGTATCTCTAGCATCATAGAATTTGCAGGTTTACTTAACCAATCTCCTCAACAATCAGGATTCAGATTATATGATAGAAGATATAAAGATTTGCTAAGTTATTTATCCCAAATTAAAAGATTTAAAAGCAAGGATTTCTCTTTTGAGAGATTGAAAGAGAAAGTACAATGTCTACTTTCATACGAAGGTGTATCACGAGATATAATTTATGCCTTTGTTTATGAAGCGGTAAAGACAATGGCAGGTGCTGTGAAGCAAGGAAAAAGAGGGCGCGGTCAGCTTTTAGGGTTAGCAGGCCAAATATCCGGTCTTTATGAAATAGCGGTAAAAAGAAATGGCACTCTTAAGAATATTAATTTGGGAAGATTCATATCTGTGCCAGAGAAAGATGTAGTATCGGAGGAATTTGATGCTCTCAGTAACAACACGGCGTTTGAGTTTAAATTTTATCTTACTTTGCGTAAACTCTACCAACAGGTAATCGATATAGATTCAGCGTGTTTGCCTCATCTAAAGGTATTTACAGATTACTCCGGATTTGACCGGATAAGGAATATAGTTTATTTTGGTGAAGTTGATAATGGCTATATAGTCAAGGCAATAAAGAAATTTATCAAGCATAGGCCAGAGATTGCTTCACGGGTAATTGTAACTGAAAAAGGAGGGGTATCAGCAAAATTCACCTTAGCCGAAATAAAAGAATTTCTATTATCCAGGGCTACCTTAGCGCTTGCACAAAAAGAGGACAAAGAAAAATTCTTTAAGAATAATTTTAAGATGTATCGCAGCCAGTTGGAAAAATTAATAAATAACAAAATAGAAAAACTCAAGAAAAGAGAAAGGTTCGATGTTATTGTTGCCGTAAGTAATTCTTCACAAAAGCAAATAAAAGATATTAAGACAATATTAAGGAGACACGTTGCACGGGAGAAAAAGGAACAACTTATTGGCCAGATACTTAAACCGCAGGACTGTATCACTGTGTTGGAAAATATACATACATCGCCGTTGATGGTGCGTTTACCCGTAGTCGAAGCTTCCATATTGCCTGATTCAATAAAAGAGAAATTAGCTGAGAGTTTTCAAAGGTGGTTTGATTACAATGGCAAGCATCGCCCGGTACACGCAAACGATATCTTGACGTATATGAATTATCTGAGAAATAAACCGGAAAATCCTAGCAATGATGTATCTCAGGCGCTCTTCTCAAAAGAATCTCAGTTATATTTTGCAATATCCTATCGAAATTCGAAGCTTGAAGTAGAAGGCTGGGTTTATCTTAATACAAGTCAGCGCAGCAGAACAAGTAGTGCAGTACTGAGAAAAGCCTTTATGGAGATAGCTCCTTGGAACAGGGAGTATGATTCGGCATCCTACCTGTATAGAGGAGTAGGTACACAACTGAGGATATTAGGTGTCAAGGCATTGCTTGAGCGTACTGAGACTGAGTTCGATCCTTTTATTTACCGATGCATTGAAACATTGAGCGAGCGGGATGAAAAAGCCAATGTATTCTGGGAAGGTGTTGCCCCAGGTTATATTGAAGAATACTTTATACGCTCAGACAATACTATGTGGAGACTTATTCTTAAGCACGGCATATCAAGAGAGTGTATATGCCTTAGCTCTATCCCAGCCAGCACAACAGATGAAGATTCAGTTGAGCCTCAATCTACGCCTTTTGAAGCCTCGCGGATACCAGAAGAACATAAAGAAAAAGCTGTAGCTGATAATTTCATAGGAAATAACATCTCGGGAGCAAAGATAATCCAAGCTGCAGAAAAGGATTTAGAGGAAACAATAGAAATAGACGGAATAACCCTTAAGATAGATAGACAACTTTTAGGCAAGGTTATTAACTCAGAAGATGCAGAAGCAGCACTGAGAGAGGCAGTTAAATCCAGGTCTAAATCAATTAAAGAGATTAAAGTCATTGCTGTTGATAGAGTCTCAAAAACCTCTCCCTATGCTATCCAAATTCCCTTCCCCAGAGAATCAGCAATATTTATTTACAAAGGAATAGATGAAATAATCACCAATAACCTCATCAGAAGAATCTTCCTCACCGTTAGTCTCTTTCACGATATCTGCCACATCCTACAAAATGACTATAGCCCAGCATTTGAGAAAAAACAAACCAAAAGGGATATTGATTATACTTTATCCCTACTTAGGCAGTTTAAACTAACCCCGACTATCTACGCCGCAAGCTTACAACAAGCCGGATTTAACCCCGACTCAGATTATATTGAAGGAATAAAACGGCGAGGTGGCGGCACGCGAGGTATTAATATTAAAGAATTAATAGGAAATAAATTCTCGGTTTTATACAGCAGCGTATTGCCCGGGGCAAGTAAGAAGATGAAAATCTTATTTGCTGCTTCCTGTTTACTTTTTCTATCTTCAGTTGCGCTGTTATTAGTCAGCATTGGTAATTTAACCTGGGCAATACTACCAGAACTAATTATAGGTTTAAGTATCGGCTTGCCTTTAGCTATTATTATAGTAAGCATTAGTATTGTAGTTGCAAGGTTGCGGTTACCTGGCAGGAAATTCTTACCTAATTTAGAAATTGTAAATTCTCAACCCAAAATCGAAGACAGCATAAGACAGGCATTACAGTCTCTTATCAGAGAGAAAAATATCTTAAATGCAGATATAAATTATGGTGGTTGGGAAAGAAAAGAAAAAATAGATCAATTGACACGAGATATTAATAGAAAAGCTGGTGGTATAGGGATTTTAGCTGAAGAAGCAGATCTCAATAATGTATTAGGAGACAAGTTTGAGCCCTGGCGTGTAAATTCAACACAAATTGAAATCTTTAAAGGATGGGCCACGCCTGAGCTTTTAAAATGGTTTAAAGAAAAAGCCGACGAGTTGAATATTAATGAAGATAGGCTTATAAAAGCAATATTAGAATCAACCAGGAGGATTCAATGGCTTACTATCAAATATATTTGTGAAACTGATAACCGTATTTACAATGGATTACCGATTACAATAATTGCTCCTTCTTATGATCCTGTATATATGGGGGGTAGGCAAACATTACTAGCTATCGCTGTTGATATGGCTAGGACTTCTGATCGTTCTATAGCTTCTTCGGAGTTAGTCTCATCTCAAGCAGCATTAAATAATCCTCTATTCCAGCAGTTATTGGGAAAGATGGTGAGTCCGGCTGCAATCTTCTTTATGGCAGGCGTAACTCTAGGAGGAGGAGTGGGTGGGTTAAATTATGCGGGTATAAATCAAATAGAACAGCATCATTTCTTTAATTTTATTAATGGTAGCGAGAATAAATTCTTTAATGCTATTGTTCATGAGGCCTGTCATTTTATGGGTCGCGGTGTTTATCCTGTTAGAGACCTTACAATTCAAGCTTCTATGGAACATAGTAAAGGTTTTAACGATGACGCTGATAGAGTAACTAGACATTTACTAGATACATATGGAATAGAGACATTTTTCAGTCCTTTGGTTGAGGCGGGCGTAGATCTCACATTTCTAAAAGAAGGCCTGAGTTTCTCTTCTGCCCCCTTTGAAGCCTCCCGGATACCAGAAGAACATAGAGAAAAAGCTACAGCTGATAATTTCATAAGAAATAACATCTCGGGAGCAAAGACAATCCAAGCTGCAGAATCTGATAAAAATAAAATTAACAGCGCCTTCTCGCTTAAGGGTACCGAGTTAACACGCAATCTGTCGCTCCTGGGGTTATTGGTTGTGCCAATAGTAGGCGGGCTGATAACCATGGCAACAGGTTCAGTTGTTATCTTGGCGCTTACGTTTGTGGTAGTCCTTGCGCTTATCGGTATTCTCTCTGGGGCAAATTGGTGGGTCAAGCAATTCAGCAGAATGGGTAAAGGCGACCTCTCCCCGCCGCTGGAGAAGTCTGTCCAGAAGCTTTTAGAAGCAATCCTTCCCGGCGTTATGTTCGCAGAAATTTACCTTCCACCCCTTACTCCTGCGCAGGCATTTAAACCCCTGGGCATTGTTGGTTACAAGGCTAAGCAAATCCTCGGTCTATTAGGCGACAAGCCCATAGAAGAACAGAAACTCATCCTCGATTCTATATTCATAGACCACGAAAAACTGCACCTAAAAGGCTTACCTCATATAGTTATCTATCCTTGGCAGATGCTTATGGTTACTGTTAGGCGAGGATTATTTGTTTTTACCTGTCTTATTTCTGCCGCCAAACATAAAGCGCCTCTTAATAGGCAGAGTCTACAAAATTTAAGCGGGCCGCTGCGGAAAGTTTTTACCCGACTTACCGTGGCTGGTGGGGTATTGCTTGCAGCGGCTTTTGCTTTTATTTGTAGGTTAATCAACTCAAAAACAGGTAAGCCTTACACTTATTATCTGCCTGTGCCTGAAGAATTCCAAAGACACATCCTTACCCAATATCCTCAAGGTTTATTTGTAAAGGTAAGGGTATCCTTAAGGGAAGGAAAGCCTTATTTAGAGGTGTTAGAAGCAGACCTACCTTCCGGATATAAAGAAATCTTAGAAGAAAGGCTAACTGATCTCTTAGAACTTATTAAAGAATATAATCAAGATGCACCACCCGAGGAATTTAGACTCATTATTACCACTGATTTAATTAAAACTGAGGGTAATGCCGCTGCCTGCAATATCGATTCAAAGACCGTTTATATCCATCCATATTTCTTCCGCAGTCTATCCGGTTTAAAGCAACTTGAAATCCTCTACCATGAAATAATCAGCCACATATATATAGGTACAAAAGATGAGGCGATTGCGATGAGGCATACAAAAGATAATTTAATTTCAGCTATTATTCCTTATTTCATGAAGAAAATCTCCCGGCAATTAGAGGATAAAAATCTTATCGACGAACTTAACCAACCATACAGGAAATTTGATTCAGAGAGACAATCTTTGTCTGCAGGAGAGTTCACCCGGGTTGGCTTTGATAGAAAGGAAAAAACCTCTGTTTTAAGTAAATTCAAACATCTGCCTTTATTCTTAGTGATTGCTTTAATTCCCAATATTGTTATTCCAATCTTCTTCCCCATGGGCGTTGTAACCACCTTGTCTGAACCTCTAATTCAATTTTTACCAGTCTATCATGTCCTTACAGCAGAACAAATACTCTGGAAATGCATATGGTGCGTAATAGGGGCAGCAGCGGTAGTTGTCTTAATGTTAATGGATATATTCCCTGAGAAACGAGGGCAATTAGCTTTAGCCGGAATATTAGGCAATACTATACCGGCCGTGTTATTGGGTAAGGTTCTTGATTTTATTTGGTTAGCTCCCTTCTCATTCAATATAGCGGATATCTTCATTACGATAGGGCTATTATTCTCTGTGCGTTTTGCATATAACAGATTATTTGGTGAGGGCAGCTACGCCAAACCCCGGCCTGGTTTTAGTCTTGAGGATGAAGTTAAGGCAACGCAGGGAATTGCAGAATCAGGATTTATAGGCTGGACCGAAGTCAGCAAGGATAGAGATTATGTCCAAAGAGCTGTTTATTTTTACCAAGCAACCAATAGAGAAAGATTCATTGATGAATTAGAAGATACGATAATAATGGAAGGCGAAAGCAAAGTCTTCTACGGCGCAATAATAAAGCACCGGCGTAAGAAATACATCCTTATCGCCACCAATGACCATCCTGATAAAGACTCAACTACAATTCATGAGATGGGCCATTTGCGGGGACTTAGCGAAGAGGAATGCGAGCAATTAGAGAAAGAATTTAAGGGATTTGAAGAAAAGTCCGGCGACTCGCGAAAAATTGAGATGGAATTTAGGGATGGCAATATAATTGAGACTTCCAAATCCAGATATCATCTGTTAGAAAAGTTAACCGAAACCGAGAAATCCGTAGTCAATCAGATTTCTATGGAGATTAAAGGAATCAAGACTGAGAGAGAAAAAGGAAAAATCTCCAGATCTTTAGGTGTATTTAGGGCTTCTCCCCCGATTCGTATTGTGCGTATTTTAAAGGCCTTAAGGATTCATCCCGGACAGAGGTTTCTTGATTTGGGTAGCGGCAATGGCATTGTTGTCTTTTTGGCATCGATATTATGTGGTGTCAGGGGAGTGGGTATTGAGGGGAACCCATATTTATTTAATAAGAGTCGGCTTGCGCAGGAGAGATTTGAAAATGAAGGTACGCTTAGACACGGAGAGACAGAATTTATTTTGGGAGATTTCCTTAAAGAGGACTGGGACAGTTACGATATTATTTTCTATTATTCCTTTGGCAGCCATCAATCAACTGAGATTGAAGAGAAGGTTTTGAAGGAAGCCAAGATAGGTGCAAGGTTTGTTGTCCTTGGTTCGCGGAGGTTTGCCTGGAAAAACTACAATAGATACGAGGATTTTAGTAGATTGATTAATTCCAAAGAATTTTCTTTCCAAACCGAACCAGACCTTGGTGCCTGGATATTTACACGCCTGAATAAGAACGAAGGTAGCGACTTACAGGAGGTTAAGGAAACACAAAAATTAAAGGAAGCCCTTAGTCGAGATTACAAAGCTATCGCCATTGACTTTGATGGGACAATCTACGATGCAAAAATGTCTAAGGAAGAGTTTGAGGAATTACTCGAAGTATTGGTGGATATCTTAAAATCGGGCAAAAATCTTGCAATTGTTACTAGCGGTCGACCGGAATACGTAGAGGAACTTTTGGTTTCTAAGTTAAGGAGTCATCCACGGGTAACAAAAGAAAACCTTAATCAAATCGATATTTATCATTCAGGAGGAGCCTCCGGATATAATGCAGCTACGGAGAAAGTGCATTATGAAAAAGAATTTCCTGATGCATTGCGGCAAGAAGCTGCTCGCTTGTTTAGCGGTAATCCACATTTAACATGCGATGAGGCAGAGTGGAAATCTTATTTTAAGCAACCGAAATATTCTGACACCCTCGCTTTAGATGCTGATTCTCACCTCAGTTTCACTCTATATAAGATTACCTTAATTCCTAAAGATAAAGGTTTAATAGCGCAGTACCAAAAGATATTAAAAGAGCTCGTTACTAAATACGGTCTTAATTTAAACGTAAAGGCAACAAGTATCGCAGTAGAAATTATTCCTAAAGGAGTGGGCAAGATGCTAGCCGTTGCTGATCTGATGAGGCGACTGAAGGTTGAGTCTAGCCAGATTGCTAAGATTGGTGACCGGGGTGACCCAGAAGGAAACGACTATGAGTTTCTAAAGGAAGAAGGTAGTTTCTCGGTGGATCAGTACGATCCAGCCAATCCCAATCAGATTTGTATACCCTTGATAAATGGATTACGGGGTCCTACGGCAACGTTATGGCTACTTAGACGATTGGCAATAAATAATACATTAGCATCTAAGCAACCAGGCCTTGGTCCAGGCACTTGGGATAGTATTGTAATGCCCAGCGACCTTATTGAAGTTCAAGTTTATGTAGATGATGAAGGCAGGGTTTTTGTTGAATATGATGGCCAGAGGCTTGAAGTGGCAAGAGTAGATAAGCCAAATGAGATATTTGGAATGAGTATCAGGAATTGGTTGAAGGAGAAAGGACTCCGCGCTGATTACGATGCTTTTACTGATGAAGAAAAAGGCAGAAAATTTAGCATCGGTAATGCACTACGCAGAAAAGCAAATAGAGGCCTGAGAAATCGAAACGGATTATATGAGGTAAGAGCAGAAATAGTGCGTTATATTAGTTGGGCAAAATCCGGGCCTCAGCCTACTTGGAGCAAGATGAATTCGGCGATGTATGTCGGTATGCCTTTAAGTAATCTAATCTATTGGTATGCCGAAGAACAAGTAGCTATGTTAAAGTTATTCGGCAAAAAGGCACTCCCAATAACTGACCACAAGAGAATGGCTTTCATTGATTGGGTTCAAGGATTGAGCTTCTGGGATTTACCCATCTGGCCAGTAACCGAATCAGGCCAAATTGATACGGGTTTAATAAAATGGTTCAATGTGCCCAAGATGCGTGCCCCGCCTGAATATTTCAAAGCAAAGAAAATCACCTTACGAGAGTTCATTGATAAAAAACCGCAAGCGCAAGGGGTCGGCAGGTCAAATGATTCAACCAAAGGTTCTCCCGCCGATTGCCTTAATACTTTGTATAACAATAAGAACTTTAAGGAAAATCCTGTCAGTGTAAATGAATTAGTCTCCCAAAGAGCCTATTCCCAAAGAGCCTATTCTGAAACCACCATCCGCGCAGAATTAAGCAGTCTTATCGCCATAGGTCTGGTAGAGGTAGACAAAACTCAAAAGCCATACCGTTACTACTTAAGCGATATCTTAAAAAGAGCACCGCCTGAGATAATTAAAGAAATCTGTGATTTACCTGAACTAAACCTCTATCAAATCCCCTCCCAAGAAATTCCTCAACTCAAAAATAAATTAACAGAAATATTAGAACCCAGCGAATTAGTATCGTTGAAGAGAAGAGTATTTAAGGATAAGGCTTTATCAGGTGAAATAGAAAGGATATTCGGTTCATACGATAATTTTGCTTTGGCTTTATTTAATCCTCAGGAGTTCCTTGAGAAGCACAAATCAGAAAGTGCCTTATTAGCAGAGTTAAGTCAATTCTTAAGCAGGTTATTGGTTAACAACGAGGTATTGGGAGAGATTCCTGTATGCGAATTTCCCCTTGCAAGGGCCTATGTTGAGAGATTATTCGCTGCTACGGGATTAGTCCGAGGAAATTTAGATGAGCTTCTTTCAAACAGAGCTTTATATAAAGAAAACAGAGAAAATAACCTTGAGGCAATAGCAGATGTTTACGGGATAGATATGTGCCTCGTTACATACTTAGATATAAGATATAGCGGCGTAACTATTATTGGAGAAAATGCCGGATTGGAGTTTGTAGTGGATGGGAAATATAGAACAGGCCGTTTTGTTCTAGGCGACAATATTTACCTATTCACAAAACAGGTATTTTTAGGAGAATCCCCCTATGCATACAGCAAGGAGACGGGAAAGATATATTATTACGGGCAAGAACTGCCCTATAAAGTAACCCCCGTAGAGCAAAAAGCAGGCACATGGAGAAGTCCGACAACCGGCGCCAAGCATTGGTATTTTAAAATTAAATACTGGGAGAATGAAGCAGACACTATAGATGAGGAGCAGTTAACCGATTATAGCTCGCTGACCTTAAATTTTAGAGACTTCTGTCTTAATATGTGTCCTTTCTGCTGGCGGGCATATAGAGAAGAACTGCGGGCTTTTGGAAAAGAACTGATGAGGCAAAAAAATATTACAGTTGACCAAGGTATAGATATGCTTAAGAAAGCCCATGGAAAGAATGTGCTTACAAAAGTCAAAGAAATATCGGTTGTCCAAGCCGGATTCGTTAAAGAAGAAGAGGAGTTAGACTATTTAGAAGAATTAATTATTAAATTAAGGAAAGAGGGATTTAAGGGTAGAATAATGGTTTCTACAAGCTTCGTTAGAAATCCCAACGCATATGCCAGACTTAAGGATTTAGGTTACGATATGAGCGAGTATAATTTTCCCTTAGAAGCATTTACAAATAGAGAAACCGTTCTAAGCAGAAGAAAGGCTGCGCCTTTTAAGAAGGTATTGCGAACTTTAATTATAGCAAAGCAACATTATAGAACCGTCAGGGTATGGCTTCTGGCAGGATTAGCGGATAATCTTAGAGATTACGAAAGATTTTTTGCAATCTTATCTAAGAACAAGATAGATGCGCAAATTGGTATGTATTTTCCAATGCTTCCAAGACAAATCGGACTTCTGTCAAACGATATGGTTCGCGATCAAGAAAATAACGGACATATTCGATTTTTGTTAGATGTAGTTCGGTTAGCTAATAGATATAGTATCGCAAGGCCGGAGAGCAGCAGAAATAATGCTATCTGGCCGGCGTATATGGACAGATTTATTTATCAGGATAGCATACTTTTGACTAAAAATGAAGTTTCATTCGGGAGAAAAGGTATTTTAACTCTAAAGAGATTTATTAAAAACGGAGATTTTATTAATAAAGATAGTTTACTTGCTCCGCTTCGCCGCGAGGTAGAAAAGCAAGGGAGGATACTGTTAGGTTCGATAGAAGGAAGACAGATTTATGCTTATGTGGGCAAAGAGTTCAAGGGAAGCTTAGTTGATATGATTCAGGACAGATTTGACGAGAAATATGGATGGATATTTGCTGCTTATTTAGTTGAGGCAAAAACAGGCAAAAGAGGAGAGATTCCTATTCGTATGTTTAGAATAGAACCTGATAAGCCAAATTATTTTGAGATTACAGACCCCACTGAAAAAAGGATGATTACTGAAGAGGGTGAAATAGTTATAAGAAAGGACAAACTCGATAATTCCGGCAGCTTGAATAAGGGTAAACTTCCTCATCCTAAATTTTATCAATATCCTAATGCGGAAGTGGAATACAAGGCTTTGGTTGTTGATGGAGAAGAAATTATCTTAGAGGTAAGAATATTCTGGAAGGGTGAAATTATCATTAAAAAACTTTCTACAGTAAGAGATAGCAAGACAAGAAAGTTGCTATTTTCTTTTATTAAGAATTTCCACAAATTCCATATTAAACAGCATAAAGACATAATCATCCGGAGACAACTGGATAAGCGTGCAAGATTGGATATTTTGGGTCAGATGCCTTGGACAGGTTTACCTAAAGGTCTTAATCTTGATTATGCTTGGGTAGATGTAAAAATTGAAGATGCCGGGAAGATAGTTGATGTGATGTTTATTGAGGATTCCCAAGGAAGGTCAGTGCTTAATATTAATGGAGAGCCTTTTAAGATAGTTATCGGTGAAAATCTTCAAGAACAGTTATCTCGCATAGCGCCGCGTAAAGAAAGAAGAATCGGCGTATTTGATGCTAAAACAGATAAATTGATTGCTTCCTATGAGGAGATGAGTCCGGAGGAGTTAGCTTTGATTACTGAAGAGCAATACCTAATAATTAGATTAGGCAAGCGGGGAAGGCTGGCTATCGGTGGTAAAGACTGGGGTGATTTTCATCTATTTCCTGGTGCAAAGGTCAGGCTCATTTGTTCTGAAGGCAAGGTAAAGGTTGTTAAATTTATTGCTGATAGAGAAGGAAAACCGATTCTGGATAAACAAGGTAAAGCCTTAGAGATTAAGATAGGTGAAGATGTTTTGAAGCAATTGAGAGAGAAGCTACCTTATTTTCAAGTGCGCAGCACAAAAGAGCTTTTAAGCGCGGATAGGGTTTATGCGTTGATTGAAATGCTTCTTAATCCAGAGATTGGCACAGAGACGAAAAAACATATCCATTCTCTTCTTAAGAAAGCAGCCGAAGATGAAAGATATGTTGATGAGTTTCAAAGCCTCCTTGAAGAACCAGAGAAAGTTTCGAAGGAAAAAGTTGCCGATACTGTTATTGTATTTTTGGATACGAAGGTAGGTAGAGGTTTAATATCTACGATAGAAGCAACCAACCTAAGGAGATTTGCTAAAGATGAGAGCGGGGTTTTAGAGGCGATTAAGATATATCTTAGCAGTGACATGAGTGATGAGGCGACAAAGATAAAGATTAGGTTGTTTGGTGCTGCTCGCGAGTTTCCTCAAGAGATAAGTGATACTATAGAAAAGATAAGGTTACAAAAAGATGGCAAGCAAGTTATTAGAAAATTGGAAAGGAGCGCTGGAGGTGGAGTATTCTTTAATTTAATTAAAAATGGTTTAAGCCTAAAGGGTATCATCAATAACAATCGCACAAATTCAATTATGCTTTATTCGGCTATTCTTCCCCCACAATTGGCTTCGTGGATAAATAAGAGACTTCTGCCACTACTTAGAAATGCTGCCTTAACAGGAATTAAGTTTTTAAACTCCATTTTAGGCGAAAGAGAAAAGATTATAAAAGAGGGATCCGATACTGGCGAGCTTATGAATATTATTTCTCAAACAAAGGGACAGTTCAAACTTGCCCAGCGAGTATTAAACCTTATGGATATAGGGATTGTTACGGATTCTTCATTATTAGTTACTCAATTAATGGAGGCATTTTCTAAAGAATATGATTTGCCGGATACTGTAAAGTTATTATTCTCATCCCCATCTTTTATCTATAATTACTTTAGCAGATTATCTGAAGAAGAATTTTATCCAAAATCAAAGGAGTTTTCCCCAAAGGACACAGCCTTGATAGTTGTAGATATTCAAAAAGATTTCTGCGAAGACAGGGAAGGCTTCGCTTACGCTAATCGTCAAAAAGCTAAAGCAAGGGATGATGTTTCCGCAATCCAATATATGATAAATAATAATCTTCTGCCTTTAATTGAAATGGCACGAAAAGTCAATATGCACACTCTCTACATTCAAGCAGATTATCGCCAGAGGCAATTTCCTGATATGCCCAAGCTATGCCTCAAAGGTACTGAAGGTTGGGAATTTTATAAACTCTCACCGCAAGGAGAAAAAGAAGCAGTCTTTTCTAAGTCTACATATGACCTCTTCAGCAACCCACAGGTAATGAAATATCTTAAGCGGCATAATATAAGGAATATTTTAATTTCTGGTTTAACTACCGATACCTGTGTAAGAACATCGGCTATTAGTCCTTTAGCTAAAACCTTTAAGGTATATGTAATAGGTGATTGTGTTGTTACTGCAGGCTATAAGCTCTTAACTAAGCATCTACCAACTTTAGAATATTTTAAGGAGGCTACCTCTATCCCCAGACTTATTTTCTTGCCGAATATTTCATTTTACACCTCATCTCGAAGCGGAAGCTGCGCGTCAGGTAAAATAAAAGGGATAATCGCCGAAGAGGTGAAAAAATTAAATGATGCAGGTCTTAGATATGGTAATGAAGTAACCGAAGCGCTTTTAAAATTAGCAGAAGATTGGAATCTGGATAAGTTAAAGGAGGCACTTGAAGAGTCAAGAAGATATTCCGAACAGAGAAGTCCGGCTCTTTTGGCAATGGAGTTACAAACGATTTCATCTCTGGCTCAATTAATAGAAAATAAAATTAAGCACTCCGAATCTGCCTCTACCTTAGATAATATCCTCCAAGATAATGAAGCAGATTGCTTAGGATATACACAACTTTTATGTATATTAGGGAAAGCTGTTGGCTTTAAAGTCAGTCCTGTAGAGATAAAAAATTTACTCCCATATTTCTCTGACCAAGCTATGTTGCATGTGTGTTGTCTATTTGAATTGTCAAATGGACAGAAAGTGATGGTAGATTTGGGAGTCGAGCCTACAATAATTAGCAGCGCCTTTGCAATGGATGAAGAATACGAACTCATTGATGGGACTGATTATTATGAGATAAGAAAGGAAAATAATCCTTTTAGGTTATATAGGAGAATTCGATTTTTGGGTTATAAAGGATTGGTATCAATACTTTACACTAATTTAGGGCTTGGCTTTGTTGATGAAGGAGAACTTTCTTTGGCGATAGGGTCTTACGATAAGGCAATCGACTTGGACTCCAGGAATGCCAGGGCATATTATAGTAGGGCTGACGCTAATGTTTCCTTGGGGAATGTAATACTGGCAGCTTCAGATTTTGAAGAAGCAGTTAGATTGGACCCACGGGACGAGATGACCCATTGTAATTTGGGTAATATTAAACTTGCAGGTGGACAATTAGGGGAAGCCAAGGCTAAATTTGACGAAGCCATCAATTTAAAGCCTGATTTTGCCTTGGCTTATTGGCTTCGCGGGAAAGTCCTTGAACAATTAGGAGATGTAAGGAGAGCAAAGAAAGATAGGAATAGAGCTTTAAAGTTAGATTCTTCGCTATCTTCAAAAATTCAACCGCCTATTATTTCTAATGAAGTTTATATGAAAACCATCTATCTTCTCACTCATCCTTTTTATATCCTCCCTTCAGATATGATGGGAAAGTGGAAGAGATTTGTCGATTGGGTAGCCGAAGACCAAAAAGGTTGCTTAATCTTTGTTGCCCAGAATCAAGCTCCTTTTAAAACCTCCGTTTTAGAAACTGAACTAGCAAATTATGCCTCGGATAAATTAGGAAAAAGATTCATCTTAGTAAGAGAATTTAGCGAGCAACTAAGCAAGGAGATTAAGGCTATTGGTAACTTCAATCCCAAAGAAGTAAGAATTAAAAGCATTGGTCAATTGACCAATATTTGCGTTAGAATTTATACTCGCATTTTACAGGAAAAATTAAGGATTCCTACGGAAAATGTCGAGATATTAAGGGAGATTCCTCAAGAGGTAGAGACAGCTGAAGGGCAGACGCTATCTTCTGAACAAGAAGCAACGCCAGAGATTATAAAGAAGTCAGCGTTAATGAAAATAAAGAAGTTTATGGTTCTACCTGGCATTCGCACCTTCATAAAATATCAGTTGTATGTTTTACTGCCTCTTATAGGATTAGACCTGCTGTCTAAATTACTTATTCAGCATTTTGTTCCGGATATCATGACGCTTGCTCCCGGCGCTCAGTTGGACTTAGGTCTGTATAATTACCCCAGTTTAGGACCGTTTTATTTCTTCCCTATTTATCATACACAGCCGGGTATTCTTGAGAGTATTTTTGGACCTCAAGCCTATTTTAGCTCGCCACTCTTGCTTATCCCTGTATTTGCTCTTTATATCTATGTCCAAGTGCGTTGGTTACATATTTGCTTCCAGGATTTCCTGAAGAATCAGAATCACAGATTTAGATTATCATACGCTTTGCCGTCTGTACTTATAGCTGGCGTGTTGGGCAATATGGTCAGCCCATTAATTACGCAGGGCAAGAGATTGGACTTTATCGGAATAGGGCCGAGTATTTCTCATTTAGCAGACTTTATGTTGTGGCTTGGCGTGATTATAGGCATGGTTACGATTGTGCGTTATTTTATGGCTTCCAGGAGAGAGAAGAAAACACGCCGAGGCTCACTTGCAGAATGTTTGCGGGACCTTTCTCAAGCTAACAGGCCTTTAACCAGCGCTGAATTACAAGAAAGAAGAGGCGTAAGAAAGGAGACTGGAAAATTCTTTCACAGAAGTGTATTTAACAAGGAATTAGAAGGTCTTATGAAGCTAGGTTTGGTAGGAATAGGAAAGGACAAGATAACAGGAAAGCCAAATTATTATCTAACCGAAGTTTTAAGAAGGGCTCCGCCAAAAACTAGAAAGAAAATCATAGAAAGACTCATCAGAGAAATACCCGCACTTAACCTTTCAGACCTCTCTCGAATCTCTCCAGAAGAAATCGAGCAAATCAAAAATAAAGTAGAAAAAATATTAAAACAAGAAACCAGCAGCCCGCGCTTAGAAGAAATAATCGACGCCATACCTGAGGGTAGTCCATTTTCTATTGTCTACGAAGGGGGTAAATCTGAAATTTCTATGATTGACCTGCCCAGCTGGTCAGGGAACGAAGATTTTCTAAGTCAAGTTGAAAAAGGTTCATCTGCCTTGGGCAGAAGAGACATTGGTGTTTATGCGAGTTATTTTGTGAAAGTTTTCGAAAGAGTAACAGGCAGGAATTTAAACACAATCATCGGCAAAGAGGATATGCTCATAATCGGTCCAGGCAATAGCCTCAAAGAGGCTTTATACTTCATACAAGGATTCCCGTCAGTAAGAAAGGTGGTTATCGTTGACTGGTACAAACAAAACATAAGGGATATCTTTAAAGAATTATCCCATCAGTCAGAAGAAATTAGAGAAAAAATAGAGTTATATTGCCTCGATATACGAAAAACCCCTTTTAAAAACGGTCACTTCAGACTTGTCTTTAGCTGCAATGCTCTTATGGATGACCTGCTTTCTCCTGAGGCACTAAAAGAGGCTTGGGGTGAGATTCACCGGGTGTTAAAGCCTCAGGGCATCTTTCTGGGAATGGCAACGCCAATTGAATTTATAGAGGATAATTTCGAATATATCCCTAAATACTATCGCCCAGGAGTTAATCTGGCTATAAAGAAGGGTGAGAGGCAAGAACAAGGGCCAAGAGGTTATGTAGTGGTTTTATATCAACAGAGATTTGGAGATAGAATCATAAATGATGTTAAAGCTGAGATTTCAGCGCTTCGCCCAGACTTCCTCTGCCTGCCCGAGTATTACTTTATTCCCAGATTAGTCCGTTTTGTTAACCCTGCTGAAGTGGAGAGGTATTTAGAGAAGGCGGCTGACTTTTGCCTGAAGGAATACGAGAGATTGAGGTTGCTTTCTGCGGAGCTTTCCACAGTAATAATCGCAGGCAGTTTAATAGAAAAGGCCGAAGAGGGATTCTATAATACCTGCTATATTCTTAACAGAGGCGTTGAGGTTGGCAAGCACCGTAAGGTGAATCTTGATGAAACCGAGATAAAGTATGGGTTACTTCCTGGACAAGAGTATTCAGTTTTTGAGATAGAAGGACTAAGGATAGCAGTTTTGTTGTGTAAAGATGTATTAGACCCAGAAGCGCTGAAAGAGTTGGAGAAGAAGAACCCAGATTTGATTTTCTTTCCTTTTGTTTCACCCGATTGTAAGAATAGCTTCGATTATTTATCAACCGGCAGGGCATTTTTAAAGGCAATAAAGAAAAATGGTTGGTACGTGATAAAGGTCGGTGGAGTAGGAAGTTTGCTAGGGGAAGAGAGGCGAGGCAGAAGTCGGGTATTTTCTCAAAAGGGAATTTTGCTCAAAGCGGAAGATGAACAAAGAGATGAGATTATATCTTTTGAAATTGATATAGCAAGAAAGCCCCCGCATCAAATGCCAGAAACTTCTGACCAGGAAAGAAATAAATTGCGCATTGCCATAGAGCACGAGCAAGCAGGTACAGCAGCTTTAGAGAAGGAAGGCTATGTTTATGCCATAGCCGCCTTCAGGCTAGCATTAAACCATCTTCCCAAAGGCGAAGAATACGAAGTCCATAGGCGAAGGATTGAAGGACGAATCGAAGATGCTAAGAGATTGGCTAATTTGAAAAATCAAGAGAGTGTTCGGATGCGTGGTCACGATGGAAGATTACATTCGAGTCTAGGCCAGAACATATTTGGCATAGACAGGGCAAGGGTATCAGGAGTTAGGCAAGAGTTGAATAGTAGCCTATTGCCTTTTGACGAAAGGAGAGTGTGGCATTATAGCGGTGGTCAAGAGGCGCGCGAAAGATTGGAGTTAAAACAAAATCAAGCAAGAATAAGAAAGGGCGAGATTTGTAATTTATTAAATGATAAGCAAGCAGAATTCTTCAAGTCATTTAAACAGAAATTCCCTGATTATCGCAAGAGATGTGTGGCTGCTTCACGCGCTGTGGGGCTAATGCTTTCTAAAGAATTCGCAATTCCTATTGAAGGGAATTCTTCTAATCGAATAGAAATAGAGGTTTGCCCTTACCGAGATATAGGTAGTTATGATTTATATCATGAGGTGCTGGTTATATATCGTGATGGTAAGAAATGGCTATTTGTTTATCCGGTATTAGGTCTATTTCATCCCGGCTTAGAGGGTCAAATAATCTGTGATGAATATCTACACCTAAGCGAATACGGTTTTTCTCATTATTCTCGCGCAGACTGGAGGCGAGGTTGGGATGAGAGAATAGAACAGATTGCTGATGAGGTATCAGGTATCAGGCCCCAGTTAGAGGGACTTTTAAACAACCCAGCTTCTAATACCAGAAATGAAGCTATAGATGAGTTGTTACGTTCAAGAGAATATAAAGAAAAACAAAAAATATCGCTATTTTTAAACAGGGTTATGCAGGACGATAATGATTCAGTGCGACAAAAGGCAAAAACAGCTATTCTTACTCTTTGGCATATCATTGAAGCAAGGCAGGATAGTAACAGAGAGAGTCTCATCGCATTTTTTGAAGATATCAGCCAAGAGCTTACGGAATTAGAATTTGAAAGCTTATTAGATATATTGGCAAGCTCCTCATTTACTAATCAAGGACGCTATGCTCTTAATCGCCTTTACCTAGATAGATTAACAAGCACAAACCCTAAAGTTAAGATTGAAGTCGATGAGCGCATATTGGAAGCGGATAATATTGTTTTATACCTTGAAATTATCAAAAGGCAGCTTTCTCGGATAAGTCAACCGGACAGTCTGAATTTAGAAATTGTATTCCTGAATAGCCAGGGCGCATTTAAAGACAGAGTGTTGGAAAGCGGGGTTGTTCTGCGTAGATATGGCGTTAATGGACCAAGGCAAATTTTGATTAATGTAGCTGCATTTAAACATGATGGTGCTTTTCTAGTTGATATCAAAGAACTTTTCGAGAAAGAGATGGTAGGGATAGTTAATCAATGCATTAAAGATGAAGGCTGGGATTTTGAGTTCGCTGATACAGGAAGAACAACTTTAGAAGACTTTGTTCCTTTAAATGAAAGTCTTATCTGGAATATTAGTAACCTCTATTGGCAGTTGATAGGAAAGGATTCTTTTGCGGATTCATCCGACGAATTTTTCCCTGACTTTTCGATGCATTTAAAGAAGGTATATAGAGGGTTATATGTTGATAGAGCATTTGCTGATGCATGTGCCCAGAAACTATTTAATTACCTTTGCGAACTGGAGAAGTCAAATAATTTACCAGAAGACATTATCATTCAAGAATGGGGAGCAGGGGAAGGGACATTTGCCGGCATGTTCTTAGATGCTATAAAACAGTTGAGTGAGAAAAAAGTAGAACAAAAAGGTGGAATAAACTTCTACGAAAGATTAACTTACGTGATGGGCGATATATCTACTAAGATGTTAGAAGATATTCGTGATAGAGAGTGGTATCCAGAACATAAAGACAGGATAGAATTTTCGGTAATGGATGCAGCAAATCCGTCTAGTCGTTATCAGGGCAGGACGTTGTTGCTAATAAATAGCTATCTATATTGTGTAATGCCAGCACGGGTAATTGCAAAGAAGGATGGCCGTTTTTATGAGATGTATGCAAGGACATATCTTAATAACGAAATTGTAATTAAAACTCAGAATGGAGAAAAGGTCTCAGCAGATGAATTTAAAGATATATTAATAAACAGAGATATTCAGAGGCTGTCAAACTTAGACCCTTATTTCTGGGGTGCACTAAATTACCAAGAAACGTACAGAGAGATTAATCTTGGAGATTATGCTTGGGGCAATTGTGTGGCAGAAGTGACAAAGGATAGAGAGGATTGCCGTATTCCGGTTAATGTTCAGGCATTGGAAAGCTTAGAGAAATCTCTGGACTTATTAGATAGAGAAAGAGGCAGGATTTGGATATTCGAGTTGACTCTGTCAGAAAATATGCTGAAGAGCCCGCTTACCGGGCCGATGAACCTAGGACCTACGCTTGCTATACCTGTAAATACATCCTCGTTGGAGTATGTAGTAAATAAGAAAAATGGGTGGGAACTTACAATTGCTCCATCAACAGCATTTTTGCAAGAGGAACGAGCCAAATTGTATACCTATATTGAGATAAAGCCGAATAATGGCAGAAGATATTTAGAGGGCTGGGATGGGAAAATAGAGATAAGTATTCCCCAGGATTGGGATCACATGGTAGCCAGTACTCTCGGTAGATTTAAACCATTATTCATAAAGGAGGCAATAGAGGATGGTTTAACCAGAGAAAGCGGAAGATTTCTGACAGAGGTCTTTGTTAAGATGGGAATAGAGCCTAAACAGGTTGAGTTTATAAAGCTCTCATTAGCCCAGGAAGGCCCTTCATATGGAGTATTCCGTGCCGAAGTAAAACTTAATAACGGAGAGGTTAGGTGTTTTGGGCTGAATGTAGTCTTAAATGACGGTCTAAATAAAGATTTAGAATTAGATTACCAGAATTTAGCCTTTTTATATGAGTTGCAGAATGGAATCGGATTAAAATTTGTTTCTCAACCTTTCTCTATGGGGAGAGGGCGATTCAAGATTAAGTCAGGCGAAACAATAGAGATGGCCTTCTTTGCCATTGAGTGGTTAAGTGATTTTATGGAATTACATAAATATAGATATATCAATGAAGGAAAATTCTACCTATTATCAAATTATATTCGAGGAAAAACAAATATATATGAGAAGTATCTTAATGAACAGGAATCCGCTTCCATAAGAAAGAAAATAATTGCGCTATTTACATTAATCTTTGCCTCGACTTTTGAAGAGGATAAGGGCGGGTTGGTCATTAAAAGGTTTAATATAAACAACGGCGATATCATGGTTCGTGACCAAGGAGAAGGAAATTCTGATGTTTGCCTGGTTGCCGCACGTGAATTGATTAGATTGAATAACCCTAAGGAATTTATTGATTATTTACTGGGATATGAAAATACAGAGTTTGTAGCAATAGACATACTGGAAGGGGGAAATGTAGTAGTAAGTAGGACTGAGAGATTCAAGCTTTATGAGGATGTATCAGAGATAAGAGAAGGTATAATTGATGGATTAGTCAGGCTCTATGGAGAAAAGGACGGTCAGGATTTAGCTCAAGCGTGGTTTGATGATTATTCCGGCGATAAATTTGGTTTAAGTTTAGGCAGAAGCAGAGAACGGGTAGCCCATTACAGTGATGGAGAGAAGGCGCGGCAGAATAATGAATCGAAGCCGATATTTATTGGAGAATTTGAAAAATATATTCAGATGGAACCAGATAAATTTAGAAAGGTAATTTCGCAGTTACAGTCAGAGCCATTGAATATTCAACAAGAAGAAGAGGTTAGTCGATTTTGCAATGCACTTATTGAATTGATGATGTTAAAGACGCAGTATCGGCAAGATTTAAGAGAAAATAAAGAGTCCCGGCTCTGCGAAACCTATAATGAACAAAAGGCAAACGAGGTATTACTTAAATATGGATTTGATGTACGGATTAATACCGAGTCTCACCCACTGCCTAAAGATATTAGTGACATTAATCCATTACTTAGGGAACAAATGCCTTCATATCATAAATACCTTGTTGTTAAAATTGCTGGTTATGACTTTGTTATTGATTTAACCGCCGACCAATTTGAGCCGATTAAAAAAGATGTATACCGCAATTTGGGAGTAGTGGTCATTCCATACAGTATTGTTCTAAATAATTCTGAGAGATTCTGGATGTATCTTGGTGGGGTGCATAATCATGTAGAATGGAATCAAGGAAAGGATTTCTCACTTCCTGACTCAGCAGAGGCACACTTTAACAAAAATAGTAGAGGAAAGAAGCAAAATAAATTTAGTTTGACAAAACCAGTTGGAATAGATTCCTTGAGAGAAAGATTAAGAAAAAGATTGGAGAACGATTCGCTATACTTATTGACCGGCGATATGGCAGAATGGGGAAGAGAAGAATTCGAAAAAGTCGAGAAGATGAGCAAAGAAGAAATTCTTAACGAGGCTACCCGGCTAGTAAGAGAGATGGGGTACCTTGACTTTGATGCTTCTCAGATGCTTAAGCATAAAGCGGGCGTTCAATTACTATGGGATGATATCCTTGCTCAATCTATATTCGCGCTGGATTCCTTGGGTGAATTATACCAGAGGGAAGAGGCAGGGGTGTCTGATGAAACAAGGGGAAAAATAGAAACAACCACTAAACGGTCAGTATATAGACATGAAATCTTAATCAGGGCCTGGAATATTGTTATTGAGTCGCAAGATACTAATATATCTAAAGGTGAAGGGGTGCTTAGTTTAGAGCTCCATGATGAGGTTAATGAGGTTGTTAGAACAGCTTGGAATGAGAAAGAAGGCAGAATTGCTTGGGGAGAGAGTACTGATTGGCCAAAGGCAGAGGAGGATGGGATTGCTAAGGCAAATGGGGCTGTTGCAATTTTAAAGGAGAAAGATATAAAAGTAAAACTGCCTAATAAACTGGGTAAGCTAAAATTAGCAGAAGAAATAGAGACAGAAGAGGCAGGGAAGAAAATCAATGTTATTTTTATTATAACACCTGACCAATCTGCTGCGCTTATCTTGAAGGGGCCCTATACCTATCAAGTCTCCCACGCAGGAGTGAGGTACAGTTCCATCTACATCGCTCAGCCATTTTATAAAGAACTTACTGAGAATGAGCTCGCTGGTCTCATCGGCCGCGAAATAATAGAGCAATCTGCCAAGAGAATTGCCCGAGAAAAAGGCATTCCTTGGAGTGATTCTCTTGCCAAGGCAGTAGAGAAAGCGGCTCAAAAAGCGGAGATTAAACTTTGTGGCAGGAGTGTCAATAGTAGAGAAAGAAGTCGAATAGACGATAAGATAGATACAATAGTCCGCTTGCCTTCACTTAGGGTATTGGCTGAGAAGGCCAAGATGCAGGAACCAGAGAAGATTCAACCTATTCTATTTATGGCTCTAAGGGATAGGTCTCCTCTGTTGCGTGATGAGGCAAGACGGATTTTAACTGAGATATTTGGTATGGAGGAGAAAGACCTCAGGTTAGTAGAATACAGGAAATTGTTAAGACCTATGGACCTCAATATCTACTTTAATCTTAGATATAGCGATGGTGGCAGCGGTCTTAAGGCAGGAAAATATTTTAAAGAACCCAAGTTTAAAGGACTGGCATTAGTTATTCCTATGGGAGGCCGTAAGCCCCTCAGGCCAGATACTGGAGAACGCGCTATTTTAGTAGCAGAGAAGGAAGTAACGATAGGTGGGCGCAGGCTAAAGGCAAGGGTTTATAATTTTGTTTACCGATATAGTGATTCGGTAATTAATACGCCTTTCATTCCTCCGCAGGGGTCTCACCTGTGGGACGCCGAGCATGCGACAGTATTCACTGATGAGAACGAACAAATCGTGAAGGTAGAAACTGGTTATCACAACAGTTTCTACCTCTATTATCCAAAGGCTCTCCAGTTCGATGCTCAGGGCAGACTCTTGGTCTTTAGTGCCGCGGGTTCTCAGGGCTCGGTAGCAAATACGCGGGATTTTATTTTTGACCTTGATAGCGCCAGAAGTAACTTCCGGAACCCCCAAGTTTTCTGCAGCGAAGATTATGCAGTGAGTTTAGGAGAAATCGACTTCTCTCTGGCTTCTGATGATGGGAGGCATTTTACCAATACCGATATTCTCCTGCCGCCATTCAAAGAGTATGTCCTTAATCCGGAATCGATAAAACCCACGGCTGAATTTAAGAGACTAAGGAGAGCGACGATAAAAAAATGGATTCTCATTTTGCGTGCTTCTCTGGATTCCCTGCTGCGTCCATTAAGGTCCCTTGCGAAAAAGTTTTCTGGGCAGGGGGCTGAGGGTGAGAGAAAGCTCCAGGAGCAAGTCCTGAAGGCATTAAGAAAGGAGAGCAAAAAGGCAACAGGAACAGAAATGTTAAGCCTGTCAGAAATTGCAAGCAGGGCAGGTATCTTGGGTTACAAGCCTGTTGAGCGAGTTAGGGAGGCTGTAAGGGCCCTTATGTCTGAAGGGTTGGTTATAGAGGTAAAGGTAGGCGGAAAGAAGGGATATTATCTCAAAGGAGCTAAGAAGCTCATTCCCTTAAAAGGCTCAATAGCAGAGTATATATTGCTTTTGTGGAAGTTCAGAGACGAGCTGAAAGGTAGGGCAATCTTGCAATCTGAGCGAGAGAATAATATTATTGGCGATAAGGTAATAAGTTATGAGACCGCCAAACAACTAAAAAGAGCCTTGCAGTTATTGGATTTGCTTGATGAGAAGAATAAAATCACCGCTAAACTCCTGAGCATTACCGAAGAACAAATAAGACAAATCCCCAGTATCGATGAATTAAATAGGTCGCCTCTAAGAATAATCAACTTAAAAAAGCATAAAAACTCATTTGATAAACTTACCCAGCGTATTGATGAGCTATTAGGAGCGGATAGCAATCTTTCAGAAACAGCAGAATCAGATGCTCAATTAAAGAAGATTGCCGAGGCAAAACCCTTTTATATCTTTTATAAAGATGGCAGGTTCCATCTCGAAAAGTTAAATCTGCCAAGCTGGAGGCGCGATAAAGATTATATAGAACAAGGGGAAGACCTTTTAGGTCGCCCTTTTGGCTTAAGAGGCATTGCCGATTTCACTAACGCATTTTTTAAGGAAAATGTAGAGCCATTTTTAAAAGAACATACTCTTCCTCCCTTGGGGGATTATTTAAAAGGAGAGGATGTGTTAATCCTTGGCAGCGGCGCCAATATATACGAAGTCCTTTACTTTGCAGAGAACTTCCCGATGATAAGGAAAATAGTGGTTTGCGACTGGAGTAAAAGAGGTATTGCAGGCCTCTATCACCTTTTATCTGGGTATCCGGCGGAATTCAAGGAGAAGGTCGAACTTTATTGCATAGATATTAAGAATACACCCTTTCCTTCGGGAAGGTTTAATCTAGCCTTCGCCGATAATACCCTTAGTCGTGATTTTCAATCAGCGGAAGCACGCAGCGAGATGATTAGAGAGATCTCTAGGATATTGAAGCCCGGGGCCATATTCTCCCCATGGGCAGTTTTACCTCCGTATAATATTGAAGCCTTATGTCAGGAAAATGGCATTGACCTTGTTAAGGTAGATGAAAAAAGCGGAGATTTTGTTGGTATAAAGGCAGATATGAATATGAATAGGGCTGCGAAGAATGTCTCCCGCAAATGGCCGCAGAGGGTTCCGGAGAAAAGGAGAAGTAAATATGTTAACCAGCCTGCTTATGAATATAGAGTGGTAGATGGCTCTAGATTGCAAAGACCAATACAAGATGAATCAATAAATCTGTCTCAGAAAGGGCTTAGAATAAGAGAAGACATTTTAAAAAGATTCTTAGAGTTAATAACCAGAATTGCTTATCCTAATGCTCCTCCGTTTACCTTAAGCATTGACCCCTCAATTCCTACCTATGCTCAAACAGAAATAGAAAATAGAAAGGTTATTCTACACCCTGCGTGGTTTGAATTACCCACTTTCAAACAATTCATAATTCTCTATCATGAAATAATCAGCCATCTTAAAAAACAGATATCTTCAGAATTCCTCGCCCTCATCCATACATTCTTAAGCTTGATTCCTTTTGGGATACTCAGGTTAGCAATCCAGATGATGAGCGTGAGGAAAAAGGAAGAAGTTACCGATTATGAATTGACTAAGATTACTGCAAGAGCAGATGAGGCCGCAAAGTTTATTATCGACCATAATTTTATGAGTCTTAATAAGGTAAGATATCTTCTGGCAATAGGAGCAATGTTGCCAAAAAATAATCAAAAGAGAAGGTGTCTATATATTGCCTCGGGAGGAGATTACTCAACAAGTCAAATAGTATCCAAAGCTATAGAAACTATTTGTATAGATAGGCTTCCTTTTGAACCATCAGAAGGGTTATCTGAAAGAAAATTAAATTCCTATAGAAAAGCATATCTGAAGAAAAGATATTATGGAAACTTTGCTTCTTCAAAACGAGGCGCCAGAAGTTCATTATTAAGAGAGATAGGAGCTAAGCAATATTTACTCTGGGAGCTCGAAATGATGGGCGCAAGAGAAATTGTAGTAGTATCTGATACTGATACTAAGATAAATAGAATCAGTTTCCTGCTTCCCGGAGAATCAATAGAAAAAAGCATTATTTATCTTGAGAAGGACTTCTGCGACATAGAGGCAAATCCGCAGACATTAATTGCCCTTATTCAGAAAGGATTGGATTCCTGCATTTTGAAAGCCTCTGACGGATTACGCATATCCGGTCCAATTGCCGATATGATAGTTACTCACATGAATCCAGGAGGAATGTTCTTCTTGGATAGAGCTACTTTTGACCATCCTAATCTTGAAGAAATAGACGAGAGAAGAATGAAGGAGATTAGGTATTTTGAAGGTATGGGTTATGCCTTTGGGTACCATAAAATTTCCTTAAAAGTTGCTAATCGCTCTAAGGATGCGGACAGCAGTCCTTCAGAGGTAGGAGAGTCAGATGCTCAATTAAAGAAGATTCCCGAGGCAAAATCCTTTGGCGGGATATCACCGCTAAGACAAAGACAGTCAGAAGTTGCGCAGCAGAGCAAGAACGATTCAAAGCGTAACTTCTGGAGAATAGTTAAGAAATTACTGCCTTTCATTCTGTTGCTCCCGATTATGCCTGGTTTAATGGTAAATACTTCAGGCGCAGAAGAATCTAATTCAGTTCTAAAAGACAGTTCTGAACTGGCAAGATCAGCAGACAAGCTAGCCAAATTGCTTTATGAGTTAACCGGTATAGAAAAGGCCATCTGGCAAAGGGCATTGAGAAAATTTACCATTGAAGAGATTACTCTGTTAAGCAGGAGGATTAATTCTCACGGCCTATTTAATTCTTTATTAATCCTTTTCTGTTTGGATAATTATATCAATGAAGAAAAATATGAAACAGAGGAAAATGAATCTGTAGGGGCTTTGGTGCTGGTGTTAAATTATTTCACAGAAAAGGATATTGAAAAATTTATTCTTGAGAAAGAGCATAGAGAAGATTTTGAACAGGTTAAGCGCTTATATATATGGGATCAATGGGAAAGGATAATAAGCGGAAGATACAGTGAACAATATACCTCTGATGAAATTGCTAGGGAGAGTGGAGTAAGGCAGGATATTATCAAGCGTTATAGAGATTTAATTCGAAGGCATATTTTGCGGATGCAGAAATTTGATTGGGCTGTTGGCTGCAGGGAACGCATTCGCGCCGAGGGCAGACTTAGAGGATGGAATGAAGAGCAACTGCGAACAGAATTAGGGATTATCCATAAGGGGGTTACCGGCTGGACAGGCAGAAGGATTTGGCCTGTTTACGTTAAAAGAGCTGCTGAGATATTTGGGAAAGAAGTCAGCTTCTTAATGTACGGGGAAGCAAAATCAGTTTTATTCAAGGGATTACCCTTTAATAAGCGGTTTGAGCTATTAAGATACGAAAAGGGTTTAACCCGCGAGGAGTTAGCAGGACAACTTGAGATTGCTACTGATAAAGTAATCTCTTGGGAAAGCGCAAAAAGCAAGCTTAGCCTTGAAAGCATACGCTTATTATCAGAGAAATTCAATTTAGAAGTCAGCGAGCTTATCTATGGTTTAAAGCGAGCCGAGGCATTAAAGATATTTCCACTTGGCAAGCGCATCCAGCTGTTAAGGCTTGAGAAGGGATGGACCATAGAAGAGCTGGCAGTCAGATGCGGGGTTAGTCCCTCAACAGTGAATCGCTGGGAACGGGGGCCACGAGAGCCTCTTCCTGAAAATATACAGGCCCTAATAGGAGCTTTAGGGGATGAACTTTTTGGTAGAGAATTGAATAAATCTAAAAAGAGGAAGGAGGCTACTTTACCGCAAAGAAGAGACGGGTTGAATCGAAAAAATACAAAGAAAAGGATAATCCTTACCAACATAAAGATAGGAGTTGTCAAAGAGATTATTGAGGGTGAAAAGAGGGTGGCTCTTACGCCAAGAGAAGTAGAGATTCTGGTAGGAGAGGGTTTTGATGTTACTGTTGAGGCTGGAGCAGGTCAGGCTTGCGATTTTTCCGATGAGGACTATTTAAAGGCCGGCGCTAAGATAGGGACAAAAGATGATGTATGGAGCAAGGATTTAATTGTTAAGGTAAAGGAACCGCAAGAAGAAGAGATGCAGTTTATCAAGAATGGCCAGATTATATTTGCTTTCTTGCATCTGGCAGCGCCGGTAAACAGAATCTTAACCGAGACTTTCATGAAAAAGGGAGCAACTGCAGTCGCCTTTGAGACTATAGTAAAAGAAGAGAAAGCGCCGATTTTGGCAGAGATGAGCAAGATTGCTGGGCCCCTGGCAGCAGAGCAAGGGCAGTTTTATTCCAAGAAGGAAAAGAGCAAATTCATAATCTTAGGCGGCGGGGTAGTGGGTCAGAATGCAGCTGAACGAGCCAATCAATTAGGTAATGAGGTAATTATCATTGAACTGGATGCGCAAAGAAGAAAGGAACTCAGGAGCTATTTCCGGTCAAAAAGGCTCAATATTATTGTTAAGGAATCTTGGGCTGATGCGAAGAAAATTGCGCAAGACTTATTCAGGGACTTACAGAATGCAGATGTGATTATCGGAGCGGTTTATAATAAACAAGGTTCTCAGGCGCCGATTTTAATTGATGAGGAACTTCTTTCAAGGCTAGGTGGAAGTAAGGTAATCGTTGATGTCTCGGTGGACCAGGGCGGGAATATTTATGGCTCAAGGCCAACCACTCTTGAGGAGCCGACCTTTATCGATAAATATGGAAATATACGCTTCTGTGTCCGTGATATACCATCTTTGAAGGCAAAAGAGGCTTCGATTGGTTTAGCGGCAGCTGTTCTTCCTTATGTTAAGGCTCTGGCAGCCACAGGATTAGAGGAGGCAGTTAAGGATTATCCTGAATTAACCGAGGGGATTAACATTCTTCAAGGCAAACTACTTAACAGGGCTGTTGCCAAAGCACATAATTTTAGCGAGCAACTAAATTTGGATCTTGAGGGGTTTGGGCTTGACTTGCGGATAAAGATTGGCACAAGCCAGGATTTAAGATGGGATGCCAAGTTAGATTTAATCAGAGATTATCAGCACCTGGAAAATCTTATCCTGGACCCGGCAAAAAGGATTTTCTGGGTAGATGACCATCAGTTTTCAGCCCTTGGTGCCTGGCTGGCGCTGAGATTGGGTTGGATTAAAAAGAAAAGCAAGGCGATTATTATTGATTCGCATTGGGATGTTAAGAATCCAGACTTTAAACCAAAGAAAGATGCCTCATTAGAATACTTAAGCGATTATGTAAAACGGTTAAATATCAATAATTGGCTGATGCCTTTAGTTTATGACGGAGTAATTGATGAGCGAGAGATTTATATAATTGATAACAGGGTTTCGGAAGAGCCACTAACCCAGACTTTTAAATATTTTGATAAGGATATCAATATTCACATGTTTAATCTCGCTAATTTCCCAATGGAATTATTAAAAGACACACCGCAGGATCAATTGATGTTATTGATTGACGCTGATAAAAATACACCTGATTATTACCTGGACCAACTTTCCCCCTTGGTAGATTCACCGGTTGAATTTGCTTCTAAAATGAGGCCCTTTATGGAAAAGGCTGGTTTTATGAGTCTATCCCTAAGTCCTTATTGGATTAACCCCGTAGATGCCTTGAATTTCGCCTATGCTTTAGATGGAAGAGAAGACTTATTGCTTGAGGATGAGGCACGCTTGAAAGAATATAAACGCATTGGTTACAGCCCTCATATAAAGATGGATTGGGCTACCCATGGGATGTTGGAACAACCCGATGCGTTTCGGCTAATTGTTTCCCGGTTCGGTATAGGTTCACTTTCTAGATATGGATTGAGGAGATTGAAAAAGCTTTCCAGGGTCAAAGGGATAGGGAGGATACCGCGATTCGAACTATGGGCATACTTAGATTGGTATACGCCGGAGGAGATAGGCGTGGTACTTAAGAACTATGGACCCGAAGGGCTAATTAAATATTTTACTGCCCAGGATAAGAAGTCGTATCAAGTCTGGGAAAACCCATTTTATAACCCGGAAGATTTCACTCTTGTTGCTCAACCAGGTGTGGCATCGTCATTCCCCGCCCTTGCCAGATTGGTGAGACAATATCGAGCAACCAAGGCACTCCAACCAGAGGAGATTAGCCCGGAGCAGATTATCTCTGGACATAGGGGTAGGCAATATCGGGTATTTTCTAAGCTTAGAGATGAATCAGAGAGGGGGGCTAACAGTGATATTTATTTGGCCGTGGATTTAAAAACCAACAGAACAGTTATCGTGAAGGAAACAAAACCGAAGTTTAAGGGTAGAGGGATTCGTAGTGAGCGCTGGATAGCGGATGAACGGCGAGCCCTGCATAGGAATAGGAATAATCCTTACACTGTCAGATTACTGGATTGGAATCTTGATGAAGAGTTTCTCATCCTGGAGTATATCGACGGG
Source organism: uncultured Planctomycetales bacterium (assembly GCA_964592485.1). Classification (GTDB taxonomy): domain Bacteria; phylum Omnitrophota; class Gorgyraeia; order Gygaellales; family JAHJCI01; genus CAZQEY01. The sequence goes on from CAZQEY010000003.1 coordinate 36,293, forward strand.
TATTCACTCGAAGAAGTCGGCATGGCATTGAGAGAGTTTGGGGCGTGGACCAATGAACATATAATTGAGCTTCTACTGGCCGTGCGGGCAGTCGGAACCGCGCTGCTGTATACAGCCCGAACCTATGAAACTCAATTGACAGATGCGTCAGGTCCCGGGAATAGTATGTTAACTTGGGAAAGTGGAGCAGTTAAGTTGTGTGATTTTGAATATGCCTTTCCCGGACGATACCCACCTAGTCTCGGCTGGCAAATAGGACATATGCTCTATGATATAGTTACGGGACAACTCATTTATGATAAATTTATCCCTGTTCGCTATTTGACACCGGGGGTTCCTGAAGAATTGAATAAGTTGATTTCTGACTTAATCGGAGTGAATCCAGAAGGCGTTGTTGATGTGGGTTACACCCCGAGAAACCAAGAGGCGTTCAAGAAACTCGATGAAGCCATTGCCGCTTTGCACGATAAACGATAAACAGATGATAGTGATAGACGATAGCCATAGGCAGAGACGTTTTCCGGTTCAAACTGGAAACTGCACCTTCAAGCACAGCGCAGAGGCAGTTTCCCGATTGGGGTGGAAAGCGTCTGTAAAGAGAAAGGAGTGAGGCAAGATGAAAGTAATGGATTCTAAAATACAAATTGGACCAATAATCCTTGGTATAAAAGCGTCTGTAAGGAGAAAGAAACGAGGTAAGATGAAAGTAATGGATTCCAAAATACCAATTGGATTAATAATCCTTAGTATAGCAGCAATCCTGATGGATTGTTATGTTGGATATGCATTTTTTCTAATGCTGGCAATGTCCCCAGCAGTTTATTTGTCTCCCATATTATTTTTAGCTATATCACTTTTCTTATTGCTACTTTTTATCAGCTCCATCATCGGTTTATTCCGATTAAAGAGATGGGCATACAATACATTCGTTATGCTGACGTTAGTATTTAATTCATTATCACTTTTAATGGATATGGAGTATTTTATTAGAAGCGGGTATATTACTCTACAGACTCCACAGGTTTTCCTGATAGCTTTCATCGTAATATTTCTCTTTTATTTCCTTAAGCCCTCGACAAGCAGCTTGTTTGGGAAAAAAGAAGAATGTGGAATAAGAAACCCAATATCTCACCTCGCAGGTGCATGCAAAGGCATTAAGCAGGCAAGACAGAGACGCCTTCCGGTTTAAAGCAAAGCGAAGCGGAAAGCGTCCTTGAGTATAGAAATTGATAAAAAACACCTTCCAACACAACGTAAAAGCAGTTTCCCGATTGGCGGGAAAGCGTCTGTAGGGTGTAAAGAGAAAGGAGTGAGGCAAGATGAAACTGATGAACCCTAAAATACCAATTGGATTGATAATACTTAGTATAGTAGCAATCCTGATGGACTGTTATGCCGGATATGCATTTTTTATTATGTTAGCAAGGCATACAGCAGTTTATGTATCCCCCATATTATTTTTAGCTACATCACTTTTCTTATCGGTAGTTTTTATTATTCCCATCATTGGTTTGTTCCGATTAAAGAGATGGGCATACAATACATTCGTTATGCTGACATTGATATTTAATTCGTTGTTACTTTTAATGGATATGGAGTATTTTATTAGAAAAGGGTATATTACTCTACAGGCTCCACAGGTTTTCCTGATAGCTTTCATCGTAATATTTCTCTTTTATTTCCTTAAGCCCTCGACAAGCAGCTTGTTTGAAAAAAAAGAAGAGTGCAGAGTAAGAGACCAATATTACATCTGGTAGGATGACGCAAAGGCATCAAGCATCATTTATTAGATAATGGAAGAATGAAAGAAAAAAGATATCTTCCAACGCAATGCAGAGACAGTTTCCTGATTGGCGTGGGAGGCGTCTGTAAGGGGGGTGAGGCAGGATGGGGGAATAAGTGTTATTGGGTTAGGCAGCAAGGCAGCGACTATAGATAATTGCGTTGACTTGCTGTGGAATTTATGTTAAATTAACAAAGTTAAAGTCACGGAGAAAAGGCAGGTATTCCATGGAAAATAATAATTCAATTGATCGGCGCGCATTTGCCCGAATCCCCGCCGCACTCTCGATAAGATTTTTGCCTTCAGGAAGGAGAAAAAAATGCCGGGGACAGACAATAGATGTTAGCGCTACGGGCATAGGTTTGCTGAGTAAGAAGAAGCTTACTCCTCGGACATCATTAGAGATGTGGCTGGATTTACCGCATAACCGGGGCCCCTTTTATACGCGAGGAGAGGTCGTCTGGTCTGACTCATTGACTGATGCACCCGAATATCGCGTTGGCGTTTGTCTGGAGAGAGCTGAACTTATGGGTTTAGCGCCAGTATTGTGGAAATAGTAAAACAATTTAAAGGAAAAGGCGTCGGAAAAGATTAATAGGCATGTTAGATAAATATGGCCATTTTAGTCAAGATGGCAAGGAGTTTATCATTACCACACCTTTAACTCCCCGGCCTTGGATTAACTATCTTACTAATAGCCGATACTGCGCGATTATCTCTCAGTGCTCTGGTGGATATAGTTTTTATCGAGACTGCCGAAGTGATCGTATTTTAAGGTGGTTACCAGAGAGCTGGCATTTTGACCGACCAGGACGATATATCTATATTAAAGAACCACAAACTAAAAAAATCTGGAGTTGTACTTATCAGCCTCTTTGCGTTAGGCCCGATTTTTACCAATGTCGGCATGGTCTGGGATATACCGTAGTTGAATCAAGGTATTTTGGTATCAGCACAGAGATTACCTATTTTGTTCCTGAACACGATGATTGTGAGGTCTGGATTATCCGGATTAAGAATGAAACTAAGAAGCACCGCACCTTAGAAATTTATCCCTATGTTGAGTGGCTTCTGGGTGATTATCATCTAGAATTGCGCTATCGCAATATTATGAATCTATATAATCGCATCTGGTTCAACCCATCATCTCAGGCGATATTTGCCAAAAAAACTGCCTTTTGGCAGGATATGAATATTTGTCCCTTTAAGGGAAACGCCTTCTTTGCCAGTTCCCTAGCAGTCAATGATTATTGGCTGCGCAAGGAAGGATTCCTGGGAAGGTATAATACTGAACAAAATCCGGAAGCAATAATCACCAATCAGGCAAGCCGGCACCAGGAATGTTCGGGAGAAGACGGTATTGCTGTTTTTAAACACAGGTTGCATTTAGCGGCAAATCAAGCAAAGGAATTTACCATTATCCTGGGGCAATTAAAGTCTAAAGCCAAAATTAACAGCGTAATTAAAAAATATCGAAATCTTGCGCGCGCAAAAAGCGAATTGGAAGACACCAAGAAAATCTGGAGGAGGCGTATCTGTGATAACCTGATTATCAGCACGCCTGATAAGAAATTAGATTTATTGGTAAATTCCTGGCTTAAATACCAGATTTATATTTGCAATTTCTGGAGTCGCTCGCCTTCTTATTATCATGAGGGCTCAGGCGGAAAGGGGTATCGCGATTCTGCTCAGGACGGCGAGAGCATACTTTCTTTGAACTCAGAAATTAGCCGGCAGAAGATATTAAAACTTGCCTCGCTCATCCGTCGGGATGGAACCTCAGCTCCTGGATGGTCAGATACACAGGGCCCGCATCGATTCAGACCAAATAAGGACCATCAGATTTGGCTTACATCATTGGTTTATGCCTATATACAAGAAACCGGGGATAAGGATATTCTTAATGAACGCATTTCTTATTTAAAGGATAAATGGATTGGCGGCTGGCATATTGACCTAAATTCTTCCAGTGGGACGCCAAATACAGATGGACAGGGGACTCTATTTGAACATTTAGAGGCAAACCTTAATTTTACCTTTAGTGATGTGGGTGATAAAGGTCTTCCTTTGATTGGCCATGCTGATTGGAATGATGCAATTGATGCAGCAGGGATTAAACTTAAGGGGCAGAGCGTCTGGTTGGCTCAAGCACTGGTGCGTTCTTTAAAGATGCTGGCTGAATTAGCGGATTTAATTGGTAAAAGAAAGAAGAAAGAGGATTATTTAAATAAAGCCAGAATTATGACTGGGCGTATAAACAGGGTTGCCTGGGATGGAAATTGGTATGTGCGCGGTTTTACTGATTCAGGCTCTGTTTATGGAAGCAAGAGTAATCCGGAAGGCAAGATATTCCTTAATACTCAGGCCTGGGCATTGCTCTCTGGGGTTGCTGACTCAAATAAACAAAAAAGGATCGTAAGGTCAGTAAAACAATATCTTGATGGTCTTCATGGTCTGGCTTTATTTTCTCCTGCTTATTCGCGGTTTAATCCTGAACTTGGCAGAATCAGTATGTTCTCGCAGGGCACAAAAGAGAATGCTGCGGTATTTTGCCATGCAGCAACCTTTATGATAGTGGGATTACTGATGGCAGGCTACGGCGACCTGGCATACTCTTCGCTTTTAAAGATATTGTCTAATCAGCAGAAGAATTATGATTTATATAGGACCGAGCCGTATGCTATGGCTGAGTATTTAGTGGGACCCCAGCATCCGTATCTTTATGGTGAGGGAGCATTCACCTGGGTTACTGGTTCAGCTGGTTGGTCTTTTATGGCGATTACTGAATGGCTCTTGGGTGTGCGGCGTGATTTTGCTGGCTTGCGCATTGAGCCTTGTATTCCCTCTCATTGGAAGAGATTTTCCATCCGTCGGCCTTTCCGGGGCGCAATCTATGAAATAGAGATAAGTAATCCCCAGGGCGTTCAGCAGGGAATAAAGGAGATTTATGTAGACGGCAGAAGAATTGAAGGAAACTTGATTAAACCTCATAATGATGGTAAAATACACCACATTAAGGTGATAATGGGCAGGGGTAAAGGATGAAGATACTGCCTTTTGGTTGCATTTTAATTTTCTGTTTGACTATACTTTCTTGTACTCAGGAGCAGGATTTATTAATCGATGATTTTGAGAATCCGCTTTCTGGAGGCACGGACGGCACAGTGGATTTTGGCTCTGGTGGTAGTTCATCAGTAGAAGTAACAGCAGATACTGATATTAAGTATTCGGGTAATCAATCTATGAAGATAGACTATAATGCTGCACCAGGCGGGTATATGTGGGTAGCAAGGGGGTTTGATTTAGATGCAAAGAATACACAATGGTTAATTGAACCACAGGATATAGACTGGGCTAAATATAGTTCCATATCCTTTTATATGTACGGTAGCGATTCCAAAGCAAAGATTGCATTTGATATCAAAGACAATGGTAATGAGATGTGGCGGTTTATGATTGAGGATGATTTTAAGGGTTGGAAGAGGATAGTCTGCCCTTTCAATGAATTCTTCGCTCGGAGTGATTGGCAACCGAATAATGCGGACAGAAACGCTACCTTAGATTTTCCAGTCAAAAGCTTTCAGTTTGAGCCTCAGTCAGAGGCAAAAGGCACAGTTTACTTGGATAATATGATATTGATGAAGAGATAAAAAAGCTTTGTTTAGCTTGAGAAGAATGATTGGTTATTGGAGGAGAAGATGCTTAGTAAAAAGTTAGTTTACAGCATTTTATTACTGTTTGCTGTTTACTGCTTACTGTTTACTATGGTTGGTTGTACTCCCAAAAAAGAAGCAGAAAAACCAACCATAACCATCTGGCATTGGATGACCGACCGGCAGCCGACATTTAAAGAACTAGCTAAAAGGTATGAGCAAAATGCCGGCATTAAGATTAATTTTGAACTCTATGCTCCTTCAGACGCCTACACCCAAAAGGTGCGCGCGGCAGCTCAAGGTAATACCCTGCCTGATATATTTGGTATTCTCGGAGAAAAAAGGGATTTTGCCTCATTCATCAAGGCTGGACATATCCTGGATCTAGCCCCTCACATGCAAAAGAACAGCAATCAATGGCGTAATTCCTTCTTTCGCAAGGCCCTGGCAGTAAATGAATTTCCCGAAGGAAATTCCTATGGTGTTGAGGCTGGAATTTATGGCGTACCCTTGGATATAATGACCATCCAGATGCTGTATAATAAGGATTTATTTAAGCAGTTAGGACTTGACCCTGAACAGCCGCCTCAGGCTTTCGAAGAATTCCTTTATATAGGTAAGAGAATAAAAGAAACAGGGTTGCAGGGAATGGTATCTGGTTGGGGTGAGATGTGGATGATTGATTGTCTGGCAAATAATTTCGCTTTTAATCTAATGGGTAAGGATAAAGTTCTTGCTACAATTCAAGGCAAAGTCTCCTATGCTGACCCGGATTGGATTAAGGTTTTAAGTTTATTTAAACAGATGAGTGAAGTGGGCGTTTTAGCCGATGGTATTGTTACAATGGTAAATAAGACTGCTGAGCAGCTCTTTGCCAATGGAAAAGCAGTTTTTGCCTTTAATGGCTCTTGGTGCGTTAATGTCTATCGCGGTATGAATCCCAATCTTAATTACGCAGTTCTGCTTCCACCCAAGGTAAGTGATGAATATCCCCGCAGCATCTGGGGAGGTGCTGGTTCGTCTTTTATGATAAATGCCCGCTCAGAAAACAAAGAAAAAGCGGTTGAGTTCCTGAAGTGGCTGACCGATAAAGAGCAACAGGCCTATTTAGCTGAAAGCACCCAGAATCTTCCCGCAAATAAAAACTGTCTTGGTGAAATTTCTCCAATCTTAGCCCAGTTCGCTGATGATATGGATTTAACCACCCATCCGAATACTTGGGGGATTTCTGAATTTCCCGCAGTAATTGAGGCTTGGGATAAAGGAATCCAGTCAATTATTATTAATGAGAAAACACCAGAGCAAGTCGCTCAGGAAGTACAGAAGATTAAGGAGCGGGAGTTAAAGAAGAAACAGACAAGATGAGAATTAAATCAACTTTAGAAAACTATATGTTTGTTCTTCCGGCAGTAATCATCTTTGCGATATTCTATATTATTCCCTTTATCTGGGTCTTCCAATTAGGTTTATACGAGTGGGACGGAATCATGCCGACAAAGACCTTTGTAGGTCTTTCTAATTTTAAAGAGATATTTTCCCAAGACAGAATCTGGTGGCAATCAATGTTAAATGCTGGCTACATCACTCTTATTGCCCTTACTTTTCAGAATGCCTTAGCTTTTGCTTTGGCTTGGGCTTGTGACCGTGAGATACGCTTGAGGAATCTCTACCGTGTAATCTTTTTTATTCCTCCGGTTTTATCTGAGGTGGTGGTTGGTTTGGTCTGGCAATGGATTCTTGATGGCAATTACGGCTTATTAAATCATGCACTAATAAGATTGGGTTTTCCTCAATTGGTTCACCATTGGCTTTCTGACCCTAATACTGCCTTAACTACTGTAGCGATAGTTCATAGCTGGAAGGGATTTGGCTGGGGGTTTCTGATATTCCTAGCTGGCTTGCAAACCATACCCAGAGAGCTTTATGAAGCTGCCCGAGTAGACGGAGCCAATGCCTGGCAGAGCTTTAAGAATATCACCTTTCCGTTAATGATTCCGGTAACAGTTCTAGTGGCGATTTTAACCATTTTGGGCACAATGCAGGCATTTGTTTTGATTATTGCCATGACAGGTGGGGGACCGGCGTATCATACCCAGGTCCCGGTACTAAGGATACTGGCTTCCATGCGTGGCTCCTCGCGCTTTGGTTATGCCTGTGCCCAGGGTATTACCTTTGGACTTGTTTTAGTGATTATTTCTTTTATCCAATATAGGTTTTCTAAAAGAGCTAGGCAGGTTTAGATATTTCGTTTAGTCGGTTTTGTCCGTTTAACAGAAATAACGGAATTAACGGACCTACCGGAAATAATGAAATAGACAAATGAAGTCAGGCGTATATTATAAGACAAAGAGGGTAACTTTAAATCTACTTATTCATCTGTTTCTGCTTACTGTAGCAATAAGTTGCCTCCTGCCTTTAGTCTGGATGGTTTCCTCAAGTCTTAAAACGCAAGAGATGATATTCTCTGATACATCGCTTATTCCTCACAGTCCACGCTGGGAGAATTATTATTTGGCTTGGAAAGAGGGCGGATTTGGACGCTATTTTATTAACAGTATCATTTATACAATATCCACAGTGATTGGTATAGTTATTGTTGCATCGCTGGCAGCCTATGCCTTTTCGCGGTTTAGATTCCCGGGTAAGAATATCCTGTTTTATATGTTCATTATTGCTATGATGATTCCTATCCCGGGAAGCTTCGTTCCCCTTTATGTATTATTAAACAGACTACATCTTCGCAATACCCAAATTGGCTATATTCTGTGTATGATTAATGTTGGGCTTTCCACAAGTATATTTTTGTTAAAGACATTTTTTGATAAGATGCCCAAGGAATTAGAAGAAGCAGCCCGTATCGACGGGTGTTCAAAAATGGGATTGTGGTGGCATGTGGCTTTACCTTTATCTAAGCCGGTGTTAGCAGTAGTAGTGGTGTTTAATGCGCTGAATGTCTGGAATGAATATATACTGGCTTTGATTATCTTTGATTCACGTCACCTTATGCCGCTTCAGGTGGCTTTGACCACTTTTCAGGGCGAATTTATTACACGCTACCCACTTCTAATGGCTGGTTTGACCATTGCAGCTATTCCGATTATCTTAATTTACTTGCTTATGCAGAAATATATTATTAAAGGGGTTACTGCTGGAGCGATAGTAGGATGATGTTTAAATCCAAAATCCAAAATCCAAAATCCAAAATAAATTCAAAATCTAAATGTCAAATTCCAAAACGTGAGTTTTATCATTTGGTGTCTGTGCTTTGTCATTATTTTGTCATTTGTGCTTTGTTATTTGTCATTTATCTTGGAAATTCTTTCGCTCAGGATAGACCGCCTTCCAAGGAACTAGTCGTCAAGGCATGGGAGGCGCACGGAAGAAATGATATTGAAAGCACCTTTAAAATTACTCAGCAATGTATTGATTTATACCTTGAGGAAGCAAAAAGACAACAAGCGTCTTTAAATGCGCTACCCAAGGGGACGGATATTGCTAATTATCAGATTCTTAATGATGTGGCTACTTGCTATTTTATTCAAGGTGAATCTTATATGCGACAAGAGAAATTCCCCGAGGCAGTTGAGGTTTTTAATACTATTATCCAGCAATATTCCTTTGCCCAGGCCTGGGATCCCCGGGGATGGTACTGGCAAATAGCCAAGGCAGCCAAAGACAGTATTGATAAGATTCAGAAACGCCAACTTCCGCCGGCACCGGAAGAAGTCAAACAGCCGCCCACCAAGAAGATAGTTAGTACGGTCGTCTTATCCGATCCGGGCAGTAAAGATTTCGTTGATTATACTAAATATGGTGAGTTTAAGAACCGCGGTAGTAAGGATTATGTTTACATTATTAGCGACCAAGTAGGATTAAGCAAGGCCGTCGGTGAAGGAATTTACCCCAATACTGGTTCGGTAAGGCGCAACCCGAGATTTAAGTTTGTACGGGAAGAGGGAAGACTGGAAGGCTCTGCTTGGGATTTTTTACAAAGCTCGGATTTGGAGGCGGCATTTTTTAAATGGGCAACTGCTCCTGAACCAGTGGGTGTGAGGCTTTTTTACACCGGATTGATTCTGGAAAAGGCAGGATTAATCAAGCATGCGCTAAAATGCTACTATGCTATTGTGGTGCATTTTCCTGGTAGCTATGGCTGGACCTATTGGCATACCCCTTGGTATGTAGGTCAGGCGGCAATTGCCAAGATAAATTTTCTTTTGCGCCGCAACCCCCAATTAAAGTACAGACTCGTTGATGCCCATATTAAAATCATCAATGGTTATGACAATGATGTTTCTAACGATATTGTTATTACTAATCCAGGAAGATGGGTACGTGGGAGGCAAGAAGTAAGAGGTAAAACACAGGAGGCAAGAAATAAGAAGGTTGAAAAGATAATCGGAGATGGGAGGGTTCGACTGCTTCAATATCAAAATGGAGATTGGCAGCTACAGGTAAAAGGTCAACCCTATATTATCAAAGGCATCACTTATGCTCCCACCAAGGTATGTCAATCGCCAGATGAGGGAACCTTGGGAAATTGGATGTTTGAGGATTTTGATAATAACGACAAAATAGATGGCCCTTACGATGCCTTTGTGGATAAGAACAGGAATAATCTTCAAGATGAGGATGAGCCCTCTATTGGAGATTTTAAGCTTATGCAGCAGATGGGAGTAAATACCATACGTATTTATCATCATCCGCAGGAGGTTAATAAACAATTATTGAGGGATTTGTATATACATTATGGGATTATGGTGATTATGGGAGATTTTTTAGGAAAGTATGCTTTAGGCTCGGGGGTGTCCTGGTATGAAGGGACAGATTATCGTAATCCAGAGCACCAGAAGAATATGATTAAGTCAGTAACAGCTATGGTTGAAGAATTTAGAGATGAGCCGTATATCTTATTCTGGTTGCTGGGCAATGAGAATGTTTACGGCGTTGCCTGTAATGCTGATAAGGACCCAGAAGGATTTTTTAAATTTGTCAATGAGGCAGCTACTACGATTAAATCCCTTGATCCTGAACATCCAGTGGCTCTGGGTAATGGCGACATTCTATTCTTAGATGTATTTGCTAAGCATTGCCCAGATATTGACATCTTCGGTACGAATGCCTATCGGGGTGATTATGGCTTTGGATATCTCTGGCAGGCAGTTAAGGAAGAGATAGATAGACCGGTATTTATCACTGAATTTGGCTGTCCAGCTTATGCTGAAGGTAAAACAAGAGAAGAATCCGAGCAGTTACAGGCAGAGTATCACCGTGCAGCCTGGGAGGATATTGAGTATAATATATCTGGCGGTAAAGGGTTGGGTAATGCTATAGGAGGCATAATTTTTGAATGGTTAGATGAATGGTGGAAGGCCTATGAGCCGTGTTTGCATGATTATAAGCCCCTATGGGCAGGTCCTTTTCCTGATGGTTATATGCATGAGGAATGGCTGGGTTTAGCCAGCCAGGGTAATAGTTCCCAGAGTCCGTTCTTGCGTCAGTTGCGCAAGGCTTATTATATGTATAAAAAGATGTGGAGGTAAATGACGACATAATTTATGGAGCCTGTCTGTGGGATAGGTAGGCGTAAGTGAACATAAGTTATATGTTGGAATTTTACCCCACCCTTTCAACAAAGTAGCATAGTGTAGGGTAAGAAGAGGCGGGGTTTAATTCGCATAATAACTTATGTTCACTCCGTTTAGAAATCTTTGATTTCTAAACGGAGTTCACTGGCGCACCATAAGTTGTGTGTTCAGAGGGTTGCTCAAAAAAGTCATTTAATTCTCCGATGGAAAAGTGGAGGCGAGGTTTAAAAAGACCAAAATAATTTCCCGACGAGAAAATAGTTTTGAGCAAGGCTCTGTTTATTGAAGGAGGTGTAAAAGATGAGTAAAAAAATTTTGATTCTTGTCGCTGTCTGTTTGGCCTTTCTTTCTCTTGGTTTTGCCCGAAGGCCACGTATACCCCCGTTTGTCGTCTATCTCGATAAAGACGCAGAGGAAAATAACTATATTCCTTCAGGTTGGATGGGTGATAATGGGGATATAAAGATGAATGATCAATCTCTTAATGAGCCCTATTCAGGTAAAACCTGTATTCGGTTTGACTATTCTGCCAAGAAATCCCAGGGTCAAGGCTGGGCTGGTGTATATTGGCAGAACCCTCCCAATAACTGGGGAAGCAAAGAAGGTGGTTTTGATTTAAGTGGAATGACCAAGCTTACCTTCTGGGCAAGAGGTGAAAAGGGTGGCGAGGTTATTCAGAAGTTTGGCGTAGGCGGAATTGGTATAAACCAAGAGGTTCCCTATCCTGATTCTTGTGTTGTGGAAACCGGGCTGATTGAATTGACTCGTGCCTGGAAGAAGTACACAATTAATCTGGCTGGCCAGAATGTTTCTTATATTAACGGAGGGTTTTTCTGGGTTATCACCGCTGATTTAAATCCTGAGGGTGCAACCTTTTATTTAGATGAGATTAAGTTTGAGCCAGATCCCAGGATGAAGCCAGAGGTAAAGAGACCCCCAAGAATGCCTTTTTATGTTTATGCTGACCGTGGTTCAATGGATAACCACTTTGCTCCCTCTGGCTGGATGCCAGCAACTGCTTCCCAGGATTTAAAGTTTGATCAATCTTGGCAGGATAATCCTTATCTAGGGGATAGTTGCATTAAGATTACCTATAAAGACAATTCAGGAATACGTTGGGCAGGGATTTATTGGCAGCATCCGGCAAATAACTGGGGAACCCAACGTGCTGGTTTTGACCTATCAAAAGCTACCAAATTAACCTTCTGGGCGCATGGTGAGAAGGGTAAAGAAAGGATTGAGGAGTTCAAGGTCGGTGGGATAACAGGCAAATATCCGGATTCTGACTCTGTCAGCATTGGTCCAGTTGTCTTGGATAAGGAATGGAAGCAATACAGCATTGATTTAAGCGGCAAGGATATGTCTCATATCATTGGTGGCTTTTGCTGGGCAACTAACATTGATGTCAATCCCAAGGGTGTCACCTTCTATTTAGATGAGATAAAGTACGAATAAGTCACGCCGTAGAAATAAGAGTTTAAAAAGTTGATATCGGTGATGAGAAAATCAGTAGTCAGTATATCAGAATATTAGGTTATCAGGGAAGCTTTAAGCACCTCAGAAGAGTAACCTGGTATCTTAGTAAGAGGATATCTGCTACACGAGAACTTACTGCCTTGATATCCGACTTTATTAGTGAGGGAGTCATATATGACATTGAAGAGATTTTATTTTATCTTTTTTATCTTTTTTACTTTAATAGTAACCACAGGTATGGCCAGACGGCCGAAATCTGTGGTCTACATCCGCAAGTATGAACATAGCCGATATCGCCTTTTCGTAGAAAATAAGCCTTACATCATAAGAGGAGTTTGCTATAATCCTATTCCCATCGGCAAAAATCATGAATATGATTTATTCTCTGATCCTAATAAGCCCTGGATAGTTGATGGGAAGATGATGCGGGCGATGGGGATAAATACAGTTCGCTTTTACAAAGTAGGCGATAATCCTGAAAGGGTGAAGCAGGTTATTCGAGATTTATACCAACTTTATGGCATTCGCAGTATCTTGGGTCACTGGTTAGGTTTTTGGGAATATCCCTGCCCGCGCTATGGAGATAAGGATTTTCAAGATAAGGTAAAATCAGAGGTTTTGAAAATGGTTAATCTATATAAGGATGAGGATGGAGTTCTTTTTTGGATTTTAGGCAATGAAAATAATTATTCCTTTTCTGGTCAGATTAATCCCTGGTCAAGTGAGGAGATTAAAAATGAGCCGGATCCAGCCAAACAGAGGCTCCTGCGTGCTAGGATTTACTATTCCTTTGTAAATGATTTAGCGCGCGAAATTCATCAGATTGATCCTAATCATCCGGTTGCTATGGGTAACGGAGAGCTCGTTGGGCTCGAGGTTGCTAATGAGATTTGTTCAGATATTGATATTGTCGCCAGCATTGTTTATCGTGGTAAAACCTTTGGCAATCTCTTTCGGAGTGTTAAGACGATTTTCGACCGACCAGTAGTGATTTCTGAATTTGGTGCAGATAGTTACGATGCCTATAAAAACGAAGAAAATCAGAATATGCAGGCCTTCTTTTTGGAATCGCAGTGGAGGCAGATTTATAAGAATTTATATGGAAATAAAGATGGAGCAGGGAATTGTCTGGGCGGGAGTACATTTGAGTGGACTGATGAATGGTGGAAGCACAATGAATACGAGACAGAGCCTTGGTCAGTTCACGATACCGGCGCAAGCTGGTCTAACGGCTCTTATTATTTCGATATTAAAGCAGAAGATAACAAAAATATGAATGAGGAATGGTTTGGCATTGTTGCCTTATCGCCAGATTTGGAAAATGGGATAAATAAACGCCTTCCCCGGAAGAGTTATTATATATTGCGAGAATTCTGGAGAAATCCTAGGAGGAAGTCAAAAATTAGATATTAACTTTGCCAGAAATATAAATCTCCAATAAAGAAACAAAATTTCTAAGGGAGTCAAAAATCAAAATGATGCCGAATAATGTAGTAACTTCGGCATCCCAAAGATTACTCCAAGATGAAAACTTCATTTAGGACGAATCAAAAATTAAAATTTTTTGAGATTTGTTTATTTTTGGCGTTCATTACGATTTATGAGTTACGATTTACGAGTTACGAATCATTTGCTCAAGAAGACTTAAGTCAACTTAAGGAGTCATACTTTAATCAGCATCAATATTCTGAATTTGTAGACTATTTAAAAAGCTTTAGAAGAAATTATCCCCTGTCTGAGGTGAGTTACTATATTGCCCTGTCTCGCTATGAACAACTAAAATATTTAGAGGAGACACAAAATTGGGCAGAGTATTTTAATCGAGGTGACCAATATCGTCAGGAATTTATCAGGGAAGTATTGAATGCGGCAAAATTGACCTCAAGAAGAAAAGACCCTCTTTTTGTTTACGCTAAGTGCCTTTTATGGGAATTCCATAAATATATGCAAGATGATGAAGAGATGACAGCACTTGCGAATTTGCTTAATGCTGTTAAGCAATATTCAGGGTCGGCTGATGCCGATCTATCTGCAATTAAATATGTTGCAGATACTCTATCCAGTTATGCTGACCGAGTAAACTCCCAACGGGTCTACAACATTTATCTTGGAAAGCTAATAATCTCTCTGGAAGAAAATAGAGAATCAGAATTAATTTCCTTAGCAAAACAGTTAGCTTATCAGGATGACGGTGTGGGCAATCCCTTTTTTGCTGAAGAGGTTTTTAAAAAATTAAGGAAGTTAAATCCTGACTTAATCCTTGATGAACAAACGCAGTATCTACGCGCTTATAATTTAGAAAAGATAAAGCAATACGAAGATGCCTATCTGCAATATCAGATATTAGTTGAAAATTATCCTCGGAGCTCTCATTATGCGGAAGCAACTTTTAAAATGGGGGTAATTTCTGCTTATATATTGCGAGATATCTCTACCGCACAAGATTACTTTACTAAATTGACTAAAAGTCCTTCTCTGAGCCCTCCGGTTTTTGATAGTTTCTATCAGTTAGGTTTAATTGCTCAATACCAAGGCGATATTTCCAAGGCAAAAAAGTATTACAATGCTCTGTTAAAGAAGTCAAGAAGAATCACCCGTTGCGATGATTTTATTAGTAAGGCTAAAGTGAGATTAAAAGAAATAAAAGGGAAACAGCCCTTAGAATTTAATCTTCGGACCTTTATGGATGCCTCATGCGAAGACGATAGAGGTAAAGTTTTGAGTCACAATGTTGATATAAGAGCACAGTATTTTAAGTTAATTCCTAATCAGGATGTCCAATTATCCTCCTCTGTCCTACTTGCACAAAGTGGCTGTATGGCAGTCAATTTAGAGTATCTTTGGTCCGGTGACCTCGGCAGTGCGAAACCACGAAATGACCAGGATAGCTTTACTACTCATTACGCCTGTCCTGGCACAAAACTAATTCTGCTTACAGTAGTTACTCCTTCAGGAATTTTAGGCTACAACTTGGTTTTTCTCGATGCAGTAGAATAAGATTCTTTTGTAAGAGGAATATAATTTTCTTCTCTCCAGGGGGATGTCTCATCTTCGATAAAGTCCTTGACCCCGCGCCTTTTATCTATTAAAATATTAAAATACAAACTAATAATAGGATTGCAGATTATCCTTTGACTTGGACTCGGTCCTTCGATAAACTCAGGACTGAGTCCTGAGCGTAGTCGAATGGACTCAGGATAACCTGTTCTGGGTTTATCGAAGGGCAGATTAAATAGAGCTATTATCGAGGTTTTGCACTTCTTACAGATAAACGCAGGATAAGGTTAAGCGGGTGCAGGATGGAGAGACTATGGCTATAGTGGAAGGAAAGCTTAAAATTATTATTTTAGTTCTAGTGGTATTGTTAGCAACAAGTCTTTTTCTTATCTTCAGCATCCAGAGTTCAAAGTCAGCGTTATTGCGAGAATATAACTATACCAGACAAAAGCTAACTCAGGCAAATAAGGAGCTTACAAACAAACTGAGTAGTATACTGGCAGAGAATAGCAGCCTCCAGGATAGATTAAGGGTTATTCAAGAGGATTTGGAACGCGCATCTGCCGAGAGAAGCCAGGTCCAGACCAGGTTTGAATTAATAAATAAAGAGAGAGCAGAGTTGCTGGAGAAATTAAAGTTGTATGCGCAATTGCAAAAAGACTTGGAACTTTTTAAAAATGAGAATAGAGCATTGAAAGAGCAGATTGATGTGCTGGAAAAAAACAAGTTTAAATTAAAATCCGACCTGAATGGGCTTAGGCGGGATAATGAAATCCTGAAACAAAAGATTGAGGAGGCACAACGTAGTTTAGAGGAAAAAACTCTTATGGCCGGATATGGCAAGGAGCAGGAGGTTGATCTAACGCAGGAGTCTGAGTTGTGGTCTGTAGATTTGCCTCCCATAGTAATCTCACCACAACTCTTAGCGGATATTGATTTACCCTCTTCACTGGAGGGTGGGATTATTAATGTGAATAGGGAATACAATTTTGTAGTAATTGATTTAGGCCAGGGTATGGGTGTCAGAGAAGGTATGGTTTTTGAGGTTTTCCGGAAAGGTAAGTTCTTAGGTAAAGTTGAGGTTATTCAACTGCGTGAGAAGATTGCTGCTTGCGATATAATCCAGGCTAATATACCTTTTAGAGTAGGCGATATTGTAAGATATTGAAAGATATTAAGAACCCAAAAAAGCCCAAAGAATCACCGGTTTCCATCGAGGATGTCGCCCGTGAAAGTGGAGTCTCACCCGCCACAGTATCCCGCGTAATTAATAACATCCCTTCCGTAAAAGAAGAAAATTATCAGAGGGTTCTTGCCGCTATCAAGAAACTTAAATTTCAACCGTCGGTGTTTGCCCAACGTTTGGCAAAGGGTAAGTCTAATGTAGTGGGATTGGTTATCCCTCGCTACGAAGGTGTATTTTATTCCTTTTATCTGTTAGAGTTGATTCGCGGCATTGGGATGATCTGCGAAGAATTAAGGCTGGAATTATTATTGCATTTAACTTCTGCTCAATCATCGCTAAATTTAAAAGGCCTGGGCGGGGTAATCTTTGCCGATATAATTGGTAATGAGCGCCAGTTAGAATATATCTTAGAACAAAATATTCCCTGTACGGTAATTAATCACCATATGGAAGCCCTTTCTGTGTCATGCATCTCTATAGATAATACTAAGGGGGCCAGAGAGGCGGTAGATTATCTGGTTGGGCTTGGTCATAGGCGCATAGCCCATATAACCGGAGATTTAATTACTCAAGCTGCCCGACAGCGTTTTGAAGGATATAAAAAGAGCCTGGGAATGAATAATATTGTTTTTCGGGATGATTATGTAGTCAAGACGGACTACTCGCGTGGTCAGGCACGAAGTGCCACTTATCAGTTATTAAGATTAAATCAACCTCCCACTGCCATATTTGTCGCTTCCGATTCAATGGCCTTAGAGGTAATGGCGGTGGCTACAGAATTAGGCAAGAATATCCCCCACGATTTTTCTATCATTGGCTTTGATGATAATCCTTCTGGCCTTTATGCACCAGTTGCCCTTACTACAATCAGGCAACCCTTAATCAAAATGGCTCAAGAAGGCATTAGGGAATTGAATAGGTTGATGACTACCAGCTCATCTAAAATTATTAAGCGGGCACTGCCTTGTGAGTTAATAGTGAGGGAGTCTTGTGCTAGTCTAAGCTCAAAATGAAATCAGCACAGCAGAAGAGAAGCAGCCGCTCGTAAGTCTCTGCCTGTGCTATGCCTGAATTTGACCACCCCCTTCAATAAAGTAACATAAGTGAAAGTAAGAAGATGAGTTTCAGTTCGCTGCGCATCTTTTTGTTATGAAGTGTCTGTTTGTAGTAGGGGGGGCGGGATTACAATTTTATTATGGATAAGATAGGTTATGCGACAAAAGAGAAGATGCGGGATGAATGATGCTGGCAGGGATAAATACAATTTATTGTATAGTATAAATGATAAAGCCCTATATGTAGTATCTTTTTCTTGACAAGTTAATTAATCTATGTTATGCTTTAGGTGTGGGATAACCTGTAGAAAATAAACTAGGGTAAGTGTGTAGGTCCGAACTTACACACTTTACATTCCGAGCGACTGAAAGGAGCGAGGTAAGATGAAGCTCAATTTATCAGAAAATGCCTTAAGGGTTTTAGAAAGGCGGTATCTTAAAAAAGATAGTCAAGGTCAGGTTATTGAGACGCCTGAGGAGTTATTCAGGCGTGTCGCCAGGGCAATTGCTGAGGTGGAGAGACTGTATGGCCACTCGGCAGTTGAGATAAAAAAATTAGAGGAAAGTTTTTTTGATATGATGACCTCATTAGAGTTTATGCCAAATAGTCCTACCATCATGAACGCAGGTAAAGAATTGGGACAGCTCTCTGCGTGCTTCACCCTTCCTATCGAAGATTCGATGGAATCGATATTCGAGACTTTAAAGGCCACCAGTCTTATCCATAAGTCAGGCGGCGGCACCGGCTTTTCCTTTTCACGATTACGACCTAAAAATGCAGTAGTCAAAACTACAGGTGGAATTGCCTCGGGTCCAGTTTCATTTATGAAAGTCTATGATGCAGCAACTGAAGCAGTAAAGCAGGGAGGCACAAGACGCGGCGCCAACATGGGAATCTTAAGGATTGACCATCCGGATATATTGGAGTTTATCGCCTGTAAAGATAAGAGCAACGAAATAACCAACTTTAACATCTCTGTGGCAATAACCGAAGATTTTATGGAGAAATTACAAAACAGTGAAGATTATGATTTAATCGATCCCCGCACAAAAAAAATTACCAAGCGCCTCAACGCAAGAGAAACGTTTGATTTGATTGTCAAGCAGGCGCACAAGAACGGTGAGCCGGGAATCATCTTTATTGATAAAATAGAGAAGGATAATCCTACTCCTAAGTTAGGCAGGATTGAAAGCACTAACCCTTGCGGCGAGCAGCCCATTCTGCCCTATGAGAGTTGTGACCTGGGCTCGATAAATTTAGTAAGGATGATAAAGAAGACAGATTCAGGCGTTGAGATTGACTGGGATAAATTAAAGAGGGCCGTTCATCTATCCGTGCACTTTTTAGATAATGTGATTGATGCAAATAAATTTCCTTTGCCTGAGATTGAGAAGGCAACCAAGCTAACCCGCAAGATTGGCTTAGGAATTATGGGTTGGGCAAGTCTTTTGATTAGACTGGGCATACCTTATAATAGTGATGAGGCAATCCAACTGGCTGACAAATTGATGTCGTTTATCCTTAAGGAGGCAAAGGAAAAATCTTTCCAATTAGCCAAGGAAAAGGGCGTATTCACAGCTTTTAAGGGTAGCATTTTGGAAAAACAGAATCTCAGGCTTCGAAATGCCACCTTAACCACTATTGCGCCTACCGGAACAATCAGTATCATTGCCGGGCCTACTTCCTCAGGTATTGAGCCCTTATTCGCTATTTCTTATTATCGCAATGTTATGGATAATGACAAACTCGTTGAGGTTGAGCCGATGTTTGAACAGGTGGCAAGAGAGCGCGGTTTTTACAGTCGGCAATTAATGGAAAAAATCGCTGAGACTGGCTCAATCCAGAAGATTGAGGAGATTCCGCCGGATGTAAAGTGTATCTTTGTTACTGCCCATGATATTCGGCCTGAATGGCATATTCGAATGCAGGCAGTATTTCAGAAGTATACAAATAACGCGGTTTCAAAGACGATCAATTTCCCTCGCGATGCCGAAGTTTCTGATGTGCGCAAGGCTTATCTTTTGGCTTATGAGCTGGGTTGTAAGGGAATTACGGTTTATCGTGATAAAAGCCGCCAAGAGCAGGTTCTTAATATTACTGGCAAGCAGGAGGTATCGGCCGGGGAGGAAGCTAAGGTAGGGCCGGGCAAGATTGTCCCTCGGCCACGCCCTGAGGTTACTACAGGCACGACAACCAAGGTTTCTACCGGTTGCGGCAATTTATATATTACGATAAATTCGGACGAGCAAGGTCGGTCATTTGAGGTTTTTACCCAGATGGGGAAAGCCGGTGGTTGTGCAGCAAGCCAATTAGAGGCAATCGGCCGGCTTGTATCTCTTGCCCTGCGTTCAGAAATCGACGTGAAATCGATAATTGAGCAATTACGCAATATCCGTTGTCCTTCTCCTTCGTGGCAAAAGGGTGTGCGAATATTCTCGTGCGCAGATGCCCTAGCCCGTGTTATGGAGAAGAGATTAATTAACAATCAACCCGCGGTTTCCTCTGTTCAGAAATCACAGCATGGGGTATCCAATATAGTAGGGGTATGCCCGGATTGCGGAGGGGCTTTACGCCACGAAGAGGGATGCGTTAAGTGCTATGCTTGCGGATTTACTAAGTGTTAAAATCGTAATTGCGTTATTCCTGTTGGGTCAGTTAATTCTGTTAACGGACTAAACAGACATAACAGACTAAACAAAGAAAATCAACTAAGCGAATGAAAAAGATTTTATATGTAGTTTTAGACGGATTAGGTGATTTGCCAATTCACGAATTGAATAACAAGACTCCCCTTGAGGTAGCAGCCACCCCCCATATGGACAGATTGACGAAGCTTGGTTGTACCGGTATTCTCTATCCGGTAGATAAAGGTATCGCCCCCGAGTCAGATATTGCTGTAATCAGCCTTTTAGGTTATGATGCCAAAAAGTATTATACGGGCAGGGGCCCATTGGAGTCTTTTGCCGAAGGGCTGAAGGTATTGCCTGGAAATCTGGCTCTGCGGGTCAATTTTGCTACTGTGGATAGCGACGGTAAATCTATATTAGACCGCCGGGTGGGAAGGAACTTGACTACCGATGAGGCAACCGCGTTATCCAAAGAGATAAATTCCAAAGTCAAGCTTTCTTCAGCAACATTTGAATTCAAGAATACCATTGGTCACCGCGGCGTATTGGTAATCCGCCACAATAATAAAAACCTATCCGGATGGATAACCAATACAGACCCTGCTTATGACCGGGAAGGGATTTTCGGCATAGCCAAGGAGAAGTTTGAAAAGAAGGTACTTGATTCCCAGCCTCTGCCTGAATATAAAGATTCACCGGAAGCAAGGGATGCAGCAGTTCTACTTAATGAATTCACCCGGAAGTCTCATCAGGTCTTGTCCCAGTCAGAAATTAATAAGAAGAGGGTCGCCGAGAATAAGTTGCCGGGTAATATTATTCTTTCTCGCGATGCCGGCGATCACCTGCCTGAGTTTCCATCGGTAAAATCGCTTTATAATTTAAAATTTGGCTCCTTTGTCCAGATGCCTGTTGAAAAGGGTATTGCTCTTTTGACTGGAATAGAGGTTGTTGAGGTTCCTCTGCCTTCGACACATTTAGAGGTGGATTATTCTATTTGGGCGAAGATTACCTTGAAGAAAATCATTGAATTTGATGGACTCTATATTCATATTAAGGGTCCAGACGAACCGGCTCACGATGGAGATTTTAACAAAAAGAAAGAGGTCATTGAGATAATCGATAAATTCTTCTTCAGCCCATTACTTAAAAAATTAAATCTTAAAGATACGATTATCGCCGTGACTGCTGACCATTCTACTGTTTGTAAGATGCGCGCTCATTCTGCTGACCCTGTTCCCTTGTTAATTGCGGGTGGCGGCATTGCTTCTGATGGCAGCCAAAGTTTTTCTGAAAGGGTAGCAAGTAAGGGTTCTTTAGGTCAAATTCGTGGGCTTGAACTTCTATCACTGTTGATAAAATTCGCGAGCGGAGAAAAATGAAACAGAGGATTATTGCTTGGATTAGGAAGCAAGTAAGGCAGGCAGGGGCAAAGGGTGTGGTTGTGGGTTTAAGCGGAGGACTGGATTCATCAGTAACCGCAGTTCTGTGTCTTAAGGCCTTGGGTAAAAGTAGGGTCTTGGGATTGATTATGCCTTGCTTTAGTCAAAAGCAGGATTTATTGGATGCGCGCCTGGTAGCCAAAAAGCTGGGGATTAAGGTTAAATCCGTTGATTTAGGCCCACTCTATAAAACCTTCCTGAAAAGCCTGCCCAGGGCAAATCAGCTGGCACGCGGTAATCTTAAAGCACGCCTGAGGATGATAGCCCTTTATTATTTCGCCAATAAACTAAATTACCTTGTCTGCGGCACTTCTAATAAATCAGAGATATTAATGGGATACTTTACCAAATATGGCGACGGCGCAGAGGATATTGCTCCTCTGGGAGATTTATTAAAATCCCAGATAAAAGAATTGGCCAGGTCTTTCAATATACTGCAGAGGATTATTGATAAACCCCCTACTGCCGGCCTCTGGCCGGGGCAGACTGATGAGGCTGAATTAGGGATCAGCTATTCTCAACTCGATGATATATTATTGCGACTTTCAAAGAGAAGTAGACAGATCCAGCCAAGGGGCGTGGTAAATAAAGTAAAATCCCGCATTCAAGCTACAGAACATAAACGCCAGCCTCCCCAAATTTGCAAAATTTAAAAAGGTATCTATTCTCGAAACAACTTGTGAATTTTCCCTTTTTTTGTTATAATCAAATGAAATCCAAACTTACGCAACGAAGTGAACGTAATCCTTCGATTTTACTCAGGATTATGTCCTGAGCAGAACCGAAGGACGTAAGTTTGTTGATTGAATTTATCTCTCGCAGCCGAGAGCTGTAATTGCCGCTCGGGAGCAATTCGCCCCGCCCTTTTGGGTCGTCTACGTCGAGTTTAACAAACCAAAAGGGCGGGGCTCATTGAAGGAGGCAGATATGGATGAGATTCTTGAGATTCTAGAAAAAAACGCACGGATAACTCCCGAAGAGATTGCCGGGATGCTGAAGAGAAGCGTTTCCTCAGTAAAAAGCGCAATCAAGAAATTCGAAAAACAGGAAGTGATTCTGGGTTACAAGACAATCATTAATAAGGAATTGGTGCGTGAGGATGATTCTGAGGTGCGCGCCATTATTGAAGTTAGGATAACACCCCAGAAGGATGTTGGCTTTGATAAGATTGCCCAGAGAATCTATTCCTTCCCGGAGGTAAAGAGTTGTTATCTTCTCTCGGGAACATACGATTTATTACTTGTCGTTGAAGGCAGAAATATCCATACCGTTTCTAATTTTGTCGCTGAAAAACTCGCTCCGCTTGAGAATGTACGAGGTACCACCACCCATTTTCTGTTAAAGAAATATAAAGAGGATGGTATGGTCCTTAAGCATAGGGAAGAGGATAAAAGAATAGCCATATCCTATTAGTAGGTAGTATGTAGTAGGCAGGAGATAGGGATGAAGATATCTAAAAAGGTTGAAAATATGCGGCCTTCAGGCATCAGGGAGTTTTTTGACCTGGTTCTGGGGATGAAGGAGGTAATATCTCTGGGGGTAGGCGAGCCAGATTTTGTCACTCCTTGGAATATTCGTGAGGTCGGGATATATTCCTTAGAACAGGGTTTTACTTCCTATACCTCAAATAAAGGACTGTATAAATTAAGATTAAGCATAAGCCGATATTTAAAAAATAGATACAACCTTAATTACTGTCCCGATGAGGAAATTTTAATTACTGTCGGTGTAAGTGAAGGGTTAGATTTGGCTTTGCGCGCAATTATAAACCCAGGGGATAGAATTCTGATTCCCGCTCCGAGCTACGTTTCCTACGGCCCGGTTACAGAATTAGCAGGCGGTATACCTATATATATAAATACAAGAGGGCAAGGGTTTAAACTTACTCCTGATGTGTTAAACAAATATATTGATAAAAAAACCAAAGCAATTATTCTGAATTACCCAGCAAATCCAACGGGTATTTCTTACACTAAAAAAGAATTAGATGAGATTAAGAAAGTTATCTTAAAAAATAAATTACTCTGTGTATCTGATGAGATTTACGCAGATTTAACCTATGACTTTGAGCATACGCCGTTTGCTTTGCTTTCCGGTGCAAGAAATCATACGGTTTATTTGAATGGATTCTCCAAGGCTTATGCGATGACTGGTTGGCGTGTGGGGTTTGTTTGTGGTTCGAAAGAGATAATTGCTGCTATGACTAAGATACATCAGTATACAATAATGTGCGTTTCCATAACCAGCCAGATGGCTGCATGTGAGGCAGTGCATACAGGTAAAAAGTCAGTTGAGCAGATGAAGCGCGAATATAAAAGACGGCGAGAGTTAATGGTTGACAGATTAAGTAAACTGGGTCTTGAGTGTATTAGGCCTAACGGCGCATTTTATATATTTACTTCGGTTAAAAAGACAGGCTTAAGCTCTTTAGAATTTGCACAGAGATTACTTAAGAAAGAGAAGGTGGCGGTTGTGCCGGGCACTGCCTTTGGCAGAGACTTTGATGATTATATCAGGATATCCTATGCCTCCAGTTATGATAATTTAAAGGAGGCATTGTTAAGGATGGAGAGATTTTTAAAAGAGGTAAGAAAATGAAGCCAAAAACCAAACAGGATGTAATAAGATTAGTCAAACGGCACAAGATTAAATTTATACGTTTATGGTTTACTGATGTATTAGGGTTCCTCAAAGGTTTTACAATCGCTACGGATGAGTTAAGGCGCGCCTTAGAGGACGGTATGGGTTTCGATGGTTCGTCTATTGAAGGATTTGCCCGCATTGAAGAATCGGATATGATTGCCCGGCCCGATATAAATACGTTTGCTCTTCTTCCCTGGGAATCTAAGGAGCGGCCCGTAGCCAGGATGTTCTGTGATATTTATACACCAGATGGTAAGCCATTTTCCGGTGATCCGCGCTACATTCTAAAAAGGGATTTAGCCAGAGCCAAAAAGATGGGTTTTACCTATTATGTTGGTCCGGAGTTAGAATATTTTTATTTTAATAATCCCCAGAACGCAATTATTCTAGATAGGGGGGGATATTTTGACCTTACGCCTCTGGATATTGCTCAGGATGTGCGTCATCAGACGGTAGAGGTTCTTGAGAACCTGGGGATTATTGTTGAATACAGTCACCATGAAGTTTCCTCCAGTCAGCATGAGATTGATTTACGCTATACTGATGCACTTACGATGGCGGACAATGTGATGACGTATCGGCTGGTAGTAAAGGAGATTGCTCAATCCAGAGGACTTCATGCTACCTTTATGCCCAAGCCAATCTATGGAATGAATGGTTCGGGAATGCATACTCATCAGTCTTTGTTTCGCGGTAAGAGCAATGCCTTTTTTGACAAAAAGGATAAGTTCCATTTATCTAGTACTGGCAAACATTTTATTGCCGGCTTACTTAAGCATGCTCCGGAAATCACCTCCATAACTAATCAGTGGGTGAATTCTTATAAGCGCCTGGTTGTCGGCTATGAGGCTCCAGTTTATATATGTTGGGCGAATATGAATCGCTCGGCCTTAATTCGCGTTCCGATGTATAAACCGGGAAGAGAAAAATCAATGCGTATTGAATACCGCGTCCCTGACCCGGCCTGCAATCCATATTTGGCTTTCTCGGTGATGCTTTCTGCGGGGCTGGAGGGAATAAACAACAAATATCCCCTGCCTGAAGCAGCAAATGATAATATTTATAAGATGACCGAAGCTGAGAGGAGGCGGGCAGGGATTAAAGCCCTACCCGAAGATTTACTGGAAGCGATTAAACTAACAGAGAAATCAGAATTAGTAAAGAAGGCATTGGGTGAGGAATTATTCAGTTTCTTTATCCGCAATAAAAAAATGGAATGGAATGAGTATAAGGCTCAGGTAACTCAATACGAAACGAATAAGTATCTGCCGATATTGTAAGGTTTTCCGCAGGGTTCCCCAAAGACATTTTTGCAGAAAGGATAATAATATACTTGACAAGCGCTTTTTTATTTGCTATTCTTTGTGAAAAATAGCACAAAGTCTGTGAATATTGTTACAAATGAATAACAAAAAAGTACCCGAAGGGACAATCTCGCGCCTGTTCATTTATCTGAGAGAACTCTCAAGCTTAACAAAGGTAAATATCCATACAGTATCATCCGCGGAATTAGGTGAGAGGACTAATCTAAGCGACGCGCAGGTAAGGAAAGACCTGGGTTATTTCGGTCAATTCGGCACAAGCGGAGCAGGCTACGACACCAGAGAACTTAAGGCTGCGCTAGAGAAGATACTCGGTAAAAACAAAGCATGGAATGTGGCCGTGATTGGAGTAGGGCATCTGGGTTCTGCGCTGGTTACCTATCCGGGATTTAAGAAGCATGGTTTGGATATAGTCGCGGGATTTGATTCTGATATCAGAAAGATAGGTAAGCAGGTGGGGGACGTAGTTATTCAATCGATAGATGAACTATCCAAGACGATTAAAGATAAAAAGATAGCCATTGGCGTTATCACTGTTCCTGCCGAATATGCCCAGGAAGTGGCGGATAAATTAATTAAGGCAGGAGTGGAATGTATCCTGAATTTTGCTCCCACTGCATTGATTGTGCCAGAGAATATTAAGGTAAAGGACGTGGATCTTTCCCGGGAACTGGAGACGCTTTCTTACTTTTTGGTTAATCCCCTTAGAAAAAAAGCGTTAGCTTAGGACTAAATGCAACTTTCTAAGGGGCTTCGTTAGATGTTTACTATCTAATGGGGCGGCGTTAACCAGAAGATTACTTAAAGAGGATGTCAGAAATCTACTATTCATCAGCAGCACAATGGGAGGGTTTCTTAATCGAGTTGAGGCAGTCTTTCCGCGTTTATCTGCCCCGAGCAAAAGACGACGATTATCTCTATGAAGAATACAACCCCCCACACCAAAATTATCGGTATGGGGGTAAAGACTCAGGGTTTTTCAGTTTTAATTCCTACCGACCGGTTCAACCAATAAAATCCTTTCTATTCTATTCTAAAGAAAAGGTTGCCCAGGGTTTTGTCAAATCCTCATTGCCAGAGCCTATCCCCACGGTAGTAGTGGGGTTAAAGAACTGCGATTTGCATTCTTTGAAGGTGCAGGATTATGTGTTTACCCCGCACCTTCTCCAAAGTAGCGCAGGATTAGGGCAAGAAGGTGCGGGGTTTAAGGAAGGCATCGAGGACGACCCGTTATATAAACAAAAGAGAGAAAACACAATTCTTATTTCCGGCGACTGCACTGGTTTTAAAGAGGTCTGCTTCTGTCTTGCCCTTGAGGTCTTACCGCATCCAGTAGAGGGATTTGATTTGAATCTTTCTCCTTTAACCGATGGATTCTTGGTTGAGGTTGGCTCTAAGCGCGGCAAGGAGTTGATTGAGAAATATCAGAAATATTTTATCAAGGCGAAGGAATCACAGATTAGTGCCAGAGATTCCAAACGACAGAATATAATTAATGAATTAACCACCCGCCTTAGTGAAAAAAACTTGCCCAAAAAAGAGATATTACAGAAAATTGTCAAACAGGGTTATAATGCCAGTACCTGGCAGGATTTTTGTCTTAACTGTGTAGAGTGCGGCGCCTGTAATTTTGTCTGTTGCACTTGTCATTGTTTTCTCTTAACTGATACCCAGGATAAAGATAGATATCCACGCTTGCGCATCTGGGATTCTTGCCAATACGCGAATTTTGCCCGGGTTGCCGGAGGGGCGAATCCCTTAAAGAGGAGACAGCAACGCCTGAGGAATCGCTTTTTAAAGAAGTTTGATTTCTTTGTTGATAATCTGGGGATGCCAGCTTGTGAGGGATGCGGCAGGTGCATTGAGGCTTGCCCAGCAAAGATTGATATCAGGGAGGTCCTAAAGGATTTAGCAAAAAATGCTTAATATATATCAGCCTTTGCCAATACTAGTTGAGGAGATAATTGAAGAAACCCCTACGATAAAGACCTTTGTCTTGCGTCCCGAAGAGGATTTTAGTTTCAATACCGGACAGTTCGTAGAATTAGGCTTAGCCGGCTTAGGTGAGGCTCCGTTTACTCCCTCATCTGACCCAAATATAAAAGAGAGATTAGAGATAACCATTATGAATGTTGGCAGCTTGACCTTGCAGCTGCATTCTTTGAACAAAAATACTCGCTTAGGTATTCGCGGGCCTTTTGGCAAGGGGTATCCCTTGGAAGAATTTAAGGGCAGGGAGATTGTTATTGTTGGCGGTGGGGTAGGGTTGGCGCCTTTGCGCTCATTATTGTTGAGTCTGTTTTCAGAACTTGGCCAATACAAAAAGGTATTATTAAGGTATGGCGCGCGCACGCCCAAGGATATGCTCTACCGCAGCCTTCTGGGTAAATGGGCTAAAAAAATTGATGTGGTAACTACTGTAGATGCAGCTGAAAAGGGATATAAGGGCAACGTCGGTCTGGTAACCACAATATTAAAGGATTTTCCTGTTGATGTTAAACAAGCGGTTGCGGTTGTCTGCGGGCCACCAATAATGATGAAATTTACCACTTTAAAACTTCTTGATTTAGGGTTTAGTTCATCAAATATATATCTTTCTATGGAGAAGAATATGTCCTGCGGCTTAGGAAAATGCGGTCATTGCCGGATTGGTAGATACTACGTGTGCAAGGATGGTCCGGTATTTACCTATGCTCAATTGCAGGATATACCGGATATTTGGGATTGATTCATATGAAGAGACTATTTGTTGATTTAGAAGTCTGTAACAAATGTCCTGAATGCGTGGTAAAGTGTAGTTACTTTTATCATCCCCAGAATAACGGTATCGCCAATTTACGCGAGTATGCTACCTTTGCCCTTTATTGCCGGCAGTGCGAGGAGGCTCCTTGCGTTAATGCCTGTTATCATGAGGCATTGGAAAAACAAGTAGATGGGACTCTCAAGCGTTATAAGATGCGCTGCACCAGTTGTAAATCCTGTAGTATTGCCTGTCCGTTTGGCACAATATTTCCTGATTTTATCCCTTATCTGGACTCAAGATGCGATTATTGTGTAGGCGTAACAAAAGAGTTACCCGAATGTATTCTCACCTGTCCCTACAAGGCAGTGGAAATAAAGGAGATTAAGGAAAACCCCGAGGCAGACATCTATTTTGTGGGTAAGAACCTGGCTGTGCATTCGCGTAAGTGGGTCAAGGAAGAGGTTAGTCAAAAGAAAAAATGACCCCGCACCTTCTTAATATTTACAATTCATTTTTAATAAAGGTGTAGGGTTAAAAGATATATAGATAATAAAATTAAGAATAAAAGAGAAGGTGCGGGGTGATATTATTTAACTACTTAATCTTTCCCGGATTTTTATTCAGTGCAATCATTGGTTTGATTGCCGGATGGGTTGACCGTAAGGTCACAGCACGGATTCAATGGCGGGTTGGTCCGCCCTGGTATCAGAACTTCGTCGATTTCTTAAAACTTCTGGGCAAAGAAACAATCCTGCCGCGAAGTAGTAAATTTACATTCTTACTTGTCCCTCTGCTGGGATTAATCTCAGTTACGCTGGTTGCCACTATTGTGGGAAGACTGTTAATGAATCCTGCCGAATCCTTTTTAGGGGATTTGATAGTGGTGTTATATCTGTTGATAATACCGGCGATTGCCTTAATCCTGGGGGGCAGCGCTTCCGGTAATCCCCTGGCTTCTACTGGCGTATCCAGGGAGATGAAGTTGGTTCTGGCTTATGAGCTCCCCTTTATTCTGGCGGTGATTACTGTAATGATAAAAGCAGGAAACACAATCAGATTGGGCGAGATTCTTGCTTATCAGATAGGTAATGGCGCGATGTTGGGGTCGGTCTCAGGATGGCTGGCCTTTATTGTTGCAATATTATGTATGCAGGCAAAACTGGGATTGGTTCCCTTTGATGTTTCTGAAGCTGAACAGGAGATTATGTCCGGAGTACTTATTGAGTATTCAGGATTTACTCTGGCAATATTTAAACTGATGAAATCAATACTTCTGTATGTTATGCCTTTATTTTTAATCAGCCTGTTCTGGGCAGCAAATATAGGAGTCCTTTCCTTGGTTGGTAAATATGTTGCCTTACTGGTCATCATTATCTTGATTAAGAATACCAGTCCCCGCTTAAGGATTGACCAAGCATTTAAGTTTTTCTGGGGACCGATTACAGTCCTCGCAGTTATAGCAGTAATTTCAGCCCTGCTCGGGCTGTAATAGTTGACAGTTGTCAGAAAAATATGAACTTAAAACTAAAGGCACTAACTAAGTCTCTGTGGGTATTTCACTTATGCATTGGGGGGTCCTGCAATAATTGCGATATTGAGATTCTGGATTTATTAACCCCTCGATATGATGTGGAGAGATTTGGGTTAATGCTTGTAGGTAGTATTCGCCATGCAGATGTGCTCTTAATCACTGGCTCATTGTCCAGAAAGGCAGCACCAAGGGCAAAGAGGCTTTATGAACAGATGCCCAAGCCAGGGGTAGTAGTTGCGGTTGGCTCCTGCGCTTTGGGTCGGGGGATATTTAAAGATGGCTATAATACACCTTGTCCCTTAGATGAGTTAATTCCTGTGGACCTATATATACCCGGCTGTCCTCCCAAGCCTGAGGCAATGATTAACGGGATAGTAAAGTTAATTAAAAAAGTCAAAGGCGAAAAATAATGTCTATACTGGATGAGATCAAGCAGAGATTGAAGGATAAAATAAGCGATTGGTATGAGCATAATCAGCGCAGGATATATTTCAGCGCGGATAAGAAGGATATCAGGCAGGTAGCCAGCGTTCTGTTCAAAGACTTGGGGTTAAGGTATGTCATCGCCAGTGGCATAGATACCCCTAAAGGTTTTGAGATATTATATCATTTCAGTTTTGATAAAACCGGTCAAATAATATCTGTGCGCGTGCTTATTGAGGACAAGCAGAATCCAGAGATTGATTCCTTAGCAGTTATATCTCCTGCCTTTGAATGGATTGAGCGGGAGATGTGGGAGATGCTGGGGATTAAATTTAGCGGCCATCCCAATCTGAAACGCTTGTTATTGGCTGAGGACTGGCCGGAGGGAGATTATCCATTGAGGTGTAAGCGTGAGCCATAAGGTTGTAATTCCCATAGGTCCGTATCATCCCCTTCAAGAAGAGCCGGAGTTCTTCCAGCTGTTTGTAGAAGGGGAAAAGGTGGTTGATATTGATATTACTATTGGTTATAACCACCGGGGAATCGAGAAAATATGCGAGTCAAAGCATTTTGACCAGGTTCCCTTTGTAGTGGAGCGCATCTGTGGAATCTGCTCAACCTCTCATCCCTTTGCCTGTGTTAATGCTATAGAGGACTTAGCAAAGATTAAGGTGCCAGAGAGGGCACTTTATATCCGCACGATTATTGCTGAGATGGAAAGGATACACAGTCATCTTTTATGGCTTGGTTTAGCCGGACACTTTATTGGTTACAATACTGTGTGGATGTGGGCTTGGAGGTATCGCGAACCATTGCTTGATTGCTTTGAGATGATTTCAGGTAATAGAAATCATTATGCAATGATGAAGGCAGGAGGGGTGAGGAGGGATATTCAGAATGAACATATACCCAAGCTAAAAAAGATGCTGGATGAGATGAATCGGGCTCTGGATATGTTCAAGGGAGCGGTAATGGATGACCCGGTGATTCATTCGCGCCTAAAAGGAATTGGTATTTTAACTCACAAACAGGCAATTGACTGGTCGGTAGTCGGACCAACTGCGCGAGCCTCAGGAGTGAATATTGATGTGCGTCGTGACGACCCCTATGGTGCATACGATAAAGTTGACTGGAATGTAATTGTCCTGAAAGAAGGAGATGTTTTTGCCAAGACAGTGGTGCGCATATTGGAGATGTATGAGTCAATCCGGATTATTCGTCAGTGTCTGGATAGGATGCCCAAAGGCGAGATTGATGCTAATGTAAAGGACATACCGCCTGGGGAAGGGATTGGTCGTGCTGAGGCACCGCGGGGAGAAGTGTTTCACTATGTCAGAAGCGATGGCACAAACCGTCCGATAAGGTACAAGGTACGTGCCCCCAGTTATATGAACGTTGCCTCTAATAAGATTGCTGCTGTAGGGGCAACGATTTCTGATGCCACAATCACCCTTGCGGCGGTTGATCCCTGTTATTGTTGCACAGAAAGGGTAGCGGTAATACAAAAGCCTTCTAATAAAAAGATATTAAACGGTTGGGATTTGATTAAGCTTTCTCAGGAGAAGACCAGGAGGTTGCGGGGAGATAATGGATAAGCTCGTTTCCATAAGAGAGCAGATAAACCAGATGGCAGAGCTTGCCCACTCAATGCTGGTCAATACATTTGAGGGTTTTATAAAGCATGATTTGGATATATTGGGCGGAGTAATCCAGCAGGAGCATAAGCTTAATGATATGGAGAGGTCGTTGAGCTTTGCTTTGGTAGAGGTTTCCAAGGAAAAATCCAAGGCAGCCGACAAAAGATATATTAGCCTTCTGGCAGAGATAGTCGCTGATTTAGAAGAGATCGGCGATTACGTCAAGGATATGATTGAGAGGATTGAAATAAAGATAAAAGAGAAATTATTGTTCAGCGAAGAGGCGCTTTCGGAATATAGGCACCTGTATGATGTTGTCCAGACCGCTTTATCCGATGCCCTGAAATCATTAAAAATGAACGATAAGAACTTTTCCAGAAGGCTGCTGGGCGATGAACAGCATATTGAACGCCTGTTGACCAGATACAGGGACGCACATACAAAAAGACTTATTGCCGGGGTTTGCGACCCGCGCACAGGGAATATGTTCTTGAATATTTTAGATTTTACTACTCAGGTCTTTCATCACACAAAAAGCATTGCTGATAATATCCTGGATTTACAATGAGTGCAAATTTATCTTCACTATTTAAGCTTGATTATCTAAACAGCTTCGTTGTTCTGGCAATATTTGTTTTCTCTGTTTTGGTTATAATTTATTCTCTAAGATTTATGAGGGGGAAGTCTGGTCTGTTTCAATATTATCTTTGGATAATTTTAACTGCGCTTGCCTCAATAGGTACGGTATTAGCGAATAATCTAATCCTGCTTTTGGTCTTCTGGGGTTTTCTTGGTCTTAGCTTATACTTACTTATCAATATGGGTGATAAAGATAGCAATCAGGTGGCCAAGAAGACCTTTATTATTATCGGCGGCTCAGATTGTTTAATGCTTCTGGGGATTGCAATTATCTATCATTTAACCGGTACATTTCAGATGGATAAGGTTCATCTGGCGGTTAGTGGCTCAGGGTTGACAGTATTGGCTTTTTTATGCTTAGCCATAGCCTGCTTTGCCAAGGCAGGGGCAATGCCGTTTCATTCCTGGGTTCCTGATTGCGCTGAGTCAGCACCCCTTCCAGTAGTAGCATTCCTACCCGCCTCTTTAGATAAACTTTTAGGAATCTATCTATTGGCGCGCGTCTGTTTAAATCTATTCGTGATGAATCAGGCAATGAATATATTACTGATGTTGATTGGTGCCTTTACTATTGTGGCAGCAGTAATGATGGCTTTGGTGCAGCATAATCTTAAAAGATTATTGGGGTATCACGCTGTATCTCAGGTGGGCTATATGGTTTTGGGCATTGGTACAGGTATACCTATTGGCATTGCCGGCGGGATATTTCATATGCTCAACAACACTATATATAAATCTTGTTTATTTTTAAGCGGCGGTAATGTTGAGAGTAAGACAAATGCATCTGAACTTAACCAACTTGGCGGCTTAGCCAAGATAATGCCGGTTACTTATCTATCCTGTTTGATTGCCAGTCTTTCTATATCAGGAGTTCCTCCATTTAATGGTTTTGTTTCCAAATGGATGGTTTATCAAGGGTTGATTTCTAAACTACAGGTTACAAGTTACGGGTTAAAAATTACAAGTATTTTATGTCTTGTGGCAGCAATGATTGGTTCAGCCCTGACCTTAGCCAGCTTTATGAAGTTAATTCATGCTACATTCCTTGGTCAGCGCAAAAATACAGTGGTATCAGAACGTCGCAGCGAAGTTTCTTGGACAATGTGGCTTCCCTGTCTGATATTGGCAGGCATCTGTGTGCTATTCGGCGTCTTTGCTTACCAGATTCCCTTAAGGCATTTCATTCTTCCCTCCCTAATCCCTAACTACTATCTACAACCTACTGAATTTTTAGGCTTCTGGTCTCCTGGTTTAGCCACCATGTTGATAATTGTCGGACTAATATTGGGTCTAATTATATTTAAATTAAGTAAGTTAAAATTGTCAATTCGTGAGGATGCACCCTTTATTGGCGGCGAGACAGCAGTATTGGAGCAAAGTAGGGTTTCCGGA
The DNA here is from genome assembly GCA_964592485.1 of uncultured Planctomycetales bacterium. Taxonomy (GTDB): domain Bacteria; phylum Omnitrophota; class Gorgyraeia; order Gygaellales; family JAHJCI01; genus CAZQEY01. The sequence goes on from CAZQEY010000003.1 coordinate 70,428, forward strand.
ACAGAGTTTTACAATACAGTAAAAGAAATAAATATCCTGAGCAAAATCTATAAGCTTGCTGAAGGCAAATTCTTTGATATATATGACCAAGGCCAAAGAATGGTCTTTGGGCTGACAGGTATTTTACGTAATCTGCATAATGGAGTCCTGCCCACATATATGGTCTGGTGTCTTCTGGGAATGATGGTGATGTTTTTTCTAATAAGCAGATAACTTACGGAGCTCTGAAAGAGCGACGTAAGTTATAGCCCCTAGATATACTCAGGGCGTCTGCGAATTAGACCCCGCACCTTTCTACTGCGTAGAGACACTTCGTAGCAAAAAGGTGCGGGGTAAGTTCGACCGACAAACTTACGTTCACTTAGTTCCGTAAGTTTGGGTCTCACTTAGATGATAGAACTGCATTTATTGTTATTATTTATGATTGTTGCTGCGATAATTGCCGTTGAGGTTAAGGATTTGATATCCAGTGTCGTGGCAGTGGGAGCAGTTGGTCTGGGGCTTTCCTTGGCATTTCTAATCTTGAAGGCACCTGACCTAGCAATCACCCAGTTGGTAGTAGAGATACTCTGCCTGATTATTCTTATCCGTGCCACCATAAAAAGGGATATACCTTTGATAAGGGATGGGCGCTGGCATTTTAACACAATTTCTACATTAGTGTTTATTGCTGTATTTTTAAGTCTTGCGTATATTGCCTTGAAGGATTTACCAGTATTTGGTCAGCCTCTGCTTAGGGTGGCAAGAAATTATCTAAAAGACGGCCTAGCTAAAACCGGCGCTACAAATCTTGTCTCATCAGTAATCTTAGATTTCCGCGCCTATGATACCTTGGGTGAGGCAACGGTATTATTCACTGCGGTAATGGGCGTCTTGGTAGTAATGCGCAAAATAGGAAGGAAAAAGGAATAGATGAAGGGTAAGCAATCCGGGATGACATTAATTGTTAAGACAATCACGCGACTGACTGTAGGATTAATATTACTCTATGGAATCTACATTGTCTTACACGGACATCTTTCTCCTGGCGGAGGATTCCCTGGTGGCGTAATTATTGCCTTATCCTTTATCCATCTGATGCTTGCCTTTGGCAAGGATACTGCTTTGCAGAGATTGAACCAGGTACGCGCCTCATTTTTTGAGAGCCTGGGGGCAATAATGTTTTTATCAATCGCTATTCTCGGTTTCACGGGAGGGTATTTTTTCTGGAATTTCTTAATCAAGGGCGAACCCTTTAATCTCTTCAGTGCCGGAACAATACCCTTATATAATATTGCCATATGCTTTAAGGTAGGAGCAGGGTTATTCCTTATCTTTGTGGCTTTAGTGGTTTTAAATAATCAGGAAGAGAAATGATGCTTCAACTTTGCTCAGCATCATGGTGAGCGAGTGAAGCGAGTCGAACTATGAGTATATATTTTCTGTGTTTAGTACTTTTCTGCATCGGCCTTTACTGCATATTAAGAAAGAGAAACCTGATTAAGATTATCATTGGTTTAGGTATTATCGAGTATGCGGTAAATCTATTTTTTATCTTACTCGGTTACCAAATGCATGGTCGTGCACCGATATTATCTAAGAGTGAGGAAGTCCTAAATATGGTTGATCCCTTGGTCCAGGCTCTGGTGCTTACTGCTATTGTCATTGGTCTGGCAACCACAGCTTTAATTGTCTCTATTGCCATAAGAATCTATGATAAATACGGGACTTTTGATATTACCAAGATTAGGAAGCTTAAAGGATAAGTGTTAAGGTATTGGGGGTGTTAAGGTGTTGGAGGTGCGCCTCTGTCCTTAATACCTTAAAACCTAAAAATGTTACCTTTATTTATAATCATTCCCTTAGCAGCGGCATTTATCATTTCGCTGATTGGCAGGCTGTACCGGCGTGCAGGAGATATCCTTGTTAATTTAGCGAGCCTAGCACTCTTAGTATTATCTTTTCTTGCCCTCCTAACCCTAAACTCCCAACCCTCAGCTGTATTGGTCTACAAAGTAGGTAGCTGGATTCCCCCTATCGGAATCTGTATGGTTTTAGATGGCCTTACCGCATTTATGTTAGTGACTCTGAATCTTGTCTCTTTTCTTGTAACTATTTATTCCGTAAGTTATATGAATAAATATACCGCCAAATATAGATTCTATACCTTGTTTATGCTGATGCTTGCCGGTATGAACGGCGTAATTATTACCGGCGATATGTTTAATCTGTTTGTTTTTCTGGAGATTTCTGCCATTGCCAGTTATGCTCTGGTTGCCTTTGGCACAGAAGCCGAAGAATTAGAAGCCTCGTTTAAATATGCAATCATGGGTTCAGTTGCCTCCTGCTTTATTCTTTTAGGCATTGCCCTTCTATATAGTTACACCTCATCCTTAAACATGGCAGATATTGCCTCGGTTTTAGCAACCAAGAGGCCTTCTAATATCATTACCTTTATCAGCGTTTTATTTTTAATGGGCTTTGGCTTAAAGGCAGCGCTGGTGCCTTTTCACGCCTGGCTCCCTGATGCGCATCCCTCTGCGCCCGCACCGATTTCAGCAATGCTCTCAGGAGTACTTATAAAGGTATTAGGCATCTATGCGCTGAGCAGGGTCTTCTTTAATGTATTAGGAGTTTCTTCCACGCTGCTTTTTATTTTGATAATCTTGGGTATTATTTCTATGAGCGTAGGCGCTTTCTTGGCAATTGGGCAGAGGGACATTAAGAGAATGCTTGCTTATTCAAGCATCAGTCAGATTGGTTATGTCATTTTTGCTGTTGGTATCGGAACACCCTTAGCAATGTTGGGAGGATTATTCCATTTGTTCAATCACGCTATATTTAAGTCTCTGCTATTCTTGAATTCAGGAGCAGTGGAGTATTCTACCCATACGAGGGATTTACAGCAGATGGGTGGATTGAATAGACGCCTGCCAGTTACCGGCAACACCAGCCTCATTGGTTCAATGTCAATATCCGGCATTCCCCCGCTTAGCGGATTCTGGAGTAAATTAATAATCATTATTGCTGCAGTTCAGGCAAGATATATCGGCACTGCGGTTATTGCCGTATTAATAAGTGTATTAACCCTGGCTTACTATCTGAAACTGCAAAGGTATGCCTTCTTTGGTGAATTGAATAACAAGTGGGAGAGGATAAAAGAGGTACCACTTTTCATGAAGCTATCGATGATTATCTTATCAGTCTTGTGTATAATTGCGGGACTGGTTTTAATTCCTTCTCTGCAGGGATTTATCAATCAGGCAGTAGATGTTTTATTAAGCGGAAGAGATTATGCTGGTATTGTTTTGGGAGCAGTGCAATGAATAAAAGTAGGATAATTTTGTTCTTACTTGGTCTGTTAATCTGGTTAGGTTTATGTTGGCCTGTTGACTGGCAGCATCTGGTGATAGGTATTTTTGTAGCTGGATTTGTTTCATTTATGACCGGAGATTTGTTTGTAAAAAGGCCGCATGTATTTAAGCACGCCAGCCGCTATCTCTGGTTTATTCTGTACCTGCCCTTTTTCATCTGGGAGTGTTTTAAGGCAAACATTGATGTAGCCTATAGAGTCATCCACCCAAATCGGCCTATTAATCCGGGGATTGTTAAAGTGAAAACTTCTCTTAAGTCTGATGCTGCGCTTACATTTCTGGCTAATTCAATTACTTTAACACCCGGCACATTAAGTGTTGATATAGATGAAGAGGCAGGATTCTTATATATTCACTGGATTAATGTAGAGGATAAGGATATAGACAAGGCAAGCAAACTTATTGTACAGAGATTTGAGCCAATACTGAGGAGAATCTTTGAGTGATTTTGTTATGAGACAGATACGCTGGATACTCGGACTTATAGTTGTTATTGCTATTCTATGGATAGTTATGTTATATCCTCTTACTTCTCTCTTAGAATGGCAGTCCCCTTTTTTAGGCAGGTGCTTTAATATTCTTATGCTTTGTGGCCTGTTTTGCCTCTGGCGTATTTTAAGGGGGCCTACCGCGGCAGACCGGATTGTCGCTATTGATATTTTGGGTATTTTGATTTTAGGCTTTTGTGCAATATTAGGCATCCCTACAGGCAGAGAATGGTATATTGATATTGGTATTGCCTGGGCACTGCAGAGTTTCATCTCCACCTTAGCCTTGGCAAAATATCTGGAGGGTAGAAACTTCGATGAATGAGTTATTTGCATATATCTTTATAGCCATCGGCTTGAGTTTCGATTTCTTTGGCTGTCTGGGCTTAATTAGATTACCCGATGTGTATAATCGACTGCAGGCAGCAACTAAATGCGTTACTCTGGGGACCTGTAGTATTCTGTTTGGTTTGCTTCTATTTAAGGGATTTTCTGCTGCAGGTATAAAGGCAATTCTTTGTATAATGTTTATTATCTTAACCTCACCAGTTGCAGCCCATGCGCTGGCCCGCGGCGCACACAAATCGGGTGTTAAGCTTTGGGAAAACAGTGTGTGCGACAAATATGAGGAAGACAATAAATGAGGTATCCAAAATTAAGAGAACTGAAAGAGGCGATTAGGGCATTCATCAAAGGCCCCTATACTACCAAATTCCCACGTGAGCCCCACGTTCCTTTTGAGGCATTCCGGGGAAAACCCGAATTTCACAAGGAAGATTGTATTGGTTGTGGAGCATGCGTGCAGGTCTGCCCTAGCGGCGCATTGAGCTTTAAGGATACAGGGGATAAAAGGATTTTGCAGATACGTTGGGATATTTGCATATTCTGTGGGCAATGTCAGGCAAATTGCCCCACTGAAAAAGGGATAGTCCTTTCTAAAGAATTTGACCTTGCCACAACTGAGAAGCGAGAGGAGTTAAGGCAGGAGATTGACAAAGAATTGGTGTTCTGCCAATGCTGTGGTGAGATAATTGCTCCTTATGACCAGATACTCTGGGTAGCAAAAAAATTAGGTCCATTGACCTACTCTAATCCCTCCCTGATGCTCTTTTATCTTAAGAGCCAGAAACTTTCTTCTGAGGAATCAGCCGTCTCGCCTTTGGCGGGGGGTACCGCCGGAGGTGACAGGGCCAAGCCAGAGGAGGAATTTTTACGTGCTGACCGAATAAAGATTCTCTGCCCTCGTTGTAGACGCGAGGCAGTGATTAAGTCATAATCTAAACAACATAATATGGTATAATATATACTATGAGCGGCAGACGAATCATCCTTTGTTTTCTGCTTATTTTTTCTTTTCTTATTGGTTGTAGTAGAAAACAAGAGAGTCTCGAACAAGATTCAGAATCTTCATCTGTTGAGCTCACTCTACCTCAAATACCAAAGCTCGCCGGACCATATAAACCAACAAACAAGGATATCCAGATTGCTTTGCAGAATGCTGGATTCTATAAAGGTGATATTGATGGCAATATCGGATTTTTGACCAGAAAGGCAATTCGAGAATTTCAGGCAGAAAACAATTTAGTTGTTGACGGCAAGGTTGGACCAAAGACTTGGTCAGTATTGAGTAAATACCTGTTGGACTCAAAGGAGTAGCCAGGGAAGAGTAGCCAGGGAAGAGTAGCCAGGGATGAGGTAATCCTAATCCCTGGCTACTAATCAGTCAAGGAATTTAATTATGAGACGAATATTAATTATTGCATTCTCCCGAATGAAGTTATTTTTTAAGAGACGCTTCGGGATCCCGCGGAGTATCTTCGTAGCGATACTGCTTGCGGGGTTGGGTTATTGGATTTTAGGGTTGGCAGGTTGCGCCTATATCAAAGAGACGGTCAAGCAATTCCTGGCAGTCTCTACTAAAGAGATCGAGGAAGTAAGAGACCAAGCAATAGTCAGGATTGTGGATTGTGATTACAGCAGTTGCTATAAGAAGGTGCAAGATAAGTTGACTGAGATTGGCAGTTATATATACGCTAAGAGAAAGGATTTGATTGCGGTTTATATAAGCCAGACTGATACGACTCCAGCAGGGGTATTCTTTAGACAAATAGATAAATACAAGACCGAGCTTTCCATTGCCAGCCCTGCAAAGGACACAAAGGAATACCTCGCAGAGCAGATATTCTCTGCTTTAGAGAAGAAACCAGAAGCCACCAACCAGTAACGGGAATATGCTTTATGTTATCTTGGGAATAATTCAAGGTTTAACCGAGTTCCTGCCAGTCAGTTCCTCAGGGCATCTGGTTTTATTCAGTTGGTTTCTCGGCATTGATAAAAGTCAGATATTACCAATAGCTATTACTTGTCATGTGGGCACGCTGTTTGCTGTGATTTGTTTCTTTGCGCGGGATATATTAAAGATACTCAAAGACTTGGTACTTGTTAGTCAGATTTGTATTGTGACCTTAGTGACCGGAATAATTGTTTTAATTAACAAGAATTTCTTTGAGCAGCTATTCCAGAAGCCGGCCTTTGTATGTCTGGCACTATTAGTTAGCGCCATCCTTTTAATATTAACGCGCAGATTCACAAGAAACAAAAGAGATATGTTCGCTTTAAATATTAAGGATGCATTCTGGCTGGGTCTTAGTCAGGGGTTTGCGGTTATCCCCGGACTTTCCCGCTCGGGTATTACTATCTTTAGCCTTTTAGCGAGGGGCGTTCGACCAGAGGTTGCTTTTAAGTTCTCATTTTTAGCCGGAATTCCGACAATCCTGGGTTCTTTCTTATTGGAGGCAAAAAAAATCGGTTTTGTTTTTGACAATTACCCTTTAAATTTCTGGCTTGTTTTTGGAACAAGTTTTTTATTCGGCCTGCTGGGTCTTTTTATATTAAAGATGGCAGTAAGGGGTTTAAAACTACATTATTTTGGATATTATTTAGTGGTGATTTCGATTATCGGTTTTATTATTATTAAATAAAGGAGTTGCCTAATGTTGGAAGAAAAGATTCTTAACGATTATAAGCAGGCATTAAAGAATAAAGATAAGATAAAATCATCAGCATTGAGTTTCTTGCGCTCGCATCTTGTGAATCAGGCAATTAAGCTAAAGAAGAAGTCTCTGGAGGATAGCGAGGCAATCAGCGTAATAAAGAGGATGGTCAAGCAGCACCAGGATTCCATCATGCAGTTCAAGCAGGGGAAAAGAGACGATTTGGCTGCCAAGGAGACTCAGGAATTAGAGATATTGAAATCATATTTACCTCCTGAATTATCTTCTGATGAGATAAACAAGATTATTGAAGGGGTAATCTCCGAACTGCAGCCTAAAGGTCCCAAGGATATGGGTCGGGTTATGAAGGAGGTAATGGCAAAGGTGTCCTCCCAGGCCGACGGAAAATTGGTTAGTGAATTGGTGAAGCAAAAACTCAGTCCGGCAAAAAGCAAGGATAAGCAAGAGGAGAAATAGTTATGCTCAAGGCAGAAGTTTATGTTACCTTGAAGAAGACAGTGGTTGACCCTCAGGGATTGGTGATAAGACACGCCCTGGAATCTCTGGGATTCTCTGGAATCAGCCAGGTTCGCTGTGGTAAGATTATTACCTTACAGTTAGGCACAAACAGTAAAGCAAAAGCAGAAAAAGAGATTCAAGCAATGTGTAAGAAACTGCTTACCAACCCCATAATCGAGGATTATCGTCTGGTAATAAAAAAATAAAAGGAATAATATGAAATTCGGCGTAGTGCTATTCCCGGGTTCGAATTGTGACCAGGACTGTTTCTGGGCGGTTAAGGATGTCTTGGATGAGAGTGCCGAATATATCTGGCATCAGGATGTGAATATTCGTGGATTTGATTGCATTATCCTGCCGGGAGGATTCAGTTACGGGGATTACTTAAGGCCCGGGGCAATTGCCAGATTTTCCCGGATAATGAAGGCAATTGTTAAATTTGCCGAACAAGGCAGGTTAGTCATAGGAATATGTAACGGTTTTCAAATATTACTTGAGGCGGGTTTGCTTCCCGGGGCAATGTTGCCCAATAAAAATTTACATTTTATCTGCCGCGATACCTACCTTAGGGTGGAGAAAAATGATACTGCCTTTACTCATCTTTGTGGCAGCGGACAGGTCCTTAAGATGCCTATTGCCCATCATGAGGGAAACTATTATATTACCCCTGAGGGGCTGCAGTCCCTGCGGGATAGTCAGCAGATTGTTTTGCGTTATTGCGATGCTTCTGGTAAAGTAAATTCAGCCGCCAATCCAAATGGCGCAGTGGATAATATTGCCGGGATTATTAATAAGCAGGGCAATGTCTTTGGTCTGATGCCTCATCCGGAGAGGTCAAGTGAGGAGATTTTAGGTTCAAGCTCAAGCGATGGATTACTAATATTTAAATCAATAAAAAGGTGGCTAAGTTTACATAAAACTTAAATTATGTCTGAGATAACTAAAGAGATGTATCAGTCTCTGGGTCTAACGGATGAGCTTTATCAGCGAATCCTAAAGATTTTAAAGCGCCAGCCTTCCCTGACTGAGTTAGCGATGTTCTCGGTAGAATGGTCCGAGCATTGCGGTTATCTTTGCTCGCGCAAGTGGCTTAAGCTTCTGCCTCAGCAAGGCAGATTCAAGACCTTAATCGGAGAGGATTCCGGAGGAATTATTGTTGATGACTTAGCAATCATTTTTAAGATGGAGAGTCATAACCATCCCTCGCAGGTTGAGCCAAAACAGGGTGCTGCTACGGGAATTGGGGGCATTATTCGCGATATATTTACTGCCGGGGCGCGCCCGATTGCCCTGCTTGATTCGTTGCGCTTTGGTACATTGAATAATTCTTACAACCGTTATTTATTGAAGGGTGTAGTTGATGGAATTCAATTTTACGGCAATTGCGTAGGAGTACCTACTGTGGCAGGTGAGATTTATTTTGAGGATGCCTATACAGGAAATTGCCTGGTAAATGTAATGTGCGTTGGTGTAGCCAAAAAGAATAAGATTATGCGCGCCCGGGCAAAGGGTAAAGGTAACGCGATTATCTACGCCGGAGCTTCTACCGGCCGGGACGGCATCGGCGGCTGCAGTGTTCTTGCTTCAGCAGAATTTGGCGAGGGTGAGGAGAAGAGGCCGACTGTTCAGATTGGCGACCCCTTTATGGAGAAATGTCTGATTGAGGCGACGCTGGAGGCAATTGCTACAGGCTTTGTGGTGGGACTTAAGGATATGGGAGCAGCCGGACTTACTTGCTCTACTAGTGAGATGGCCTCAAGTGGCGGAGTGGGATTAAGTATCGACCTTACACATGTTCCCCGACGGGAAGAAAATATGAAACCCTGGGAGCTAATGATGTCTGAGTCTCAGGAGAGAATGGTTTTGTGTGTGAAGAAGGGCAAAGAGAAGCACGTTACTAAAATATTTTCTAAATGGGGATTGAATGCAGTGGTAATTGGTCGAGTCACCGATGATAATATGGTCAGAATAAAGGATGATGGCAAAATCGTGGCCTGCATACCCGCCGACGCTTTAACCAATCCGCCAATGTATGATATGCCCTATAAAGAACCTGAATATATAAAGCAAGTCGGGAATTTAGATATCAATACTATTGCCCAGCCAACAGATTATAACCACGCACTTTTAAAAATCTTAGCTTCCCCTACAGTCAGCAACAAGCATTGGGTCTATGAGCAATATGACCATATGGTTCAGACCAATACTGTGCTTATGCCAGGGGTGGGGGATAGTGCAGTGTTAAGGTTAAAGGGGTCGAATAAGGCATTGGCAGTAACTACTGATTGTAACGGCCGTTACTGTTTTCTGAATCCTTATCGTGGCGCCCAGATTGCTGTGGTTGAGGCAGCGCGTAATCTGGTTTGCGTTGGGGCCGAGCCAGCAGCAATTACCGACTGCCTTAATTTTGGAAATCCCCAGAAGCCAGACAGGTTCTGGCAATTCAAGAATTGCCTGGAGGGATTAGCCTCTGCCTGTAAGTTTTTTGGTTTATCCGTGATAAGCGGAAATGTTTCTTTTTATAATGAGAATCCCAATGGAGCAATTTATCCTACCCCTACAATCGGTATGGTAGGGGTAGTAGATGATATAAGACGAATAAGTTCGCAATTCTTTAAGAAAGAGGACGAGTTAATTATCCTTATGGGTAGTTGCCGGGAGGAATTGGGAGGCAGCGAATATCTAAAGACTGTTCACAGGAAAATCGGCGGGAAGATTCCTGAGTTAAATTTAGATTTAGAGGCAAGGGTTCATAAGGCGACCCTTGAGATGATTAAGCAAGGGCTTATCAGTTCTGCTCATGATTGTTCTGAGGGAGGTTTAGCTGTTTGTCTAGCTGAGTGTTGTATTTCGCAGAGAGAAACAATGGTAGGAGCAGAAATCGATAATCTGTCCTTCAATGAACGCAGGATAGATTATCCTGAGCACAAGTCGGAGGATAATCTGCCAATCAATATCAGAACAGATGCCCTACTTTTTGGCGAGACGCAATCCCGAGTGGTTATCTCAACATCTGATAGGCATCTTACGAGGGTTGAGCAGATTGCTAAGGAGTACAGGGTCCCCTTGAGCGTAATCGGTCTGACAACAAAAGCAAAGAGACTCAAGATTCTTTCCCATATTGATTTATCATTAGAGGATATTTACAATAGTTGGTATAATTCTCTGGCTAATTTTACATAGGGATTATCAAAGCAAGTCCTTATGATAAGGGCGTGTTTTTTAAGAACGGATAGATAATTATGGTTATGGATTTCTATAAAAAGGTTGAAGAGATTGTAGAAAAAGACCCCCGCTATAAACCTGATGCCTATGAGTTTGTTATGCAAGCGCTGTGGTTTACGCAGAGGGGATTGGATAGAAAAGGGCATATTAGCGGAAGGGAACTCTTAGATGGTATAAAGAAATTTGGATTAGACCAATATGGTCCTCTGGTAAAGACTGTATTTAATCACTGGGGTGTTGCGAAGACAGAGGACTTTGGAGAAATCGTATTTAACATGGTTGAAAATAGACTTATGGATAAGACTGATAAAGATTCGCGGGATGATTTCAAAAACGTTTATGATTTCAATGAGGCATTCGATATTAAAGGAAATAAATGAATAAGGGAAGCGTCCTTAGGATTTAGATTTGCTTTGCCAGTAATTTGTGGTAAAATTAAGACTATGAAATTTGGAGGTAAACATATGAAGATAAATGCATTGATCTTATCTGGATTGGTGGTCTTCTTTGGTTTAACTGCAGGTCAAGTCTTTTCTCAAGAGGAAGCAGAGACCTTCGAAGAATCAGAGTCTTCCACCCAGGAGTGGGTTTTAGGTGACGTTACTGCACTGGATGTAGAGGGTAATCAATTGACATTAAGTTATATTGATTACGATGCTTATGAGGATAAAGAAATGACCATCAGTGTTGACGCAGTTACAAATTATGAAAATGCTGATTCGCTTCAGAGTATTGAGGTTGGCGATATAGTGAGTGTTGGTTATGTGATTAGCCCTCAGGGTAAAGCCACAGCTTTAAATGTCTGTTTAGAAAAATTTGAAGGAGCGAGTGAATAGCAATGAAGCTATTTATTGATACAGCTAACATTGAGGAAATCCAGCAAGCAGCCAGTTGGGGGATACTGGATGGGGTAACTACCAACCCTACGCTGGTAGCTAAAACCGGCAGGGCCTTTGATGAGGTGGCCCGTGAGATTATTAAGATTGTAGATGGTCCAATCAGTCTGGAGGCAATAGCCCAGGATACGGAAGGGATTATAAAAGAGGCCAGGCAGTTATCAAAGATACATAAAAATGTGGTAGTCAAGATTCCTATGACAAAACAGGGGCTGTCGGCAATCAAGATTCTAACAAAAGAGGCAGTTAAGACTAATGTTACTTTGGTTTTTTCACCCACCCAGGCCCTGTTGGCCGCTAAGGCAGGAGCTACCTATGTTAGCCCTTTTGTAGGCAGATTAGATGATATTAGCCACGATGGAATGAAGCTAGTGGAAGAGATCGTTACCATTTATAAAAATTATTCTTTTAAAACAGAGATAATTGTTGCCAGCGTCCGCCATCCCATTCATGTATTAAGAGCCGCCTTAATGGGTGCGCATATTGCCACCTGTCCATTTTCAATTCTAGAGAGCTTGTTTAAACACCCCTTGACTGATATAGGCATAAAGCGGTTCTTAGATGATTGGAGTAAAGTCCCCAAGAAATGACCAAGAAGAGACATGCCAGGAGCCGGAGCCCCTCGTATAAAAAGAAGATTGAAGCCCTCTCTAAGGTAAGTCAGACAATAACCTCAAGTCTATATCTGGAAGATATACTCAAACTTATTGTTATGGTAACTGCTCAAGCTATGAATTCCAAGATTTGTTCGTTGCTTTTGTTGGATGAGGAAAAGAATGAATTGGTCATTCGCGCCACGCAGAGCGTAAGCGAGGCTTATAACAAGAAACCAAATATTAAATTAGGAGTTGGTATTGCTGGTTTGGTGGCTAAAGAGAATCGCCCAATTGCGAGTTTAGACGTAAGAGAGGATGAGCGTTATATAAATAGAGAGATTGCCAAAGAAGAGAACCTCTGTTCTTTACTTTGCGTTCCTCTTTGCGTGAAGAATAAGGTGATTGGAGTTCTCAATAGTTATACCTCAGTTAAACATAAATTTACAAAAGAGGAGATAGATATTTTAACTGCGGTTGCTAATCAGGCAGCTGTGGTAATTGAAAATTCAAACCTGATGTTGAAATCCAGGATGATTGAAGAGGAACTTAAAGCGCGTAAATTTGTTGAACGGGCAAAGGGAATCTTGATGAAATCGCAAGGTATATCCGAGGAGGAGGCTTATAAAAAAATTCAGAAGCAGGCAATGAATACCCGTCGGACAATGCGCGAGATTGCGGAGGCTATTATTTTAGCCAAAGAATTAGATTAATTTAATACGCTTGACCAAGCATTGAGTTTGTGTTATGATAAGTTTTGTGTTTAGAGAAGGGCGTCTGTGTAGTGGCAGCTACATAGGCGCTTTTTCTTTGGGTAGGCTGCTTAATTTTTGGGCAGATTTTTTAAAAGAATAATTTATTTGCTCAGAGGAGCAATTAATGAAGCCGATTAAAGTTATCCCCTGTTTGGATATTAAAGACGGGAGAGTGGTTAAGGGCATAAAATTTATTAATCTTAAAGATGCGCGCGACCCGGTTGAGGCAGCAATCTGTTATTGTAAGGAAGGGGCTGATGAATTGGCATTTTTAGATATTGCTGCTTCGGTTGAAGCAAGACCGACCAGATTGGATTGGGTAAAGAGGGTCGCCGGAGTAGTTACTGTTCACTTTGTTGTTGGCGGAGGAATTAGAAATTTAGAGGATATGGGGGCTCTGTTCAATTTGGGCGTAGACAGGGTTTCCATCAATACTGCTTGCGTGCGTAATCCGGATTTAATCAAACAGGCGTCCGAGAAATTTGGTAAAGATAAAATTGTAGTAGCTATAGATGGGGAGAAAAATCCACCCGGAAGTAGTTCGCCGCATCTGGAAGTCTTAATCAACGGCGGTAACCAGGCCACCGGGTTAGATATTGTTCAATGGGCTAAACGGGTTGAAGAATTGGGTGCAGGAGAAATACTGCTTACCAGTAAAGATGCCGATGGAACCAAAGATGGCTATGATTTAGAGATGACCAAGGCGGTAGCCGAGGCGGTTTCTATCCCCGTAGTTGCCTCTGGAGGCGCAGGAAAATTAGAGCATCTGTATGATGCGGTGGTTAAGGCAGGAGCTGCAGCAGTTCTTTGTGCCTCGGTATTTCACTTTGGAGAGATTTCTATTAAAGAGGCAAAGAGATATTTGAAGGATAAGGGCATACCTATATTCGAGTAGCTGTGAATAAAAAGGGATTTGATAACGAGAAGTATTTAGCCCAGCAGTCCAAAGCCATATTGGAGCGGGTCAAGAAATTTGACCATAGGCTCTATCTTGAGTTCGGAGGGAAGCTGTGTTTTGATTATCATGCTGCCCGTGTTTTGCCTGGATATGACCCTCGTGCGAAACTTAGACTCCTTAAGATGTTGGGAGGTAAAATCGAGATTGTATTCTGTGTTTATGCGAAGGATGTTGAAATGGGTAGATTGCGCGGAGATTTCGGCATGACCTATGATACCGCTACCCTTTTTATGATTGATGATCTTAAGGATTGGGGATTGAATGTCTCCAGCGTTGTGCTCACTCGCTTTAATAATGAACCCCAGGCAGTCAGGTTTAAGAATAGATTGGAGAAGAAAGACATAGCTACTTATGTACATCAGGAGATACCTGGTTATCCATCAGATGTAGATAAAATTGTTAGCGAAAATGGATTAGGAAGAAACCAATATATTATAACCAAAAAGCCCATTGTTATTGTTACTGCCCCTGGCCCGGGTAGCGGAAAGTTAGCCACCTGCCTTTCTCAGGTTTATCATGACCATAAAAAGGGAGTCAACTCCGGCTATGCCAAATTTGAGACCTTTCCTATCTGGAACATACCGCTTAAACATCCGGTGAATGTGGCTTACGAATCAGCCACCTGCGATATAAAGGACTTTAACCTCATAGACCCCTTTCATTTAGAGACTTATAAAAAAGAAGCGATTAATTACAACAGAGACGTAGAGGCATTCCCTATATTTAAGAGAATATTAGAGAGGATTGTAGGAAGAAATCAGAAGGCTATGATGATGTATAATTCTCCTACTGATATGGGAGTAAATAGGGCCGGCTTTGGCATTGTTGATGATAGAACCGTACAGGAAGCAGCCAAACAAGAGATTATTCGCAGATACTTTCGTTATCATTGGGAATTTATGCTCGGCCTGGAGAAGAAAGAAACAACCCAGCGAGCCAGGAGTTTAATGGAGGAGTTGGGGCTGAAAGAGGAAGATAGACCCTGTGTGGTTCCAGCAAGGCAGGCAGCTATCAAGGCAGAAAAAAAGGGCAAAGGCCATAAGGGGGTGTTCTGCGGAGCAGCTATTGAACTCAACAACAGCAAGATTGTTACGGGGAAGAATTCGCCGCTTTTACACGCTGCCTCAGCAGCTATACTAAATGCAGTAAAGACCTTGGCAAGGATACCCGATAAGATAGACCTCCTACCCCGAGCAGTGATTAATAATATCAGCGCGCTTAAAAAACATACCTTAGGAATGAAATCAGAAAGCCTGGATGTAGAGGAGATACTTGTTGCCCTTTCTATAAGTGCAACCACTAACCCGGCAGCAGAGGCGGGGATGAAAGAGTTAGGCAAGTTAAATGCATGCCAGATGCATCTGACTCATTTACCCTCAAATGGTGATGAGGGAGGCTTAAGGAAATTAGGCATTAATATGACCACTGATGCTAATCCCACTGCTCCCGGATATTTTTTACGTTAAATGAAAACATAACCCAGCCCTTTCGACAAAGTAGCGAAAGGGCATACTAAAGAAAGGGCTGGGTTGCCTGTTCATTGAAGGAGGAGTATTGTGAAGCTTAAGGTAAAACAATTTATTAGACAGAAGATAAAAGAGATAAGAAAAGAGGTGGGCAATAGAAGTGCACTGGTTGCTACATCTGGGGGCGTTGATAGCATGACCTGTGCTGCATTGGCTTATAAGGCCTTGGGCAGAAAGGCGACCATACTCTTTATTGATGATGGGTTGATGAGGGCGAATGATGAGGTTAAAGCCAGGCGTGAACTTAAGTCGCTGGGCATAAAGTTACACACCCTGAATGCGCAGAAGGGTTTCTTCAGGGCATTGAAACGAAAAGATGACCCGGAGACCAAGCGTAAGGCCTTTCGCCAGATGTTTTATCAGACCCTTGGCCGAGCAGTCCGTAAGAGTAAGGCAGATTCATTGATTCAGGGCACAATCGCCGCAGATATTATTGAAACCAAGGCAGGGATTAAGACACAGCATAATATTTTAGCGCAAATTGGTATTGACCCAAAGAAGCGATTTGGTTTTAAGGTAGTTGAGCCATTAAGAGAACTTTTTAAATATCAGGTAAGAGAGGTTGCCAGGGATTTGGGATTTTCTCCCAGGGTCTATAAGCAGATGCCCTTTCCCGGACCAGGGCTGGCAACCAGGGTAATCGGAGAGGTTACACCAGAGCGGGTTAAAATCTTGAGGCACGCCACCACTATAGTGGAAGAGGAAATTAAGAAATTAAAACCCTTTCAGGCATTTGCTGTTTTATTGAAGGATAAAGCCACGGGAATGAGGGATAAAAAGAGGGTTTTCGGTAATATTATTGTCATAAGGTCAGTGGAGAGTAAGGATGCAATGACTGCCTCGGTTACCAAGATTCCTTGGGGGGTTTTAGAGAGAATCAGGGACAGAATTATCAAAGAGATTCCCGGCGTGGTGAAGGTTCTTTTTGACATAACACCCAAACCGCCGAGTACAATAGAGTATATATAAATTACTAAATAGAGAGTAGTGAATAGAGAATAGAGAGAAGCAAGAATAAGAGTCAGGGATATGAGAGATTCAAGGGATAATTGTGGTGTAGTCGGCGTATATGCGAGGGAGAATTGCATAAACGATATATATCTAGGGATTGACTTCTTACAGCATCGGGGTCAGGAATACTGCGGTATAGCAACGGTTAATAATAATGAGATTAACCTCATTACCCATCGGGGCAGGGTAGGAGAGAGGTTTATTGAACTGGAGCTTCAGTCGCTCAAGGGGAATTTTGGCATCGGCCATGTAAGCTTAAGGGACCGCCAGCCAATGAGGCTGGAGACTAAGTTGGGAAGTTTTGCCGGTTGTTTCAGCGGCAATATTGTAAATGCCGATGAACTTTTTGCGGATTTAAAAAGCAAGGGGCATGCCTTCTCAACCAACAGTCAGATTGAGTTGGTTCTCAAGCTTATTGGTGAGGGAGACGATATCGTGGCAGGTATAGCTAGGATGAGTCAGGTAATTTCTGGTTCATTTTCACTCCTGCTTTTAAATAAGGATGGTATTTATGCTGTGCGCGACCCCTACGGCTTTCGGCCTTTTATTTTGGGCGGAGATAGAAAAAGGTTTGTGGCAGCCAGTGAATCGCGGGCCATTGAGAATCTGGATATGGAGATAGAGCGAGATGTAAAACCAGGAGAGATAATTTTGATTGATAAGCAGGGATTCCATACATTAAAAGAACTTCCCTCTGTCCGCAGTGCCCATTGCGCCTTTGAGTGGGCCTATATAGCCAGTATTGATTCCAAAATCGACGGTGTTTATGTCAAAGAGGCAAGAAATAATTTAGGTGAAAAACTGGCTGAGCGCGACCAGCAGGCGGGAGGTATTGAAGCTGATTGCGTTTCACCTGTTCCTATGTCAGGAATCGGTCATGCCCTAGGGTATCATAAGCGGTCAAAGATACAGTATCAGGATGTATTTTTATATAATCGCTATGCTGACCGCAGTTATACCTTGGCCACTCAGGAAGCCAGAGACAGGATGGCAAAGAGAAAACTCTCGGTAATCAGAGAGGCCGTGCGAGGTAAAAGAATTATCCTTTGTGATGATTCTATAGTACGGGGCACGCAGATTCGTAATAAAGTTCGTGAACTAAAAAAGGCAGGAGCAAAAGCGGTTCATGTGCGGGTAGCCTGTCCTCCACTTATGCATCCTTGTCTCTACGGAGTCTCCACCAGAACCTATGAAGAGTTGGCAGCACGTTCTTATATTAAGGAGGGGGAGATAGATTCTTTGGACAAATTAAGGTTGGTAGAGGAGAGGGTTGCC
Organism: uncultured Planctomycetales bacterium; assembly: GCA_964592485.1. Taxonomy (GTDB): domain Bacteria; phylum Omnitrophota; class Gorgyraeia; order Gygaellales; family JAHJCI01; genus CAZQEY01. The sequence continues at coordinate 88,020 of CAZQEY010000003.1, forward strand.
AAACAGATTGATGCTGATTCAGTAAAATACAATAGCCTGGATGACTTTGTGGCTGCTATCGGTTTGCCTAAAGAGAAACTTTGCCTTAGATGTTGGGATGGCGTATCACCTATTAAAGAGAAATGACTGAAGGTATGAAGAAAAAAGCCGTATTAGCTCTGGAGAATGGCTCTGTATATGAAGGTAGGTCTTGCGGCGCAGAAGGCGAGAAGATTGGTCGGGTTAGTTTTTATACCGGCGTGGTTGGTTATCAGGAGGTAATAACCTCTCCTTCCAATGCTGGCAAGATTGTGATAATGACCTATCCTCTCATCGGTAATTATGGAGTAGCTAAAAAATTTTGGGAATCCAAGCAGTCTTGGGTCGAGGGACTGATTATCAAGGAAAAAAGCCGTATAACCAGTAACTGGCAGGCAGAAGGGGATTTTGTCGATTTTTTAAAAGATGAGAAGGTTTTAGCTATAGAGGCAGTGGATACCCGAACCCTTATGGTTGAACTCCGCCAAAGTGGCGAGCAATTAGGGATAGTCTCAACCAGAGATTTTAATCTCCAAAGTTTAAAAAGAAAGATTAAGCGAGCCAAAGAGACCAGATCAGATTTCATTAAAAAAATTTCCGCCAAGACAATAGCCAAATTTCCCAATCAGGGGCCGGCAGTAGCAATTATTGATATCGGGGTTACCAATAGCCTAATCAGTCAACTTATCCGACTTGGCTGTCAGCTTTACCTTATTCCCTACCTTACTCCTGTTGATAATATATTGGCGCTTTCTCCCAAGGATGATACATTAGCCCTTTCTCCTAAAGGTGTAATTATCTCGGATGGCCCGGAGATGGATAAGGGAGCCGATATTATACTTGATACCGTAAAGCGATTGTTGGGAAGAATACCGATATTCGGATTAGGGGCAGGATGCCAAATCCTTGCCATAGCAATGGGTGCGCAGATTAAAAAGATGCATTTGGGTCACCATGGCGTAAATTATCCTATTGCGAAGCCAGGTTCTTTGAAGGGAGAGATTGCAGTGCAAAATCATAGCTATGTTATCGATGAGAAATCGCTTAATGGAAGGGATGTGGAAATTACCTGGCGCAATATAAATGATCAGACTATAGAAGGGATTGAGAATAGGAAACTAAATGCCTTTGGTTGTCAGTTTTATCCGGCATCCCCTGGTATGGGTGAGGTCAATCCTGTTTTAAAGGAATTTATAATGAGGATTTAAGAATTAAGTAGCAAGTATTAAGCGATTACTTAATACTTAATCCTTATGACTTACAAGTAAATATGCCTAAACGAACAGATATAAATAAGGTTTTGATGATTGGCTCTGGTCCCATAATTATCGGACAGGCCTGTGAGTTTGACTATTCTGGTTCTCAGGCGTGTAAGGCATTGAGGGAAGAAGGCTATGAGATAGTCTTGGTTAACTCAAATCCTGCCACCATTATGACTGACCCCGCTATGGCAGATAAGACCTATATTGAGCCTCTAACCGTAGATATTCTTACTAAAATTATCCAAAAGGAGAGACCCGATGCTGTTCTTCCTACCTTGGGCGGACAGACAGGATTGAACCTGGCAACATTCTTAAGCAAGGAGGGGATATTAGAGAAATATGGCGTAGAGGCAATCGGAGCCAATATTGAGGCAATTGCCCGGGCCGAAAACAGGCAGTTGTTTAAGCAGGCAATGCAAGAAATTGGAGTTGATGTACCCCAAAGCGGGATTGCTACTTCTGTGGAGCAGGGGATGGAAATAGGCCTTGATATCGGATTTCCCTTGATACTTAGGCCTGCTTATTGCCTGGGAGGCGCAGGCGGCGCCACTGCTTACAACAAAGAAGAACTTGAGATTTATCTTACCAAGGCAATTGAGATAAGCCCGGTAGGACAGGTGCTGGTTGAGCAATCAGTGCTGGGCTGGAAGGAGATAGAGTTTGAGGTAATGCGGGATTGCGCGGATAACGTAATTATGATTACCTCAATGGAAAACGTTGACCCTATGGGAGTGCACACGGGCGACAGTATTGTGGTGGCGCCCGCTCAGAGCCTCACTGCCGAGGAATATATGAATTTTGTTAATCTTTCCAAGAGGATAATCCGAAAGGTCAATGTCACCGGAGGCGGGGCGAATATTCAGTTCGCCCAGAACCCGAATAACGGCCATATTGTAATTATTGAGGTAAACCCACGGCTGTCGCGCAGCTCTGCACTTGCTTCCAAGGCAACCGGTTTTCCTATAGCCAGGGTAGCAACAAAACTGGCGGTGGGGTTGACTTTGCCTGAAGTAATGAATCAGATAACCGGCAAGACTACCTCATTCTTTGAGCCCACAGTTGATTATTGTGTATTTAAGATATGCCGATTTACATTTGAGAAATTCCCGGAAACAGAACCGATAATCAATACCTCAATGAAGGCCGTGGGAGAGGCAATGTCTATTGGTAGGAATTTTCGGGAGGCGTTTCAGAAGGGTATTCGTTCTACAGAGACCTCCCGTTACGGATTTGGAGCAGATGGCCGGGATATACCGCAAGATTTACAGAGAGATTTAGAACTGATTAAGCAAAAGATTAAGATTCCCAATGATGCGAGGTTATTTTATATCCGTTATGGATTAAAAGCAGGACTATCAACAGATGAGATTTATGAGCTTTCCAAGATAGACCGTTGGTTTCTGGATAATATGAAGCAACTAGTGGAAAGGGAGGAAGGGATTTCTAAATATAGACTGGATAATAAGAGCCAAGAATTAAATCTTCCCTCAGCGCTCCTTTTGAGGGCTAAGCAGGATGGGTTCTCTGATATTCAGTTAGCACATCTGCTGAATTCTACGGAGGAAAAGATGCGTTCGTATAGAAAGAAGAAGAAGATAAAGCCGGTATTCAAATTGGTCGATACCTGTGCCGGGGAGTTTAACGCAGCGCAGCCCTATTATTATTCAACCTATGAGTCGGTTAATGAATCTCGCCCCAGTTCCAATAAGAAGGTTCTAATCTTGGGAGGAGGGCCGAACCGGATTGGTCAGGGGATTGAGTTTGATTACTGCTGTTGCCAGGCATCGTATGCCTTAAGGGAGGAAAAGATAGATAGCATTATGGTAAACTGCAATCCTGAGACGGTTTCCACGGATTATGATACGTCCAACAAGCTTTATTTTGAGCCCCTGACCGTAGAAGATGTACTGAGCATTATTGACTGTGAGAATCCTATTGGCATTATTGTTCAATTTGGCGGCCAGACCCCGCTTAACATCTCAACTGCACTTCATAAGGCAGGGGTTAAAATATTGGGGACCAGCCCCGATTCAATAGACAGGGCAGAAGACAGGAAGCGGTTTAGGGCCTTGATTAAGAAGTTGAAACTGGTTCAGGCAGACAGTGGTATCGCCACTTCATTTAAAGGCGCAAGGAAAATAGCCAATGATATTGGGTATCCTGTTGTAGTAAGGCCTTCCTATGTTTTGGGCGGCCGGGCAATGGAGATAGTCTATGATGACGAGGAGTTGAGCAGTTTTATGCAGAAGGCAGTTGAGGCTTCTCCTGAACGCCCGATTCTGATTGATAAATTCTTAGAAGATGCTATTGAGGTGGATGTGGATGCAGTAGCTGATGGTAAGACCTGTGTAATTGCCGGCATTATGGAGCATATTGAAGAGGCAGGAATACATTCGGGGGATAGCGCAATGGTTCTGCCTCCCTATAGTTTACAGGATGAGATTATAAAAAAGATAAAAGAGAATACTTATGCTCTGGCAGGAGAGTTAAATGTTAAGGGTTTCTTGAATATTCAATACGCAATAAGGCATGGGATAGTTTACGTATTAGAGGTTAATCCCCGCGCCTCCCGTACCGTTCCCTTTGTCTCCAAAACAACTGGCATACCCTGGGCGAAGGTAGCCACGAGGGTAATGTTGGGCAAGACACTAAAGGGGATGGGGATAACCAAGGAGGTAGAGATTCCTCACGTGGCAGTTAAAGAATCTGTCTTCCCCTTTGTTCGCTTCCCCGGCTCAGATGCAATCCTGGGCCCGGAGATGAAATCTACAGGTGAGGTGATGGGAATAGATTCTACATTTGGTCTTGCTTATGCCAAGAGTCAGATTGCCGCAGGCCAAAAACTTCCCCTCAAGGGAAATGTGCTTATAACCGTAAGGGATGAGGATAAAAGAAAGATAGTGTTTATTGCCAAAAAGCTTGCTGATTTGGGATTCAAGTTATTTGCCACCGGCGGAACAGCCAATGCTCTAAAACAGAATGACTTGGAAGTTAAGGTAGTATCAAAATTACATGAGAGGAGACCGCATATTGTGGATATGATTAAGAGCGGCCAGATTCATTTGGTGATTAACACGCCACGGGGAAAGATTACCAAAAAGGATGAAACAATCATTCGCAGCACAACCGTTCTTTATAGCGTTCCCTTGGTGACCACAATTGCTGGGGCCCAAGCCACGGTGAATGCTATTGAGGCGTTGAGCAAAAAGAGTCTATCAGTCAAATCCCTGCAGGAATATCACAAGAGTTAACAGAGTTTATTGGGGGCTGCTTCCGCCAGCGGTGCAATCTAGAGGAGCGATTCCTGAGGGGAACTGTTCCTAAAAACCTTATCCTTGACACGTTCGGCGATCCCACTTTATGCGGGGTCGCCTCAGTGTCAACACTGAGTATACGCAGGATAAATTTAGAAAACAAACCCCGATGCTTGCTTCGGGTATACGAATGTGTTGACAGTTATATTAAATTTAATATAATAGAAAGACATTGCAAGAACATTTTTAAATATTAACCTCTTTATTCTAAACTAAGATGGCTTTTAAAGGAACTCATAACGTACGATCCTGTGGTTCTAAAGTTTGGCATCAAAGACTGAAAGTTTCCCCTAAACAAAAGGTAGCTGCCGGGACAGTCTTGGTAATGAATACCAAGAGTTTAAAGCCGGGGGAGAATACATATTTAGGAAGCAATAATATACATGCAAAAATCAGCGGGATTGTAGAGATTAAGAATAAGAAGATAGGCGTAAGGCCCGAAAAATAATTTAGATTAATTTAACCCAAAGCAAAAGCAACAGCAAAACGCAAAGCAAAGCTTGAGTTTCCTGTCAGCCCAAGTTTAATCCTTGGGCATTTTTATTTTTAGGGCTGCCTCAATCATAGTTGCCAGGGGCCGTCTTTGTCAGAGAGTTTGCCCTGGGTCTTCAGAGGCTGTTCCTCCGTGAGCATATCACTTGCACAGCGGTTTTATTTGGTATAAAATAATCAAAAAGACAGAAGAAAGGATATCGTCATGAAGGATGTTTTGAGTGTGCTTTTAGGAGGGGGTAAGGGAGAGAGGTTATATTCTTTAACTAAATATCGAGCCAAGCCGGCAGTTCCCCTAGCCGGTAAATATCGTCTTGTAGATGTGCCTATAAGCAATTGCCTGAATTCGGGCTTTCAGAAGATTGTGATTTTGACGCAGTTCAATTCCGAATCGTTAAACAAGCATATTTTCAGGGCGTATAAGCTTGATTCCTTCTCAGGGGGGTTTGTAGACATAATGGCTGCGTCTCAATCTATTGAACAGACTGATTGGTTTCAGGGCACGGCAGATGCCGTAAGAAAATGCCTCAAACATTTTAACAATCCGCGCATAAAATATATATTGATTCTTTCAGGAGACCAGCTTTACAAAATGAACTTTTCCGATTTGCTTAATTTTCATATTGACAAGAAGTCAGAGATAACCGTCGCGTGCAATTTAGTCGAAAAGAAATTTACTCCTCAGTTAGGCATTATGGGAATAGATAAAGAAAACCGAATAAATCATTTTATCGAAAAGCCCAAAGAAAATATGGATATCGGCCGCTTCGCAATAAAGGTCGGCAGCAGAGCTAAATTTCTTGTCTCTATGGGAATTTATGTTTTTAATAAAGACGTATTATCCGATTTGTTAATAAACAGCAAAAAAATGGATTTTGGCCAGGAGATTATCCCGGATGCCCTGCCCCACAGGAGAACATACGCTTATATATATAGTGGTTATTGGAGAGATATCGGCTCAATAAAGTCGTTTTATGAAGAGAACTTGGCTTTTGCAAATCCTAACCCGCCCCTTGATTTATTTGACGAAAACTGGCAATTTTTTACGCGCCCCCGTTATCTGCCGCTTTCCAAGATTCAAAGTAGCTATATAGAAGATTCCAATATTGCCGAGGGTTCAGTTATTGATAAGGCAAGGATTATTCACTCGATTGTCGGATTAAGAGCTAAAATCTGCTCCGGTTCAGTTATCGAGGATTCTATTCTTATGGGCAGCGATTATTACGAAAATACGGGCAATAATTTTCAAACAAAAGAGCCAAAACTCGGGATAGGCAGGAACTGTCATATAAGCAAATCCATAGTTGACAAGAATGTCAGGATAGGCGATGATACAAAGATGATTAATAAAAATAACCTTAAAGAGTTTGAAAATAATTATTGCGTAATAAGGGACGGTATTATTATAATTCCCAAGAACACTATTATACCGGCGGGGACTATTATATAGAGATTCACAAGATAAGAGTCTTCCTTGAAATAGAACAGCCTAAGGGAGGATAGGTTAAATGAAGATTATTTTAGGGATAATAATCGGTGGTGCCATTGGTTTTGCTATGGGCTATTTTCTCAGGTGCGCTTCTGGTATATGTCCCTTGACAGGGAATCCTGTCATAAGCACGTTGATAGGGGCGTTATTAGGGTTAATGATAGCCTTGGGTAAGTAAGGGCGCGGCCGTTGGGACGCATTATATGGTTTGAGAAGAGGAGGCTTTAAAATGAGAAAGATTATCATTTTAATTATCGGTATTATAATCTCTGCAAATTATGCTTTTGCTGCTGATGACGGTGATTTTCAATATTGGGATACTGAAGGTATATCTTGGAAGGTAAGCGAGGATTGGAAAATAGAATTTGAAGAAGAATTTCGCCTTGGCGATAATGCAGGGAATCTTTATTATGAGCATTTGGATTTAGGACTGGTTTATTCTGGGTTGGCAGAGTGGCTGGATTTGGGTCTGAACTACAGGCAGGTATTTGAGAAAAAGAGCGGTAAGTGGAAAGAGGAGAATAGGCCCCATATAAATGCTACCCTCAAATGGAAATTATTGGATTTCAGCTTTAGTAACAGCGGCAGATTTGCATACAGAAACAGAAAGGATGCAGATAATTTCTGGCACTATAGAAACGAATTAACAGTTAAATTACCATTTAAGCTTACCAGGCTTGAGATTCAGCCATACGTAGCAGATGAGATATTTTATGATTTTGACAAAGAGACACTGAATAGAAATAGACTGTATGTGGGGCTTTCTTCTAAATTGTTTAAGAGCCTAAGAGCTGATATCTTCTATCTTTGGCAGAGTAGCAAGGCAGATGACAAGTGGAGTGATTTCAACGTCCTAGGCACAAAATTTAAACTGCCCTTTTGAGAATATCTAAGAGATAGTTTCTCTCCGGGATATAGACATTCAGCCCTCTGCGAATATTCTCCTTCGCCCCCTCAAAAATTAGAACAATGGTGTGGCTTCGGAAAATAATGCGCCGAAGCTTAACATTGTTTTAAGATATTGATAGTGAAGGCGCGCTGCCGCGCCGCATAGATATGCTGCAGAGGGCTTTGTTGGGGGTATATTTTAGGTAAGAGGGGGGCAAGTATGATAAGCCAATATCAAAAAGAAAAGATTTTAACAGCCCAGAAGAACGAGATTACTGAGCATAAAATTTATCACAAACTTGCCTCATTGGTAAGGGATGAGAATAACCGCAAAATTTTAGCACAAATATCCCAAGATGAATTAGGGCATTATGAATTCTGGACCAGCCTTACCCAACAGCGGGTTGCCCCCGATAGATTTAAAGTATTCTTTTACGTGCTTATTTCCCGATTATTTGGGTTGACTTTTGGTATAAAGCTAATGGAAAAGGGAGAAGGTTCAGCCCAGGACGCTTATGCGGGCTTAAAAGAAATTTCTCCCCGGGTTGAAGAGATAATTCAGGACGAAACAAGGCATGAGCAGGAATTAATAGGCTTCATTGACGAGGAGCGCTTGAAGTATGTAGGCTCTATAGTTCTCGGCCTTAACGATGCCTTGGTAGAGCTAACCGGGGCCCTGGCAGGCCTTACTTTAGCTTTACAGAATGCAGAGTTAATTGCTACCGTGGGGTTGATTACCGGGATTGCTGCTTCAATGTCTATGGCGGCTTCCGAATATTTATCTACCAAACAGGAAGAAACAGAAAAAAGCCCTCTTAAAGCAAGTATCTACACAGGCATTGCTTATGTTTTTACGGTCATATTTTTAATTTCCCCTTACCTCATATTTAAGAATGTATTTTTCTGCTTAGCCATTATGATAATAAATGCCCTTCTGGTAGTGTATATCTTTACATTTTATATCTCGGTCGTTAAGGATTTGTCCTTTAAAAAGAGATTCCTGGAGATGGCCGGTATAAGCTTAAGCATTGCAGCTATTAGCTTTTTTGTCGGACTTATTATAAGAAAAGTCTTCGGTGTTGATGCCTGAAGTTTATGCTTGCGTTGCCTAATGAGTTTTTGATTTATGGCATCGCGTCCGGGTATGGTGAAGAATAAAGTTTATGATGTTATTGTAGTTGGAGCAGGGCATGTTGGTTGCGAGGCAGCTTTAGCCAGCGGGTATGATGGAAGATAAAGTTTATGATGTTATTGTAGTTGGAGCAGGGCATGTTGGTTGCGAGGCAGC
>CAZQEY010000003.1:96870-110431 GCA_964592485.1 uncultured Planctomycetales bacterium
GCGGGTATGATGGAAGATAAAGTTTATGATGTTATTGTAGTTGGAGCAGGGCATGCGGGTTGCGAGGCGGCATTGGCAACTGCCCGTATGGGGTGTTTAACCCTTCTGGTTACTCTACGCAAAAATACCATTGGCCTGATGTCTTGCAATCCGGCAATCGGCGGAGTAGGCAAGGGACAGTTAGTTAAGGAGATTGATGCCCTGGGCGGACAGATGGCAAAGTCTGCTGATGCCTGCGCAATTCAATTTCGTATGCTTAATGCCTCCAAAGGGCCTGCTGTCTGGTCATCCCGCGCGCAAGTGGACAGAAGAAGGTATTGCCGATATATGCAGCGGGTTATAGGGAATCAGAGAAATCTTATAATCCAGGAAGCAGAGGTTGTAGGACTGATAGTTAATGACAAGATGATTCAAGGGATAAAAACTAGTCAGGGCAGCAGGGTATTAGCAAGGACGGTAATTTTAGCCCCCGGGACTTTCTTAAACGGATTAATACATATAGGTATGAAGAGTTTCCCCGGCGGTAGGATTGAGGAGCAACTGTCTGCTCGTAAACTTTCTGATTCCTTACAGGATTTAGGGCTAAGCCTCTTGCGCTTTAAGACAGGTACCTGTGCCCGGCTTGATGGTAAAACAATCGATTTCTCAAGGATGCGTATCCAGGAGCCAGACAGCAGGCCTCGTCCGTTTTCTCTCTCTACAAAGAGAATAAAATTAAAACAGGTGCCTTGCTATATTACATATACTAATGATAAGACACATAGTATTATACGGAAGAATTTGAACCAATCGCCTCTATTCAGCGGTAAGATAATCGGTACGGGTGTGCGTTATTGCCCTTCACTGGAGGATAAGGTTGTTAAATTTCCTCACCATGAAAGACATCAGATATTTCTTGAACCCGAGGGTTTAGACACAGATGATTATTATCCTAACGGGCTTTCAACCAGTCTACCCGAAGAGGTTCAGGATGCTTTCATTCATTCAGTACCTGGACTGGAAAAGGTTAAAATAAACCGTTATGGTTATGGGATAGAACATGATGCTGTCGGCTCAACTCAACTTTTCTCCTCACTTGAGTCAAAATTGGTCAAAAATTTGTACCTCGCCGGTCAGATTAACGGCACAACCGGATATGAAGAAGCGGCAGCACAAGGGTTGATTGCCGGAATAAATGCCGCATTAAGAGTGAAGGAGAAACAGCCTTTAATCTTAGATAGAAGCACCAGCTATATCGGAGTTCTTATAGATGACTTGGTAACCAGAGGAACTGAGGAGCCATACAGGATGTTTACATCGCGGGTTGAGTATCGGTTGCTCCTTCGAGAGGATAATGCTGATTTACGCCTGAGAAGATTTGGTTCCCAGGCAGGGTTAGTCAGTAAGAAGGATTACCAGAAAACCTTAAAAAAACAGGAAGCAATTAATAACGGTATAAAATATCTTCATGAAAACAGAGTATCTGATAACGGAAAGAGAATTACCCTGTACCAGTTTCTTAAGAGGCCCCAGGTAAAGATTAAGAATATAAAGAGACAGTTACCGTTTAAGGTTTCAGTCGATGCGTTAAGCGTAATAGAAACCGAGGTAAAATACTCCGGCTTTATCCATAGGCAGCTGGCAGAGGTAAAGAATTTTATGCATTTGGAGAAGATAAGGGTTCCTCCGGATTTAGATTATAAAAATATTTATGGATTATCCGCTGAGATTAAGGAAAAACTCGCACGATTTAAGCCTATCAATTTAGGTCAGGCAAGTAGAATATCGGGCGTGACTCCGGCAGCCATTACCATTTTAATGATATATCTGAAAAAAATTCGCGATGGCAAATCAAGATAGGTACTATAGATTTTCTAAATACTTAAAAGAACGTTTTGGCTGTAGAGTCTACAAGGTGAGCATAGATGCGGGGTTCTCCTGCCCTAATAAAGACGGTAAAATCAGTAAACACGGATGTATTTATTGTGATAACCGGGCATTCAGTTTTAATGCCCGCAAACCATCGAGGCCGATAGAAGAGCAAATAAGAGAAGGCATTGATTTCGGAAGAAGAAGATACGGTGCAGAAAAATTCATAGTTTATTTTCAGGCATATACCAATACCTATGCGCCCCTGGACAGATTAAAGAAAAAATATGGAATTATCAAGCGTTTCGATGATATAGCAGGGATATCCATTGGGACGCGACCGGATTGCGTTAATGGTGAAATATTAGATTTAATAGAGAGTTATACGCAGAATTATGAAGTATGGATTGAGTATGGTTTGCAGAGCATACATAAAAGAACCTTAGAGTTTATAAATAGGGGTCATTTATATGAAGATTTTCTAAACGCCGTAAGTTTAACCAGAAAAAGAAAGAATATAAAAATATGCGCCCATGTAATTATAGCGCTACCCGGCGAAACCAGGGAAGATATTTTGCTGACGGCCAAAGAGTTAGGGTGTATGAAATTAGATGGCATAAAAATTCATCCTCTTCACGTAATTAAGGAAACAAAATTAGAGCAGTTGTTGAATAACGGATTATATAAGCTGCTGGAGATAGATGGGTATATAAGTTTAGCCACGGATTTCCTGGAGTATCTTTGGCCGAATACGGTTATTCAGAGGATAACCGCAGATTGCCCCGAGGAGCTCCTCGTCGGCCCCTCATGGATCCTTGATAAGAACAGGACATTAGAGAAAATCGAGAAAGCTCTTTTAGAAAAAGGAAAATTCCAGGGCAGGCTATATAAAGAATAGCGCTTGACAAGTTGGAATACCGTGCTATACTTTAAGTGAATAAGGCACAGAGTTTGTGCCAAAGTTTTAGACAAGGGCGTTCGAAAGAACGCCTTTTGTTTTTGGGACAATGGCGTTCTTATGCCAAGGAAACGGCAAGAGAACGCCTTTTTTATTTTTTCAGAAACGAGCTGAAAAATATGGATTTCCAGGAGTTGTTTAATAAGCTATCTCCACGCTTAAGAAAAATCGCAAACAGCCATAAGATATACGGCCTGTGTGTTGACCAGGATGATTTATACCAAGAGATGTGTATCCATCTCTGGAATAATTTTAAACACGGTCTGCCCAAAGGCATAAATATAACTTACGTAATCAGGGGTTGTTTATTTCATATGTTAAACTACCTAAGAAAACACAGAGAGAATGTGTGTCTATTGAGTCTTGAGCAGCCGGTTAATGAAGATACAGGCACACTGGCGGATATCCTGCCCGATAGACACAGCTCTTCACATTCATATATAGACGCACAGATAACCATCGACGATATTAAAAACAATGGTTTTACCAAGAGGGAAAAGCAGGTTTTTTCTTTATTGCTCTACAACTATACTGCCAGGGAGATAGGTAGAAAATTAGGCATCTCCCATGTAAGGGTTCTGAACATAAAAAACGGCCTGGTAAGGAAATGGCAGAAAAAAGATTAACCAGGGGTGGTTCGACAAGCTCACCACCCTTCAAACCATCCTGAACAAAGTCGAAGGGTTACCAAAGAGAGGCAATCTTTACTTAAACATATAGGAAATAGTTTTAAAGACACGTTGCAGTGTCAAAAACAAAGGCGTTCTTAAATAAAGAACGCTTTTAATTTTTTGGGCACAGGCGTCCATTTAATGCCAGGTGAGGCATTTTGGACGCTTTTTATTTATTTATCAGTAGCAAAGATTTAACCTAGGAGGGTAAATATTATGGAATCCATAGCATATGCAAGCCAAGTGGGTATTGACACATTATGGGTGATGATTGCCGCATTTATGGTTTTCATAATGCAGGCAGGATTCGGTATGCTTGAAGCGGGATTAATCAGGACCAAGAGCACCTGTAATATCTTGATGAATAATTTCCTGGATTTCTGTATGGCTTCAATGGGATTCTTTATCTTCGGCTATGCCATAATGTTCGGGGCAGGCAATGCCTTTATAGGTCTTAAGGGATGGTTTCTGATTAATGCATATTCTAACGGCCATCTGCCGCTGTACGCGGAATGGTTCTTCCACGTAGTTTTCTGCGGAGCCGCAGCAACCATAGTAGCTGGCGGCATATCCGAGAGGATGAAATTTAAAGCTTATTTGATGTATTCTTTTTTAATCTCTGCAACCGTATATCCTATGGTCGGTCATTGGATTTGGGGCGGGGGGTGGCTGGCGCAATTAGGCTTTGGGGATTTTGCCGGTTCTACGGTTGTGCATGCAGTAGGCGGTAGCGCTGCTTTAATCGGCACGATTATTCTTGGGCCGCGCATAGGAAAATATAATGCAGATGGTTCGGCAAACGCAATAGAGGGTCATTCTATGGCGCTTGCCTCTCTAGGGACCTTAATCCTCTGGTTTGCCTGGTTTGGATTTAACCCCGGTTCTACCCTAAGCGTAGGTGACGGCAGTAAGATTGCTCATGTAGCTGTGACTACTAATTTGGCAGCAGTATCCGGGGCATTGTCAGCGATGTTCTTTGCCTGGAGAAAATTTGGTAAGCCTGACCTGACAATGACCATGAACGGCGCATTAGCCGGCTTGGTTGCCATAACTGCTCCTTGCGCTTTTGTTTATCCAATTGAGGCGATAATTATCGGCGCAATAGGCGGAATCATCGTTGTGTTAGGTACTGTCTTTCTTGACAGGATTCACGTAGATGACCCGGTGGGAGCCGTACCGGTGCATATGATGAACGGAATATGGGGTACGTTGGCTTTGGGTATATTTGGGCACAAGGCATTAGGTTTAGCCAGAAACGGCTTTTTGCACGGGGGAGGCTTCACCCAGCTGGGCGTGCAGGCTTTAGGCGTATTCACGGTAGTTGTTTTTGTGTTGGGCGTTATGTTTGTCATTTTCAAACTCATTGGCGTGCTCGTGGGAGGTTTAAGGGTATCCAGGGAAGAAGAATTAAAGGGTCTGGACTTAACCCAGCACGGCATGGAATCATATGCCGGATTTCAGATATTTACTACAAAATGAGAAATGAATATCAAAGGCAAGGAGGGGCAATATGAAGCTTATAGTCGCGATGATACAACCGCATAAACTCCCGGATGTTAAAAAGGCGCTGTATGATGCAGAGGTTTTTAAGATGACGGTGACAAATGCCCTGGGCTGCGGCCAGCAGAAAGGATATACCGAGACTTACAGGGGCGTAATGCAGGAGGTAAACCTGCTTAAGAAGGTGCGGTTGGAGATAGCAGTCAACGAAAACTTCGTGCAGCCTACAATAGACGCTATTATCAAGGGCGCCAGAACCGGGACCATAGGAGACGGCAAGATTTTTGTCCTGGACTTGCCCGAGTGCATCAGGATAAGGACCGGGGAGCGCGGAGGCAAGGCAATCGGATAAATCAGGGTTACCAAAATGTCTATTTTTTTACTTAATAATAATGAAAGCCTAAATATTAGGCACAAAAGGCACAAAGTTTGTGCTGATAGTAAAAACAAGAACGAAGACGTTCTAAGCGTTGTTGCGTTTGGAACGTCTTTTTTTTCGGGAGCGAGCATGGCTTTAAGCCGAGAGGATGAAAAATGGCTCAAGAAATCACTTAAGGAGTGCTTTGCGCGTATAAAACACGAGCCTGATAAGAAAGAAAGATTGTTAGAGGGGTTTAGCATGCTGGTGAGAAATATGGTCAGGAATATAGAAAACGAGCTTGATGAGATTAAGAGATTATGGGAGAAAAACCCGGGATCAAAGGAATTAAGACAGAGATTTGAATCGTTGAGTCGGTGTCTATCTTATCTGGAGAAATATTGCCGGGAAAAGATAGGCGGTGAACTTCCGCCAAAATAAGGCTCATAACCAGGAGGGTAAAAAATGGCCAAGAGGACAAAGCAAGAAGTCTTAAAGATAGTCAGAGAGCAGGACGTTAAGTTTATTAGATTATGGTTTACGGATATTTTAGGGCAGGTAAAGAGTTTCGCTATTACAGACAACGAATTAGAAGGCGCATTAGAGAATGGTATGGGCTTTGACGGCTCATCGATTACCGGGTATCAGTCAATTGAGGAAAGTGATATGATTGCCTTGCCTGACCCGAATACATTCCAGATTATTCCCTGGAGGCCGCAGGAGAAAAAGGTGGCCAGGATGATTTGCGATATCCTCACACCCGAGAGGCAGCCCTATGAAGGCGACCCCAGGTATGTTTTAAAAAGGGCATTAGAGCGGATGAAGAAATTGGGATTTGACCACTATTATCTTGGGCCGGAACTGGAATATTTTTATTTTAAAAACGGCACTTCCACTACTGAGATATTGGATAAAGGAGGGTATTTTGATTTAACTACTTTAGACGTAGCCAGCGACCTGCGTCGCGATACCATCTTTGCTCTGGAGTCAATGGGCATACCCATAGAATATTCGCATCATGAGGTGGGCCCCAGCCAGCACGAGATTGATATGAGGTATACAGATGCCCTGGATATGGCAGACCATGTGATTACTTACAGGGTAGTGGTTAAAGAAATAGCGCAGAAGTATGGGGTATATGCTACATTTATGCCCAAACCGTTATTCGGCCAGAACGGAAGCGGGATGCATACGCATCAGTCATTGTTTAATGGCGACAGCAATGCCTTTTTTTCCAAGAGCGATAAATACAATCTGAGCGATGCAGCGAAAAAATTTATTGCCGGCCAACTTAAGCACGCAAAAGAGATGAGCGCGGTTTTTGCGCAGTGGGTAAATTCTTACAAGAGGCTGGTGCCGGGATATGAAGCGCCGGTTTATATTGCCTGGTCAAAAAGGAATCGCTCAGCCCTGATTCGCGTTCCGGTTTATCATCCGGGCAAAGAAAAGGCAACGCGGGCAGAACTCAGGTGCCCTGACCCGGCTTGCAATCCCTATCTTACCTTTGCAGTTATGCTCCAGGCAGGGCTGGAGGGAATAGAAAAGGGATACAAATTGCCTGAACCAATGGAGAAGAATCTTTATCATTTATCCAGTGAGGAAAGAAAAGAACTGGGCATAGATTCTCTTCCTGATAGCCTGGGCGAGGCAGTGCTGGTTGCCGAACAGAGCAAACTGGTTAAGCAGGCACTGGGAGAGCATGTATTCAGCAGATTCATTGAGCTTAAGAAAAAGGAATGGGAGGATTACCGGATACAGTTAACCAAGTACGAGTTGGATAATCTACTCCCGATACTATAGCAGAGTCAGTAGAAACTTATGATATTGGTGCTAAAGCATATTGAGATAGAGGGGCTGGGGATTATAGCTGATTTCTTCCAGAATACTACCTGGCAGGTAGAGACCATAGAATTAGATAGAGGCGATGAGTTGCCCGAAATAGATTCTCAGATAGAAGCAGTGATAATCCTCGGAGGCCCGATGAATGTGTACGAGGAAGATAAATACCTGTTTTTAAAAACCGAAGACGTATTTATAAAAAAGGCAATAAAGAAACAAATCCCTATTTTAGGCATATGCCTGGGGGCGCAACTTTTAGCCAAGGCATGCGGGGGGAGAGTCAACAGGGCAGAGAATCCGGAGATTGGCTGGCATAAGATAAATTTAACTGAGCAGGGCAGGCAGGATGCATTGTTCCGGAACATAAACCATGAGTTGGACGTCCTTCAATGGCATAACGATACTTTTCAGTTGCCAAAAGGGGGCAAGTTGCTGGCAACATCCGGCTTATGCAAAAATCAGGCATTTAGATTCGGAGAGAACGCTTATGGATTACAGTTTCACATTGAAGTCACACCGGATATGGTAGAGTCATGGATAGAAGAGTATTTAGACAGCAATGAGCCGGATAAAGTAATCGATTCGAAGAATTTACTTATTGATACATATAAAAAAGAACAGCAGTTCATAAGACAGGCAAACAATGTTTTATTCAATTTTTCTCAGATAGTTGCCAGGCAATAAAGGCGCATAAAATTTTTATTGCATTCTGCTTAAATTTTAGGCAGGAATTTTAAACAGGCTAAAGTCAGAATATGCCGGATATGCTAGATTTTGAACAGAGGCAGAAACAGGATAAGAGCTTTTGTTTAGAGCAGGCGGTTAAAGAATTTGAAGATTGCTTTTTCAGAAACAACCGGGGGAAGCTTTATAAATTTATATTAGAATCTGTGGAGAAGCCGATGATTGAGAGCGTGCTGGATAAGACCGACGGTAATCAGTTTAAGGCAGCCCGCATTCTGGGGATAAACAGAAACACCTTACATTCAAAAATCAAGAAGTTAGGCATTGAGGTCGGGAAATGGAAAAGGACATAAGCGGTTGCGGAATAATCGGGATTATGGACCAGGCCGGCAGGCGGTTCTCCGGAAGAGACATCATTGCCTCGATTGCCTGTATGCGTGAGCGTGCCAATGGCTTAGGCGGGGGATTCGCTGCCTATGGAATTTACCCGGAGCACAAGCAAGACTGGTGCTTTCATATGATGTTTGAGAATAAAACCGCTATGGTAGAAACAGAGGAGTTACTGCGGGAGCATTATAAGATAGTAAAGGATGAGATTATCCCTACGAATGAGATTGAATCTATAAGATACAGGCCGCTGCTTTGGAGATATTTCCTGCAGCCCCTGGAGGAGAAAAGAAGATTGCATTATGACATAACTGAAGAGGATTTTGTGGTAAAAACAGTAATGGAGATAAACAGGCGGATTAAGGGTGCATTTGTTGCCTCCAGCGGAAGGGATATGGGTGTATTTAAAGGCGTAGGTTTCCCTGAGGATATCGGCAGGTTCTATAAATTAGAAGAATACGAAGCTTATACCTGGACAGCTCACGGCAGATTCCCGACCAATACTGTCGGCTGGTGGGGAGGGGCGCATCCCTTTGGGCTGCTGGATTGGTCAATTGTGCATAACGGAGAGATTTCCTCTTACGGAATAAATAAAAGGTTTCTTTTAAATTACGGATACATCTGCTCGTTTTTTACGGATACCGAGGTAATGACCTATCTGTTTGACCTTTTGGTGAGAAAGCATAAACTCTCTTTTGAAACAGTGGCTGATATATTGGCAGCCCCGTTCTGGAATGAGATAGAGAGGCAACCGCAAGATAGAAAAGAGCTTTTAAGAACCCTGCGTATTACTTATGCCAGCGCCTTGGTTAACGGACCGTTTAGCGTGGTGGCGGCAAATACAGATACTATGGTGGGCTTGAATGACCGGATTAAGTTAAGGCCATTGGTGGCGGCAACTTCTGGTGAAAGGCTGTTTATAGCATCTGAGGAGTCGGCAATCAGGCAAGTGTGCGCAAATCCAGACAGGGTATGGATGCCCAGGGCCGGAGAGCCGGTTATCGGTAGACTTAAGAAAACAAATGGCTAAAAGACCTGTTCCGACAGAATTTATTATTGAAAGAGACGATACAAAATGCATTGCCTGTCAGGCATGTGTGAGGATGTGCTCCAATGACGTACATTCTTATGATGAGCAGACTGACAAGGTATCCTCTGACAGCGCAAAATGCGTGGGGTGTCATTTCTGTGAGGCGATTTGCCCAACCGGAGCAATTACCATCAAGCGTAATCCTTCGGAGTTCAAGCTCAATGCCAACTGGGATGCCCAGGCAATTAAGAATATCACCAAGCAGGCAGAGACCGGAGGGGTGCTTTTAACTGGTATGGGCTCGGATAAGCCCTATCCGATATATTGGGACCATATTCTACTTAATGCCTCACAGGTTACTAACCCCTCGATTGACCCGTTAAGGGAGCCGATGGAATTACGCACCTATATCGGCAGGAAGCCGGAGAAATTAGAATTAGATTATATAAAGGAAAAGCCGAGTTCGAAGACTAAATTGAGTCCGCAGCTTAAGCTGGAAATACCGATTCTATTCAGTGCAATGAGCTATGGTTCAATCAGTCTTAATGCCTGCAAGTCCTTAGCCCAGGCAGCAGCTGAAATGGGAACATTTTATAATACTGGAGAAGGGGGTTTACATAAGGACTTATATGCTTATGCTCCTAATACCATTGTCCAGGTTGCTTCAGGCAGATTCGGCGTGCATAAGCAATATCTGGAAGCCGGGGCAGCGATTGAGATAAAAATTGGCCAGGGGGCTAAGCCCGGTATCGGCGGACATCTGCCAGGAGAAAAGGTAAGCAAGGAGATTAGTCAGACCAGAATGATACCTGAGGGTACTGATGCTCTTTCTCCTGCACCACACCATGATATTTATTCTATAGAGGATTTGAAACAACTTATATATGCCTTAAAAGAAGCCACTCGATATAAAAAGCCAGTAGGGGTAAAGATTTCCGCAGTGCATAATGTTGCGCCGATTGCTTCGGGAATCGTCAGGGCAGGTGCGGATTTTGTGGCTATAGACGGTTTGCGCGGAGGAACGGGCGCTGCACCGACAATGATTCGGGATAATGTGGGTATTCCCATTGAGCTGGCAATTGCGGTAGTTGACAATCGGTTAAGAGAAGAGGGAATCAGGAACCAGACCTCATTAATTGCCGGCGGGGGCATCAGGAACAGCGCGGATATTATCAAGGCCATAGCCCTGGGCGCAGACGCCGTATATATAGCTACCGCGGCTTTAGTGGCAATGGGATGTAATCTTTGTCAGAAGTGTTATACGGGAAAGTGTAATTGGGGCATTGCTACGCAAGACCCGTATCTGACTAAGAGATTAAATCCTGAAATCGGGATACAGAGACTGGTAAACCTGTTAAGGGCCTGGAGCTTTGAGATAAAAGAAATGCTGGGAGGGATGGGAATAAACGCAATTGAGAGTTTACGAGGGAACCGGCAGCAGCTTCGGGGCGTGGGGTTATCCGATACGGATTTGAGGCTGCTGGGGATAAAGCCAGCCGGGGAGGCCTGGTAATGAAGAAGCCGAATAAAATATTAATCAGGGAAGAGTATTGTATGGGCTGCAGGATTTGTGAAGTCCATTGCGTTGTCCAGCATTCAAAGTCAAAGGATATTATCAAGGTCTATAAAGGCGAGGGGCCCAAGCCGCTTTCCAGGGTGATAGTGGAAGAAAAGGGGCATATTTCCTTTGCCCTGCAATGTCGGCATTGTGATGATGCGCCGTGCCTTGAGGCCTGTATTACCGGAGCAATGTACCGGGATAAGAAAACCGGCGCGGTTTTATGCGACGAGGAAAAATGCGTGGGCTGTTGGATGTGTATTATGGTTTGTCCGTTTGGGGTAATCTTAAGAGACGTTACGGAGAAAAAGGTTGCCTCAAAGTGCGATTTATGTATTGGTGAGGAGATTCCGGCTTGTGTTAAGAATTGCCCTAATGCAGCAATAGTGTTTGAGGAGAAGAAATGAAGAAAGAAATGTCCGCCGTAGGCGGATCCGCCTACGGCGGAAGATACGTAATCATTGGTAATTCTGCCAGCGGTACTGCTGCGGCAGAAGCTATTCGGGAATGCGATAGCCAGGGTAAGATTACGATTATATCTGATGAGCCGTATTTTAACTACTCCCGGCCGTTGATATCTTATTTTTTGGGCAGGAAGATTAATCAGGGAGATTTGCCTTATCGCTCCAGGGAGTTCTATAAACACAACAGAATAGATTTACTGTTGAATAAAAAAGCCACGGGCATTGATTTAAAGAATAAAAATTTATTGGCAGGCAAGCAGAGGATAAGATTTGATAAGCTGCTTATAGCGGTTGGCGGCGTGCCGATTATGCCTAAGATAAAAGGCTCGCACCTGAACGGTGTGTTTACCTTTACCAAATTATCTGATGCAAAGATGATTGCAGAATATATTAAACTAAATAAGGTAAAACAGGCAGTGGTTATCGGAGGAGGGTTAATCGGGCTTAAGGCAACCGAAGGTTTAGTAGAGCTGGGGATTAAGGTAACGATTGTAGAATTGGCAGACAGGATTTTATCCTCCACCTTTGATAAGAAGGCATCAGGCATAATCCAGGCAGCTTTAGAGAAAATTGGCTGCCAGCTGATTATTAATAATACGGTTATAGAAATAAAGGGGAGCAATAAAAAGATAAACGGGGTTATGTTAAAGAGCCGCAGAAAAATTGATACAGATTTAGTGATTGTAGCAATCGGGGTCAGGCCGAATATAGATTTGGTAAAAGATACACCGATAAAGGTAAATAAAGGGATAATCGTAGATAATTTCCTGCAGACAAATATTAAGGATGTATACGCAGCAGGTGACTGCTGTGAGTTTAGGGATGATAGTTTGAAGATGAATCAAATTATTGCTATCTGGCCAATAGCAGTAAGGCAGGGTAAGATTGCCGGATATAATATGACGGGATTAAAAAAGCAATATTTAAGTGGTCTGGCAATGAATTCGGTTGAGCTATGCGGGATTCCTACTATTTCAGTAGGAGAAACTAATCCTCAACAAGAGGGCTACGAGATTCTGGAATATTATAATCCAGAAGTACCTGTTTATAAAAAGATTGTGTTAAAAGGCCAAAGGATAGCAGGGGCTATTTTTATCAATGATATAGAGCGGGCAGGGATTTATACCGGCCTGATTAAGGATAGGGTTAATACAAAGGCGTTTAAGGAATATCTATTAAAAGAGGACTTCGGGTTGATTAGCCTGCCCAGTGAGTATAGGAAGCATCTTGTCCAAGAGGTCTCGGTGATAATATGAGAATTAATGCCCAGGGCATGCCCTATAAACAACTTAATGACTTAATCCATCAGGCAGTGGGAACTAACAGCAAGGAGATTATCTTAGATAATGTAAACGGCCAGCGTTATATCGGCGCAGGATTATCCGGCAAGGTAAACATTACTATTAACGGCGTGCCGGGAAATGATTTGGCTGCGTTTATGGACGGGCCGACAATTACTGTTAATTCCAATGCCCAGGACGGAATCGGCAATACCATGAATGCCGGCAAGATTATTGTGCAGGGGAGTGCCGGGGATATTGTGGGTCATTCTATGCGCGGAGGCAAGATTTTTATTAAGGGAGATGTCGGCTACCGGGTGGGTATTCATATGAAGGCATATAAGGATTTATACCCGATAGTAATTGCCGGAGGCTCTGCAGGTGATTTCCTGGGTGAATATATGGCTGGAGGTTTGATTATTATTTTGGGCGCGGTGGGCAATTATATAGGTACGGGAATGCACGGCGGCAGTATATATATCCGCGGCAGAATAGATAAATATCAGCTGGGCAAAGAAGTAGAGGCTGTTGAGACAGACGCAAATAGCCTGGGCAAGATAGAAGCGTATTTAAGAGAATACTGCGATGATTTCGGTTTAAATTTCAAAGACATCAGAAAGGGCAAATTCGTTAAATTAACTCCACATTCAACCCGCCCGTATGGCAGACTTTACGCATATTAGAAATAATCATCATCGTCACTAAATGCCACTGCCGCTTTTCTCGCTCAACGTCGATTTTTTTCCCGCCCCAGCGGGATCCCGCCAAAAGCGGGAAACGCCAAAGGTCTTTCGCAGTTCGGTGGCTGCGGAACTCGCCCGTCGGGCTTCCGCCCAGCCTGCCCGCCGGCAGGCAGGGACGGGCTCAAACATCCTCGCCATCCGAACCTTTCCACGTTCGGATTCCCTCGTTGCTTAAGCTGCTTTGGCTGTACACGTTTGGAGATGTGCTGACACTTCCACATTGGTGGGAGCGTCAATTTTA
>CAZQEY010000004.1:0-19947 GCA_964592485.1 uncultured Planctomycetales bacterium
TTTTGCCAAAAAGTTTCTAATTGTGCGCTCCACAAATCCCTCGCAAAATATGCAAGATTAGACCGTTTGAAACAAACCTCGTAGCCGCTAAAAGTGGAATTAGCCCATTAAGCGAATATATTCAGACAGATAAGGTTACCTCTTGATTTGGGAGTATTTTTGGTGTAACCTATTGGTAGTATAGGAATAACTTAGAAATAGTCTTTAGATTCTGGAACTAAATTTAGACTTAGACAGGATAAAATGCCGGAATTATATGAAGATATAAGAAGATTTGAATAAAAATTATAATTATATAAGGATTTAAAATGATTAAAGCTTTCGTGGGGCATAGTTTTTTAAAAGAAGATAAAGGAACAATAGATAAATTTAAAGAATATTTTAACAGCTTAACGAAAACTTTGGATTTCCAATGGGAAGATGCACAAGAGGAAGAAATAAAGCCTCTTTCTGTTAAAGCCCCACAAAAAATGGAAGGTAAGAATCTATTTATTGGTATCATTACTAGAAAACACATTGAAATTGAACAAGATAAGATATTAAAACCAAAAATTTTCAATAAGAATAAATGCACTGCGATGAAAGCAGATTGTAAATGGGGAGCTTCTTATTGGATTATACAAGAGAGCGGATATGCCATAGCCAAAGGTATGCGAGTATTATTCTTGATTGAAGATGGGGTTAGAGAGCTGCGCGGTTTACATGCAGATACTGAATATTTACATTTCACTAGGGGAAAAGAGAATGATTGTAATATAGCACTAAATAATGCATTAGGTAATTTATCAAAGGAGATGAAAGGAATTGAAGATAAGGCAAAAACAGAGGTGCCAACGGTAGAATCCAAAGAAGAAATTGAAAAAATATCCAAAGAGGAAGATGCGGGGAAAGGAAAAAAAGATAAAAAAGAGGAAAAGGGCGAGGGTTATTATTTTTTGGAAATTTATACGGCTCTTTATCAAAAAGATGATGAAAAATTCAATTTGCTAAAAGAAGAAATTCTGGATAAGGTTAAAGGAGATATTAGTAAAACTATAGAATGGCAAGGAAGAATTCTAAATTTAGAGAGTAAAGTTTTAAAGAAAAATGTTCTAGATAAGTTAATTGAGCTTGATAAACAATCTCCTAATAATCCATCTATACTCTCGTGGATAGCTTTTGAATTTGAGAAGTACGGAAATTATAGTGATGCGGTAGAGAAATATTTAGCCTCTGCGAAATATGAAAAAACAAATTCTAATAGGCTTTTTAGGATAGGTTATGCATCAGAGGCTTATGCAAAGAATAAAGATTCCGGGGGAGCATTAGACATATTACTCAATGAGTTAAAGGAGAATTCGCCAAAAGAAGAACAAATTCAAATATATAGATATTTATCCAATACTGTTAAAATATTAAAAGATGATAATTTATTTGTAGCTTTCGCAGAAAAAGCACTATCATTAAATCCAAGTGATGATTCATTAAGATTTGATTTGGCTTATAAATATAGCGAATTAGGGGAGACTGCGTTATCTTTGTATCATTATAAAATTTTGATTAAAAGTAATCCAACTGGAGCAAATCTAAATAATCTGGCTGTTGCGTATGAAACATTGGAAATGGTAAGCAAGGCAGTACAATTTTATAAAAAAGCAAGTGAACATAATTCTACTATTTCAATGGCGAATTTAGCACAGCAATTCCTGAGTGCAGGTTTTATTGAAGAGGCCAGTGAGCAATTAAAGAAAGCTATGGGATATGATAACTACGAGAAAGATGACGTTGGGCGAGCATTAGCAAGAATCGAATCTATAGAAAAGAATGAAGATGAAAAGGAAAAGACAACCTTAGAAAGCATCGACAATGTTAGGCAATTTAAATTAGAATATGCTGGCGCTTATTCGTTTCCATTCACTGTGACTGGAGTAGTGCAAGGGAAATGGGTCACAAAGCATGGAGAACTTGATTTAGTGTTAGGGTCTGGCAATATATTAAAGGCCGAAAGAGTAGAATTGATTCAAGAAGGTGGAGCTAGTTGGTTTAGGACACTAGCAGAATCATATGTAGCATCGCAGAGTGGAAGATTTCAACCAAAAGAGACCATTGGTAAGAAAAAAATAATTTTTGATGGCAGGATTGTCCGAAATAGAATTATTGAATATAAAATTAAGATTGAAGAAGAACCTGCAAAAAAACGACATTTGCTAGGCATCATACCCGAAATATCCGGAATGGGAATCATTGACAAAACAATGAATATAATAAAAGTAATGGAAACTGATCAAGACAAAAAAACTATTTTTTATGAATTTATAAAAAGATAGCAAAAAAAGATATTCTTAAGTTTATAATACTTTATACAAAGTAATTTGTTACAAAATAACAAAAAGCTTAAGGGAGTGAAATAATGCCAACATCTATACAATCATTATTGATTATAATACTTTTTATTATGCCAGGATTTATTATTTCTAAAGTAATATCTTTATTTGCCCCATTCTTAGAAAAAGAAAAAAGCGAAGGTAGTTTAGTTTTACAGGCGATTACTTTTAGTTGTATTAACTATGCTTTATTTTTCTGGTTGGTGTTGCTTCTTTATGATAAAAGAGGCTGGTGGTGGCTATTATCAATAATTGTTTTACTAGTAGGGCCTATCCTGATTGGTTATATTGTATCCGAGATCATTAAAAAGACTTTTTTAAACATAGCTCTCACTTCCAGTGCATGGGATTATTATTTTAGCGGGGAAGTTCCGGCATGGATTTTGATTACTTTAAAAGACGGCACGCGCATAGGTGGATTCTTTTCTGAGAAATCTTTCTCTTCTACGGGTGGAAATGATATATACATTGAGGAGGTATGGAAAACAGAGCAGGGAAAATTTATATCAAGAATTGAGAATACAGATGGTTGTATTATTAAAAATGCTGATATAAAATACATAGAGTTTTTTAGAGTTATACCTAAAAAAGGAGGGTAGAGATGGAAGAAAAGAACAAAAAAGATATTCCATTTGAGTTAAAAAAAGCTGGATATCAACCTAAAAAAGACCAAATTATCCAAGAAGGATACAAGCCAAAACCAACTTCTGATACTCAAGATTCTTCACAGTGCGAACCTCCTAAGGGCGGAAGTGGGGCAGAAGAGCCCAATAAACAAGATATTACTGAATAGTAAATTTGCCTTCTATCTTTTTACTAGGTCATGCTAGTATTTTTTAAAAAACGTAGACAAATCGTAGACATTTTACATAACTTCTTATAACAGCATCTATCGCAAAACAAATTTTTAGCCCTCTGTGAATAAACTTGCAGGGGGTTTTTGTTTGGGGTAGAATAGCGGGTACGGAGAACTGATGGATAAAGAAATTAAAATAAGACCTATCGGAATAATTCATACGCCGTATAAAGAGCCAAAGGGAATACCTATCCAAGGCAGGTTTGAAAAAGGCGCTATTGGTCAGATTGAGATATTCTCGGAATACCAAGAAGGCCTTAAAGATATTGAGGGCTTTTCGCACCTTATCTTAATCTATTATTTTGACAGGGCAAAAGAAGAAAAGCTCACTGGTAAACCATTTCTTGAAGATGAACCTCATGGAATATTTGCTATAAGAGGTCCAATGAGACCAAATCATCTCGGATTTTCGATAGTAAAATTAGAGAAGATAGAGAATAATATCATTACGTTTTCAGAAGTGGATATATTGGATAATACACCTTTGTTGGATATCAAACCATATGTTTCTCATTTTGACTCAAGGGAGAACGTAAAGAATGGTTGGCTTGATAAACATTTTAAGAATGGAAAGATACCAAAGCGAACTAGAATAAAATAAGGATAGATGATTCTTTAAGCCCTCTGTGAATTGACTTGCGGAGGGTTTTTGGTTGGAGTAGAATGGGGCAAAAGGAGGGTTATGATGGGGCCTGATAAGAAAATAGGTTTAATCGGTATATTCGGCATGCTCACCGGGATATTAATAGAATTATATTTGCTTACCGTTGGCTTATACGTAATATTATATTCGTATTCTATGAATAAGAATTTGTTGGAAGTTTTATATTACTTAATTGGACTTTTATATGGAGCGTCCTTCTTTGTAGCGGGATACGGAATCCGTCACCGACGCCCTACGGCGCGGGTTATTTTTATTATATCTTGCTCCCTTATGATTTTTCTCATAGCCTGTTTTATTTTCTCGCAGATTAAAGAAGCTTTTTCAAGTATGGGGTTTGGCAGTGAATTTTTTGATGCCGGGTCCTGGTTCGGTGGAATGATATTTTGGCTTCTTGTCGGAGCCTTAGTTCTTTGGGTCATTGTTTTCCTTAATAGTAATAAAGTTAAGGAATTATTCAAGAATCAGAGAGCATAAGCAATAGCAATAATACATTGGGGGGATTTCTTGCGCCAATCAGAGAAGTGTCCCTAATTAACCCTCTGTGAATTGGCTTGCAGGGGGTTTTTGTTTGGGGTAGAATAAAGGCATGAATATCCAGGAAAGATTAAAACGCTGTTTTAAATTCCGCTTTGCTGTTCTCTATCCCTTTGGTGTATTTATCGTGCTTTTTACTACTCCCGATGATAATTCATTGAGAATAGGCGCGCCCTTTATTGTTATTGGTTTACTTATTCGGGTATGGGCAAACGGATACGCGATAAAACTGGAGAAGCTTACCACCTCCGGACCTTATGCCTTCCTGAGGCATCCACTTTATTTAGGCACAATGCTTATTGCCATCGGGTTTATGATAATGCTTAAAATCTATGTTTTAGGAGCATTATTTATTATTTTAATGGCCAGTATATATTACAAAACAATAAAGAGTGAAGAATTAATGCTGGAAGAAAGATTTAAGGAAGTTTATGATGATTATAAGAGAAGAGTTCCGGCTATTTTCCCTACAGTTTTCCCTTATAAAGAAGGAGAAAAATGGTCTTTTAGCTTCAGGCGCTTGCATAAAAGTAAAGAATACAAATTATTCCTGTGGATGATAGTTCTTACTATCGCCTTTCACCTGAAGGACGAATTTATGATAGAGCATGAATTAATGGATGCTAACATATTGAGATTAATAATTATCGCATTCGTTCTTGGAATGTTAGATGCATTTGGTGAATTTATAAAGTGGAGAAAAGCTAAATTAAAATCTTAAACGGAATCCCCAGATGTATTATATAGCTTTTCCGGTAGAGATAGGTTTTTGCAGCTTGAATTTAGTTTTTGTTTAGGGTAGAATAAGCAGGAGGGCGAGTGGGAGCTTTGGCTATAAAAAGGGTAATTATTGTTTTGTTGATAGTTTTTGTTTTTGGGGTGTATTTTCTGGAAGCAGAGAAAGGAGGCGGCAATATGAAGTTAACAAGTCCTGAATTTAAAAACAATGAGATGATACCTTCTAAATTCACCTGTCAGGGTGAGGATATAAACCCTGCGCTGATTATTGAGGATACTCCTGAAGGAGCCAAAAGCTTAGCCTTGATTATGGATGACCCCGATGCGCCTATGGGAACCTGGGTTCATTGGGTTGTTTATGATATTGCTCCTGTCGCGCGCATTGATGAAAATAGCATTCCCGGGAAACAGGGTATTAATAGCTTCGGCAGGAGAGATTACGGAGGTCCGTGTCCGCCCTCCGGCACTCATCGCTACTTCTTTAAGATATATGCCCTGGATAAACAGCTTGGCTTGAAGGAGGGAATCGATAAGAAGAGTTTAGAGAAGGTAATGCAGGGCCATATGTTGGACAAGGCGGAATTAATCGGATTATATAAAAAACGCTGATGAAAGAAGAGGGCTTCGGCGGACTATCCCACCAAGTCACATCTTAAGTTTACATATTGAAGTACGAAGCAGGATGTTTCCATTTGGTCTCCTGTTAATTGAACTTGCAAATGACTTTTGTTTAAGGTAAACTAAGTAAAAAGGAGGTAAGATGAAAAGAAAGGCGTTTGAGAAGAAGATAGATAGGTTATGGAAAATTGTCAAAAAGGACTTGGATAGGGTTTCAGAGGATACTGTTCGTGCAGTTAAAAAGGGAGAGGTTTACATTAAAGATAAATCTGAAGAAGGAAAAAAGATGTTAAAGGTTATGACTCTCACCTTACAGAGAGAAAAGTTATACTATGAATTGGGCAGGATTGTAGCAAATACTCCTAAGAGAAAAGGGGCATATCCCAAAAAAGCACTAAGTCTTTTAAACGAGATTAAAGGCATTAATCTAAATATAAAAAAGACAAAGAAGAAATAACCACTAATCAATGGTTCTGTGTCTTGAAGACATATCACTTTAGCCCTCTGGAATTGAACTTCTAGAGGGCTTTTGTTTTTTGGCTGCTTAATTTTTGAGCATAAAACATTTGACATGCCCTGAAAGTATGCTATACTTGATTGGTAGTTCGGGGTAGAATTACTAAATAAAAACAAAGGCGTTTGGAAGTCGGGTTATCGGCTGACAAACGTTTTTTTATTTTATGACCAAGATTAAAGAAGCGATTTTAGCCTTAGAAGACGGGACAATATTCAAGGGCACAGCCTTCGGCGCAATAGGTGAGGCCTATGGCGAGGTAGTATTTAATACCAGCATGGCCGGCTATCAGGAAGTCCTCACTGACCCTTCCTACAAAGGCCAGATTGTTGCTATGACCTATCCGCTTATCGGCAACTACGGTATAAATTCAGAGGATGTTGAATCAGGTAAGCCGCATGTATCAGGATTTGTGGTTCGGGAATGTAGCCGTATTGCCAGTAGTTGGCGCTCGCAAAAGAGCCTCGGTGAGTATCTTAAGGAGAATAATATATTGGGCATAGAGGGTATAGATACGCGTGCGCTTACCCGCCATATCAGGTTGCAAGGGGCAATGAGGGCAATAATTTCTACTAAGGACCTTGGGATTGAGAGTTTAGTGCGAAAAGTCAAGGCTTCACCCGGACTCATAGGCAGGGATTTGGTAAAAGAGGTTACCTCTGGTAGAGTAGAAAATTGGAATGAAGAAGGTAAATATAAAGTGGTAGTTATTAACTGCGGGGTTAAGTTTAACATTTTAAGAGAATTGGTTAAAAATGGATGCCAGGTGGTTGTGGTTCCGGCAAAGACCGAGGTTAAACAAATCTTAGATATAAGGCCGGACGGGGTTTTACTATCTAATGGTCCGGGAGACCCGGAAGGCGTTCCCTATGTAGTGAATACTGTAAAGAAATTAATCGGGAAATTACCGATTTTTGGCATTTGCTTAGGGCATCAGATGTTGGGATTAGCCTTAGGCGGAAAGACATATAAACTTAAGTTCGGTCATCACGGAGCTAATCATCCGGTAAAGGATTTAAAAACAGGCAAGGTAGCCATAACTGTTCAGAATCACGGTTTCTGCGTGGATATAGAATCTTTGAATAAAAAGGATATTGAGATTACGCATATTAATCTGAATGATAACACCTTAGAGGGAATCCGGCATAAGGAATTACCCGTATTCTCGGTCCAATTCCATCCTGAGGCTGGCCCGGGCCCTAATGATGCAAAGTATTTATTTAAAGAATTTATTAGATTAATGGAGTAAGGATTAAGTAGTAAGGATTAAGTTAAGGCTTAATACTTACTACTTATAACTTATAACTAAAACATGCCTAAAAGGAACGATATTAAAAAGATATTAGTTATCGGCTCAGGCCCGATTGTAATTGGACAGGCCTGTGAGTTTGACTATTCCGGCACACAAGCCTGCAAGGTCCTTAGGCTTGAGGGTTTTAAGGTTATTTTGCTGAATAGCAACCCGGCGACGATTATGACTGACCCCGATATGGCTGACAGGACTTATGTTGAGCCAATTACGCCGGAGGTGGTAGAGAAGATAATTCAAGAGGAAAAACCTGATGCTATATTACCTACATTGGGCGGGCAGACAGCTCTAAATGTTACTGTTGCTGTAGCCCAAACAGGGGTTTTGGATAGATACAAGGTTGAGGTTATCGGAGCGAACATCAAGGCAATCAAGAAGGCAGAGGACAGGGAATTATTTAAGGAGGCAATGCAGAAAATCGGCTTAGACCTGCCCAGAAGCGGCAAGGCTTATAATCTTAAGGAGGCATATGGGGTAGCAGAAAGGGTGGGTTTTCCTGTCATTATCCGCCCGAGTTTTACCCTTGGGGGCACAGGCGGAGGCGTAGCCTACAATAGGGAGGAATTTAAGGCGGTTGCCAAAAGAGGCCTGGATGCAAGTATGATTAGCGAGATTCTGATTGAGGAGTCGGTCATTGGTTGGAAGGAATTCGAGTTAGAGGTAATGCGCGATTTGAAGGACAATGTAGTAATTATCTGTTCAATCGAGAATTTTGACCCAATGGGAATTCATACGGGCGACAGCATCACTGTTGCGCCTGCCCAGACCTTGACTGATAAGGAATATCAAAGGATGCGCGATGCATCCATTGCCTGCATCAGGGAAATAGGGGTTGAAACCGGCGGCTCTAATATACAGTTTGCAGTAAATACTGATAGTGGTAGAATGGTTATCATAGAGATGAACCCCCGCGTATCCAGGAGTTCTGCTTTAGCCTCTAAGGCCACGGGTTTTCCTATAGCCAAGATTGCGGCAAAGTTAGCCGTAGGATATACACTGGATGAGATACCCAATGATATCACTAAAGAAACGCCGGCCTGTTTTGAGCCGACTATTGATTACTGCGTGGTCAAAATCCCCCGGTTTACCTTTGAGAAATTTCCTGAAGCAGAGCCGATTTTGACCATATCAATGAAATCCGTAGGCGAGGCAATGGCTATCGGGAGGACGTTTAAGGAAGCCCTACAAAAGGGTCTGCGTTCTTTGGAAATCGGGGTGTTCGGATTAGAGGATTTAAGTTCTGAGCCTTCGGACGAAATGCTAATGAATAAACTGAAAGTCCCCAATGCGGAAAGGGTGTTTTTTATAAAATACGCCCTGAAAAAAGGGATGGGGCTGGATGAGATTTATGAATTGACCAGGATAGACAGGTGGTTCCTGCATAATATTAAGGAAATTGTAGACTTAGAAAGGGAGGTTGCTTCATTAAAGATAAAACATAAATCAAGAATCCCCACAAAGCTTATTCGCAAGTGTAAAGAATACGGTTTTTCCGACAGGCAATTAGCCAGGCTTTTAAAAATGGATGAGGGCTTGATATATAAATTACGTAAACAAAGGGGCATACTGCCGACGTTTAAGCTGGTTGATACCTGCGGAGCGGAATTCCAGGCTTTTACTCCTTACTACTATTCTACCTATGAAACAGAGAATGAATCCAGGGGATAACAGGGATTGGGTAGCTATCATAGATTTCGGCTCCCAATATACCCATCTCATTGCAAGACGCGTAAGGGAGTGCAGGATTTATTCTGAGATAGTTTCCCACAATATTAGTGCTTCTGAACTTCTCAGACGTTCTCCTTGTGCTATTATTTTATCTGGAGGGCCTGCCACCGTTACATTAAGAGAAAGCCCTATGTGCGATAGGCAAATTTTTAATATTGGCATTCCCATACTCGGCATATGCTACGGTGCTCAGTTTATGGCCAAGTGTTTAGGAGGCAAGGTCAACAAGGCCCAAGCCAGGGAATACGGAAAGACAATACTTAAGGTTAAATCTGCTGATAAAATATTTAATGGTTTATCAAAACAGGAAATAGCCTGGATGAGCCACGGGGATAAGATTGTAAAACTCCCCCATGGTTTCAGGATAATCGGTTCCACCGATAATACTGTTATTGCCGCTATGGGGAATGCAAAGAAAAGACTCTACGGAGTGCAGTTTCATCCGGAGGTAGTTCATACGCCAAAAGGCAAAAAGATATTAAGAGACTTTTTAACAGGCATTGCAGGCTGCAGGCCTTCTTGGGATATACATTCGTTTGTCGGGAATTCGATTAAACAGCTAAGGCAGAAAATAGGCAGGGATAAGGTTCTCTGCGCTTTAAGCGGGGGAGTTGATTCCTCTGTCCTGGCAGTATTACTGCATAAAGCCGTCGGGAAAAAACTGATAGCCATATTTATTGACAATGGCTTACTGCGTAAGGATGAAGCCAGGTTAGTTCAGCAAAGATTTAAGGGGCGCTATAAGATTAACTTAAAGATGGTGGACGCAAAAGACGTATTTCTTAAGGCGCTAAAAGGGATTAAGAATCCGGAGCAGAAGCGCAAGATAATCGGAAGGCTATTCATAGAGGTGTTTGAAAGAGAGGCTAAAAAACTGGGAAGAATAAATTTTCTGGCTCAAGGCACATTATACCCGGACGTAATTGAATCAAGGTCAGCTTTTGGCGGGCCGTCGGCAACTATAAAGACGCACCATAATGTGGGAGGGCTGCCGAGGCGTTTGAATTTTAAGTTAATAGAGCCGCTTAAATATTTATTTAAGGATGAGGTAAGATTAGCAGGCAAAGAATTAGGCATGCCGGATGAGATAATTTACAGGCAGCCTTTTCCGGGACCCGGATTGGCGGTCAGGATGATTGGCGCTGTTACTGAAGAGAGACTGGATATCCTGCGTCAGGCAGATTGGATTTTGATAAATGAGATAAAACGGGCGAATCTTTACCGGAAATTATGGCAGTCATTCTGTGTGCTCCTGCCCATAAAGACAGTCGGGGTTATGGGAGACCAGAGAACTTATGAAAATGTGGTAGCCGTAAGAGTGGTTACGAGCCTCGATGCAATGACTGCTAATTGGGCAAAGCTCTCAAGCAGATTATTGGAAAGAATCTCTAACCGTATTATAAATGAGGTCAAGGGCATAAACCGGGTTGTGTATGATATTTCATCCAAACCACCAAGCACAATAGAGTGGGAGTGAGGCGTGATAGTAGTTATTGATTATGGTTTAGGGAATTTAAGAAGCGTAAGCAAGGCCCTTGAGGCTATTGGTGCAGAGGTCGAGGTTACCAATGACCCTCAGAAAGTAACTCAAGCAAAGGCAATAGTTTTACCCGGCGTGGGAGCATTCGGCCAGGGTATAGAGAATCTTAAAAAGCAGAGTATCCTGCCTTCCATCTTAAGGAGTATTGAGGCAGGTAAGCCGTTTCTGGGAATCTGCTTAGGATTGCAGTTATTGTTTACTGAAAGCAAAGAGCACGGAATCTGTAAGGGCCTGAATGTTATTAAGGGTAAGGCGAAGCGGTTCGGTGATGTTTCGAAAATACCTCATATGGGTTGGAATCAGGTAAGTATAAACAGACCCAAAGACAATTACGGCAAGCCGGATTTATTTCAGGGTATTCCGGACGGCTCCTATTTTTACTTCGCCCATTCTTATTACGTAGAACCCGATGATAAAAAAGTTGTGATTGGCAGAACAGAATACGGTTTGGAATTCAGTTCGGTGGTAAATAAAGATAATGTTTGGGGTGTACAATTCCACCCCGAGAAGAGCGCAGAGCGCGGTTTAAAATTTCTGGATAATTTCTGTAGCTATGTTGGCTAAAAGGATTATACCCTGCCTGGATGTCAAGGACGGGCGGGTGGTAAAGGGAATTAATTTCCTGGACCTCAAAGACGCCGGAGACCCGGTTGAGTCAGCCTCTGTATATTCACGCGAGGGGGCTGATGAGATAGTCTTCCTGGATATAACCGCCAGTATTGAACAGCGGCCTACAATATTAGAGATGGTAAGGCGCTGCGCAGAGCAGGTTTTTATTCCCCTAACTGTGGGCGGAGGCATAAGTGGCTTAGAGGATATAAGAGTTCTGCTTAAATCAGGAGCAGATAAGGTTTCCTTAAATACGGCGGCAGTGGAGAATCCTGATTTAATCAAAGAATCGTCTAAGGAGTTTGGCAGTCAATGTATTGTGGTGGCTATAGATGCAAAAAGGAAGCAAGAAGAGGAAAGCAAAAGGCAGGAGTTGAAGTGGGAGGTTTATATTTATAGCGGAAGTAAACCCACCAAACTGGGTGCTATAGAGTGGGCGAAGAGGGTACGGGACCTGGGAGCAGGAGAGATTCTGCTTACCAGCATGGACCGTGACGGGACGCGTGACGGATATGATTTAGAACTGACTAGGGCAATATCAGAGGCGGTTAATATACCTGTAATTGCTTCCGGGGGAGCGGGTAACCTGGGGCATCTTTATCAGGCTTTTACTGAGGGGAAAGCCGATGCGGCCCTGGCGGCTTCCATTTTTCATTATGGAAAGTATTCTATCCAGGAAGCCAAGCAATACCTCAGAAAAAAAGGAATACAGATCAGGGTTAAGTAGTAAGTGGTAAGGATTAAGTAAGATAAAAACTTAATACTTAAAGCGAGCGACTTAATCCTTAATTCTGAAGATTAGTTTAACAGAGTAAGAAAATGTGCGGTATATTCGGAATATATAAACATAAGGATGCTGCCAGGCTTACCTATCTTGGGTTGTACGCGTTACAGCATAGAGGCGAGGAGAGTGCGGGGATAGTCGCTTATGACGGTAAAAAGGTAAGGCAGCATAAGGGAATGGGGGTAGTCGGCGATGTATTCGACGAGAAGACAATAAAATCCTTGCGGGGTCAATTGGCTGTGGGTCATAACCGTTATTCTACTACCGGAGCCAGTCAGGCAAAGAATATCCAGCCGTTCCTGGTAAAACACATAAAAGACTATATAGCAATTGCTCATAATGGAAATCTTACCAACACCTTGAAGCTGCATAAGGCTCTGGAAGAAAGGGGTTCGATTTTTCAGACCACAATGGATTCTGAGATAATCGCGCATCTTTTAGTGAAATCAGAGGAAAAGGATGCAGGGGCGAGGGTGGTTAATACCTTATCTCAGCTGGAAGGGGCTTATTCGCTTGTATTGATGCTTAATAATTCCTTGATTGGCGCAAGAGACCCTTATGGATGGAGGCCTTTGTGTATTGGCAAGCTGGATGGAGCATATGTTTTAGCAAGTGAGACCTGCGCCCTGGATTTAATCCAGGCTCAATATATCCGGGAAGTAGAGCCCGGGGAAATAGTATTTATTAGTGATGACGGCATGGAATCAATAAAACCTTTTGCTGGAACTAGGCACGCCTTATGTATTTTTGAATATATCTACTTTGCCAGGCCGGATAGTAATATCTTCGGGAAGAATGTGTATTTAACACGCAGGCGTTTAGGAAGGCGGCTTGCTTGCGAAGGCCCCTTAGATTGTGATTTGGTTATGCCTGTGCCGGACTCGGGAAATTATGCCGCCCTCGGATTCGCAGAAGAATCCCGGACTCCTTATGAGATAGGGATGATAAGGAATCATTATATCGGCAGGACCTTCATTCAGCCTTCGCAGTTTATCAGGGATTTCAGGGTAAAGGTAAAGCTTAATCCCATAAAGGATGTTCTAAGAGATAAACGCATAGTCATTATAGAGGATTCTATTGTGAGGGGTACTACCAGCCGGGTGAGGGTTAAGACCTTGCGTGAGGCAGGGGTTAAGGAAATTCATATGCGGGTCAGCTGCCCGCCGCTCAGATTTCCCTGTTTCTATGGTATAGATTTCCCCACCAAGAAGGAATTAATCGCCTCAAACCATAGCGTAGAATGGATAAGGGATTTTATCGGATTGAATAGCCTAAAGTATTTGAGCCTTGAGGGGATGCTTGAGGCCATGTTATTGCCAAAGGATGAATTCTGCACCGCCTGTTTTACGGGAAAATATCCAGTTATGCCTCCCAAGAGATTATCAAAAAATATATTAGAGAGGACAGAATAATGGCTAAATATATTTTTGTAACCGGAGGAGTGGTTTCAAGTTTAGGGAAAGGTATTTCTTCTGCCTCAATCGGCAAGCTTCTGGAGTCAATGGGATTAAGGGTAACTCTGATTAAGTGCGACCCCTATATAAATGTCGACCCCGGAACAATGAATCCCTATCAGCACGGCGAAGTTTATGTTACTGATGATGGAGCAGAAACGGACCTGGATTTAGGTCACTACGAGCGTTTTACCAATGCCAAATTAACTATGGACAACAATATTACTACCGGCAAAATCTACCATTCGGTTATCACTAAGGAAAGAAGAGGGGATTACCTTGGCAAGACGGTTCAAATAATCCCCCATATTACCGATGAGATAAAGAATAGTATCAAGAAGGTGACTTATAGTCAGAGGCCGGATGTGGTCATTGTTGAAATAGGGGGCACGGTCGGCGATATTGAAGGCCTGCCATTTTTAGAGGCAATAAGACAACTGCGGCTTGAATCGGGAAGGGATTATGCAATAAATATCCATGTGACCTTAGTCCCCTTTATAAAATCAGCTGGTGAAATTAAAACCAAGCCTACCCAACATAGTGTAAGCACCCTTCGTGAGATTGGGATTATGCCCGATATTATTATCTGCAGGACGGAAAAAGTGATTACCAAAGAGGCGCGCGAGAAGATAGCGCTTTTCTGTAATGTGGACCGCGAGGCAGTAATACCGGCTGTAGATGTAAAGAGTATTTATGAGGTTCCTATCAGGCTTAAGAAAGAAGGACTGGATACGCTTATTATGAGGCTGTTTAATCTAAAGTGTAAGAATGGAGATTTATCCGATTGGGAGAGCAATGTTATAAGTAAGCTTAAGCGGCCAACCAAGAAGGTCAAGATAGTAGTGGTGGGTAAATATATAACTCTTCAGGATTCCTATAAGTCAATATATGAAGCCTTGGTTCACGGGGCAATTGCAAATGATGCACAGTTGGTAATAGGGAAGGTTGAGTCAGAGGATATTGAAAATAATGGAGCGCAGAAGTATCTTAAGGATGCGAAGGGTATTCTTATTCCGGGTGGATTTGGGCAGAGGGGGATAGAGGGCAAGATTGAGGCAATCCAGTTTGCCAGAGAAAACAATATTCCATTTTTGGGTTTGTGTTTAGGAATGCAGACAGCAGTAATTGAATTTGCACGCAATGTCTGCGGATTAAAACAGGCAAATTCTACGGAATTCAATAAAAACACAAAATATCCTGTGATAAGTTTGCTTGAGGAACAGAAGAAAATCAAAGATAAGGGCGCTACTATGCGCTTAGGTGCATATGAGTGTAAATTGAAAAAAGGAACTAAGGCTTTTTCTGCTTATAAAAAGGATAAAATCTTTGAGCGTCATCGCCATCGTTATGAGTTTAATAATAAGTATCGGGAACTTATGCAGAAAAGCGGGATGGTTTTTTCGGGGCTTAACCCTGAGCAGAATTTGGTGGAGATAATAGAGTTAAAAGGCCATCCTTGGTTTGTCGCCTGCCAATTCCATCCGGAATTTAAATCCAAGCCTGACCGGGCTCATCCGTTATTCCGCGAATTTATCAAAGCTTCCCTTGGCAAATAAAGACAATTCCAGCAGGGTGTTCCGCGATGGTGGAGGCGGGATTTAAAAAAGCTAAATCTCCTGCAGTTGTTTAATCTTATCTATCTGTTCTAAGGCGGCCTTCTGGCCCTGCGCAATAAAGTAGTCAATCTTTTTAAAATCAGTCCATCGGGAATCCTTAAATTCAGGGTGAATTGCAATATCCGAGAGAGATACGGCATCGCGGATAAATTCTCGTTGCATCGCTTCGATACTGCCGAATATGAAGTCAAGAACATTTAGCCTTTTTTTATTCTTATTTTCTGCGTATGCCCTTTTTATTTCCTCTTGAGAGGGAGTAACGTTAACAGATATAATTTTTTTGATTCCCTGTTTAATCAGACACCCTACCGGTAAAGGATTAAGAATCCCTCCGTCTAAAAATAGCTCTTCCCGATTCCTCAGCGGCTCAAATATACCCGGCATTGAGCAACTGGCTAATACTGCCTGGTGAATTAAGAATTTTCCTTCAGAGAAGACATGAGGCTGCCTTCTTATAAAATCAAAAGAGGTTATCAAGATCGGCCGTTTAAGGTCGTAAAAAGTATAATTACCAAAGATTTGCTTAAGAATTCTCTTAAGGTTGCCGCCCCTGAAGAAAGATTTTTTGGATAAACATATATCAAAAAAGGAAAATGCGGGAAAGTATTTAAATTTCTGGACCTGCTTTTTTATCTGCTGCCAATCGTTTCCTAATCCCCAGATGGCGGCAATTATTGCTCCCATACTTGAACCGGATACAAGGTCGATATCCAAGTTATGTTCTTGTAAAACTTTTAGCACCCCAATATGAGCAAATGCAAAAGCCGCGCCACTTCCTAAAGCTAAGCCAATTCTAACCGAGGCAAGCTCCCGGGCAATCCTTCTTATGGCCTTGGCATAGGGCGTAGCGGGGTAACTTTCTATTACTTTGGAAATGTCTGTTTTTTTAAAACGGGGAAGTGTAGCGAAAATGTTGGGCGAGATATGCTGCGATAGGGCACTTTTTGCAAGACGGCCTTTGCTTTTGCTTTGGCTTTTGCTTTGACCCTCCTCGAATAAGTTGTTTACGCAAGACTCTATTACAATTATCTTGACCGCATCCTCTTTGATTCGATAAGTATTTTTCAGAAAAGCGATTTCCTGTTGAATCTTCCTTAAATAACCGTGTTCTTTATCAGAAAAAAAATGAGTAAAATCTGATTGAAAAAGCGACATAGCGATTAAAGAATCACGGGAAGGGGGGAGGTCTAAAATTATAAAATTGTAGATTTGGGTAAGTAAACTTAGGAATAAAGGAATAGTTTTAGAAGCATATGCTGAACCGGGTTTATAATAAATTCTTAAATAATCAAATCCCCACCTCTCTTCTAAGAACCGATTAAATGTAGATTCAGTAAATTTGTTAATCTCAAGAATTCTATTTGGGGATGGCAAACAGAAGCCCTCCCTTTTATTCTTAAATTCAATGGCAATGACCTTCTTGCCTGATTCCTGCCTCAACGCCTTTGCTAAGACTAAACTGTAGCCGGATTTCCCTATTCTCTCCTTTAGGCTATATACGCAGATTATCAGGCTTTCGAAAATATTCTTATCTTTGTCGGCTCTTTTCTTGACCCTTCGGGAAAGTATCTTGGAAAACTCAACCGCCAGGAGCGGGTATTTATTTAAGAATTCGGTGAATTTATCTTTGGGAACTCTAGCTACCAAGGCATCATTGGCTGCTTCGGCAGTGACGGAGTGAGGCTGGTTAGTTAAAAGAGAGATTATTCCAAAACAGGTTCCCTTATAAAGAAACTCCAGGATTCTTCCTTCCTTTAAGGAGGCCTGCGTATAAGTCTTGATTCTGCCGAAGATAACGATATTAAGGTTATCAGGGGAGTCGTTTTCTCTATAGATAATTTGCCCCTTTTTAAACTCCTTTAAATAAGATATACCGGCAAGTTCCTTTAAGCCCGTTTTATTTAAAGAAGAAAAGACAGGGAATTTAGATAAGATGTTTTCCAGGTTAATCATAGACTACTCTGTTGCTGGTGCAAATCTGTTTATATACATAGGCAAAAGGCTTTATGTTTCTATTCAGGTCCTTATCAACGGCAAGCAAACCGAATTTAGCATTATAGCCCATATCCCATTCAAAATTATCGATTAAAGACCACCAGATATAGCCGATAACATTTACCCCTTTTTGGATGGCCCGAGCCACGTAAAATAAGTGCTTCCTTAAATAATCTTCGTAAAGATAGTCTTGATTTTCGCTGGTTCCGTTCTCGGTAATGATTATCGGCAGGTTAAGCCTCTCAAGGCTCATAAGAATATAAAGTATCCCCTTGGGAGATACAAGCCAGCCTAAAGAATTCCTTCTGTTCGGATGGTGCGAACAGGAGCATTCTTTGCCAAAGATATTTTTAAATGAGAATCTTAAAAAATCCTGTGCATAATAATTAAGCCCGATAAAATCCATACTCTCTTTTTTAAAAAGAGCCTCCAGGAGGTTAAAATTAAACACCCTGTTCCTCATAAAGGCAGGGATTGCATTCTGCCCGAAATTGTAACTAAAGCAAGGGCTGAACATTCTCATATTTTTGGCGATGGAAACCTTTGCCGCTTTGCAATTTTTATGGATAATCTCATAGGCCTTAAGATGTGCTTTGGTTAAATTCTCTAAAACCTGCGATGCCTTCTTGTATGACTTTTCTCCGGGGGGCCAGATGCCCTTTATGTAGGAAGTATAGATATAAACCAACGGTTCATTAATCGTAATCCAATAGTCAACTAAATCAGAAAACTTTTCGGTTACCTTATTTATATACTCGGCAAAATATTCCGGAGAGCGCGGATTTAACCAGCAGCCATTTTGATAGAACCAGAGAGGATTGGTAAAATGATGGAGGGTAACAATTGTTTTAATATTTCTTTCTTTTAAGGATAGCAATACATTCTGGTAATGTTCTATTTCTTTGGCGCTGAATTGATTCTGCTGCGGTTGTATTCTACTCCACTCAAGAGAAAAGCGGTGGGCGTTCTGGCCTAAGGATTTTATGAAGTCAAAATCTTCTTTAAACCGATGATAGGAATCCACTGCTTGGCCGCAGGGATAGGGGACCCTTAAATCCTTTTCCCAGGTATACCAATCATTATTGGTATTTTGGCCTTCTACCTGATAGGAAGAAGTAGCGCTTCCCCAAAGAAAATGTTCAGGAAATGATAAGGATTCAGCCATTTTAAGAATGTGTAATCTTGCTGCTTAAGAGAATATCACGATTTATTTTCCTTGTCCATAATTTTAATCTTTCAATAGGACAGATATATGTATAGCGAGACGGTCAAAGTAGCGTATTTAATCTCAGGATGAAAGAGAGAGGGATTAATAGATAGCTTGCAGGATTTTTTTGTTTGAGGTAAAATGGCAGTGATATGCAGAATATAGATGTGGTTATTGTAGGTGCAGGTGTTGTTGGTCTGGCAATTGCCGCTGAGGTCGCTCACGAAGATACAGATGTAGTAGTTATTGAGCGGCATCTTACTTTCGGTCAAGAGACCTCAAGCCGCAATAGCGAGGTTATCCACTCCGGACTCTATTATCCGAAAGATTCTTTGAAGGCAAGGTTTTGCGTAGAAGGAAAGCGGCTCCTTTATCAACTGTGCGAGGAACGGAATATCGCTCATAAACGATTGGGTAAATTAATTGTAGCTAATAATGATGCAGAGGTTGCGGATTTAGAGAGGCTCATTATCCAGGGCAAAAATAATGATATCGAAGACTTAAATTTACTGACTAAGAACCAGATAGAAAAGATTGAACCGTCTATTCAGGCAATTTGCGCCATACATTCTCCTTCAACAGGTATTATTGATACCCATCAATTAATGAAATACCTTGAATCTTCAGCTAAAGGAAAAGGGGCTATATTTGCTTATAACTGCGAAGTTTTCGGGATTGAGAAGAAAAAAGAGGGTTATCAGATTGATATTCGCGATGCTGATGGGCAAAGGTTGACTTTGTCCGCCCCAGTTTTCATTAATAGCTCTGGACTCTACTCAGATAAAATTGCCCAGATGGTCGGGATAGATATTAAAGGGGCCGGCTATAAATTGCACTACTGTAAGGGTGAGTATTTCCGAGTAAAAGGGAACAAGTCTAAGTTTGTCAGACAATTGGTATATCCTATACCCCAACAGACCAGCTTAGGTATCCATACAGTAATGGACCTTCAAGGACAACTCAAACTTGGCCCCAATGCCTTCTATGTAGATGAGATTAATTACGATGTAGACTCATCGCATGCAACCAAATTTTATCAATCTGCAAAGGCGTTTCTTCCTTTCATAGAGCTTGATGACTTAAGCCCGGATATGGCTGGCATTAGGCCAAAACTTCAGGAATCCGGTGAACCTGTAAAGGATTTTGTTATCATCCACGAAGAGAAGAGGGGGTTCCCTGGTTTAATTAATCTAATAGGTATTGAGTCTCCAGGGTTAACCGCCTGTTTATCTATTGGTAAATACGTCAAAGGTATGCTGTAGATATGAATTTATCAAATTTACCATTAACCTTCAGCGGAAGCCCCGCCGTTGTTTACATATGAGAGAGCGAAGGCGAATAGATAAGTTGCAGGGGTTTTTTAAAAAGTTCAAACCTAAAGACGAAGAATTAGCCTTCTGCCTGTAAGCCGGTTATAA
>CAZQEY010000004.1:20047-78872 GCA_964592485.1 uncultured Planctomycetales bacterium
CACAGTAAATTAAAGCTTGATTTATATTCGTTAGGTTGAGGAACTCGGAAGATTTCAAGATGAAAAAGGGGAGCGAATAGATGCTTGCGGAGGATTTAAAAGTTCAAACCTAAAGACGAAGAATTAGCCTTCTGCCTGTAAGCCGGTTATAAACCAGGCTGGCTAAGTTAAAGTCTGATTTATATTCGTTAGGTTGAAGAATTCGGAAGATTTAAACTGGAGCTGACTCAAGGCAGATTATTCCAAATTCTCAAGTTAACGAATCCAAGATAAACTCAACTTAGTAACCCCAGCTTTAAAGCGACTGTAGGTAGATGGCTAGCAATTGCCCACAGTAAATTAAAGCTTGATTTATATTCGTTAGGTTGAGGAACTCGGAAGATTTAAAGATGAAAAAGGGGGGCGAATAGATGCTTGCAGGAGGTTTTTGTTTGAGGTAAAATGAACAGTATGATTAAGGAGAATATAAGGGAAATATCTGGTCAATTGCCTGCAGGTGTCCAGATGGTTCTGGCAGCCAAGGCAAGGAGTATTGGAGAAATCCAGCAGGCAGTTGAGGCAGGCATTAAGATTGTTGGGGAGAACTATGTCCGGGAGGCAGAGGATAAATTTAAGATTATTGGCAGGGCAGTTAAGTGGCATTTTATCGGGCACCTGCAGAGCAATAAAGTAAAGCGGGCAGTTGAGATTTTTGATATGATTGAGACTGTAGATTCCCTCAAGATCGCTGAGGAGATCGATAAGGCTTGTCAGTTAAGAAACAGAGTGGTGCCGGTTTTAATTGAGGTGAATTGTGCTCGCGAAAGACAGAAATTCGGCATATTTCCTGAGGATGTAGAACCATTTATTAGAGAGATTATCAAGTTGAAGCATATTAAGATACTCGGTCTTATGACCATGGGGCCGTTTTTGAAAAATCCAGAGGAATTGCGCCCCTTTTTTAAAGATACATGGCAGCTGTTTGAGCGGATAAAATCTTTAAATCTGCCTGGGGTAGATATGAAGTATCTTTCAATGGGGATGTCTGATTCTTACCGGATTGCCATCCAGGAAGGGGCAAATCTGATAAGGATTGGAACGGCAATTTTTGGAAAGAGAGGATAAGCTTATTAAAGACATATAATTAAGGCTTGACAAATATCTTTTTTTATGTTATATTTGATAATGGAAATCATTTTCAATAACTAAGGAGGTTTTGAATGCCGCATGGTTTTGAAAGAGGGCCGCGTTGGTGGTTTAACCATTTTCAAGATGCTGGTTTCAGAATAACCGTTCCTCGCCAAGCGATTCTGGATCTCTTAAATAAAACGGATAAACATCTAAGCGCTGAGGATATATATCTTGAGGTACATAAGAAGTATGCGGCTATTGGCCTGACTACAATATATAGAACCCTGGAGATTTTAGTAAATATGGGCTTGGTTTTTAAATTTGACTTCGGTGATGGCAGGGCAAGGTATGAACTAAGCCAAGGTCCAAAAGTAACAAAACATCATCATCATTTAGTATGCACAAATTGCGGCAGGGTAATTGATTATACGAATTTTATTGACCAGGAAAAGGAATTGGTAAGTAAAACAGAAAAGGAACTTTCCAGAAAGTATAATTTCGATATTAATAATCATCAGATTCAGTTTCTTGGGTTATGCGAGAAGTGCCAAGAGAATAATAAATAAGGGAGGTGATTGAAATGCCAGGTGGAGACGGAACCGGTCCAGCGGGATTGGGACCAATGACTGGACGAGCAGCGGGATACTGCGCGGGTTATTCTGTGCCCGGCTATATGAATCCTATTCCCGGCGGCGGATATTTTGGCTGGGGCAGAGGTAGGGGATTTTATGGTAGAGGTGGTAGAGGCAGGAGAAATTGGTATTATGCCACTGGACTTCCTGGTTGGGCAAGGGCGGCACAAGGCCTTCCTGCCTGGGGAGGTCGGGGTGCATATCCTTATTATGGAGCGCCTTATGCATACCCCTATAATCCTGTGGGTGCTGAGATTACGCCCCAGCAAGAGGCAGAGATGTTGAAACAACAAGCTCAGGCTATGCAGGAAGAGATTAATTCCATAAATCAGCACATAAAGGAATTGGAATCTCAAGCCAAAACTAAAAAGACTGGATAAAATAAGACACTGTTAACTTAAAATGAAGTAGGTTGTCGGCTGCGGTATTAGGTATCGGTAATATAACGTCACGCAACCGATACTGAAAATAAAACCTAA
Organism: uncultured Planctomycetales bacterium; assembly: GCA_964592485.1. Classification (GTDB taxonomy): domain Bacteria; phylum Omnitrophota; class Gorgyraeia; order Gygaellales; family JAHJCI01; genus CAZQEY01. Next base: position 22,269 of record CAZQEY010000004.1, read on the forward strand.
GTTAACAGAAACTAAAATAAAAAGGGGGGATAGATTTTGCGAATAGCTATTTCCACTGACGCAGATTTTGTATCCGCTCACTTTGGGAGGTGTCCATCATTTACGATTGTTGATATTGATAGTGGAAAATTAATAAATAAGCAAACCATCGCTAATCCCGGGCATCATCCTGGATTCTTACCTGAATTTCTTCATAAAAGGGGAGTGGACTGTATTATTGCCGGTGGTATGGGTCATAGGGCAGAGGGGTTATTTGCCCAGGCAGGGATTCAGACGATAATGGGGGTAAGCGGCAGCATAGATGAGGTGGTCGATAAGATAATTAAGGGCACTCTTGAAGGCGGTGAGAGTTTATGCCGGCCTGGTTCAGGTAGAGGGTATGGTATAGAAAAAACCGAATGTGAGCACCCTGAGGAGGAAAATCAATGAAAATCTGCGTAACCGCACAAGGCAATAATTTAGAATCTCTGGTTGACCCTAGATTTGGTCGCTGTCAATATTTTATTATTGTTGATCCGGATACATTAGAATTTGAGGCAGCCCAGAATCCTAGCGTTAGTGCAGGCGGAGGAGCGGGTATCCAATCGGGTCAACTTATGGTTAATAAAGGCGTAGGCGTAGTGTTAACCGGCAATGTCGGTCCCAATGCCTTTGCTACCTTGCAGGCAGCGGGGATAAAGATAATTATCGGAGTAAGTGGGAAAGTTTCTGAAGCAATAGAAAAATATAAAAAAGGAGAATTTTCTTCTTCAGTTGGTGGACCTAATGTAGCTGCTCACTTTGGAATGGGAATGGGAGGTGGTCGAGGCATGGGTAGAGGAGCAGCATCTCAGCCTCAGAGCCCACCTGTGAATAAAAACGAAGAACTGAAGATATTAAAGGAGCAGGCTAAAGTAATGGAGGAGCAGCTGAAACAAATTACTCAAAAGATTGAAGAATTGGATAAAGATAAAAAAACGGAGGAGTGAAGTATGGCAGCTATTGTAGATAAAGAGAAATGTACTGGATGCAAAATTTGTGTAGAGATTTGTCCTGTCAATGCAATAAAGATACAGAACGATAAAGCAGTTATAAATAACGATGAATGTGTAGAATGTGGTGCTTGTGTAAACGAGTGCCCAAACGAAGCAATTTCGCTTCCAGATAGATAAAGGAGGTAAATTATGCCATTTGGAGATGGAACCGGACCTTCTGGTCAAGGGCCTGGAACAGGTAGGGGCAGGGGAATGGGCCGCGGAGGCGGTAGAGGTAGGATGGGCGGTAACCGTCCTGGTGCAGGGCCAGGAGGCGAGTGTGTCTGTCCCAGTTGTGGAGCCAAGGTTTCGCATAAAGCAGGTGCTCCCTGTTATTCAGTAAATTGCCCTAAGTGTGGCTCGCGGATGGTCCGCGCCTGAATTTAAACCCATAAAATAACAGATTCTCAAATGATAATTTCTGTTGCCAGTGGTAAGGGCGGCACAGGTAAAACCACTGTCGCCACAAATCTGGCACTTTCTCTCAATATAAGTATCCATCCCGTTAGAAATTCTGCCTTAGCAAATAAGGGAATCGATATTTCTAACGGGGTTCAGTTCCTCGATTGCGATGTTGAGGAACCCAATGCTTATATCTTTTTAAAACCTCGAATTGAAAAGAGCTATCCAGTCACTATACCTGTTCCTCAAATAGATTTATCCAAATGTAATTTTTGTGGTAGATGCGCCGAGGTATGCGCCTATAACGCCATTGCGGTAATTAAGCCCTCTGTAGAAAGCGAATCTTCTCGTAGTGGAAATGTATTGGTTTTTCCCGAGCTCTGTCACGGCTGTGGAGCTTGCTCTTATCTCTGTCCCCAAACAGCGATAAAAGAGATAGGGCGCGAGACCGGAACAGTAGAAATCGGAAATAGAGACGGCATTAATTTTGTCCATGGCCAACTTAATATCGGGGAGGCAATGTCGCCCCCCTTAATTCGAGCAGTCAAGGAATGTATCGATTCCTCCAAGATTGTGATTATTGATGCTCCGCCTGGAACCTCCTGTCCGGTTATCGAATCAGTTAAAGATAGTAATTTTTGCCTGTTGGTTACAGAACCCACCCCATTTGGATTATACGATTTAAGATTGGCTGTCCAGACTCTAAAGGAATTGAGAATCCCCATCGCAGCAGTGATTAATCGCTCGGGATTAGGAAATCAGGGGGTAGATGATTATTGCAAGAAAGAGAATATACCGGTGCTAATGAGAATCCCTTTTAACAGGGAGATTGCCGTGGCTTATTCAAAGGGTATAAATATTATTGAAAGACTCCCTGAATATAAAGAAAAATTTGTTAATTTATACAAATTAATCAAAGATAGAATAAAATGAACCCCGCACCTTATTGGTATTCGTTAAATATCTTTAGCAAGTGTGGGGGGGATGAGTGTTGAATGAAAAGAGAAGGTGCGGGGTGAAGCAGATAGTTGTTATCAGTGGTAAGGGCGGAACAGGAAAAACCGTAATCAGCGCAGCACTCGCTTCCTTAGCGAATAAAAAAGTAATGGCTGATTGCGATGTTGACGCAGCAGATTTACACCTGTTATTAAAACCTAAGATTATAGAGAGGCATAATTTTAGAAGCGGCAGAACCGCAATAATTGATAAGAAGCTCTGTCAGCAATGCGGTAAATGCATAATTGCCTGTCGCTTTAATGCCATATCTGAAGATTTTACTGTTAACCCAATCTCCTGTGAAGGATGCGCCTTCTGTAGTTTTATTTGTCCGACAGAAGCAATAAAAATGGAGGAGAATATATCAGGTGAATGGTTTATTTCTGATACGAGATTTGGTCCTTTGGTTCATGCAAGATTAGGCATTGCCGAAGAAAATTCAGGAAAACTTGTTACCTTAGTTAAGCAGAAGGCAAAGGAATTAGCCGAGAAACAAAATGCTAATTGGATTATTATCGATGGAGCACCGGGAATAGGATGTCCGGTGATTGCCTCTTTATCAGGCGTAGATTTTGCCCTGGTAGTAACTGAACCAACCTTATCTGGTTTACATGATGCCCAGAGGGTTATCGATGTAGCCAGACACTTCCGCATACCAGCTAAATTAATTATAAATAAGTTTGACTTAAATCTTGATATAACCAAAGAGATAGAGAAATATGCCGAGGCAAGTCAGATTCAGCTTTTGGGAAAGATATGCTTTGATAAATCTGTAGTTAAAGCAATGGTAGAAGGCAAAACAATTGTAGAGTTTACTGATGGTAAAGCAAAAGAAGAAACAATTAATATTTGGCAAGGGATAGAGAAGGAGTTAAAATAAGTGACCCCGCACCTTTTACATATTCAAAGTTTTAAAAGATTATTCTTTAAGACCTAAATGAATACTAAAAAGGTGCGGGGGAACTTACCCGCCACAGATCTTTGGCGGGTTTAATTCGCACTTATCACTTAGCTTCACTTTGTTCGCTAAGTGATGTGCTCATTTAAGGGGGTAGCTATGAACCGGAGGTTTTCGGAGAAATTCAGGAGTCAGTGGATAAAAGTAAAATTCTATAAGGAAAAACCGGATTTTCTGCAAGAGGTAGATTCACCTCTAACACAAAGAAGAGTAGAAAGGCTCCAAGATGTAAGGTTCTGCGAGGCGACAAAGGAAGCGATAGTCAGACCGGTTATTCTGGATAGGGAAAGTATATGTTGTCCAGGGGCACGCTATTGTTTTGGATGGGAGCCGAATTATAAAAGTGAACTTCTTGATAGCTGTCAGGAGAAACGCCAGACGCAAAATGGAATTGTTGAGTCAATGCTTTTAAAGATACCCTATTTAAAAGAGCCTTTTAATTACATAGGATTAAATACTGATGGCGAGCCGGACTTGGTTATGTCTTATATGCCGCCTGAGGAAATTATGCGTTTAATAAAGATTTATCACAATCAAAAAGGCGAAAATTTAAAAGTTGACCTTTTTAGTATGATGTCAGTCTGCGGGGGCATTGCCGTGAGAACCTATTTAGAGGGGAATATTAGCTTTTCCTTCGGTTGTGATGATTCAAGAAAATACGCAGATATGAGAAGGGAAAATCTAGCAATAGGAATACCGAATAGATTATTCAAGCTGTTCGTGGAATAAATGTAAATATGCATGATATAGTATTCTCAAACGAGATTATTAAGGTCATAAATGATAAAGCTAAAGACTTAGACGCTAATTCTAAAATTAGTTGCATCAATGTCAGATTGAGCCCTTTAAGTCATGTAAGGCCCGAGACGCTAAGGTTATCATTTTTGCAGATAGCAAAGGCGGCTAATTTAGAAGACATATCGCTGAATATAAAATCACCCGAAGTTGAATTGAGATGTAAATCTTGCGGAGCTAGATTTTTCGTGAAATCTCCTAAATTTGTTTGTCCGAATTGTAAAAATTCAGATTTTGACATTGGACAAGAACGTGAGTTTTTTGTTGAATCTGTTGAGATTGAGAAAAAGCAGGATGTATGTATTTGGTATAATGTTTGTCCATTAAAGAGATTTTACGAGCAGGGAAAGCTCCCGAAGAAATGGATTGAGGATTACTGCTGGGTTGATAATTCAAAATGCGTAAGGAAAGAAATGGAAGAGCAAGGTAGATATCATCCCGATAATATGCTGCCCGATGGAACAATCGATAAAGAATTAAAATGAAAACATACCTAGATTGTATACCTTGCTTTTTTAAGCAGGCCCTTGAGGCGGGAAAACTCGCTGGAGCGGATGAAATAATCCAGAAGAGAATGCTTGATGAATTTGCCAAGTTCCTTCCCAAACTTTCTTTAGCTGCTCCCCCGCCGGAGATAGGAAGGGTGATTTATCAGGTGGTAAAGGATGTAACCCAAAGCGCCGACCCATTCAAGGAACTCAAAGATAAAAGCAACAAATTAGCTCTTAATCTCTTACCTGGGTTAAGACAGAAAATGACGGCATCAAAAGACAGATTTCTTACAGCAGTGGAGTTAGCTATAGCCGGCAATGTTATTGATTACGGAGCAAAAAATTCTTTGAAGATTGAGGAAGAGGTAAAGAATTTTCTCAATGGTAATTTTGATATCCACCTTGAATACAATAAACCAATTTTTACCTACCGGGAATTTCGGGATGATTTACGAGAAGCAAAAACAATTCTTTATTTAGCAGATAATGCCGGTGAGACAGTTTTTGACCGAGTTTTAATAGAAGAAATAAGAAAATTACCCAAGACAAAAGAGGTTTTTTATGCGGTAAAAGATAAACCAATAATTAATGATGCCTTAAAGGAGGATGCTATAATATGCGGTATAGATAAGGTTGCTCGGGTTATATCCAGCGCCTGTGACGCCCCGGGAACGAAACTAAAATTATGTTCTGAAGACTTTCTTAAGGTGTATAAGGATGCAGATTTAGTCATCAGTAAAGGGCAGGGTAACTTTGAAGCCTTATCTGAAGAAGATAGGCCGATATATTTTCTATTCAGAGCAAAATGTGAGGTGGTTGCTAAGGATATAGGATGTCAAGTAGGGGATATTATACTAATGAGAGGCGGAGAGTATGCCCATATATGAGTATAAGTGCAATAATTGTGGTAAAGTTAGTGAATTTCTTGAAGGAGTAGGAAAGGAAAAGTTAGAGAAGGTCTGCAAACATTGCGGCAGTAAAAAATTAAGCAAAATATTCTCTAAAAGCTTCGTTTCAACCAGCGGGCACTTTATTGGCGCTCAAGGCGGTACAACCTGTTGTGGAAGAACTGAGCGTTGCGAGAAGCCACCTTGTTCGGATGATGGCACATGCAAGAGATAGGCCTAAGACTGATTAAATTTATAATTCTATCGCTTGTATTTTTCTTAGCCTTTCCCTGTCTCGCTAAAGAAATAACCATTACAGTTACTTACAATAATATTCCTTATAATAAAGATTTGATTTGCGCTTGGGGAATGTCCTGTTCTATCGAGGGGATAGAAAAGAGTATCCTTTTTGATACAGGTGGCGATGGCGGGATTTTGCTCTCCAATATGGAGATATTAGGCATTGATCCTGCAATGATAGATGTAGTAGTCCTATCTCATATTCATGGAGATCACGTAGGAGGGCTTTGGAGCATCTTAGAGAAGAATAATAAGATTCTGGTTTATTTGCCCGAGGCGTTTTCAAAAAGCTTTAAACAAAGAGCAAGCAAAATAGCCAGGAAGGTTATTTCCGTAGATAAACCGATCAAGATTTGTGAGGGAGTTTGGTCAACTGGTCAATTAGGAACTTGGATGAAAGAGCAATCGTTAGTCATCAATACAGAAGATGGGCTTGTTGTTATTACCGGCTGTGCCCATCCCGGAATAGTAAATATTGTTAAGAAGGCTAAAGATATCTTCCAGAATCAGGTATATTTGGTCTTGGGCGGATTTCATCTTATCAGTTATAATGAAAGTCAGGTAAGAGAGATTATTAGGCAATTAAAAGAATTAGGGGTCAAGAAGGTTGGACCATCTCATTGTACTGGAGAAATACCCATAGAGTTATTTAAGAAGGCTTGGGGAGAGGATTTTGTAAATCTTGGTTGCGGAGCAAAGATTAAGATTCCTTAAAGGACATATTTATATTCTTGGTATAGAAGTAAACAGAGATATAAGGATTTCAATTGGAAAATTAGGCAATGTTAGTTTTAGCAAGGGCTTTTATCTTTATATCGGTTCAGCCAAGAATAGATTAAATGCTCGTCTCAAGCGGCATTTATCAGCCGATAAAAAATTGTTTTGGCATATTGATTATCTGTTGACCTCAAGTGTTGCGTATCTGAAACAGATATGGACTGACAGCAATAAAAGAGAATGTGCAATAGTTAGTTTAATAAATAATAACTTAAACAGCAGGATAGTTCGAGGCTTTGGCAGCTCCGACTGTCGTTGCCCTGGACATTTAATTTCTATAAATAACTATAACTCTCTGGAGAGATTTCTAAAACAGCAGGGCTTTAAGCAAATCAGGCTTTAATATGAAAATCAGCATTTTATTCGATAAAGAAGCAATAAATACAGACCTGCATACCGGTTGGGGCGTGTCGTTTTTAATCGATAATAGAGTCCTTTTTGATACTGGCGAGAATGCAAAGCGGCTAATTGACAATATGAAACAATTGGGCATAGAAATGGATGTAATTGAGGCAATAGTTATTTCACATGACCATTGGGACCATACCGGAGGGTTATGGGAGATATTAAAAAGGAGAAGACTAAAGGTATATGGCTGCCCGAATTTCAGCGAGGAATTTAAATGGAGGGTCAAGGAATTGAATTCAGAATTTATAGAAGTAGATAAACTTACTCAGGTTTCCCCGGCTATTTATATTAGTGGCGAAATTTCCGGACATTACGCAGGCGCAGGCATTGCAGAGCAGGCAGTTATTATAAAAAGTGAAAGAGGTATTTCTGTATTAACGGGTTGTTCACACCCGGGTATTGTGAAGATTTTAGAAAAGATAAAGAGCGAGTTTCCGGGGGAAAGACTGTATCTTGTTGCAGGGGGATTCCATCTTATTGACCGGGATGCAAGATTAATTAAAATTATGGTTGAGGAATTCAAGAAGATGGGGGTAAGCAAGGTAGGTCCCACACATTGCACGGGCCGTAAGGCAGAAGATATATTTAAGGCTGAATACAAGAATGATTTTATACCTATAAGGGTAGGGCAAACTTTAGAAGTGTAGGAGCGGTTTGAATGTTTAAGCAGATAGCTGAGGAGTTAAGGAACCACGCACCGTTTACAATATTTGGAGCAATTACAGGTATTATAATTATGATATTCTTTCAGAGAATACCCTCTAGGGTTTCCTACAATATATTTTATATACTTCATCCAATACATGTTTTATTGAGTGCGCTGGTTACGGCTTCTATTTATGAACTTCATACTTGCGGACACGGCAAGCATATAAAAGGCAAATGCAATCTCTGGATTCTGCTTATAATTGGTTATATAGGCTCAATAGGGATAGCTACAGTGAGCGATTCAATAATACCCTACCTGGGAGAGGCATTGTTACGTATGCCAAATAGGGGCATCCATTTAGGCTTTATTGAGAAATGGTGGTTAGTTAATCCTTTAGCTTTAATCGGCATTGTGATTGCGTACTTTAGTCCAAAGACAAAATTTCCTCATGCCGGACACGTATTATTAAGCACTTGGGCAACGCTGTTCCATATAATTATGGCAATAGGTCAGAGCTTGAATTGGTTTTCGTATATTATTGTGTTTTTGTTTTTGTTCCTTGCGGTTTGGCTTCCTTGTTGTATAAGCGACATTGTGTTTCCGCTTCTATTTGTGAATTCGAGAAATGAAAAGAAGATAGTCAATCAAATCTTTATTTAACGAAAAAAAAGGAGGTAGCGTAATGCCTATTTATAGTTATATTTGTAAAGATTGTAATAGTAAATTCGACCTCTTAATCGGCGTGACAGATAAAGATGAACAGAGGATTTGTAAGAAATGCGGCAGTAAGAATATTGAGAAGACAATTGCTGCATTCGGTGTTAATGTATCCTCTGGCAAGGGTGATTCAAGTCTTTCTGGTCCAAGTTGTCCTACGGGAACCTGCCCTACTGGTTACTAAAAATAGATAATGTCTGAGCCTAAAATAAAAACCAAGCAATTTATCTACAGAAATTCTTTGAAATGGCTGCGTGAAAAACGCGGTTTGCTTTCTTCTGTTGCTAAACCGGATATTGAAATTGCTACACCTCCTGAATTTAAGGGGCATCCGGGCATCTGGACGCCGGAGGAATTATTTGTTGCCTCGGTTAATACTTGCATTATGACCACCTTCTTATATTATGCCCTTAAACAGAACTTAGGCTTTATAAGCTATGAAAGCGATGCCGAAGGCCTGTTGGAGAAGGTAGAGGATAAGTTTATGTTTTCCAAGATTGTAGTTAAATGCAAAATCTTGGTTAATTCAGACAGTGAAGTTGAAAAAGCAAAAAACCTCATTGAATCCAGTAAGCAGCATTGTTTAATATCCAACTCAATAAAATCTGAGGTTATCGTGCAAACAGATATAGAGGTAAGTGATGGCTAATTTTAAACAGATTGACGAAGCAAGGAAATTATTAGGGCTGGATGAAACCGTCACCTTAGAGGAGATAAAGGATACCTATCGCCAGCTGAGTTTAAAATATCATCCTGACCGTTTACAAGGCAAAGAGAAAAAACAGGCTGAAGAGATGATGAAGAAAATCAACCACGCCAAGGATGTGCTTTTGATTTATTGCGCTAATTATCGCTATTCCTTTAAGGAAAGGGATGTAAGAAGAAGCGGCTTTGACAAAGAAACCTACCAGCACTTAAAGAGATTCTATGATGGTTGGTGGGGCGATTTGGATTTGTGATGAATATATTTTTGACCGTTATAGAGAATAGATTTAATAGAGACACCCCAAACTGTATAGCAAATAAGTGTTTATCCCGTTAGAAAATACTCTGTAGTTTGCCAAGGACCCAGTGAAAACTTCGTTTTTTGCAGGGCAAGGTAAACATTCCTCTTTTAGTGGAAGCAGGGTTTAATATTCTATCCGACCTTTCTAACGGGATTTATTTTGAAATCGGCCCTGTGGAGGATGTGGTTAAGATGGAAGACAGTGTTAAAAAGTGGATAGAGCATGATGGTGAAAAATTTTTAGCAGGAATAGGCATTAAAAGGGGTCAAAGTGTGTTAGATTTTGGCTCTGGTGAGGGGCATTACACAATCCCTGCATCAAAGGTAGTAGGTAAAGACACTAAAGTGTATGCCTTGGATAAAGATAGGGTTGCCTTAGATAAGTTAGACAAAACGGCAGAGAAGAGCAATATAAAAAATATTGAGTTGATAAGGAAAGACTCAGAGATCCCTTTAGAAGATAATTCGTTAGATGCAGTTTTATGTTACGATGTTATTCATTACCAGAGCAGAAAGCAAAGAATTGCAGTTTATAATGAAATTCATAGAGTTTTAAGAAAGGGGGCCCTTTTTTCTGTTTATCCAAAACATCATAAAGAAGATTATCCCTTGATGGAGTTGGCTGATATTAATTTAGAAAGCGTGGTGAAGGAAATAGAGAAGGTCGGCTTTATTCTTGAACGCAAACTCCTAAAAACCCTTTTACATGATGAATATTACAATGAGGGTTATATATTAAATTTCAGGAAGTGTTAAGATGCCTTGGGTTGATAAAGATGGGAAATTATGACAGATTTAAATAGTTTAAATGAAATTTTATCAGCAGTAGAAACTTGCAAAAAATGTAAGTTGTATAAATTTAGAGATAAATGTGTATTTGCAGAGGGAAGGAGCGATGCTAAGACTATATTGATTGGTTTATCCCCTGGGAAAGAAGAGAATTCAAAAGGGAAATTGTTTATCGGGCCTTCAGGCGATTTTCTAAATGAACTCTTGCAGCTGGCTAAATTAGGCAGGGAATCACTTTATATAACTAATATCATAAAGTGTTATGCCCCTACTTATTCAATAGGTCAAAATGAGATAGACGCCTGCGCCGTATATCTTGATAAGCAAATAGAGATAATAAGACCAGAGACAATTATTCCTTTGGGCTCTATAGCGACACAATATATCCTTGAGAAATATAATCTACCTAAAAAAAGAATTTCAGAGGTTCATGGGCAGATTTTTCGTATCGGTATCGGAGATTTATTTAACACAGGCAGAGATATAAAGATAATTCCAATGTTTCATCCCGCCGTTGCACTAAGAAATCCTGAAATGATAGAATTAATAAAAAGAGACTGGCGAAAGCTGCATAAAGAATTCTAAGAAATATAATGTAAAAATGTCTCATGCGATAAATTTTGAAGGATATACTATTGTATCCTGCGGAACATTGCGGCAGGAGTTGAATTATCTAAGGGAGATAGGCTTTTTAAATGCCGATAGGATCTTATATACCACACCAGGTTTGCATGAAATCCCTTGGGAGCTTGAGAGACAACTCAAGAAACAAATTGATAATGCAAAACGAAATTCAGAAAAGATTTTAGTAGTTTACGGCGAGAGATGCTACATTGATACCAAGGATCCTTCAAGAGGCATAGATAAAATTATTCAAGAGACAGGTGCGGGCACTAAAAGAATTAGGGCAAAAAACTGTATTGATATGCTCGTCTGTTCAGATGAAAGATATAAGATAAGTAAGGGTAAGAAAGTTTATTGGCTTTCTCCCGGATGGCTGGAATATTGGAAAGTAATTTTTAAAGATTGGGACCAGGGAAAGGCAAATGAGACCTTCCCTCAACATGACAAGGCGATTTTGCTTGATCCTACAGGTATATTTGAGAAATATTCGGCCGATTCTCCCGAGAAGATACTTGAATTTGCAGACTGGATGAAGCTTAATATTGAACCTTATAGAGTCTCACTGGAAAGGTTAAAGCGTTTGTTGCTGGACGGGGCTTTTTAAAAGATGTTAGGGAAAAACACAATGGATAAAGAATTACATAAGCATCTAAAAAGATTTTACGATGGATGGTTAGGAGATTTAGATTTATGAAAAATATTTTTGACCAATATTATCAAAAATATGATGCCTGGTACAGCAGGAATAAATTTACCTATTTATCGGAACTAGAGGCCTTGAAGAAGGTAATACCCCAGGAAGGCAAGGGTTTAGAAATCGGGGTAGGAACAGGAAGATTTGCTAGCCCATTAGGTATTAAATATGGGATTGACCCTTCAAGGAATATGATAAAAATCGCCAGAACCAGAGGAATAGATGCGAGGTTAAATTCCGGTGAGCATTTAGTATTTAAAGATGGCATTTTTGATTTTGTCGCGATTATTATTACCTTAGCTTTCACCAGAAAGCCTTATATAGTTCTTAAAGAAGCAAAGCGGGTTTTAAAGAAGAATGGAAAGATAGTTATAGGGATAATAGATAGAAACTCTTTTCTGGGTAAATTTTATCAAAGGAAGAAAGGCATATTCTATAAGCATGCAAATTTACTAAGCATTGAAGAGGTAACGGATTTACTTAAGATTTTAGGATTTAATAAATTTTCCTATTATCAATCTGTGTTCAATTATCCCGATAGGATAAATTCAGTGCAAAAGCCAAGAAAGGGTTTTGGCAAAGGGGGATTTGTAGTAATTAGTGCCCGGAAAACAAGCGAATTCAACAGCAGCATCCTCAGGAAATTTAAGCAATATGAAAAAATCAGGTTGCTGTTTAAAAGGTACGGCTATGATATGGAAAAAGAAAGACAAAGGGTTTTTAGAAGAGGGGGCAAAATCAGGGAACCAATTTTAGATGTGGGAACCGGACCGGGTAGAATGGCTTATACTTTAGCCCTGGCAGGATTTAGACTATGCAGCGTTGATATTTCACAAGCGGCTCAAGATGTAGCCAGGCTTTATGCAAAGAAATACGGGGTATTATCTAAAATTAAGTTTTTGAATATGGATGCCCAGGGTTTAAGATTCAGTAATAATTCATTCAATACAGTTTTTTCAGCAAATCTGTTACACGATGTGAAGAATCCAAACAGGGTAGTTGATGAGATGATTAGGGTTTGTAAGGTCAATGGTAAAATTATTATCTCCGATTTAAACAAAAAAGGCAAGAGCCTAGTAAATAAGGTTTATCGTATCAATAAGGAAGTTCATAGAAGCAAGGCAATAGATTTGGACAGGGTAGTGGCAGACAGATTCCGCGCTCAACACATAACATTTAATAAGCATATTGATGGCTTCATTACTACCTTTGTGGGTAGAAAAAATCCCTGAACCCGCCAAAGAGACCCTGCAAAAATCGCAATACCGGCATAGACAAGTACTTATAAACAAAGATTCTCTTGACAAATAAAAAAGATAGATTATAATTGTAATTGAGAATCAATTGCAATAAGGGGTTTGTTATGGTTAAGCAGGAAGCCATTTTCAGGGATTATTTAAAGGTCAGGGGCTTAAAATTCACTCCGGAAAGAAGGCTAATCCTGGAAGGCATCATTTCCCTTTCCGGGCACTTTGATATTGAAAAGCTTTATGATAAATTGCATCAAAAGACAAGAGAAATTTCCCTGGCAACCATTTATCGCACCCTGCCCCATTTGATTAAAGCGGGATTAATTAAAGAGGTTATGCGCTGTCAGGATAAACCTCAGTATGAGAGGAGTTTCGGGTTCCCCCATCACGACCACTTGGTATGTATAAATTGCGGCAAGATTTTTGAGTTCAAGGATGACGAGATTGAGAGGCTGCAAGATAGAGTCTGCCGGAGATTTGATTTCAGACCCACTGAACACCGCTTAGGTATCAGGGGTTATTGTAAGAATTGTCAATCTAAGTTTAAGAAAAGATAATTTTATATATACAAATGTATTACAATTAAGAATAACAATGATTTTAGATGTAACCCAACTTAAATTCGGACAGAAAGGAACAGTAGTTGAAATCCAGGGGGGATTTGGCCTGAGCAGACGCTTGGAGAGTATGGGAATAAGAGCGGGAAAGAAAATTACCAAGATAAGTGCTCAATTCTGGCGGGGGCCACAAATTGTAAAGGTAGATAATACGCAAGTTGCTATTGGATTTGGCACAGCAAAAAAAATTTTTATTAAGGCTGAAGGATGAACGCCATTAGAGACTATTTTCCAGCGGGGTTAATAGGAGGTTGCTGACGGGATGAAAAAGATACTCCTGATGGGCAATCCCAATGTCGGAAAATCTGCGATATTTTCCCGTCTTACGGGCGCGCGGGTTACTATTTCCAACTATCCGGGCACTACAGTAGAGTTTACCCAGGGTCTTTTAAAATTTGGAGAGGAGAAAGCAACAGTCATTGATGTGCCGGGAGTCTATTCTCTTCACCCATCTACTAAAGCCGAGGAAGTAGCTGTTCAGATGTTGAAAGACGGTGACTTGGTTATCAATATTGTAGATGCCACGAACTTAGAGAGGAATCTCTATTTAACCCTGCAGCTGTTAGAAAACAATATTCCCGTTGTTGTTGCCTTAAATATCTGGGACGACACAAAGCATCGGGGAATTGAAATTGACGTTAAAAAATTAGAACAAACCTTAGGTACGCCGGTTATTCCAACCTGTGCTTTGACCGGCGAGGGGATTCATAAGTTGGTTACCCGGTTACCCGAGGCAAGTAAACCGATTCAGCAAGAGCGCACTGATACCGAGCGGTGGCAAGAGATTGGCAAGATTATAGAAGATGTGCAGAAATTGCATCACCGTCATCATACATTCCTTGAGACCTTAGCGGATTTAAGTATAAAACCCTTAACAGGGCTTCCAATAGTTTTGGCTGTGATTTTTATTTCCTTCCAAATTATCCGCTTGATTGGCGAGGGCTTAATTGGCAACGTTTTTGAACCGCTATTTGAGAATCTCTGGCTTCCTCTTATGACGAAATTTAGTCTTTTTTTAGGAACCAAAGGACTTCTGCACGATATATTAATTGGCCGGCTTATCGACGGTGAGATTGATTTTGGTCTATCCTTTGGTTTGTTAACTACCGGCTTATTTGTTCCTTTTGCTATGGTTCTGCCCTATATCTTCAGTTTTTATCTTGTATTGGGTTTATTGGAAGATTGGGGTTATTTGCCCCGTTTGGCAGTATTGGTTGATAACATTATGCACCGCCTGGGCTTGCACGGATATGCTCTCATTCCGATGATACTGGGTTTAGGCTGTAATGTTCCGGGCGCCTTAGCTACTCGTCTTCTGGAAGGAAGGAGAGAAAAGTTTATCGCCGCAACTCTGATGGCGATTGCTGTGCCATGTATGGCCCAGATTGCGATGATTGTCGGTTTAGTGGGTGAAAGGGGAGGACAGTATGTGGCAATTGTATTTCTGGTTTTAATTTTGCTCTGGTTTATCTTAGGGGCAATCCTTCATCGTATTTTAAAGGGCGAAAGCCCGGCTTTAACCTTGGAGATTCCTCCTTATCGCATTCCTCAGATTCTTGCCACAATTAAAAAGCTATGGATGAGAACAGAGGCTTTTCTATTCTCCGCTGTTCCTTACGTGCTGTTGGGTATATTAGCGGTCAATATTCTTTATGTCTTAGGGATAATTGATTTTCTAGCAAGGGTTTTCTCGCCTGTATTGAGCGGCCTGTGGGGCCTGCCTTCTGAGGCAATATCTGCGCTTCTAGTGGGGTTCTTAAGAAAGGACGTTGCTATCGGCATGCTTGGGCCGTTAAATCTTACCACCAAGCAATTGGTCGTCGGTTCAACAATCCTGGCCATTTATTTCCCCTGCGTAGCCACCTTTATCGTATTAAACAGAGAACTGGGGATTAAGGATATGCTCAAATCCGTCCTGGTTATGTTATCGGTCACCTTGATAGTCGGGGGATTGTTGAATTTAGTTTTTCTGCCCAACTTCTAATCTCTATTTAAATCCTAAAAAATTCTTGACAAGTAAGATATGTGTGTTATTATTATAAAAAAAGTGACACCAAACCTCACCGCAAAATTCCCAAAGGACGAAGATTTGAGGCAGCAATGAATAGAATAATCCGATTCGGGGTTTCCTTAGAAAAAGAACTATTGGATAAGTTCGACAGGCTTATCAAGAGCAAAAAATATCCCAACCGCTCCGAAGCCCTGCGGGATTTAATCCGCCAGGATTTAGTAGCCAGGGAGTGGGAGCAGGGCAGGGAGATTGCCGGAGCGATTACCCTTGTTTATAACCACCACCGGCGGGAATTGGTTAACCGGCTTACCGATATACAGCATCACTTCCACAAAATAATTATTTCCGCCCAGCATATCCATTTAGACCACGACAATTGCTTGGAGATAATTGCTTTGAGGGGAAATCCCGTTGAAGCCCGGAGACTGGCTGATGCCTTAAAATCGGTTAAGGGTGTCAAGCACGGGACCCTGAGTATGTCCACAACGGGAAAGGCGATTGAGTAGGTTATTTTATTTTTTTTATCCATCAGTAGCACTAATATACAAAAAGTAACAACAATGAAAGGATGGAGGTAAATGCTCAAAAGGTTTGTTCTGTATCTGATTAGGTGGCAATTAAGTACGCCCATACTTTGGCTGGTAGTCAAGAACCTGGGGGTGGGCATATATTCAACGATAATCGCCAACCTAATCGGCGGCTCTATATTCTTCTGGATAGATAAGTTTATCTTTACTTCTAAGGCAGTGGAGATGTGGCATTTCCGGGAAAGGGGCCGTTGCGATGATTGCGGGAAGGAAACCAGCCTTTGGAGACTGGTCTTGGCGCCTAATTACGACCGCAGGCAGTCTGAGCCCAAGTTTTTTTGTATGGAATGTTCTAAGAAACGAACAGATACCTTAAGAAGCAGGGGAATAAAAATCAGAGGTAGGAGCAGATAAGGTTATTAAAACTGTGAAGGCATAATGCGATGAGCCAGAAGAAAGAGATTGAACAAGGCATATTAGAGGAAATCGTCAAATCCATCCAGCAAATAAGCTATGGCGAGGTAGTATTAACCATTCATAATTCCAAGGTTGTTCAAATTGAAAAGAAGGACAAAAAACGTTTTTAGTTAATTCCTGCCACTGTATAAACAGAGCAAAAAATTCAATAGATAATTGTAATACCGACTGGATAACCAGAGGAGACAAGGAAGAAAGGGGGGGGGTATATGCGGT
The DNA here is from genome assembly GCA_964592485.1 of uncultured Planctomycetales bacterium. Lineage (GTDB taxonomy): Bacteria > Omnitrophota > Gorgyraeia > Gygaellales > JAHJCI01 > CAZQEY01. The sequence goes on from CAZQEY010000004.1 coordinate 38,873, forward strand.
TTCTAAGGTTGTGGGGAGTATTGACCCTGTTGGGTGCGGTGCTCTTCTCTGGTCGTTGTGTTTTTGCAGCCGGTATTGAAGATGAGATTGCCGGTTTAAAAAGGAGAATAATGTCCCTAGAGCAGAGACTGGCCGATCAGGAGAAGAGACTAGACGAGCAATCGGAATTACAGAACATCAAGCAGGCCCTTGAGGGGATTAGTATCGGCGGCGGAGCGACCTTCGTTGTTCAGGGAACAATTGATGCCAATGCTACTCCATCTAAGGGCGATGATATTACCGACGCTTCTTATTCAGTGGATTTAGAATTGGAGAAGTCATTTGATGACGGCTCTACTATGTTTATCCATCTTGAAGGAGGCGAAGGCGCAGGCGTGATGGATGACGACGAGCTGGATTTATTCTCAGGAGTGAACGCAGACGCAACCGGCGGAGATGCCAAGATGGAATTAGCAGAAGTCTGGTACGAGAAGGGTTTTGACAACGACGTAGTCCTTACCTTTGGTAAGCTTGACCCAACCTGCTATTTTGATTCCAATGCCGTGGCTAATGATGAGACGAGCCAGTTCCTGTCCGATATGTTCAAAAACAGCGCGGTTCTTGAATTTCCGGATAACGGGCCGGGCATAAGATTGGGATTTGCGCCTACGCAGACAGTAGAACTGGGATTAGGGATTTTAGACGGTAATGGAGATTGGGAGGATATCGGCGATGATATCTTTCTTATTTCGGAAGTAGGTTTTAAGCCGAATCTTCTCGGCAGAGAAGGAACTTATCGTATTTACGGTTGGGTGAATAATACTGACCACACTCAACTTTTAGATGCAACCAAGACCGAGGAAGAAGGCTATGGTTTTGGCTTGAGTTTTGACCAGGAATTAACGGATATCTTGGCTGGCTTCTTTCGTTTTGGCTGGCAGGATGAAGAGGTTTATGATTGCGATATGTCCTGGAGTACGGGGTTACAGGTAGCAGGTAAAGTTTGGGGCAGAGATAGCGATGTGCTGGGTCTGGCAATTGGGCAGGTGATGCCGGGCGGCGATTATGCCGATGCAGGTAACCCTGACCATAACGAAGGACATTTCGAAGCCTATTATAATATCTACGTTAATGATAACTTCAGTATTTCACCCGACCTTCAGGTCATCTGGAATCCAAAAGGGGTTGGTTCATCTGACCAAGGCAGGGATGATACGATAGTTGTTTTGGGCGCAAGAAGCCAGATTTCGTTCTAAGTAAAGAGGGCGATAATGCATATATCAGACGGCGTATTGTCAGCACCGGTCTGGATCGGAGGATACGTAGTTACTGCTGCTGTTGCTGCTGCCACCAGCAGAAGGATAAAGGCGGAGGATATACCCAGGATGGCAGTAATGACTTCTGCCTTTTTTGTAGCGTCCCTGGTTCATATTCCCATCGGGCCTACCAGCGTGCATCTTTTGCTTAATGGCTTGGTGGGAATGATACTGGGGCCGGCTGCTTTCCTATCGGTTTTGCTGGGATTGATTCTTCAGGCTGTTTTATTCCAGCACGGAGGACTAACCGCTATCGGCGCCAATACGGTGATGATGGGGTTACCTGCGCTTCTGGCCTATAAGATATTTAATTTGCGTATGAGGTTACGCTTTAAATACAATGCGGTTATTTTTGGAGCGATAGCTGCAGGAATAGCCGTATTTTTGGGGACACTTATTCTGGCTGCGCTTTTGGTAACTACCGGCAGCGAATTTATCGGTGTGGCTAAATATGCTGCCCTGGCTCATTTGCCGGTGATGATTATCGAGGCAATCATAACCGGTTTTGTGGTTTCGTTTCTAATGAAGGTAAAGCCGGAAATTCTGGAGAAAGGAGAATAAGAAAATGAGAAGGATTACTATGGTGATAATGTTTATGGCCTGGGCATTTCTTTTTTGGGCAGTAGAGGCAGATGCCCATTTTGGCGGGATAATTCCCTCCGATGATATTGTTACTCAGGAAGACAGTAAAACCATAACATTGGAGATAAAATTTTTCCATCCCATGGAAGGTGATTATATGGAGATGGAAAAGCCTGTCAGTTTCGGGGTGATGCATATGGGCACAAACAGCGATTTGCTTGCGACACTCGTAGAAAAAAAGACGCAGGGCTTTTCAACCTGGGAAAGCTCTTATAAGATAAACCGTCCGGGCGACTACACATTTTATGTCGAACCCAAGCCCTATTGGGAACCGGCGGAAGACTGTTATATCATCCATTACACCAAGGTATGCGTAGATGCCTTGGGTCTGGAAGAGGGGTGGGATGATGAAATTGGCTTGGAGACGGAAATCGTACCGTTGGTAAGGCCTTATGGATTGTGGACAGGGAATGTCTTTAGCGGTATAGTAAAGGTAAAGGGCAGGCCTGTGCCTTTTGCAGAGGTAGAAGTTGAATATTATAACCGGGATGGCAGAATAACGCCTTCGGCTGACCCATATATCACTCAAGTCATCAAGGCCGATAAAAATGGGGTTTTCTCTTACGCCATGCCCAGGGCAGGCTGGTGGGCTTTTGCCGCTTTAAATGAAGCCTCCTGGACTATGAAGGACCCGGACGGAAATAGGAAGCCTATTGAGATTGGCGCGGTGTACTGGGTAAGAACAAGGGATATGAAATAAAGAGACATTTGTGCGTATGTGTGCGCCCGCAATAACTGCGGGCGCACCTTTTTATCTGAGTCGAATATGAAAAGATTGTGTTTTTTGTTAAGTCTATTTATAATAATGGCTGCATCGCCTGCGTTTGCCCATAAGGTAAATATCTTTGCTTACGTAGAGAATGACACGGTTTATACCGAGAGTTATTTTCCCGACGGAAGAAAGGTTGAGGGCGGTGTGATTGAGGTGTACGACAGCCAGGGCAACAAGCTGCTGGAGGGTACGACTGATAAAAATGGGATGTTTAATTTTAAGCTGCCCAAAAGGGACGACTTAAAGATAATCCTTAATGCCAGCATGGGTCATAAGAATTCATATACCCTCTTGGCAGATGAGTTGCCTGAGATTCAAGCCGCGCAAGTGCGCAAGAAAGCGGATAGCGAACAGCCGGAGCTAAAGGGTGCTGCTGGCGTCAGCGCAGAGCAACTCAAGAAGATTATAAACGATTCTCTTGATGAAAGATTAAAGCCGATTACAAGACAATTAGCCAGAGCCAAGCAGGAAAAGATATCATTTACTGAGGTGATTGGCGGGATTGGCTATATCTTCGGAATTATGGGGCTGATTCTGTATTTCCTTAGCCGGAAAACAAAATCTTAAAAAGTGCATTTACCCGAGATTGATAAATACTCATACCTTAGGTCCGTATTTCACTCCTGGGACCCCCGCGTTAAACTTGTTTCTCTCTCTTTTTTGATACTGTCCATAGCCTTACTTTCCGACATACCGTCTGCCTGTGCAGGATTCATTCTAGCAATAATCCTTGTGTTTTTATCAAGAATTCCGGTTTATTTTGTGCTAAGAAATCTGAAATGGGTAGTGTTCTTTGTTTTGATTTTTTTTATTATTATGCCCTTAACCGTGCCGGGCGAGATTTTAATCCGGGCAGGTTTTTTAAACATATCCCGCCAAGGCATTAGACTGGCTTTTTTAATAGCCCTCAGGGCAGTAAGTATCTGTATGCTTATATTTCCGATGCTTGGCACGATGAGCTTCCATATAACTCTAAAGGCACTGTCAAGGCTGGGAATCCCGGATAAGCTAATCCAGATGATTATGTTTACCTATCGCTATATCTTTGTTTTTATAGATGAGGTAAGGAGATTGTTTATTGCCTCCCAGGCAAGGCTTTTTAGAAAGAGAACAGATATATTTACCCTGAGGATAACCGGCAACTTAATCGGTATGCTGTTTATCCGCGGTTTTGAAAGGACGCAGTGCGTATATAATGCTATGGCTTCGAGAGGATATAAAGGGAATTTAGTGATTTTAGATGAATTTAAGCTTAGTGGGAGGGATTTCTTTAAGGCGTGTTTAATTATAGCGGCAGCGATTATGCTCAGCCTTACCAGATTTATATTATGAGACAGGCAATAGCAATAAGCAATCTGGAATATACTTACCCTGACGGCACGCGGGCGCTCAAGGATATAAATTTAAGTATATTAGAAGGAGAATGCGTGGGGGTGATTGGTCCGAACGGAGCAGGGAAATCCACGCTCTTGCTTCATTTAAACGGAATCTTAAAACAAAAAGGCGAGATTACAATCTTTGGTTTAAGTTTAAATAATGGCAATTTGGACCGGATAAGGGCGAAGGTAGGTCTTGTTTTTCAAGACCCCGAGAACCAATTGTTTATGCCTACCGTATTTGACGATGTTGCCTTTGGGCCAATTAATATGAAGTTGCCGAAAGAAGAGGTTAAGGCATCAGTCGATAAGGCCTTAACAGAGGTAGATATGCTGGGCGCAATCGGCCGGGTATCTCATCATCTAAGTTTTGGCGAGAAGAAGCGGGTTTCCATCGCTACGGTGCTGTCTATGAATCCGGATATATTAGTTCTGGATGAGCCTTCTGCAAACCTTGACCCAGCCGGGCGCAGACATCTGATTGATCTGCTAAAAGGATTATCAGTTACCAAGATTATTGCCGGCCACGATTTGGAATTAATACTGGAGTTGTGCAACAGGGTAGTGGTTGTAGATAAAGGCAAGATTGCTGCCGATGGAGATACAAGGGGGATTCTTAGCGACCCCTTACTTATGCAGCAGCATAGCTTGGAAATTCCTCTCTCATTAAAATAATACCTCCAACCTTCGTTCCAAAATAATTTTTCTCCGCCCACTAATTTTAAGATTTGGTTGCGGAATTGCACACATGGAGTTTATTGATTAAGGCGAAAAGAATACTTGACAAAAATTTATTTCACTTGTATAATTGCTACTAACTTAATTAAATTAGTAGAAATATAAAAGGCTTTTCAAGATAAATAGTTATATTCTTATAAAGGAAGGTAATTGTAATGAAGCTATCTACAAAAGGACGCTACGGAACAAGATTAATGTTAGACCTTGCGCTTAATTATGGTAATGGGCCTGTTCTTTTAAAGGATGTGGCTGAGCGCCAAGAGATTTCAGAGAAGTATTTAGGCCACTTAATTACTCCTCTTAAGGCAGCTGGGTTAATAAATTCAAGCCGCGGTGCTCACGGAGGTTATATCTTGGCTAGGCCTCCAGAGCAGATAAGTCTGGGTGAAGTAATTCGTGCCGTAGAGGGGAATTTATCATTGGTTGAGTGTACGGCTGCACCTGACGTCTGTCACAGAGTTAATTTTTGCGTTACGCGGGATATATGGAACGAGATGCGCAATAAGATGATGGAGACTTTGGAATCTACCACGCTGCAGGATATGGTCCAGCGACACAAGCAGAAACAAAAATCACAGCCTTTGGTTTATAATATATAGTCAATATAAAGGGAGGCAGGCAATGTCAAGGATAGCAGCTGATGTTACCAAACTGATAGGAAATACTCCATTAGTGAAGCTTAACCGGTTGACTTCGGGGTTGCAAGCAACTATAATAGCTAAGCTAGAGTTTTTTAATCCACTCTCCAGCGTTAAAGACAGAATTGGCGTGAGTATGATTGAGGCTGTGGAGAGGGACGGGCTTATTAAAAAAGATACGATTATTCTTGAGTCTACCAGCGGCAATACCGGTATTGCTCTTGCCTTTGTCTGCGCTGCCAAGGGATATAAGCTTGTGTTAACGATGCCTGATACTATGAGCCTTGAGCGCAGAAGCTTGCTTAAGGCATTTGGCGCTGAAATAATCCTTACCCCAGGCAGCGACGGGATGAAAGGGGCAGTTAAGAAGGCAGAGGAATTGGCAAAAGGTAATCCTCGATATTTAATCCTGCAGCAATTCAAAAATCCAGCTAATCCAGAAATCCACCGCAAGACTACTGCTGAAGAAATATGGAGAGATACTGAAGGCAAGGTAGACATCTTGGTTGCCGGAGTAGGCACAGGAGGAACAATTACCGGTATAACAGAAGTAATTAAGAAAAGAAAGCCAGAATTTAAGTCTATTGCTGTTGAGCCTAAGGATTCACCTGTTCTTTCGGGTGGGCAGGCTGGCTCGCATAAGATTCAGGGCATTGGCGCAGGGTTTGTGCCCGATGTTTTAAGGAGAGATTTGGTAGATGAGGTAATACAGGTAAGCAATGAAGATGCTGCCGAGACTACCAGAAGATTAGCTAAACAGGAAGGGATATTTACGGGAATTTCTTCTGGTGCGGCAGCCTGGGCAGCAATACAGGTAGCTAAAAGAAAAGGAAACAAAGATAGACTCATTGTTGTAATCTTACCGGATACAGGGGAAAGATATCTTTCTACGGATTTGTTTAAGTGAGCATAGGAGGCTGAGATGGCAAGAACAATTAAAGAGATTAACGAAAAAATTAAGAAGGGCAAGGTGGTTGTGGTTACAGCTGAAGAGATTATCAGTATTGTAGACAATAAAGGCATTAAGAAAGCCACGCAAGAAGTAGATGTGGTTACCACTGCTACCTTTGGTCCAATGTGTTCATCAGGGGCATACTTTAATATCGGACATGCCACGCCAAAGATAAAACTGGGAGGAGGCAAGGCTTATTTAAATGATGTGCCGGCTTATACTGGTTTTGCTGCTGTGGATTTATATATTGGAGCAAACGCTTTACCTGATGATGACCCCAGGAATAAGGTTTTTCCTGGGGAGTTTAAATATGGTGGCGGTCATGTGATTGAAGAATTGGTAGCAGGCAAAGACCTGCGTTTGGTTGCTACTGCTTATGGCACCGATTGTTATCCCAGGGATAAGCTGGAGACATGGATAAATATCAAGGACCTAAACGAAGCAGTTTTGTTTAATCCGCGAAATGCATATCAAAATTACAATGTAGCAGTGAATCTCTCCGATAAGATGATTTATACTTATATGGGCACGTTGAAACCTAAATTAGGCAATGCAAATTACTGTAGCGCGGGTCAGCTTTCGCCTCTTTTGAATGACCCCTATTATAAAACAATAGGAATCGGCACCAGGATATTCTTAGGGGGTGGAGTGGGTTATGTGGTTTGGCATGGGACACAGCATAATCCGGCAGTTAAGCGTAAGGCTAATGGCGTTCCCCAGACTCCAGCTGGAACACTCGCGGTTTTAGGAGACCTTAAAAAAATGAAGCCTGAATGGTTACGCGGCACAACTATGCAAGGTTATGGAGTAACTCTTACCGTCGGTATCGGTATTCCAATCCCCCTCCTTAATGAAGAAATTTGTAAATATACAGCGGTAGAAGACAAAGAAATATGGACACAGATTGTTGACTATAGCCAAGCTTATCCGCAAGGCAAAAAGGATAGTCTGGGAGAAGTAAACTATGCCCAACTCAAGAGCGGAGAGATTACCATCAAAGGGAAAAAAGCTCCTACAGGCAGCCTATCCAGTTACCCCAAGGCAGTTGAGATTGCCGAAATCCTGAAGGAATGGATTAAAAAAGGTGATTTCCTCCTGAGCGAACCTGTAGCCTATCTACCTGGTCCAGAAACAGGTTATACCTTCAAGCCACTGAAGGAAAGGCCGATTAATTAAAAAATAAAAAGGTAGATAACCGTAATTAATATGGCTAAGCAATTAAGGCAATTAAAGGAAAATTTGTCTAAAATGGAAAGTGTATTGATAGCTTATTCAGGAGGTGTAGACAGCACTTTCTTGCTTAGGGTTTGTAGGGATGTATTGGGCGATAGAGTATTGTCTGTTACTGCCAGATCCTTAACCTATCCTGCTTACGAAACAGAAAACGCAAGGCAGATGGCTAAGAGGTTAGGGGTAAAGCATTTGGTTATTACTACTAATGAGCTTTCTGACAGAAAATTCATCAAGAACTTAGAAGACAGATGTTATTGGTGCAAGCGAACTTTGTTTTCGAAGTTGACTGCCTTGGCTAAGAGATATAAGTTAAATTATGTTTTAGACGGCACCAATTATGACGACCAAAAAGACTTTCGTCCAGGCAGTAGGGCAGCCAGTGAATTTGGGGTGAGGAGTCCGCTTAAAGAAGCAGGCTTTACTAAAGCAGACATCCGCAGCTTCTCAAAGAGATTAGGTTTATCTACTTGGAATAAGCCATCCTTGGCATGTCTTGTCTCTCGGTTTCCATACGGCAGCAAGATTACCAAGGAGAATTTGAGCAAGGTTGATAAGGCAGAAAGGTTTTTAAGAAAATTGGGCATAACTCAGGTAAGAGTAAGATACCACAATCAGAGTGCCCGGATAGAAGTTTTAAAAGACCAGATACCTAAATTATTGAAGGAAGAGACCAGAAAGAAGGTCATTCGCAAATTCAAGAAATTAGGCTATACTTATGTAGCGGTTGATTTACAAGGATATAGAACTGGGAGTATGAATCCTGCCAGACGCGGGGGTAATAGATTATAGGGAGATGCTGAATGATGAATAGGATATACCTTGATTATGCAGCCACTACACCCACAGACCCCGAAGTCGTAAAGGCAATGTCGCCGTATTTTACTGATATATTCGGTAATCCATCAAGTCTTTATGCTTTTGGACAAGAGGCGAAGTCAGTGATTGAAGAGGCAAGAGATATTATCGCCTCATTTATAGGAACAAAGCCAGAAGAAATTGTCTTTACCAGTGGAGGAACAGAGAGTAACAATTTTGCTTTAAAGGGGATCGCTTATGCAAATAAGAATAAGGGAGAGCATATAATTACTTCCTCTATTGAGCATCATGCAATAACAGAACCGTGTAAGTTCTTGGAAAAGCAGGGATTCAAGGTCACTTACTTAAAGGTAGATAAATATGGTTTGGTCGATCCGGATGACGTAAAAAAGGCAATAACTGATAAAACCATATTAATTTCTATTATGCACGCCAATAACGAGATAGGGGTAATTCAACCTATCCAAGAGATTGGTAAGATTGCCAGAGAAAAAGGAATCTACTTTCATACGGATGCAGTGCAGACTTTTGGCCATCTTCCCATAAGTGTGGACGAACTCAATGTGGATTTGTTAAGCGCTTCAGCCCACAAATTATACGGACCAAAAGGAGTGGGAGTTTTATATATCAGGAAGGGGACAAGAATTTCTACCTTTATGCACGGTGGCGATCAAGAAAGCGGACGTCGAGCATCTACCCATAATGTCTCAGGAATTGTAGGATTTGGCAAGGCAGTGGAGTTAGCCAGAGAGAAGATGGACGAGGAAAGAAATAAATTAATCCCTTTACGCGATAAGCTGATTAGAGGGATTCTGGGAAATATAGACCATACCAGACTGAACGGTCACCCCACTAAAAGACTTCCTAACAATGTAAATGTTTCTGTGGAATATATAGAGGGCGAGTCTATGATTTTAAATTTAGATATGCAAGGGATTGCCTGTTCCACTGGTTCTGCTTGCACATCTTCAAGCCTTGAGCCTTCTCACGTCTTGTTGGCAATAGGGCTTTCTCATGAAATTGCTCATGGTTCTTTAAGATTTACACTGGGAAGATACACTAAAGAAGAAGATATAGACTATGTTCTTAAGACATTGCCGGCGGTAGTAGAGAGATTACGTGCGATGTCTCCTTTATATAAGAAGGAGGGTAAATAGTGCTGTCTTACAGTGAAAAGGTAATGAACCATTTGATGCATCCCAGAAACGTGGGAGAGATAGAAAATGCCGACGGAATAGGCAGAGTGGGTAACCCGGTATGCGGAGACGTGATGGCGCTTTATATTAAAGTGGAAAATGACGTCATCACTGATGCTAAATTTAAGACTTTCGGATGCGGCGCTGCCATAGCCACAAGTTCAATGGTTACTGAATTGGTAAAGGGAAAGCCTGTAAGCGAGGCACTTAAGATATCCAATAAGGCAGTAGCTGAGGCACTGGGAGGATTGCCTCCTGTAAAGATGCACTGTTCAGTTCTGGGAGAGCAGGCCTTAAAAGCAGCTATTGAGGATTATCATAAAAAATCAGCAAAGAAATGAAGAAGAAAGTATTGGTGGCAATGAGTGGCGGGGTTGATTCATCAGTTGCCTCACTTTTGCTTAAAGAGAAAGGTTATGAGGTTGTAGGGGTAACTATGTGCTTAGGCATTAAGGAGGGCGATGGTGAAAAACCGAGGTGTTGTGGCGTGCAAGCAATAGAGGATGCCAAGAGGGTCTGCCGGAAACTAGGAATACCTCATTATGTATTAGACTTCTCCCGGGAGTTAGAAAAGAGGGTAGTGAATAATTTTATATCCGAATACCTTAAAGGCAGGACTCCCAATCCTTGCATTGATTGCAATAGATACATAAAATTCAGAAGCTTATTAAGTAAAGCACTTGCTATGGGGTTTGATTTTCTAGCTACAGGGCACTATGCAAAGGTTGAGTTTGACAATAAAAGAAGCAAATACCTTCTTAGGAGAGGCGTTGATTTTTGTAAAGACCAGTCTTACTGGCTATATGTGCTTACTCAGAAGCAGTTAAGGCATACCTTAATGCCCCTGGGTAATTTTACCAAGAGCCAAGTAAGAAAAATAGCTAGCCAGAGAGATTTACCAGTGGCAGATAAACTTGAGTCACAAGAGATTTGCTTTATTCCGGATAATAACTATGGAAGATTCCTTCAGAAATATATTCACACAGAGGCAAAGCCCGGTTCCATTATAAATACAGAAGGTAAAATTATAGGAAAGCATCGGGGAATTATTTTTTATACCATTGGTCAGCGCAAAGGAATAGGCATAGCAGATAAAGAACCGTTATACGTAATTGCAATTGATAAAGAACATAATACCATTGTGGTAGGCAAAAAAACAGAAGCCTGTAGCAGGGAATTGATTGCTGACAATGTAAATTTTATAATAGAGAGATTAAAAACACCTTTCAGGGCAAAGGTAAAGATAAGGTATCTTCATCCGTTCTCCCTCGCGACTGTTATTCCCTTGAGTAGAAACAGGCTAAAGGTAAAATTTGACCGTCGTCAGTGGGCAATCACCCCTGGGCAGGCAGTAGTATTTTACCTGTCCAATGGCAGACACAGCAACGGAGATATTGTTATTGGCGGCGGGACGATAGCTTCTGGAAAAAGTTAAATAAAAATGAGTAATGTAAGTTTGATAGAAAAGATTAAGCGTCTTAAGAGACAGAGGAATGCTGTAATTCTGGTTCATAATTATCAGTTACCAGAGGTACAGGATATTGCCGATTATATTGGCGATTCCTTGGCTTTGAGTCGAACCGCCAGCAAGACCCAGGCCGATGTAATTGTTTTCTGCGGAGTCCGGTTTATGGCTGAGACTGCATCTATCCTTTGTCCGGATAAGACAGTGCTTATGCCTGATATAGAGGCAGGGTGTCCTATGGCGGATATGATTACTGCCGAACAACTTAAGATGCTAAAAAAAGAGAATCCCCAAGCGCAAGTATTAGCGTATGTTAATACCTCTGCCGAGGTGAAGGCAGAGGCGGATATCTGCTGTACTTCCGGTAATGCGGTTAAGTTAGTGAGCTCGTTAAAGGATATCAAGGAGCTTATCTTTATCCCTGATAAATATTTAGCCGATTATGTGTCTAGAAAGGTTGGTCGTAATTTTATCCTCTGGAACGGTTATTGCCCCAGTCACGTGAGGATTCTGCCAGAGGATATTCTAAGGCAAAAAAGGGCTCATCCTGAGGCTGAAGTTATTGTCCATCCGGAGTGCACGCCAGAAGTAATTGCTTTGGCTGATAACGCACTCTCTACAGAGGGTATGTGTAAATACGTAAGGCAGTCTAATTCCAGTGAGATAATTGTGGGTACAGAAATAGGGATGTTGTATAGATTGCAAAAAGAGAATCCTAAGAAAAAATTCTATGCAGCTTCACAACTGGCCGTATGCCCAACCATGAAATTAACTACATTAGAGAAGGTATTATGGTGCTTGGAAGATATGAAGTATGAGATAAAGATTACAGAGCAGATTAGGCTTAAGGCGAAAAGAGCTATTGAGAGGATGTTGGAAGTATTATGACATCTGTGTGTGTGTCGACCCCCACATCTTTTTAGTATTCACGTTACTCTTTTAAAAAATATTTTAGAATATTCTTGAATAAAATGAAAGATACGGGGTTGACATTTATGATATTTTCCTGTATCTTACTATGTTTACGTGTATGTGTAATTGAGGGACAGTTCTTGCGCCTTAGCCGTTGCCTTCGGCTAAGACCTTCGGCGAAGAATATAAGTGTCCCTAAACGAATAAGCGAAAGGAGGAAGATTAATGGAGATTAACGATTCCAATTTCAAACAGGAGGTGTTAGAGTCAGATATACCGGTATTGGTGGATTTTTGGGCACCATGGTGTATGCCTTGTTATATGGTTGCGCCGGTAGTCGAGGAGATGGCTAAAGAATACCAGGGCAGACTCAAAGTCTGTAAGGTAAATGTGGATGAAGCTCATCAGACTGCAGCGAATTATGGTATTATGAGTATACCCACGCTTAGCATTTTTAAGAGTGGTAAGGTAATAGAACAGATTGTGGGAGCTTTGCCTAAATCTGCGCTTGAGGAGAAGATAAAACCCCACATAGGATAATGAAAAAGAATGATTTTAGATACATATATGGCCCCGTTTCTTCATGGCGGTTGGGGGCATCTTTGGGAATCGATTTACTCTCTTCTATAAGAAAGATTTGCACCTTTGATTGTATCTATTGTCAATTGGGTAGGACTCTAAAATTTACTGAAAAGCCAAGGGTATATGTTAAAACTTCAGAGGTTATTGCGGAATTAAAGAGACTACCCAGAGTCGAGATAGATTATATTACCTTCTCTGGCAGTGGTGAGCCAACCCTGGCAAAAAATTTAGGTCAGGCAATACGAGCAGTTAAGAAATTAAAGATTGCTCCGGTTGCTGTTTTGACTAATGCCTCATTAATTAATCAGGCATATGTTAGGGATAATTTATCATTTGCTGACTTTGTGGTTGCCAAATTGGATGCTTATTCACAGGAGTCATTAGAGAGGATGAATCAACCAGCAAAGGCAATAAGATTTGAGAAGATTACCCAGGGAATAAAACAGTTTAAAAAGGACTTTAAGGGAAAACTTGCCTTGCAGGTGATGTTTACAGATGAGAATAAAAATGATGCCGAAAGGTTAGCAAAATTGGCAAAAGAGATTGACCCTGCTGAAGTCCAAATAAATACTCCACTGCGGCCATGCAAGGTGAAGCCATTATCAAGACAGGAGATTGCCAGGATAAAGGAATATTTTTATGAGCTCCAATTTATCTCTGTCTACAATGTCCAGCCCAGGAAGGTAACTTCTCTTAGTAAGGAAGAGACATTAAAAAGGAGGGGTAAAATTATTTAAGGGAGGCATGTTGCATGGAATGTAAAGTTAAACAAAATGAATCAAGATGTAATTGTACCTATGAGCCCTGCAGTAAAAAGGGAATTTGCTGTGAATGTATTCAATCTCACTGGAAGAATGGTGAATTACCCGCCTGCCTTTTCCCGGATGATATCGAAAAAACCTTTGACCGTTCAATTGAGAGATTTATTAAGACCTATCAAGAAAGGGGGCGTTGGTGGTAGATTCAAAGGAATTGCTTGCTCGGAAGAATGTCGCCGTTATAGCAGCCAAGCAAGCAGGCAGGATGTTATCTAAGCGGTTCGGCCGCATAAAAAGGATTAAGGCCAAGGGTGACCGGGATTTGGTTACTGATATTGACCTAGCAGCCGAGGGAATAATTAAACACCAGATTTTGAAAAATTTCCCCCAAGACAGTATCCTCTCGGAGGAAAATTCTCATGAGCAGGAGTCTGATTTGAAATGGATTATTGACCCCTTGGACGGAACGCACAATTATATCCATAATATTAATATCTTTGGGACCTCTATTGCCTTGGCTTATAAAGATGAGATAGTCATTGGTGTGATATATATGCCCCAGGATGATGAGCTTTATGTAGCCGAGAGAGGGGGCGGCGCTTATCTTAACCGAAGGCGAATTTTTGTTTCGCAAAGGAAGATGAAGCAAGCCACGCTAATCTTCGACAGCAGCATTCGTTATCAAAAAAGCATAATGCTTGATGATTTGGGCGAGCTTATTGATAGGGTTTTTAATGTACGGATGTTTGGTTCAACGGTTCGCGGGCTTACTTATGTTGCGCAGGGAAAAGCGGAGGCGGAAGTAGAGTATAATGATAAACTCTGGGATTTTGCCGCCGGGCTGCTTCTTGTGGAAGAGGCAGGCGGAAAGGTTACTGATCTTTCCGGTAGAAGATGGAGTATTAAAACCCGAGGTTACATTGCTTCTAATGGAAAGATACATAATCAACTTTTAAAACTGGTAAGATAACCAATTAATAAAATGAACCTGACACTTTTTTTCGCTCAAAGGCGATTTTTTAACGCCAAAGGTCTTTCGCAGTTCGGTGGCTGCGGAACTCGCCCGTCGGCTATCGCCAGGACGGGCTCAGACATCCTCGCCATCCGAACCTTTTCACGTTCGGATTCCCTCACTGCTCAAGCTGCTTTGGCTAAAATCGCCATTCGCTCAAAAAGGCCAGGTTCATTTTAGTAATAGATAGCTGTAGTTAAGAAAAGTTTATTAAAAATTAACTAACAAGATGAAAAAGATTGTGGCTATTGGTCGGGGCGGAGTTGGCAAGACCAGCTTCATCGCCTTGATGGCCAAGTACCTTAAAAGCAAAAAGAGAAGTTCGATTCTGCTCATCGATGCTGACCCCGATGAGAATCTTGCGGAATTAGTAGGGGTTGATTTGGCTCATGCAGGGATACATACAATTTCTGAGTTACTCTTTGATGTTCGCCAAGGAAATATTAATGAGCGGTTGAAATCTTTTGGCCTGAGAGAGAAGATAGAGTACTTGATTAATCAAAACGCCTTATATGAAGGAGAGGATTTTGACCTTTTGTCAATCGGCACAAAGTGGGTTGAAGGTTGTTATTGTCAGCCAAATAATATCCTCAAAGGGCTTATTGCAGGTCTGGAGAAGAACTACGATTACATTTTAATTGATTCCCCCGCAGGCCTTGAGCATTTAAATCGAAGAATAACCTCTTCAGTTGATGACATATTCGCAATTATCGACTCCTCAAAAAAGGCTTTTGGCCATTTTGAGAGGGCTTACAAGATTATATCAGAGATAAAAATCAGATATGTCAATTTTTATGTATTGGGAAATTTCCGTTTTTCGGATGGACTTTTAAGCTCAATTAGTAGAAACCCAAATTTTAACTATATCGGCAGGTTAGAGCTTGATAAAAATGTTGAGGAATTTAATCTTCAGGGGAAATCTCTGCTTCAGCTTCCGGAGGTTTCCCCCATGTTCGTTTCCATAAAGAATATCGTTAGAGCTATTGGGTATTAAGCCGCCTTTGGGGCTTAATTTATGATATAATATGAACGTGAATAAGGAAATTTACGATGCGGTTATTATTGGCGGTGGGCCGGCCGGTTTTACTGCGGGTATTTATGCCTGTCGGGGACAACTAAGGACCATATTGATTGAATGTGTTGAGCCTGCCTCCCAGGCAGTAACTGCCGATTTCATTGAGAATTATCCTGGTTTTTCTGAAGGCATCGGGGGATTCGGATTGGTTGAGAAATTTAGGAACCAAGCGAAGAAATTTAACCTTGATTTTCGAACCGGTAAAGTAGATAATATTAAGTTAGAGAATGAAGAAAAAAACATCTGGCAGGTTAAAACAGAAGATAAGATTTATCGTAGTTTAGCAGTAATCCTGGCAGTAGGCGCAAGACCCAAGCAAATGGGTATAGAGGGAGAGGAGAAGTTTCGCGGTAAGGGTGTTTCCTATTGCGCTATTTGCGACGGGGCATTTTTTAAGCATAAAGATGTTATAGTTGTGGGAGGCGGGAATTCTGCGGTTAGCGAGGCTTTGTATTTAAGCCGTCTTGCCCGGAGAGTTACTTTAGTTCACCGCCGCAATCGCCTGCGTGCAGTGGCTATTTTAGCCCAGAGGGCTAAAGATAATAAAAAGATAGATATCGCCTGGGATTCGATAGTCACGCAAATCTACGGTAAGGATAAGGTTGAAGGAGTTTGCTTGAAGAATATTGTCGACCAAACTCAATCTCGCCTTGGCTGTAACGGCGTATTCGTTTCAATCGGCTATATCCCCAATACCGATTTTCTTACCGGTCTGGTAAAATTAGATGACGCCGGCTACATTATTACTGACCAGGCAATGCAAACATCTTGTCCGGGGATATTTGCCTGCGGTGATTGCCGAAGGGGCTCACTGCGACAAATAGTTACCGCCTGCGGCGATGGGGCAGTGGCTGGTTCTGGCGCGATTGAGTATGTAGATAGGATTAAAGGCAGGGCGTATGAATAATCAAAAGCAGGTATTGGAGATAAAGAGATACCCTGAGGCAGTATTACGCAAGAAGTCTGTTTGGGTCCCTGAGATTACACCAAGAGAAACCAAGCTTTTTGAGGATATGCTACTTACAATGTATACATTTAACGGACTGGGTCTGGCTGCTCCTCAGATAGGTAATCCGGTTCAGCTTATTGTGGCTGATATTGGGGAAGGCGCGATTAAATTAATCAACCCGCATATTATTAAGAGTAGGGGTGATGATAAAATGACTGAAGGATGCCTTAGTCTGCCGGATATCAATGTGGAGATTAAAAGGGCTTATGAGGTTGTGGTTGAGGGGTTAGATGAAAAGGGCCAGCAGATCGAGATTAAAGCCAAGGGTCTTCTTGCTCGGGTGATTCAACATGAGATAGACCATCTAAGGGGAAGGCTAATTATTGACTATTTAGGATTGATTGATAAGATGAAATTATATAAATCAAGAAAGAGGCGGAGAAAATAGGCAGGAGAAATCTATGCAAACAACTACAATAGATAAGTATATTGCAACTAAGTATGCATTTTTTAAATGGCGTTATAATTTAATTTTGATTAATAAGTTTGGCCTGGCATTAGCTATGGCTGTTCTTACCGGTCTGATGGCCCAGATTAGGATATATCTTCCCTTTACTCCGGTTCCGATTACGGGACAGGTGTTTGCTGTGCTTTTAAGCGGGGTCATCTGTGGAGGGGCGTTTGGTTCGCTCAGCCAACTAATCTATATCGGCCTGGGTGTAGCAGGGCTGCCTTGGTTTGCCGCGCTACCTACGCCGGGTTATTTATTTACTTCTCCCACGGGAGGATACCTTATTGGATTTGTAATTGCTCCTGTTTTAATCGGCAGATACACCGATAGGTATATCTGCGCCCGCACATTCCTTGCGCAACTTAAGATTATGATGTTAGGAGTAGGAGTTATTCATTTCTTCGGAGCAATTATACTGGCGCTGGTAATGGGTTTTACCCTCTGGCAAACCCTGCTTAAGGGTGTAATACCTTTTATTCTGATTGACCTGATTAAAGCCATTCTTGCTGCTTCAATAAGCTTCACAATCCTGCCACGTGTCTCTTATAATGGAGAGATCGACAGAACTAAGTAAACGGTTTTTGCCCTTTCCTCTTGAACAAATCCAGCCCATCCTTCTAAACAGGGATAGATTTGTCCTTTTGGAGACGCAGAAATTTGACCAGGATAATTATTTATCCTATCTATTTTTAGAGCCAGTTGCCATAATTACCTGTTTTAATCTGGATGCCATTCGCGGCGCCTTCCAGAGATTGGAAGCCTTCTTGGATAAGGGATATTGGGCAGCTGGTTTTTTTTCTTACGAGATGGGTTATGGCTGGGAGAAGTTCAGAGTAAAATGGAATTTTTCCTTTCCCTTAATCTGGCTGGGCGTCTTTAGCCCTCCCTTAATCTTTAATCATCGCCAAGGTGAATTCCTCAATCCAATACCGACATCATTGCCAAGAGATAGGACTTGTCTTTCCTCCAGATATCAAATTAAGGGAATCAGACTTAATCAGAAGCTGCCTGAGTATATCAGGGATATACAGCGGATTAAGGATTATATAGCCCAGGGGTTTACCTATCAGGTCAATTATACCCTGAAGTGTAAGTTTAGGTTCCAGGATTCCATTCTCTCGCTTTATCATAATCTGCGCAATGCCCAACCTGTTTCTTACGCAGCTCTTATAAGAGATAGGCGATTAAGCTTGCTTTCCTTTTCTCCGGAATTATTCTTTCGCAAGCAGGGTAGATTAATCACGGTAAAGCCGATGAAGGGAACAATTGCTCGGGGCAGAACAGAGAAAGAGGATAGGTCTCAAGCGGGTAAATTAAGGGCAAGCACAAAGGATAGGAGCGAAAACGTGATGATTGTAGACCTGCTGCGCAATGACCTGGGGAGGGTTTCTGAGGCAGGTAGCGTAAACACGGTTAAGCTTTACACTGTTGAGAAGTATAGGACCCTGTTTCAGATGACTTCCACTATTCAGGCCAGGCTTAAAAACGGGATTTCACTTTATGAACTTTTTAGAAGCATCTTTCCCTCTGGTTCGGTAACCGGCGCTCCCAAGATAAAGACGATGAATATTATAAGGGAATTAGAGAAAGAGGAGCGCAAGGTCTATACTGGAGCAATCGGCTTTTTTAAGCCCAATCGGGATGCGGTGTTTAATGTGGCGATTCGCACAATATTACTCAAGGGTAATTCTGGCGAAATGGGTATAGGCAGTGGAATTGTTTATGATTCCCAGCCAGAGAGAGAATATAAGGAATGCGAACTTAAGGCGCTGTTTTTTACGCAGAAGAAAAACGAATTCCAGTTAATTGAGACAATGCGCTGGTCAAAAAAGACAGGATTTTTCTTGCTGCCGTATCATTTAGCACGGCTTAAATCTTCCGCAGGATACTTTAATTTCTGCTTTAACGAAAAAAAGATAAAGCAGCAATTAAGAAGGATAAGCAGGCGTCTGGATGCCGCTTTTGTCTATCGCATCAGACTGCTTCTTTTTCCTCAGGGAGATGTTCGTGTAAGTTATGGTTTAATAAATGACAGACGAAAACAAAACAGTCCACGCATAACTTTCGCTAACGGCAGAAGCAATTCTCAGGATGTATTCCTTTACCATAAGACTACTAATCGTATGCCCTATGAGCGGGAGTACCAAAAGGCAAAGAGAAAGGGTATTTTCGACGTCATATTTGAGAACGAGAGAAATGAGGTTACCGAAGGCGCAATCTCCAATATCTTTGTTCGTCAGGGCAAAATGTATTATACGCCGCCGATAAGTTGCGGATTACTCAACGGAGTTTATCGGCAATATTTTATGAAGAGGAACTCCGGCCTTGTAAAAGAGAAGGTTTTGAAGCGCAGTGACTTATATCAGGCAGAGGCGATTTATCTTACCAATTCAGTACGGGGTATAACCCGAGTCAGGTTATAATAGTGAACGATTTAGTAGCAATTTTGACATTTGGTGATATAATAAATTGTTCATTTG
Organism: uncultured Planctomycetales bacterium; assembly: GCA_964592485.1. Classification (GTDB taxonomy): domain Bacteria; phylum Omnitrophota; class Gorgyraeia; order Gygaellales; family JAHJCI01; genus CAZQEY01. The sequence goes on from CAZQEY010000004.1 coordinate 58,275, forward strand.
GAGCGCATTTTTGTATTTTCTGTGGGGGGGAGTCCTGCAAGAGTAGTGGTTTAAGTTATCTGTAGAGAGGAACTAAAATATGCAGTTAGATGAGTTAAAAATTTCGCAGGCAATAATCGAATCTTATTATAATAAGTTGTTGGGCTGTTTGGATTTGGATGTGGCTATTGCCGGAGCGGGTCCTTCGGGAATGGTTTGTGGTTATTATCTTGCCAAGGCTAAAATGAAGGTAGCAGTCTTTGAGCGCAAATTATCCGCGGGTGGAGGCGTATGGGGCGGAGGAATGATGTTCAATGAGATTGTTCTGCAGACAAAGGCAAAGATGATTTTTGATGAATTAGGCATAAGGACGCGCAAGTATCAAAGTGACTATTATCTGTCCGATTCCCTTGAAGCAGCATCCGGTTTATGTGTGGCAGCTATACATGCAGGGGCGAGGATATTTAATCTTATCTCGGTTGAAGACGTCATGGTGCGTAAGGATAAAGTAAGCGGTTTAGTTCTGAATTGGTCAGCAGTCCAGATGGCAAATTTGCATATTGACCCCCTTACGGTAAAGGCAAAATTTGTGGTTGACGCTACCGGTCATGCCGCAGAGATTGTGCGTATCGTAGAAAGAAAAAGCGGCATAAAACTGAATACAAAAACCGGTAAGACTGCTGGTGAGAAATCGATGTGGGCGGATTTGGCTGAGGATACAATTGTTAAAAATTCCCGCCAGGTTTGTGCGGGACTTTATGTATGCGGGATGGCGGCAAATACGGTATTTGGTGGGCCGCGCATGGGTCCAATATTCGGCGGTATGTTACTTTCCGGTAAAAGGGTTGCTCAGGAATTAATCAGGCAGCTAAAATGAGAGCAATAGCGTTAATTTCAGGCGGTCTAGACAGTGCATTGGCAGCGGAGGTCATTAAGCTTCAAGGGGTTGATGTTATCGGCGTCGCCTTTATTACACCCTTTACTCATCCCCGAGTCGAAAAATTGGCGCAAAATATAGGTATCCAGATAAAAACAATCGACATATCTTTGGAATATCTGGATTTAGTCAAAAGCCCCAGTTTTGGTTATGGTAAGAATTTGAATCCCTGCATTGATTGCCACATCTTTATGCTAAAAAAAGCCAAGAAACTTATGTTTGAATACCAAGCCAATTTTATTATAACCGGTGAGGTCCTAGGTCAGCGGCCGATGTCGCAGAACAAGTCATCCTTAAGAAAAGTGGAAAAGGAAAGCGATTTGGAGGGTTTACTTCTTAGGCCGCTGTCAGCTAAACTTCTATCTCCCTCTATGCCTGAGCAGGAAGGCTGGGTTAGGCGGAGTTTGCTTTTTAACTTCTCTGGGCGGTCACGAAAGCCCCAGATGGACTTAGCAAAGCGATTGGAGCTGGAAGGGTTTGGTCAGCCTGCAGGGGGCTGTCTTTTGACTGACCCGGGTTTTAGCCGGAGATTAAAGGACCTATTGAGTTATGGGCGGGAATTGAATTTAAACGGAATCAAACTTCTAAAGCTTGGACGGCACTTTCGTTTATCTTGCCAGGCTAAATTAGTCCTTGGCCGCAACCAACAGGAGAATCAACGCTTAATCGATTTTGCTGGTTATAATAATTTTCTGTTAAAGCCAATAGATATTCTTGGCCCAACCGGCATATTGGAGGCAGAAGCTGTTTCGCGGGGGTTGTTAGAGTTAAGCGCAAGCATCTTGGCGCGTTATTGCGACCAGAATAATGGTGGAGTCCGCGTATCAATAGAAGGCAATAACCAGAGTCAGGTTGTTCATTGTTCTGCTTTGGGACAGGAAAAGATAGAGGCGTTACGAGTATAATGTGTGATTGTTAAACATTGGTCCCTCGCGGCCTGAAAATCTACTATTGCCGCTCGGGATCAATCCCTCGTGAGCAAGAATTAACTAAGGTCACTCGGGATTGAGAGGAGATAATATGCGAGAGCAAGTAGAGAAGGCTTTGGATAAAATAAGAGGAATGCTTATGGCTGATGGCGGTAATGTGGAATTAGTGGATGTAAGCCAAGACGGCGTCGTTAAGGTTAAGCTTACCGGTGCCTGTGGCGGTTGTCCGATGAGTCAGATGACCTTAAAAATGGGAATTGAAAAGGTGCTTAAGCAAGAGATACCCCAGATAAAAGAGGTGATTAGTGTATGATTTCTAAACGCATAGTTCTGCATTTTCCCCATCGGTTGGTTGATAAGCCAATAGTGTATAAATTGGTTAAAGATTACAACCTTAAGTTTAATATCCTTAAGGCCTATGTTACCCCCCAAGAGGAAGGATTGATGGTCTTAGAGCTTAGCGGCAAAGAGGCTGATTACAAGCAGGGGATAGAGTATTTGGCTTCCTCTGGGGTTAAGATTCAACCCTTAAGCCAGGATATTATTCGCAACGAAGCCAAGTGTACTGACTGTGGAGTCTGCGTTCCCATCTGCCCCACTGGCGCCTTGGTGATTGACCCCCTAACCCGCAAGGTGCAGTTCTACGATAATAAATGTATTGCCTGTGAATTGTGTGTGAAGGTTTGTCCAACGCGGGCAATGGAGGTCCATTTTTGATAAAATAGGCTTGATGGTTACTGAGAGAAGAAGGGAAAAAAGAATAAACGCAAGGTTGCCGATAAGAATAAGTTATCCAGATAGCCCTCCGATTTATATTCAAACAGAAGATATTAGTCGGAAGGGGATATATGCTGAAATCGAACGGCAGATTCCTCTGGGAGTAAGACTCGATATAGCAATAGAAATCCCTACCTATACTAATGAACTCTCCTTAATTGGCGGCGTAAGATGCCGAGGCGACGTATTTAGATGCAATTTAATCAGAGAGGTAGAATCTAAGAGGTTTTATGGCTTGGGTGTTCTCTTTACTGATTTTTCTGATGAAAAAGATAAAAATAAATTATTAAAATATATAGACTTCCTTATTCTTAAAGAGCAAGATATTAAACAAGCTATTAAGCGATGGAGCAAGAGAAGGGGGGAACGGGCCGGCTAAAAAGATAAGCGGCGATTAATAAAATGGTTAATGAAGAATTGTTATGTATTTTAAGAAAAAGAGCAGATTATGTTTCGGGCGAAGAGATAAGCAACCATCTCGGCATAAGCCGGGCAGCGATATGGAAACACATTCAGGAATTGAGGAATATGGGTTATGATATTACTGCCGTTCCTCATTTGGGTTACAGACTGCTGTCGGCTCCTGACCGGTTGTTCCCCTGGGAGGTAAAGTATCTGCTGAAAAATAAGATTATTGCCAAGAAAATCTATTACTATGAGAGTTTATCTTCCACTATGGATAGGGCTATGGAATTAGTACTTGATGGCGCAGCCGATGGCACATTGGTCATTGCCGAGGGGCAAACAAAGGGTAGGGGGAGAATGTGCAGGTCGTGGGTTTCACCCAAATATAAAGGCATATATTTTTCTTTAATTATTAGACCTGAGATTCTCCCCCAACAGGCACCGGTTCTAACGCTTATTTCTGCAGTGTCCATATGTGAGGCCATAAAGCAACAGCTGGGCGTTGAGGCGCAGATAAAGTGGCCCAATGATATTCTATTGAATAATAAAAAGATTGCGGGTATATTAACTGAATTAAGCGCAGAAATGGATTTGGTTTATGCAGTTATCGTTGGGGTGGGGATTAATGTAAATAACCATAAGAAGACCTTACCTTACCCAGGGAGTTCCCTTAAGGAGATAACCGGATATGAGGTTAGCCGCCTGAGTCTATTACAGAATATCTTATCCTGCCTTGAACAGAGATATCTCGAATTCCAGAAACAGGGAATTGAGGGAATCCTGGATGAGTGGCGCCATCTAAGCACCACCTTAGGCAGGAGGGTTAGGTTAGCTACTGACAGCGAGAGGATTGGGCTCATCGGTAAGGCAGTGGATATTGACCGCGATGGAAGTTTATTAATCCGGCAGGATTCAGGTTTGATTGAGAGGGTGGTATCCGGAGATATTATTCATTGTAAACAATAATATTTTTATAAGTTGACAATACCCCGCGCCCATTTTATAATGGCTTCATGCTCAACCTCATATGGCGCGGGTTATGTTTTATCCCGTTAGAAATCTTACGCGGGAGCATGGCAATAATTATATTTCTAACGGGGTTTATATACTTAAATCCCGCATTTGCCAAACAGGATATAGCCTTAGATTTAGAGCCCATCGTTATTACCAAAAGTAAAGTCCATCTTATAAATCCCTATTTGTTAGATTCCGATTCTTTAAGAAATTCCCCCTTTTCATCCTGGGCTGAGGCGTTGACTTTCACCCCCCTAGATTTACAAAGCCGGACTCCAAAAGCAGACATACAAACAGATTTCTCTTTACGCGGTTCAACCTATCAAGGGGTTCTGGTTTTGATTGATGGCCAGCGCGTTAATGACCCCAAGCTGGGCCATTACAATTGTGATTTGCCTATAACACTGGAAGATATCCAGAGGATTGAAGTGATTCCCGGAGCAGGTTCTTCATTATTTGGTCCAGATGCAGTGGGAGGGGCAGTAAATATAATACTCAAGAAACCCCAGGAAAAAGTTAAGGTTTTGGAATCCAGTTTCGGTTCATACCAAACGAGGTCCGGTATATTCAGTATAACAGAAAAAAAAGATAATTTAGGCCTGAGGTTTTCTCTGGAAAGACAGGAATCCGACGGTTTCTATTATGACACAGATTTTAAGCGATTTACTACTACCCTTAAATCCTCTGTGGATATACCTGACGGAGAGTTTAATATCGATCTGGGTTATCTTGAGAAGGAATTCGGCGCTTATGATTTCTACACGCCTGGCTATGGTTATGCTTCAAAGGAGTGGATTAAGACATATCTGTTGAGCTTAGGGCTTAATTTGGAAAATGAGGGTTTTATTATAAGCCCTAATTTCTTATGGCGCCGACACCATGATAAATTTATGTTAGATAAGACGCAAGAGCGAAGTAGTTCCCTTAACCATCATCGCAGTGATGTATACACCCCAAATATTTATTTTCAAAAGGAGACCGGGATTCTAGGCAGGGTTGGTTTAGGCTTAGAATATGGACAAGAACGGGTTAGCTCTACAGTTTTAGGTAAGCATACACGTAGCCATAAAAGTATATTTATGGATAATAGCAAAGAATTAACTCCTGGATTATCTTCGGGTTTATCTTTTCGTACTGATGACTACGATGACTTCGGCCAGGTTTATACCGCCTCAACAAACTTGAGATTCAAGGTTTCTAAAAGAAATGAGTTACATTTTGGCATATCCAGAAGCATACGCGTGCCTTCCTTTCATGAACTTTATTATGATGACCCTACTACGGTTGGGGATAGCGGATTGTCTGAAGAGAAATCCACGAATTATGAAGCAGGCCTTGATTATAACAGTCAGGATTTATCCGCAGGTGCGACATTCTTCTTACGGCAGGAGGAGGATTCTATTGATTGGATAAAACGCACTCCCACTCAATCTAGATGGAGGGCAGAGAATATAACTGAGGCCGAAATATGCGGTGTTGAGAATTATTTAAGATTCCAGATAACCCAGAATCTTGTTTTAGATTCTAATTATACCTATATTGACAAGCGTATTAACGACCGTGGCTATCTTTATAAATATGGACAAAATTATGCTCGGCACATCGTAAATTCCGTGTTTAGTTTCAATTTGCCATTTGGGATACAGACCATCGGATTTACCTATAAGAAAAAACCGAACCGAGACGGCTGGTGCCTTTTAAGTGCTGGACTTAGTTATAGGTTAAACCCCGTTAGAAAGAAATCTTCTAATAAAACCGGTCTTTCTAACAGGATAGATAAGAGCTCGCAAATCTTTTTAAGGATTACCAATCTGCTTAATGTCGAATATCAAGAGATAGAAGGCATTCCTCAGCCTGGACGCTGGATTGAGGCAGGCCTAAGGTTTGAATGGTAAGCCCCGCTATAAAAGGTTTTCTTCATAAGAGAGCGCTTTCTAACAGGGTAAAGAATTGGTTGTTTATAAGGTAAAGATAGGGTATAATCTATCGGTAGATAGAATAAAACTCTAGGTTAGATAATGGCGAGTGATGGGAATACCCATTATTTACGAGGACCAATGGCTTCTGGTGGTGGATAAACCTTCTGGCCTGTTAACTATACCTGCGCCCAAAAAGCAAAGGCCTTGCCTGCTTAATATATTGAACGATGATTTAAAAAATAAGGGTATAGCGTATCGTCTGCATCCCTGTCATCGCCTGGACCAAGACACCTCAGGGTTAATAATTTTTGCCAAAGGCAAATCAATTCAGAAAAGGATGATGCAGGATTTTAAGGAGAGAAAGATCAGCAAGACCTATCTTGCCTTTGTATATGGAAGACTTACCAGAAATCAAGGTTGGATACGCAATCCTGTTTGGGGCAAACCAGCACTTACCCGTTATCAAGTGCTTCAGACTCTTAAGGGTTTTAGCTTGGTTAGGATTCAGCCATTAACTGGCCGCAAGAATCAGATTCGCCTTCATTTTAAGCAAATCGGACATCCAGTTGTTGGTGAAAATAGATTTGCCTTTCGGCGGGATTTTAAAATTAAGGCAAAGAGATTATGCCTGCATGCACAGGGATTAGATTTCTTGCATCCAATAACCAAAGAATCCGTTCATTTAGAGGTAGAGTTACCAGGATATTTTAGGAAATTAACGGGTCCCGTACCTTTACAATATTCAAAAAATTTTGATTTGAATATATAAAGGGTGCGGGGTTTAATTTGTCCCGCCAAAGGCGGGGCTTATTAAGGGAGGGCTAAAAATGGTATATACTGGACCAGAAAGAAGAAAAAGTCCCCGCGTAGAAGGTCGCTTTATAGTTTCCTATCGGGTTTTGGAGGAAGAGGATGCTAATATTGATGTTAGCCGGACCAAGAATATAGGCTTAGGAGGCATGCTTCTGACTACTAACCGAAAGTTTCCCATTGGTACGAAATTGGCTTTAGAGATGCATCTTCCCTTTGACCCTGACCCACTAATACTTGTTGGTAGTGTAGTGGAGGCAAGAGAGGTGGTTAGCAATCTAATCTATGATACCCACTTAGCATTCTTAGACATAGATGAGAAACATCGAGACATTATCAGTAAGACTGTAAATTATTATTTGAAGAAAGAAGAAAAATGATTATAACCCTGCTTACTGATTTTGGGTTGTGTGATAATTTTGTTGGTGTGGTTAAAGGAGTAATCCTGGGGATAAATCCAAAAGTTAAGATTGTTGATATCTCTCATAGCGTTATGCCCGGCGATATACTTCGGGCAGCATTCCTGCTTAAAGCCTCCTATCACTATTTCCCCACTAATACAGTTCATCTGGTAGTTGTTGACCCCGGCGTAGGCTCAAAAAGAAAGGCAGTAATTGTCAAAACCCAGAGGTATTATTTTGTCGGCCCGGATAATGGTGTGTTGAGCCTTGCCCTCAGGGCAGAAGAAAAAATTAATAAAATCGTTTCCATTACCAAGCAGAGATTTTTTCTTAAGCCGGTTTCTTCTACCTTTCATGGCCGCGATATATTTGCTCCGGTCGCTGCTTATTTATCTTGTGGTAGAAATATAACGGACTTCGGAATTCTTAAGCGATACTACAGGAATATTGATTTTCCCCAACCAAAGATTATCCTGCCCCAGCAGGATTCTGCCGTCGGCAGGAAACAGAAAGGCCTACAGGGCCAGATAATATATATAGACCGTTTTGGAAATTTAATTTCAAATATTCAAGAGGACGCATTTAGGAGGTTTGTGGGGACAAGAGATTTCCGGATTTGCTTGAAGGATACGATTATTGATAAGGTAAGTACCGATTATATTAAGACACCGAAAAATAAGCCTCTGGCAATATTTGGCAGTTTTGGGAATCTTGAGATTTCTCTAAGTTGCGGTAGTGCAAGGGATTATTTCGGCGCAGAAATAGGTCAGGGCTTAAAGATTTTCTTAGATAAGAATTAAGACGCAGGTAAAATTAGATCAAGATTTAACCAATATTTTAAATAATAGTCTTTTTGTACTACTTTTATTGTTTCGCTACACATATATTCCCACTAAAAAATCCTGTGCATCATACATATATAAAAATACTGTAACGATGGGTTACAAATAATGCGAAAAAATAATCTTTTTATATTTACTAACAGGGCATTTTAAGATATAATTTCATCGTTTTGTAATTTCAATAAATTGTCCCGTTTTTTCGGGATTCCGCCTAAGGCGGAAAAATTACGACCGCCCTTTTCAACAAAGTAGCGTAGGGGTAGGGTAAGAAAGGGCGGGACCAGATAGGCAGCAGATTGCGAAACGACCCCGCTCCTTTTTCTCCCGCTTAAACGGGATCCCGCAATGGCGGGAAAAAGGGGCGGCCCGAAGGGAGATAGTGCATGAGCGATAGCGAATGCCTATCTGGGAAATTATCAAGATATGGAAAAGAATACTTTTATCCATCACCGGTCGCATTGGAAGACCCATATTGGGTTTTTGCTTGCTGCTATCGGTTCCGCTATCGGTTTAGGCAATATCTGGAGATTTCCCTACCTCTGTTATAAAAACGGAGGAGGCGCATTTCTTATTCCTTACTTCATTGCCCTGTTTATTGTAGGTATCCCTTTAATGGTTCTCGAGATCGGTTTGGGTCATAAGATGCGAGGCTCAGCTCCGGCAAGCTTTGCCAGCATCTCTAAAAAATGGGAATGGATTGGTTGGTGGCAGGTTATATTTGTGATGTTCGGGATTGTTCTTTATTATTCCGTGGTTATTTCCTGGTGCGTTAACTTCTTTTTTCTTTGTTTTAATTTCGGCTGGGGCCAGGACCCCAATGCCTTCTTTTTCCAGAAATTTCTCATGGCAAGCAATAGTCCTTTTGCTATAGGGGACCTGAGAACCCCCATAATGTTTGCCCTGCTCTTGGTTTGGTTCTTAAACTGGTTGATTGTTTTTAGCGGTGTACAGAAAGGCCTGGAGAGAGCAAATAAAATATTTATGCCGCTTTTATTTATTCTCACTGCCATTGTTGTATTCTGGAGTATAGGGCTTCCTGGGGCCAAGACGGGGTTGCTGGTTTATTTAAAACCGGATTTCAGCCGGCTAAGAGAAATAGGGGTGTGGATGGATGCCTTTGGCCAGATATTTTTTACCTTAAGCTTGGGGTTTGGGATAATGATTGCTTACGCATCTTATCTTCCTAAAAAAAGCGAGATAGTAAAGGATTCTTTTAGTATATGCATTGTTAACTGTCTGTTTTCCTTATTTGCCGGTTTGGGGGTATTTTCTATCTTAGGATATATGGCCCATAGCACTTCCCAGGGGCTGGGTGACGTGGTTAGTCAATCCATAGGCCTGGCGTTTGTTGCCTATCCCAAAGCAATAAGTATGTTGCCTTATTTCCCTCATCTGTTTGGATTGATGTTTTTTGGCATTCTGGTTATTGCCGGTCTGTCTTCCGCGATTTCCATACTGGAGGCGTTTACCTCGGCTATTATCGATAAATTTCATTATTCAAGAAAGACCGTAATCTCGGTGTTGTCGCTTCTGGGATTTCTGGGAGGAGCAGTTTTTGCTACCCAGGCAGGCCTTTATTGGCTGGACATAGTAGACCATTTTCTTACTCAATACGGGCTGGTGTTGGCAGCAATCTTTGAGTCTGTAGTCTTAGGATGGTTTTATAAAACAAAGATATTAAGAGAACACATCAATCATTATAGTACGTGGCGCTTGGGGAGCTGGTGGTGGGATATCTGTATCAGGGTGGCCATACCGATAGTATTAATTATACTTTTGGTTTCTTCACTGATAAAAGAACTTGCTCAGCCTTATGAAGGTTATCCCTGGCTGGCAATTGTCTTAATCGGCAGAGACTGGCTTATTTATACCCTATTCTTCGCGGTTATTTTTAGTATTTCCCCCTGGAAGATTGAGCCAAGAGAGAGAATGCTCTCTATTGAGAAATAAATTTTGCCGAGGTAGCTCAGTGGTAGAGCGCGGCCCTGAAAAGGCCGGCGTGGCGAGTTCGATTCTCGCCCTCGGCACTTTAATTCTTTGACTTTCTCAAGCTAACGGATTCAATACGAGTCTTACTTAGCAAGTTTAATTCTAAACCAACCAAACGTAAGTGTGAAGAACAAAGCTCAATGTTTAACTATTGCCTTTAGTCGCTTTTTAACCAGGCTTGTTAAGTTGGAGTTTTTCTTTAATTCGTTAACGTGAAGAAGTCAGGATATCTGACCTTGAGGTGTTTTAAAAGCAGCGGCTACTTTTTAATTCTGCCCACGTAGCTCAGTTGGTAGAGCAGTCCCGCACCTTTTTATTTCAAAGGTATTTATATGTTTTGCCGAGATAGCTCAATGGCAGAGCAACGGTTTCGTAAATCGTAGGTTGTGGGTTCAAGTCCCACTCTCGGCTATCGAATAGATAAAGGTGCGGGATTCAAGTCGGACCGTGGGCTGTTTTTATAATGGCTAGGTTTAGAGAGGTTTTAAAAAACAGAAATTTCTTTTTTCTCTGGTTGGGACAGATTATCTCTCAATTTGGGGAGCGGTTAGCTCAAATGGCCTTGATTGGTTTAGTATATATGCATTCACCCGGTTCAACCATCCAGCTGGCAAAGATACTTTCCTTTACGATATTACCGGTATTCCTGATTGGGCCGGTAGCCGGAGTATATGTGGATAGATGGGATAGGCGCCGGACTATGTTTGTCTGTGATTTCTTGCGTGCCAGTCTGGTTCTGCTTATACCACTATTGCTGTTTTTGCAAAAGCCACTCAGCTATATTTATGTGCTTATATTTCTTATCTTTTCCGTTGGTCGGTTTTTTATTCCCGCAAAACTCTCCATTGTCCCTGACCTGGTGAAACAAGAGAACCTGCTTATAGCTAATTCCTTAGTGAATACCACAGCCATGATTGCAGCAATCCTTGGTTTTGGCATTGGCGGGTTACTCGTTGAGGTTGAACACTTGGGGGTTAAGGGTGGGTTTTATTTAAACGCACTTAGTTTTTTTATTTCTGGAATGCTTATTTTTTCCATTACTCAAAGGAAGGCGGTGCATCTTCAGATTAGGCAGTTTAGTAGAGAGATTGTTGAGGTGATTAGAAAATCAGTAATTCAGGAGATAAAAGAAGGAATAATCTATTTTGTTAAACAAAGGGATGTTAGATTTACCGGGGCAATAATGTTTTTCCTGGGCGGGGCCCTGGGGGCAGTTTATGTGGTAGTGATTGTATTCGTGCAGCAGACGCTTCAGTCAGCGACCAAGGACCTGGGTCTTCTGGTTATGTTTTTAGGAGCAGGGCTTTTTCTGGGTTCGCTCGCTTATGGTCGATTTGGCTATAAACTTTCTCATTTTAAGGCAATCTTTTCCTCTTTGATTACCAGCGGACTGATGTTAGCTATCTTCGCGTTTAGCTTAACTTACTATCCTTATTTTTTGCTGGCTGCCGGTCTGGCTTTTTTTCTCGGTTTGGTTGTTTCGCCCATCATCATCTCATGTAATACCTTGATTCATAAGAGCAGTCAGGATGAAATGAGGGGCAGGATATTCAGTTCCCTGGAGGTTTTGATGCATCTTGCCTTTGTCCTATGTATGATTTTAAGCAGCTTCCTGGCTGAACAGATTGCCCCAAATATTATAATTATAATTGTTGCTTGTTTATTTATCCTTCTAGGTATGGTTAATTTTATTTTCCATCGTAAGATTCCATGGTTAAATTAGAAGAGAATAAAACCCTCACTGCGCGTTACCCCATAGAAAGGTTGCCTCCACCCAGGCAGGTCTATCTTCCTTTAAGCCAGCATATCGGCAAGATGACTTCTCCTATAGTCAAGGTAGGCGATGAGGTTTATCTGGGACAAAAAATAGCGGATAGTGATGCCGCTGTCTCAAGCCCGATACATGCTTCCGTATCTGGCAAGGTAATTGCTATTCAGAATTGGCCGCATCCTGTTGCGGGAGTGTGTCGCGCAATAGTTATTGAAAATGACGATAAGGATACGTTATATGCTAAGCGCTGTCCTACAGCTGAAGAAATAGAGAGGTTGAGTCCTGAAGATATCCGCAGAATTGTCCGTGATGCGGGTATTGTGGGAATGGGCGGGGCAGGTTTTCCTACTCATATTAAATTATCCCCCTCCCAGCCCGTAGATACCCTTATCTTAAACGGTGCAGAGTGCGAGCCATATTCAACCGGCGATTATCGATTGATGATTGAGAAAATCAGCCAGATATTAAAGGGAGTTGAGCTGATTGAGCGGTGCTTACAAATAAAAAAGGTCTTTATTGCCATTGAGGATAATAAGCCTGAGGCAATAGCCGCGTTTCGCTGGGAATTAAAAGCATTAAACATTACACATTACAGATTACATATCTTAAGGTCATTTTATCCTCAGGGAGGTGAAAAGCAATTAATCAAAAATATTTTAAAAACAGAGGTTCCTTCAGGTAAACTCCCCTTTGATGTAGGCGTCTTGGTGCATAACGTAGGAACGGTATTGGCAATATATGAGGCAGTTTATCAGAATAAACCCTTTTATGAGCGGGTAGTTACAGTAACCGGTGATTGTTTGAGCGATCCTAAGAACCTAATGGTGCGTATAGGTAGTCCGGTTAAGGAATTAATAGAGTTTTGTCAGCCGTTAAGCAAGCAGCCGGGTAAGATAATCTTCGGCGGGCCGATGATGGGCATTGCCCAGTATTCTCAAAATGCGCCAGTAATAAAAACCAGCACAGCAGTTATATTATTAAGCAGCCAGAGGGTGCGGTTTTACACAGAGGACAGCTGCATTCGCTGCGGAGAATGTGTGCGTAACTGCCCAGCCGGCTTACAGCCCTGTCTGATTAGTTTAGCAGCCGAGCGCAGGAATTGGGCATTGGCAAAGGCCTATTCACCCTTGGACTGTATTGAGTGCGGATTATGTGCTTATCTATGCCCGGCAAAAAGAAATCTGGTACAGTCGATCAAGGTTGCTAAAATTCATTCCCGGGACAAGTAAAAAACAGGCGGAGGTGGATGAATCTAAGAGGGGGGTATGTTAAAAGATGAAAGAGATTGTAAGATTAAGCGCTGTGCTGTGTTTAATCTGCCTGGTTTCTGCTTTCCTTCTGGCTTTAATCTTTGATATTGCCGAGCCACGAATTATCGAGCAAAAGCGGTTAGAGGAACAGAGAGCAATAGAGGAAGTCCTGCCCCAGCCAGCAGATACCATTGATAAAATCCAGGAGGAGGATTTAGTTTTCTATAAAGCGAAGGATTCTCAGGGCAAACTTATTGCCTATGTCTTTATTGCCAAGGCGTATGGTTATTCCAGCGACATAAAAACAGTAGTCTCGCTGGATTCAGCAGGGAATATCATCAAGGTCAGAATCTTAGAGCATGCCGAGACGCCGGGGATTGGTTCACAGGTTACCGAAGATAAGTTTCTCAACCAATTTAAACATAAAGACATAAATGAGCAGTTCGATACGATTACTGGTGCAACGATTTCCTCAAAAGCCGTGATTGATTCAATAAGACAAAAAGCGCAGGAGGTATTAAGCTATGAACGATAAATTATTATTATCAACCTCTCCTCATATCCATAAAGGAGAATCAATTGCCCGGATTATGTGGATAGTCTTTTTGAGCCTCCTGCCAGCAGGTGCGGCTGGCGTATTTATATTTGGCCCAAGGGCATTATGGCTAATTATTGCCTGTATACTCACAGCAGTCGGCACAGAGGCAATTATATTATTGCTGCGGCATAAAAAGATAACCATAACCGACGGGAGCGCTGTGCTTACCGGATTGCTGCTTGCCTATAATCTTCCTTCGGGTTTACCAATCTGGATGGCTTGTGTGGGTAGTTTCTTTGCCATTGCTGTGGTTAAGCAGGCCTTTGGCGGTTTGGGCAGAAATATCTTTAATCCTGCCCTGGCAGGGCGTGCATTCCTGTTTTTTGCCTGGTCAAAATATATGGTAGCCTTTAATAAACCCCTCACTTATCCGGATAGCATAACCTCGGCCACGCCGCTTGCGCTTCTTAAGGAAGGGAAGGCAGAGAATATTTATCAAATGGGGCTGAGCTATCTGGATTTATTCTTGGGAAACCGCGGTGGCTGTATCGGTGAGGTTTGCATTGCCTGTCTTTTATTGGGCGCATTATTTCTACTCTGGCGCAGGATTATCAGCTGGCATATTCCATTTAGTTTTATCTTTACCCTTGGGGCATTAACTTGGCTTTGGGGCGGTCCGGGAATTGGTCAGGCAGATATCCTGCTTTCCCTAATGGCTGGTGGGGTTGTGCTGGGCGCATTTTTTATGGCCACCGATTATGTTACTTCGCCCCTCACCCGTGGTGGACAGTTAATCTTTGGTTTTGGCTGCGGGCTACTTACTTTTGTTATCCGCAGATGGGGAGGTTGTCCTGAAGGGGTTTCCTTTGCCATACTGATAATGAATGCTGCTGTTCCGCTGTTGGATAGATTTTGCCGTCCGCACGTTTACGGAGAAAGATGATATGCCGAGATTGCTGAATGAGTTTACCAAAGGGATATTTCGCGAGAATCCTATCTTTGTAATTGTGCTGGGTTTATGTCCGGCACTGGCTGTCTCAACCTCTTTGGAAAATGCCTTAGGGATGGGTATAGCGGCGAGTTTTGTGTTAGTATCTTCCAATATTATAATTTCCAGCTTAAGAAGCATAATACCCCAGCGTATTCGTATTCCCTGCTTTATTGTGGTTATTGCTTCATTTGTTACCATTGTTGAGTTGTTAATGGCTGCGTTTAGCCCGCAGTTAGCAAGGCAATTAGGAATATTTGTGCCGTTGATTGTGGTTAACTGTATTATTCTGGGAAGGGCGGAGAGTTTCGCTTCTAAGAATGGAATTTCGGCATCAATATTAGATGCTCTGGGGATGGGGTTGGGCTTTACCTTAGCTTTATCGGTGGTGGCGATAATCCGCGAATTATTGGGAAGCGGCAGGATTCTGGGGTTTGCGGTATTTAAAGGTTTGCCCCCGGCAACAATAATGATTCTTCCTCCGGGCGCATTGCTTACGCTGGGGTTATTGATTGGCCTCATAAATTTAATTAAGGTCAAAAACAAGAGATAAAAATGGATATTAGCGTAATATTATCAATAATTATCGGAATGGTTTTTATTAACAACTTCGTGCTTTCCAAATTCCTGGGCCTGTGTCCCTTCCTGGGTGTTTCCCGGAACCTAAAACCGGCAATCAGTATGGGGTTAGCAGTAATTTTCGTAATGACTCTTTCCGCGTTCCTCACCTGGCTGGTTTATCGCTTTATCCTTATTCCCCTAAATTTGGTATATCTGCGCACGATTGTTTTTATTCTGGTAATTGCCAGCTTTGTGCAGCTTGTGGAGATGATTATATTGAAGAAATCTCCGGCTCTTTACCGCGCCTTGGGAATATATTTACCTCTTATTACTACCAACTGTGCAGTTTTGGGAGTGACAGTTTTGAATATCAACAAGTTCTTTATTAATGGTAAGGCCTTGCCGGCAAGTTTTGGTTTATCCCTTATACAGTCGTTCTTTGCAGGTATTGGTTTTACCCTCGCGCTTATTCTGATGTCTGGCATCAGGGAGCGCCTGGATTTATCCGATGTTCCCAAGGCTCTTTCGGGAATCCCCGTTGCCTTTATTATTGCCTCATTGATGAGTTTAGCGTTTATGGGATTTAATGGCTTTAGATTTTGAAAGATATCAACATTAATGACAAATGATAAAATCCAAATGCCAAAATAAATGTTTTGTCATTTGGAATTTGTGCTTTGTGCTTATTTTGAATTTTGTGCTTTGTTATTTGGGTTTAATAATATGGATATTTTAATACCAATCTTAATTTTAGGTTCTTTAGGTTTGGTGTTTGGATTGGGCCTGGCATTCGCTTCTAAGAAATTCTGTGTGGCAACCGACCCACATTTAGAAAAGCTTCTTTCTTGTCTTCCCGGCGCTAACTGCGGCGCGTGTGGAATGGCGGGGTGTATGGGTTTTGCCCAGGCATTGCTTAAGGGGGAGGGTTCTTTAGATTCTTGTCGGGTGATAGAACAAGAGGCGAGACAGAAGGCTGCTCAGATTCTGGGAGTAAAGTTAGAGAGCAAGATAAAGCAGGTTGCGGTTTTACACTGCGGTGGCGGTAAAAAGGTCAAGGATAGATTTCAATACAACGGTTTAGAAGATTGCATAGCAGCCGATTTGGTTATGCGCGGACAGAAGGAATGTGTTTATAGCTGTTTGGGTTTTGGCACTTGTGAAAGGATTTGTCCCTTTGGTGCAATTAGCATGTCTGATGAAGGCCTGCCGGTAGTTGATGTTAATAAATGTACTGCTTGTGGGAAATGTGTTGAAGTTTGCCCTAAAGGATCATTTAGTCTAATTCCCATTACCGGGAAAGTACACGTTGCTTGCAGTTCTCATGATATTGGACGAGATACGCGCAATGTTTGTCCCGTAGGCTGTATCGCCTGTCATAAATGCGAAAAGGTCTGTCCGGCTGATGCAATCCACGTGATTGATAACCTGGCAGTGATTGATTATAATAAATGCACTTCCTGCGGCGAATGCGTAAAGGCCTGTCCGACAAAGTGTATAATAATGTCTGTCGGTCATCCCGTCTGTCGGTCAGCCTGTCAAGATGTCAAAAAGTTGAAATGACTATAAAGAAATTTGAAGATTTGGAATGTTGGCAAGAATCAAGGAAGTTAATGCAGACGATTTATAAAATTATAAAAGGGCAAAGATTCTCTAAGGATTATCGTCTTTGTGATCAAATTACTGGCGCCTCCATTTCCGTTATGAATAATATAGTAGAAGGTTTTGATAGTGGATCAGACGCAGAGTTTATAAGATTTCTTGGTTATGCAAGAAGAAGTATCTCGGAGGTACAAAATTGTCTTTACATCGCTTTAGATCAAGGTTATATAAAAGATCTTGATTTTGGCAGTATTTTTAAACAAGCTATAAAAACACGAAAAATAATCGATGGCTTTCGTAGATATTTAAAGAGATGACAGAAGAACCGGAAGACGGATAGACGGGAGGACGGAAATGAACATAGCGGTTTTTGCTTCTGGGCGAGGGACAAATTTTTCGGCGATTGCCAGGGCGGTTAAAAAAGGAAAAATTAATGCCAATTTAACTCTATTGGTCTGCGATAATCCTAAGGCTCCCGTAATCGGGAAAGCCAAACGCGCAGGTGTAGAAGTATTTTTGGTTAAGCGTAAGGACTTTATCAGTAAACAGGAATTTGAGAATGCAATAATCAAGCGCCTGGAGGAGAAAAATATAGATTTAATTGTTCTGGCCGGGTTTATGCGTATGCTGAGTCTTGAATTCGTCCAGAGGTTTAAATTCAAGATTCTGAACATCCATCCGGCGCTGCTGCCGTCATTTAAGGGAACGCAGGGAATTGAGGATGCTTATAATTATGGCGTTAAGCTAACCGGTGTTACCGTGCATTTTGTGGATGAACAGATGGACCACGGACCAATAATTTTACAGGCACCAGTTAAAATAAGCGAGGATGATACTCTCGAATCTTTAGAAACCAAAATCCATAAAATAGAACACAAGTTATATCCCGAAGCAGTTAGGTTATTTATAGAGGGGAGGTTAAAGTTAGAGGGCAGGAGGGTCAGAATTCTTTAATCTCTTCTAAGGCAGAGCGGGATATTGTGGCCTGCGCGCCGGTTGGTAAGTCCCTCAAAGTTACCGCTGAGAAATCCCGGAATTCATAAGTATGCAAACAATAGGAAATTATTTTTAAAATTTCCTCCTTGGGTACCTTGCATAAGTTAAAATCCGCACCAGAGAATTTTATGCGTATACGTTGAGTAATCTGTTCAGCCAAGAATTCCCCGAACTTTATTTCCTTGTAAGCTAAGTGGTGGCCAGTCCTGTCGTTAATAATCGCCAGGTCCCCTTTTATATCCTGCAAGATTCTTTTGTAATATTCCTCACTGGGAATAGCATTGTTGTAAATCTTCTTTAAGTCCAATCCATAAATGGTATAAATGACTTCCACGCCATTAACTATATCTGCCATTACTATAACATAAAATTCAGGCTGCTGTTCGGTATTAAAGTATACTCGATAAATCACATTTAATAAATACCTAAATTCCTCACTTAACTCTTCATTAAAATTAGTAATATAGCCTTTATCTTTTTCAGATTTAAGCAGCGGCGTAATCTGATATTCAAAGTAAAATCTCTCTTTTATAAAATCTCCCTTAAGATAGCTAACCGCACATTTGTTTATCTGAGGGAACCTATTTGCCTTGAATTCGAGCATGTCCTGCTCGCACGGTATATATATCCAGAATGTATCGCCAATGAATTTAGTATTTACATCCCAGTCGTATTCTTCTTGACAGATTCGGATAAATTCCCTCTCCGCTTCATCCTTGGAATATAATTCTTCTTCCTGGTTTAGCCCACAGCCGGAAATCAATATAATACTCAGTAGGCCATTTAGTATCGTAAAAAGATAGGGCTTGGGATATTTATGGCGAGGCAGGCTCGATGGAGTCATCCTTATTTTGTGGGGTAGACCGCTTGATACCATATTCTGCGAATATAGCTTCAATTTCGTCATAATTGAGCTCTTCTTTAATAATAAGCTCTTTAGCTAAACGGTCAAGGAGCGGTTCTTCTTTTTTGAGCAATTCTGTAACTTCTTTTAAGCAGGTTTGCATAATTTCCTGTACATCATTATCCAGGCGGGCTTTTGTTTCTTCTGATATAAAAGAAACACCTTCCAACTGTTCATAAAAATCGAGCGCATGAAAATCGCCAATTAAACCTGACTTCCCCATTCCAATTCGCCAAACCATATGGTGTGCTATATATAAGGCGCTACTAAAGTCTCCTCCTACACCCGCGGTGGTAAAGCCTAGTTTTATCCTTTCAGCAGCATAAGAACCGAGGTCTATCTTAATTTCATTTAAAAGCTGCTTTTGGTCTTTTATGAATATTTCTTCACGTTCAGGTATCCAAGTGACTCCTCCTGTATGTCCACGAGGTGTAATAGCTACCTTGAAGACATCTTTTGTTGGTGCTATCATATAAGTTATAATTGCATGACCAGCTTCATGATAAGCAGTTTGCCATTTCTCTTTTTCACTCAGCCTTATCCTGCGTTTAATCCCTAAGGCTATTCTTTCTCGGGCATCATCAATATCTTTCATGGTTATAAGTGGCCTTTTGTTACGTACGGTAATAAGTGCTGCTTCTCTGATGAGATTGGCAATATCTGCTGGACTATTTCCTACAGTTATACGTGCCAGGCGGTTAAACTTTATATTCTTTTCGTCAAACTTTACATTTTTGAAATAATAGGCTAATAGTTTTTCTCGGTCTTCAAGATTAGGCTTATCCACATAGATTTTTCGGTCAAATCTTCCTGGTCTTAACAGGGCTTGGTCAAGGAATGATTCCGGGGCGTTCGTTGCTCCCATTACGATAATATTATAATCTTTCTCTTTAAGCCCATCCATTTCCACGAGCAGTTGATTTAATGTAGTGTTGGATTCGGTTTGTCCGCCAAAGCCTCTGTCTACGGAGCGCCTTGCACCTACCGCATCAAGTTCATCAATAAATACTACACATCCTCCTTCCGAGTAAGCCAGTTGCCGGGCCTGCTTGAAAAGCTTTCTTACCCGACTGGCGCCGACACCGACAAACATCTCCACAAATTCCGAACCGGACATAGAGATAAATGGTATATTTGCCTCGGTAGCAATTGCCTTGGCAAGATAGGTCTTGCCGCAGCCGGGAGGGCCAATCATAAGCATCCCCCTGAGGATTTTACCCCCGATACGTTGTAATTCTTTCCTATCTTTTATTAATTGCACTACTTCCAGGGCCTCTTGCTTGGCCTCTTCCATACCAATGACATCATTCCAATAAACATTTATATCTTTTCCTTTTGTCGTTTTGCGCAACATTGAAGCCATTTTAAAATGCCCCCCGCGAAACATCAGCCAATACCAAAAAAGTGCATAGACAGGCATGCTGATAAGTTGGGCGATAAGAATAACGTAGAAGAACATAGAATACTGCGCAAGCATCTGCCGCTTTGTATATTGCTCAGAGAGAATCCAGGCACCAATCGCATAGCGCAAGAATATGGATAGGGAAATAAACACAGCAATAGAACCGATAACGATTAGTATCTTAATCCAATGGAATTTAAAGAATAATTTTATCTTTCGTATATTCATAAAAGTTATCTCCTTGTAATTAAGACAATAACATATCAATTTTAAAAAGTCAATAAATTTATCCCGGGATTCCCTGGCTTAAAAGCCACTGGAGTCGATTTCGTTGATTTTATTGTTTTGTTTCTCGTTGTCGGCCACCTGCGGCCAGCCGCTTTGAAACCAGAGTTACTAAGCTGAGTTTATCTTGGATTCGTCAGCTTGAGAAGCCAGGATAATCTGACTTGAGCCGGAAAATACTGTACGATAAAAAATCACTGAAGGTGATTTAGCTGCTTTCATTACTTTGTGCCGTTGCCAGCCACCTGCCGCGAGCCGTTTTAAGAGTAGAGCTACTAAGCTGAGTTTATCTTGAATTCGTT
>CAZQEY010000004.1:78972-100815 GCA_964592485.1 uncultured Planctomycetales bacterium
ATTCGTTGACTTGAGAAGTCGGGTTTATGCCTTGAGCCGGAAAATACTGTACGATGAAAAAACGCTAAAGGCGATTTAGCTTGACTTAAAAAGCAATTATGGTAAAATTTAACCATATTGAACTGTAATTAAAGATAATGGCTAAGATTAAAAAGGTTAACGCACGAGAGATTCTTGATTCGCGGGGTAATCCTACCCTTGAGGTGGATATTGTTCTGGATAATGGCATCCTCGGTCGGGCAGCGGTTCCTTCCGGTGCCTCCACAGGCGAGAGGGAGGCATTGGAGTTGCGTGATGGGGATAAATCTCGCTATCTTGGGAAAGGCGTGTTAAAGGCAGTAAGTAATGTTAACACAGAGATTTTTTCTAAAATAAAAGGGATGCCTGCTGATTATGAGAAGATTGACCGGACCCTGATTGACTTAGATGGAACAGAGAATAAAGCCCGCTTGGGAGCAAATGCAATCTTAGGAGTATCCCTGGCAGTGGTCAAGTGTCAAGCAGCCTCCAATAAATTACCTTTATATCAATTCTTAGGTAAGGGCGAGGCGAGAATCCTACCGGTTCCTTTAATGAATATCTTAAACGGCGGGATGCATGCCGATAATAACCTGGATATACAGGAATTTATGATTGTGCCCTTAGGTGCACCCAGATTCGCCGAGGCTTTGCGCTGGGCAGCGGAGGTCTTTCATAATCTAAAATCACTGCTTAAATCAAAAAGACTAAATACATCTGTGGGCGATGAGGGTGGTTTTGCTCCACAGCTTGCTTCAAATGAGCAGGCCTTAGACCTAATCTTAGAAGCAATAGAAAAGGCAGGTTATAAACCCGGAAAGGATATTGCGTTGGCTTTGGATTGTGCAGCTAGTTCCTTTTATAAGGACGATGGGACTTATCAGTTCGAGGGTTTCCCTAAAACTTCGGAGCAGTTAAGTGTCCTTTATAAAAGTTGGATTGATAAATATCCGATAGTTTCGATTGAGGATGGCTTGGGAGAACATGATTGGTCGGGATGGCAGGAATTAACCAAAAGGCTGAGTGCAAGAATCCAATTAGTCGGTGATGATATCTTTGTTACAAATCCTAAGATACTTCAAAAGGGTATTACCGAGCGCGTGGCTAATGCAATCCTGATAAAGGTAAATCAGATTGGCACACTCACCGAGACGCAGCAGGCAATCGATATAGCAGGTAAGAATAAATACAAGGCAGTAATTTCTCATCGCTCTGGAGAGACTGAGGATACGACCATTGCCCATCTTGCCGTAGGCTCCTCCTGCGGCCAGATTAAGACCGGTTCTTTATCGCGCACAGATAGGATTTGTAAGTATAACGAGCTGTTGAGAATCGAAGAGGAATTGGGCAATAAAGCAATTTATGCCGGTCAAATGAAGCCCAGACTTATGGAGCGATAGCGAACATAAGTCTGCTGGCTGAATTTGTCTCGCACCTTTTTAGCATTCACAATTGTTTTTAAAAATACTCTTTAAAGTCTTTGAATAATAAAAGGTGCGGAATCAATTCGCCCGCCAAAGTTCTGTGGCGGGCTCATTGAAAATGAATGCAAAGGCACATAAGAGGATATTTTGGTTCTCGGTAATAGCATTCGTTTTCTTAGTTATATTTTTGCCCGGTTATAGTAAATTGCAGGAATTAAAAGACAAGAATAAGGATTTAGAAGCCAGGATTGAGGAGGTTAAATCGGAAAATGCCCTTCTGGAAAATGAGATTTCACGCATTCAGCAGAATCCGATTTATCAAGAGGAGATAATTCGCGAAAAACTCGGAGTTGTACGCAAGGGCGAAGTAATTTATAAGATAGAACCAGAGGAATAGCGGGGTGGAGTCCCTCGTAAACTCGGGATTCCACCTATAAAAGGAAATAGCGGGGTGGAGCAGCCAGGTAGCTCGACAGGCTCATAACCTGTAGGTCGTCAGTTCAAATCTGACCCCCGCAACCATAGTTCGACGCGAAAAAGTCCCTTTCTTAAATTTAACGAGAGGGACTTTTTCTTGCTCACTATGGCTCTGAGCAAACGACTATTTTATAAATCTACAGGAGTGCGTCGAAGGGCCAAAACCCGTCGGCAATAATAGCTGGCGGGTTTTATTTTGACAAAATATAAATTACCAGTAACCGCGCCCCACTGCGTAGGTGAGAAGTTAAACCCTCATTTTATTTGCGATAAATTTTTATTTTGCTATAATAATAAAGTAAAAACAGAACCCAAAACTTATGATTCGCTTACCAACATAAGTTCATATAAGGAGATTGAAATGATTGAAAGATACAGTCTACCAAAAATGAAGCGCATCTGGGAAGAGGAGAATAAGTTTAGCATAATGCGCGATATTGAAGTATTGGTTTGCGAGGCGCTTAGCCGTCAGGGTAAGATTCCTAAATCTTCTTATCAACGCATTAAGAAAAAGGCAAAATTCAATCTCAAGACAATTAACAGGTTAGAAAGAAAAACCCACCACGATATCGTTGCCTTCGTTACTAATCTGGCGCAAAATTTAGGAAAAGATGCCCGGTATCTGCATTTGGGCTTGACTTCTTCTGACCTCTTAGACACTACCCTCTCTGTTCAATTAACACAGGCAGCTGATGTTCTAATTCAGGATTTATCCCAGGCAATTAAAGTTCTTGCCCGCCAGGCAAAAAAACACAAGGATACAGTTTGCATCGGCAGGACTCATGGGATACACGCTGAGCCGACGACGCTGGGCGTAAAGTTCGCCTTATGGCATGATGAGAGCCGAAGAAATCTAAATCGCCTGATTGCAGTTTCCAAAAAGGTTGCTGTCGGTAAGATGTCGGGGGCAGTAGGCACTTATGCTAATATCGAACCGAGTATCGAGGGATACGTCTTAAGTAAGCTTAGATTAAAAGCCGTTGCTGCCACTCAGGTCATTTCACGCGATATCTATGCGGAATTTATGCTCACCCTTAGCCTGATTGCTTCATCCCTGGATAAGTTTGCTACCGAGATTCGCCATTTACAGAGGACCGAAGTCCGGGAAGTTGAGGAGCCATTCCTCAAAGGACAGAAGGGCTCCTCAGCAATGCCGCATAAACGAAATCCGGTAATCTGCGAACGCATCTCGGGGTTGGCGAGAATCCTGCGCATCAATGCCCAGGCAGCCATGGAGAATGTCAATCTTTGGCATGAGCGTGATATCAGTCATTCGTCGGTGGAGAGGATTATTATTCCCGATTCCTGTCTCGCCTTGGATTATATGCTACATAAATTCATAGAGGTAATTAGGGGTTTGGTAGTCTATCCGGAGAATATGTTGGCGAATCTGGTCAAGACACGCGGCCTGATATTCTCTCAAAGGGTTATGCTGGAGTTAATGAAACGAGGCCTGGCAAGGATGAGTGCTTACAATTTAGTACAGAGATGCGCAATGGAAAGCTGGCAGAGCGGACAGGATTTCAAAGAGGTGCTTCTGGACGATGAGGATGTGACAAGGGTTATTAATGTCGAGGATTTAGAGAGGATATTCAATTTGAATCACTACCTGCGTCATGTTAATAAGATATTCAGAAAGGCGGGATTATAATATATGAGGCGAGTCCAGATAAAAAAGAATGATTTTACCCAAGAAGAGACCTGGCGGGTATTCAGGATTATGGCAGAGTTTGTGGAGGGGTTTGAGACTTTGTCCAAGGTCGGCCGGGCGGTTTCGTTCTTTGGTTCCTCCCGGCTTAAGCAAGAGGATAAGTATTATAGGATTGCTACCCAGGCTGCGTATCTATTGAGCAAGGAGGGATATGCAATAATTACCGGTGGTGGCTTGGGGATAATGGAAGCGGCTAATAAGGGAGCAAGGAAGGCAGGGGGTAAGTCTATTGGTTTGAATATCTTGATTCCCAGGGAACAGAAGCCGAACAAATATATAGATTTGCTTTTAGAATTCCATTATTTTTTCTGCCGCAAGGTAATGTTTTTAAAATACGCCAAGGCATTTGTCATCTTTCCCGGCGGATTTGGCACCCTAGATGAGTTATTTGAGAGCCTGAATCTCATTCAGACTCAGCGGGTGGGGAAGTTTCCTGTGGTGCTGGTAGGCAGGGAATACTGGAAGGGTTTAGTCAGCTGGCTTAAGGGTAAGGTTTTAGAAAGGTGTTGCATATCCCGTTCGGACTTGGCCATCTTTACTATTGTCGATACTCCCGATAAGGCCGTATCCACAATTAAGAATTTTTACAGACCTGCCCGAGGTTAAATTCCGTTAGAGATATAAGAATCCTAACAAAAATAGGATTTCTAACGGGATAAATCGCATTACTAATTATGTTAAGTTACAAGAAAGCAGGCGTAGATATAAAAAAGGCAGACCTTTTTAAAGCCCATATTTCTTCCCTGGTGCGCAAATCTGCCGGGCCGAATGTATTGAAGGGCATTGGCGGGTATGGTGGTTTGTTTGCTTTTCCGAAAGGGAAATATAAAAATCCGGTGTTGGTTTCCTCCAGTGACGGCGTGGGTACAAAGCTTAAGGTCGCAGCTTTGGTTAACCGGCATGATACCGTGGGAATTGATGCCGTAGCAATGAATGTTAATGATATCCTTTGTACGGGTGCGGAGAGTTTGTTTTTTCTAGATTACATTGCTTATAGCAAGCTGGATTCGGATATTCTACTTCAGATAGTAAAGGGACTAAATGACGGCTGCATTCAGGCAGGGTGTTCTCTAATTGGCGGAGAAACCGCCCAGATGCCGGATATGTATGAAAAGGGAGAATATGATTTAGCAGGATTCTGTGTAGGGGTGGTGGAAGAGAAAAAGATTATTGACGGCTCTCGGATTAAAGCCGGAGACGTCTTAATCGGTATCGAATCCAATGGCTTACATTCCAACGGTTTTTCTCTGGTTAGGAAGGTATTCTCTAAGAATGAGCTGAAGCGTTATGCTTCAGAATTACTCAGACCCACACGAATTTATGTTAAGCCTATTTTATCATTATTATGCACGACGCAAGACGCACGACACACGGCGATAAAAGGGATTGCCCACATAACCGGAGGTGCTTTTTATGGAAAGATTTCTCGAATCCTGCCTGCTGACCTGAATGCGCAGATTGATAAAAATGCCTGGAAGGTTCCCAGTGTGTTCAAGCTTATTCAGAATAAAGGCAATCTTCCTGAGAATGAGATGTACCATACCTTTAATATGGGAATAGGTATGGTTTTAGTTGTGAGCTCGGATATCGTGCTAAAAATAAAATCAGAGCTTGATAAATTCAATCTTAAATCTTTTGTAATCGGGAGGATTGTTAAGGGGAATAAGCAAGTAATTATAAATCTTTAGCTATGCGAGTTTTAGTTATCGGCTCAGGGGGGCGTGAGCACGCCTTAATTTGGAAAATCGCACAGTCAAAATTGGTGGATAGGATTTTTTGCGCTCCGGGTAACGGCGGCATAAGAAATCTTGCAGAGTGTATTGATATAAAGGTAAATGATATTCAAGGGTTGCTTGATTTTGCCGTAAGAGAAAAAATCGACTTAACCGTTGTCGGGCCGGAATTGCCTCTGGCAGACGGCATTGTTGATGAGTTTCAAAAGGCAAAACTCAAGATATTCGGGCCGACAAAGAAGGCTGCTAGGCTTGAGTCAAGCAAGGTGTTTGCCAAGGAGTTGATGAAGAAATATAATGTGCCTACCGCGGACTTTGACATATTTGATGAGCCGGAAGCAGCAAAGAGATTCGTAAATCAAACAGGCTCCCCCTGCGTGGTTAAGGCAGATGGATTGGCTGTCGGCAAGGGGGTAATTATTTGTAAGACAACACAAGAGGCAGAGGAGGCAATCGATTCCATTATGCGGGATAAAATCTTTGGCCAGGCAGGAGCAAGAATTGTTATTGAGGATTGCCTGCAGGGCGAAGAGGCCTCGATAATTGTGTTTACCGATTCCAAGGAGATTATTCCTTTAGCCTCCAGCCAGGACCATAAAAGGGTTTTTGATTTTGATAAAGGCGCAAATACGGGCGGAATGGGAGCTTATTCTCCGGCTCCGGTAGTAACTGCCGAGCTTGACAAACAGATTCTGGAGTCAATTGTATCTCCTGTAATCAAGGGTCTGATTTCGGAAGGCTTAATCTATAAAGGCATACTTTATGTAGGCATTATGATTACTCCTGACGGACCAAGAGTATTGGAATTCAACGTGCGCTTTGGAGACCCTGAGACGCAGGCAATACTACCGAGGCTCAATTCCGATTTAATTGAAGTAATGCTGGCAACGGTTGAAGGGACATTGAGTCAGTGGAAAAAGGCAAGAGGCCAGTTAGATTGGGATAAGCGTACCTGCGTTTGTGTAGTTTGTGCATCAGGAGGTTATCCCGGCAAATATGAGAAGGGCAAAGAAATTTTTGGCCTGGATGAGATATTAAGTATTCCCGGCGTTGAGGTATTTCATGCGGGGACTAAAATATTCGATACAGGGAAAACGAACATCCAGCATCCTACATCCAACATCAAATATATTACTAACGGAGGAAGGGTCTTGGGTGTGACTGGTTTAGGAGATACAATAGAGCAGGCAATTAAACGCACCTACGAGGCAGTGGAAAAGATTAAATTTGAAGGTATGCATTATCGCAAGGATATCGGACAAAAGGCAGTATGTAATATTTAGTAGATAAGGATTAGGGGGTAAGGCATGGGTAAGCCAGTGGTAAGTATAGTTATGGGCAGTAAGTCAGATTTAGAACAGATGCAGCCCTGTTTACAGGTATGCCGGGAATTCAAGCTTGGCTATGAATTAAAGGTGCTTTCTGCTCACCGTAGCCCAAAAAGATTGGTCAATTTCGTTCGGGGTGCATCAACAAGGGGAATTAAAATCTTTATTGCTGCCGCCGGAGGTGCGGCTGCTCTTGCAGGCACGATTGCGGCTCATACAACCCTGCCGGTAATCGGAGTGCCGATACAAACAAAAAACCTTAAGGGTCTGGATTCTCTATTGTCCACGGTGCAGATGCCTGGCGGCGTTCCCGTGGCTTGTATGGCAATCGGAAGCAGCGGTGCAAAGAACGCGGCCATTTTTGCCTTACAGATTATCGCCATTAATGATGAAAGAATAGCGAATAAATTGCTAATTTATAAAAGGAAATTAGCCAGCTCAGTTAAAAGAAAATAAGTGTGAAAGCGAAAGCACGCATTCTTAAAATTAATTCTCAGCAGCCTGAAGAAGACAAAGTTAGAATTGCGGCAGAAGCCCTCCGCGCGGGTGAGTTGGTAATCATTCCTACGGAAACGGTTTATGGGATTGCTGCTGATGTGCGCAATAAAAAAGCAATTGAACTGCTTTATAAGATAAAACAAAGGCCTAAGGATAAACCATTTTCCCGGCTCATTGATAATAAGGAAAATGTAGAAGATTTTGCTACCGGCTTGGATCAATCGGTTTTTAAATTAATCGATAAATTCTGGCCAGGACCCTTAACCTTGGTTTTACCGGCAAGGGATGGCAACGCGGTGGGATTGCGTATGCCGGATAACAATATTGCCTTAAGATTGATTACTGCTGTTGGTGCCCCTTTGGTCTGTCCCTCTGCTAATCTTTCCGGAAGGCCGGCGCCAGCAAATCTTGATGCGGCAATAAAGGATTTAGGTAATAAGGTAGGTATAGCTATAGACGGGGGGGAAGCCAGATTCGGTATTGAATCTTCTGTAGTTGATTTAACCAAGATGCCCTATAAGATTCAGCGTGAAGGAGCACTGAGCAAGGAGGCTATCCAAAAAGTTATCCAGACCAAGATTGTGCTTTTTGTCTGCACGGGAAACTCCTGCCGTTCGGTAATGGCCAAGGCATTTCTAGAAAAGAAGCTTAAACAGAAGAATCGGGATGATATCGAGGTTTTATCTGCGGGAATTTTAGGTATTCCAAATTTGGGGGCGAGCCTCCAGACAAAACAGGTTTTAGAAAGAGAGGGCATCAATTTAGAAGGGCATGAATCTATTAAGGTAAGCAGTTGGATGATTAAAAAATCAGATATTATTCTCGTGATGGAGAGGATGCATGAGGAAAGAATCTTAGAAATGGTCCCCCGGGCAAGAGTGAGACTTTTTTTATTAAAGGAATTTGCTAAAATAGAGGATGCCTCTCTGGATATTGAGGATCCCATTGGTAAGTCAATCGAATTCTATGAGTATACCTTTTCTATAATTAAACAAGCAATAAACCGGCTGGTAGAGATATTATAATAAATATAAAAATAGGATGAAAAGAATTATTATCGGCAGTGACCACGCAGGATTTAAGCTTAAAGAGATATTAAAGTCATACCTTCTTAAGTCAGGCTTTAAGGTAGATGATATCGGCACCTACTCTCTCCAGCGTTGCGACTATCCCCGGATTGCTTATAAACTTGCGCATCAAATATCCTCAGGCAAAGCAAGCAGAGGAATTTTAATCTGTCATACAGGGATTGGTAATTCTATCGTGGCAAATAGATTGCCTGGTGTTCGCGCTGCACTTTGCTATAATATAAGGGCAGCCAGACTTACCCGCCGGCACAATGATAGTAATGTTCTTGTCTTAGGGGCAGCATTTGTTAAGGCGGCTTTGGCAAAGCGGATAACGGGGGTCTGGCTTAAAACCAGATTTGTGGGTGGGAGGCATAAGAGAAGGCTTAATCAGATAAAAGACTTAGAAAAAAATATCAGGAGCAAATAATTGGAACATCTAAAAAAGATTGACCCAGAGATTTATCAGGCAATTCAAAGTGAGATATTAAGACAGGAGGGGAACCTGGAGTTGATTGCCTCAGAGAACTTCACTCCCTTAGCGGTACTGGAAGCACAGGGGTCAGTGCTTACCAATAAATATGCCGAGGGTTATCCTGACCAACGCTGGTATGGGGGATGCGAATTTGTTGACCGAGCTGAACGCTTGGCAATTGAACGGGCCAAGGAATTATTCGGCGCTGAATATGTTAATGTTCAACCCCATTCGGGAACACAGGCAAATATGGCAGTTTTCTTTTGTGCCTTAAAATTCGGCGATACAATCCTGGCTATGGATTTATCCTGCGGCGGCCATTTGACCCACGGCCACCCCCATAATTTTTCAGGGATGTTTTACAATGTTATTACTTATGGAGTAGATAAGAAGACAGAAACGATTAACTACGATGAGATTAAGAGATTAGCTTTAAAATTTAAGCCCAGGTTAATTATTGCCGGGGCTTCAGCTTACCCCCGGGAGATTGATTTTAAGAAATTTCGCGCTATCGCTGATTTGGTGGGTGCATATCTTTTTGTAGATATGGCTCATATTGCCGGATTGGTCGCTGCTGGTGTTCATTGCTCGCCAGTTCCTTATGCCGAATTTGTTAGCTCAACTACCCATAAAACCTTAAGGGGGCCGCGGGGCGGATTTATTATTACTAAAAAGAAATTTGCTAAAAATTTAGATTCCTTGATTTTTCCCGGAATACAGGGTGGCCCCTTAATGCATATAATTGCTGCCAAGGCAGTTGCCTTTGCCTTGGCAAAGACGGAGGAGTTTAAACGCTATCAAGAACAAGTGGTAAGAAATGCTAGCCGGTTATCTTCTCAACTGGGACAGAGAGGTTTTCGCATTGTCTCCGGAGGGACCGATACGCATCTTCTTCTGGTAGATTTGACCTCGCGCAGTATCACCGGCAAGCAAGCCCAGGATGTCTTAGAAAAGGCAGGCATCACCGTAAATAAGAACCTTATCCCTTTTGATAGATTGGCTGTTTCAATAACCAGCGGTATCCGTCTGGGAAC
The DNA here is from genome assembly GCA_964592485.1 of uncultured Planctomycetales bacterium. Lineage (GTDB taxonomy): Bacteria > Omnitrophota > Gorgyraeia > Gygaellales > JAHJCI01 > CAZQEY01. The sequence continues at coordinate 88,738 of CAZQEY010000004.1, forward strand.
CGCTGCGGTTACCACGCGGGGGATGAAGGAGCAAGAGATAGACTGTATTGCTGATTTGATTGACCGGGCGGTAAAATATCAGAATAATCTTAAGGAGTTTGACAGGATAAAGAGGGACGTATTGGATTTAACCAAGAGATTCCCTTTGTATCCAGAACTAAGAGACGATGGCTAAGACCAGAAGAATAAAAGGGATTGGCAAGCACAAGCGCACAGACCCTACTAGAAAAGAATCCCCCAAAGGGATAGGCCTTTCTAACGGGATAAAGGGCAAGCGGCCTAATTGGGATGAGTATTTTTTGGAGGTGGCAAAACTTGTTTCTACGCGTTCCACCTGTTTACGCAGGCAGGTAGGGGCAGTTGCGGTGCGCGATAAAAGAATATTAGCTACCGGATATAACGGTGCGCCTTCGGGCTTGGCCCATTGCACTGATATCGGTTGTATTCGGGAGAAATTAAACATTCCCTCGGGACAACGCCAGGAGCTATGCAGGGGCCTGCACGGAGAACAGAATGTAATAAATCAAGCAGTAATTCATAATGTCGATTTAAAAGATTCTATTTTTTATGTAACTAATCAGCCCTGCGTAACCTGTACCAAGATGTTGATTAGTGTGGGAGTAAAAGAGATAGTAATATTGGACGGCTATCCTGATAAATTAGCCAGACGGATGCTTAAAGAAGCCGGGATAAAAATAAGAAGGGTAAAAAATCAAAAATCAAAATTACAATCTAAAATCTAAAATTTTTAATTTTGATATGTCATTTTTGTATTTTGATATTTGAACTTTGAATTTAGGAGCGAAACGACGATGAATTGTCCTTACTGCGGCTTTAAGGAAGATAAGGTTGTTGATTCCAGGGCAACAGGAGAAAATTCAGCGATTCGCCGTCGCCGGGAATGCCTGGAGTGCGGACGGCGCTTCACCACCTATGAATATATTGAAGATGTATCTTTGATGGTGATTAAAAAGGATGGTCGGCGGCAATCATTTGACCGCAAAAAGTTATTAGCCGGAATAATGAAGGCCTGCGAGAAGCGGCCAATTAGTATCGATGATATGGAGAAAGTAGTCGTCTCTATCGAGCGTGCGATTCAGAAGAAATCAGACCGGGAAGTATCCAGCCGTCTTATCGGCGAATTAGTAATGGAGAAGTTAAAATTGCTCGATGACGTTGCTTATGTGAGGTTCGCTTCGGTTTATCGACAGTTTCAAGACGTGAGTGAATTTATGAAAGCATTAAATGAAGTCTTGCAGAGAGAGAAATCGCGGGGAGATAAAATAAAGAAGAGGAGGAAAGCCAAATGATTGAGATGGAGCTAAATAAAATTGTTATTAACGAGAAAAGGCATGATCAATTAATTGTCTTAAAGGAAAAAAAGGGAGGACGGCTTCTTCCCATTGTAATTGGCTTAAATGAAGCGTCGGCAATTAAAATGAAGATTGGCGGCTTTAACCCTCCGCGCCCCCTTACCCACGATTTGCTCCATTCTATGATTAAGAATTTAGAAGCAGACCTGGAGAGGATCGTCATTGACCGATTGGAAGAAAATACATTTTTTGCTAAACTCATCATAAAAACTAATTCAGATGAGACAAAGATTATTGATGCTCGACCTTCTGACAGTATTGCTCTGGCAGTGAGGGCGAATGTTCCCATATTTGTTGATGAATCAGTTCTTAAGCAGACCGAGGTGTTTAATAAATAATAGATGAGCCCCGCACCTTCTTTATATTCAAGATAAATTTTTAGTAAAAGGAGTAAGGTCATATAAAATAGGTAAAAAGGGGTGGGACTGAATAGAAGGAAGGTGCGGGGTGAGGATAGGCATTATTGCCGATACCCACGATAACCTGCTTGCGAGCAACGTTTACTTCTTCTCAATTCAGAAAAACGAATTTTTCTGCTCTTTTTGCGAATCCGGTTATTTAACAATTGCCTAGTCTTGGATTATAAACAATGCTTGTATTGTGAACATCAGTCGGAGGCTTCACTTGAGAATTCCTTTACCTGAGTATTGCTAGGCCTTCAAATTATGAAGATAGGCATTATTGCCGATACTCACGATAATCTACCCAAGTTTGATAAGGCAATCAAGTTCTTTAAGCGCAAAAGAGTAGATTACGTTCTGCATGCCGGTGATTTCATTGCTCCGTTTGCAGCAGCGAAATTAAATAATTTGTCTTGTGATTTTCGCGGCGTGTTCGGCAACAATGACGGTGAAACCGCCGGCCTTACCCGGGTATCCGCCGGCAGGATAGGCCCTAGCCCATTAAGAATCAGTTTGGATAACCGCCCGATTATTTTAGTCCACGATATCAATACAATCAATCCATCCGCTGAGCAGGCGCAATTGATTATCTATGGCCATACGCATACACCAGAGATTCGCCGTTTGGATTCCGCCGTCTTGGTTAATCCGGGAGAATGCGGCGGCTGGCTAAGCGGACGCTGTTCAGTATCAATCATAGATACGGATACGCTTAAGCCGATAACATTTTATCTGTGAGTCTATGAAAAAATCTCCTAATGTTTTACAAGGCCGGCGCATCTTAAGCCGTATCCTGAAATTCAGTCAAGCTAAAAACATTCAACTCTATATCGTGGGAGGATTCCTGCGGGATATAATTCTTGGTCGAGAGAGAACTAATCTAGATATCGATTTCGCCATTAAAAAAAATGCAATTAAATTTGCCGCTGGTTTGTCTAAACAACTGAAGGCTGGTTTTGTTGTTTTGGATAAAAGAAATGGCTGTGCGCGCCTGGTAAAGAAGAGCCAAGATAGGGTCTATACCTTAGATTTTACTGATTTTCGAGGCAGGAATTTATGGCAAGACTTGGGTAAGCGCGATTTCAGCATCAACACCCTGGCGGTAGAATTCAGGGCATTTTGGGAGGGCATGGGCAAGGCCAAGGCAGGCAGCCTTGATTCTCCGGTAGGCAGATACAGATTATTTGCGAATCTTCTGGCCGGCCCTTTTCAGGGGTTGGATGATTTAAAATCCAGAATTATTAGAGCAGTAAATCCTTTTGTTTTTGACGACGACCCGTTGAGAATCTTGCGGGCATTCAGCCTCTCATGCGTTTTAAATTTTAAGATTGAACCCAAGACGCTGGGATTGATTAAGAAGAAAAAGAATAAACTAAGACAGGCTTCTTTTGAGAGGATTCGCGACGAACTGTTCAAGATATTGGCCAGTTCAAGAAGTTATGAGTTTCTAACTATCTTGGACCATTACAGAATATTAGAGTTAATTATTCCAGAAATAAAGGCAATGCGGCAGTTAAATCAAGGCCCCTATCATCATCTTGATGTCTGGCGACATAGCCTAGAAACAATAAGGCAGCTGGAGAAAATAATCAAGAATTCCTCCCGTAGTCAAGATATGCGGGATTATTTAAGCGAAGAGATTTCTTCGGGTCGGCATCGCCACGAATTAATCAAGTTAGGCGGGCTTATGCATGATGTTGCTAAGCCAAAGACCCTGCGCATTGAGGAAGGAAAGATAAAATTTCACGGGCACGAACGCATTGGTGCAGATATGCTTGTAGAGATTGCCCAGCGTCTGAGATTGTCTAGTGAGGAGACCTCCGTTCTAAAAAAGATGGTTCTCTTTCATTTGCGCCCCGGGTATTTGGCTGATAATGCCGTATTGACGCCGCGGGCAAAATTTAGATTATTCCGCGATGCTGCTAATGAAGTTGTAAGTGTACTTTTAATCTCTCTGGCTGACCAACGTGCAACCAAGGGCCCTTTGACTACGCAGGAATCACGCCGGCGTCACGAAAGGGTAGTGCGTCGTTTAAAAAATGATTATTTAAAGAAGAAGAAAGAGAAAAAACCGGTGCGCCTGATTAACGGCAATGATTTGATCAAACGTTTCAAATTAGAGCCTTCAGTCTTAATTGGTAAGATTTTATCGGAAGTAGAAGAGGCTCAGGCAATTGGTAAGGTAAAGACCAAGACTGAGGCATTAAGCATTGCTCAGCAAATCATTAAAATGAATCGGCGGTCCCGCTCTCTAAGCAGGGAAGTATAACTTTGTTGTCTCATCATTGAAGGAGGTGTTTATGTTATTGGGGATTATATTTCTGCTGGCGGGAATTCTCATTGCTATATATCCGCCGCTTTTATCCTTTATTGTAGCGGGTACATTAATCTTTATTGGCATTAGCCTAGTTTCTATAAGTTACCATTATAAGCGAATGTCAAAACACGTTGATAATCCCTTTGTAGATTTCTTCATCCGTTTTTAATAATAAGGACTGGGTTGTTTGGTTGAATTTGACTCCTCACTCAGCCAGAATAAAAAATGGCTATGGTTTTCTGAGTGAGAGATTCAATTCGTCTCGCCGCATTCTTGCAGAATGCAAGAGGCGGGACTCATTGAAGAAAGGAGAAGGAATGAGGGGGGTGAAAATCGAGAAAGCCGCACAGGAGAAATTAAAACAGATGGGGGTTTTCTCCTGGCCAATCTGGCAGAAGGAGGTATCCTGCTTTGACTGGTATTATGACGAAACCGAAATCTGTTATCTTCTTAAGGGGAGGGTTATCGTCAGAACCAAAGACGGCCAAGAGGTGAAATTCGGTGCAGGAGATTTAGTAACTTTCCCTAAGGGCTTATCCTGCGCCTGGGATATAAAAGAACCAGTTAAGAAGCATTACAATTTTTTACAGGACAGAAAGGAGGGGAGTAAATGATTGGTAAATCTCTAGTCATATTATTTTTAGTATGTTTATTCTGCAATTCAACCTATGGTTCCGAGCTACTTGTTGAAGAAGCATTTAATCACTATAGGGAAGGACTAAAGGCACAGAAGATGGGTGATTTCTACAATGCACAGACAAACTATCAAAAATCTATTTTATTAGATGCTAAGTACAAGAAATATATTTTTAACAACCTGGGTGTACTTCATACGAGTAAAGGGGAAATGAAGGAGGCCGAGATTAAATTTAAAGAGGCGCTAAAGATAGACCCCTATTACAATGTGGCTATCGTTAATCTCTCTATATTATATTTTAAATTGTCCATATTCTACAAAAACAAGGGTGATACAAAAAAGGCCTTGGAAAATTTAGAGAAGGCATTTTACTATTATCCGGAAAAAACATTTATTCTTGAGGAGAGGGAAGATATTAACGGTAATGATTCTTAAACTCGTCCCGTCAAATTTGGGACTCTCTTTTAAGGAGGTGAATGATGTCCGAAATAAAAATAGGTGTAATAACGCATTATTACGGTCATATTAATGTGGCGATAATTGAGCTTTCTGACATCCTGAAGGTCGGTGATAATATCCATATAAAGGGCCATACCTCCGATTTTACCCAGGAGGTTAGCTCTATGCAGATTGAGCATAAGGATGTTCCCGAAGCAAAGACTGGGGATTTAGTGGGTATTAAGGTAACCCAGAAAGTGCATCCTCACGATATAGTGTTTAAGGTTACTCCTTGATTCACTTCTTCCAAACGCTGTCACTTCCTTAAAGATGTATCGGCATGCCGAAGAGATACGCCGGAGGATAATCATGTTCGGCTAAGATACTTTCCAAATCAGACGATTTTTCAAGCAGTTTAAAAATATGAAACCCAGGGTATATTTCAAATCCCTCTCGGATTCTGATAACCGCGAGGATTGCTTGGCTCAAATTCTGGATAGCCTTCAGTCGGAGTGGGAAGGGTTTAAACAGGGTAAGGTTGTTGGTATAAAAACCACAATCGGCGACAGCAAGGATAAGGGCTACATAAAACCGGAACTTATTAAGCTGGTGGTCAATAAGCTAGAGGCCCTCGGAGTAAAATCCTTTTGTTTCGATACCAATGTAATCTATAAGGGGATGAGGATGAATGCAGTGGACCATCTGAATTTAGCTTACAAGAAGGGCTTTGGGCCGGAGCATTTAGGGTGCCCGTTTATTATTGCCGATGGCGTATTCGGCACTGACTCTCGAGTGATAAAGATTAACCCCGCCATAAAGGATTCCCCCAATGCAATGAGGTCTTCTAATGGAGCTAATCTGAGGAATTTAAAAGAGATTAGAGCGCCTTCGTTAATAATGATTCTTGAGAACCTGGTTGTCCTATCACACATTACCGGACATATGCTTACCGGATACGCTGCCTCGATTAAAAATGTAGGTATGGGTATGGCCTCGCGCGCAGGAAAGCAGATACAGCACTCCTCATTAAAACCCCGTATTGTTAGAGATAAATGTACGCTGTGCGGCTGCTGTATAGATATTTGCCCGGTAGAAGCAATTTCTAAGAAAAGGGATACAGCATTTATTGATTCATCTGTCTGCGTAGGCTGCGGGGAGTGTATAGGTGCCTGTAAGTTTGATGCCGTGCAGATTAACTGGCAGGAGGATACCAATATATTTGTTGAGCGTATAACCGAATATGCGTGGGGGATTCTCTCTCGAATAAAGCGAAAGATATTTTTGAATTTCGCCTTAGATATTACTAAGGAATGCGACTGCATTGCAGGTGATGACCCCAAGATAATTAGGGATGTGGGTATCTTTGCCTCAGACGATATCCTGGCTGTGGATAAGGCCTGCTTTGATGTTATTGCCGGCAGAGGTGATATCTTTGCCCGGCACCAGCGTACCCGTGCACATTTACATCAGTTTTCCTATGCCCAGGCAATTGGTCTGGGGAGTCTTGAGTATGAATTAGTAAGATTATGACTGCATAGAGAATGGGAATCGATTATTTTCTATCTCCTTCATCATTGAACCTTTTTCTGGAGTGTCCGCGCTGTTTCTGGCTTTATATTAAACAGAGGATTTCCCGGCCAAAGGCACCCGCATCAACATTGCCGACAGGGATGGACGGCTTGATAAAGAAGCATTTTGACAAGTATCGAAGCCAGGGCAGGCTTCCGCCGGAACTGGAAGGAAGGGTTAAGGCAAAGCCGGTAAGCCAAGAATTACTGGATAAGTGGCGCAACTGGCGCATTGGGTTAAGTTACAATGAGGGAATGGTGGGTTTAAGAGGCGGGCTTGATGAGTGCTTTGTAGATGGCCAAATTTATATACCGGTTGATTATAAAACCAGGGGTTTTCCATTAAAGGAAAACAGCGCAGGGTATTATCAGAATCAATTGAATTTATACGCACTTTTGTTAAAGAAGAACGGTTTTAGTATTAGCTCGTTTGCATATCTGGTGTTTTATGTTCTCGAATCTCTATCGGATAATGGAGAAGCAAGATTTGATATCCAGTTAATCAAGATGAATACCAATACAGAAAAGGCCTATCAGATATTCAGACAGGCAGGGGATTTATTGAAGCAGGATACGCCTCCTCAGGCAGGTGTTAAATGCGAATACTGCAGCTGGGCAAAGAATAATTTAAATGAACGATAAAATAAAGAGATATTCCCGGATAAAATATACCCTGGCGATTATTGATATTGCTTATCTTTTATTGGTCTTGTCGGTGTTCCAGATTTCCGGATTGGCTGTGGCCTTGCGCGCGGGGGTTGCCGGCTTATTTGCCAATCAGGTTTTGATAATATTTATTTATTGCCTTGGCATATTCTTATTGTATTCCATACTCAGTCTCCCCTTAGATTTCTACCGCTCTTATTTAATTGAACACCGCTTTGGTTTATCGCGGGAGAATTTCTCTCACTGGTTGATTGACCAGCTTAAGGAGTTACTGGTCGGGTTTATTATCTTTATTATTCTGGTTGAGGGATTTTTTTATTTCTTAAGGCGATATCCGGATAACTGGTGGTGGATTTCGGGATTGTTTTGGGTATTCTTTAGCGTTATTCTGGCAAAGCTTTCCCCCAATCTGATTATCCCGCTGTTTTTCAAGTATACTAGGATTACCGATGAAAGCCTGCGCCAAAGGATACTGGATTTAGCCAAAAGGATGAAGGTGAAAATTTTGGATGTTTATCAAATAGACTTCAGCAAGAAGACCGCCAAAGCAAACGCGGCGCTGGTGGGTTTAGGCGGGTCCAAGCGGGTAATCCTGACCGATACCCTGCAGGGAAAGTTCTCTCCGGAGGAGATTGAGGTAATCCTGGCCCATGAGTTCGCGCATTTTAGACTCAGGCACATCATAAAACTGCTCGCCTTAAACGCCGTCACCATAATGATTGTGTTTTATGTGTTTTTTAAATCTGCTAATGCGATTTTCGGTCAATTCCATTTACATCCTGCGGATATTGCCGGGCTGAGCATCTGGATATTCTGCTTTGCGGTGTTGCAGTTTGCGCTTGCGCCGTTTCTCAACTGGGTGAGTCGCGGTATGGAAGGAAATGCGGATAGAGTCGCGATTAAATTTAGCAAAAACATCGATGCGTTTATTTCGATGATGGAGAAGTTAAATCAGCAGAATTTTTCTGAGCGGGAACCTGCCTGGTGGATTAAGATTTTATTCTTTGACCACCCGCCGGTTGCCGAGCGTGTAAAGATGGCAGAAGGAATGAGATATGCAGGTGCGAAATTGTGAAATCAAGATAGTCCAGGGCGATATTACAGAACTTAAGGTGGATGCTATTGTCAATGCCGCCAATAATAAGCTGGTTATGGGCGGGGGCGTGGCAGGGGCAATCAGGAAAAAGGGAGGCAGGGTTATAGAAGCGGAGGCAGTCAAAAAGGGGCCGGTTAAGATTGGTGAATCGGTTTACACCCAAGCCGGAAGCCTGCCTGCGAAGTATGTGATTCACGCGGCAACGATGGGTATGGATTTTGCTACTGATGAGGTAAAAATAAGGCAATCCTGCGCCAGTAGCTTGGATGTAGCAGAGGAGCTTAAGATAAAGTCAGTTGCCTTTCCCGCTCTGGGTTGTGGGGTAGGAGGTTTTCCGTATCTTGCGGCTGCCAAGATTATGGCACAGGAGGTATTCAGACATTTAAGAGAAACGCCTGATTCAACGCTGCGCGAGATTACTTTCTGTTTATACGGCAAAGAGGCATATGAGATATTTAATGACACTGCGCTCAGGTATCTTAAACACATTAGCGAGAAGGTTCAGCAGGGTCCTTTTGTTACAGTTGATGCGATTATAGAAATCAATGACGGGATTGTTTTAATTGAGAGAAGTAATCCGCCGTTTGGCTGGGCGCTTCCCGGCGGGTTTGTGGATTATGGGGAGAGTCTTGAGGATTCGGTGAGGCGCGAGGCAAAGGAGGAGACGGGGCTGGATTTAGAGAATCTCAGGCAATTCCATACCTATTCTGCGCCTGACCGCGACCCGCGCTTTCATACTGTTTCTACTGTGTATATCGCTAAAGGTAAGGGCAAACCGAAGGCAGATACCGATGCGGCGAATTTAAAGGTTGTAAAGATAAAGGACCTACCGAAATATATCTTTGCCTTTGACCATAAACAGATTATCCAGGATTATTTAAAAACTAAGGGTAGGTAGCTCTCCAAAACAAGTCTCATAAAATTCCCTTGACAAATAAATTAACATATGTTAACCTTGTATATGTAAGTTAACAATTGTTAACTTGATAAAATTAGTTAACGAGGTAACCTATGGAAAATAAAGAGTTTCTAACAACGACAGAATTAGCAAAGATATTAGGAATCACTAGGATAGCTGTGTTTAAGAAGATTAAAAAGGGACAAATAAAGGCTATAAGGATTGGAAAGAATTTTGCCATTCCCAAGGGCGCTATTCCAGAAGTTTTAGACCGACTATTAAATAAAGGAAAAAAGAAAGAGATTGATGCTGCCGTAAAGAAGACTGTTAAAGAATACGGTCAAACCTTAAAGCTTTTGGGCAGAGAATAAATTATTATAATAATGAAGAATATTTCTGTAGCAGAAGTAGAATATATTGCTTTTAGATTAGCTAAAGAAACAATGAATTTTAATGAACCTATCCCTGATTTTTCCACCCGCTTTCCCAATATTTTAGAAAGTTGCCTGGCGGTTCCTTTTCAGAGATTCGCTAAGAAGCCTTTATATTCTGGTATAACATCAAAAGCGGCGATAATGTTTTATTTGATGATTAAAAATCATCCTTTTCAAAACGGCAATAAACGAATTGCTATGACTACATTGTTTGTTTTTCTTTATAAAAATAAGAAATGGATAAAGGTGGATAATCAGGAATTATATAATTTTGCGGTTTGGGTGGCTACAAGTCCAGCAAGATTGAAAGATGAAACAGTAAAGGCGATTGATAAATTTATTATGACTTATTTGGTTGACTTGAGGGCTTAAGATTTATTTTATTAGTTATACAGGATTTTCAGGATAATTGATTAAGAAAACGATATGGATACTATTAAATTAGAAGATGATATGTATTGTTTTGCCTGCGGCGATAAGAATGAGCGCGGCTTGCGTCTTAAGTTTACCATTGATAAGGATAATGTAATGCACACGGAGTTTATGACCCGGAAGCATCACCAGGGTTTTAAGGATATTATTCACGGCGGTTTAATCGGGCTTATTTTGGATGAGATAATGGTTAATCTGGCGTGGAAATTGGGAAAGAAGGTTGTATCTGCCGAGTTTAATGTCAGGCTAAAGAGAATGGCTAAAACCGGGGAGAAGTTATTATTTAGCGGCTGGATAGACAGGGAAGACAGCAGGATAATTTATACTAAAGCCGAAGCAAGAGATGAGCACGGTGCAGTCATCGCAACTGCAACCGCAAAGTGCCTCAGGGTAAAGGAAATTTGAGGAATCGTAACATAATGAACCCGTCACTTTTTTCGCTCAACGTCGATTTTGCCCTTTGGGCCGCCAAAGGTCTTTCGCAACTCGGTGGCTGCGGAACTCGCCCGTCGGGCTTACGCCCAGGACGGGCTCAGACATCCTCGCCATCCGAACCTTTCCACGTTCGGATTCCCTCGTTGCTCAAGCTGCTTTGGCTAAAATCGACATTCGCTCAAAAAGCGTCGGGTTCATTTTAAACATACCTAACGAATCAGGATAAGATCAATTTTTATACGAGGGAGTTCCTCTATTAATTGTTCGGCAATAAGGAGAAGAACGATGCGCAAGTCAATCTATCCCATCGAGTTCGCTTTCTACGTCCTCCTTGGCTTTGTCTTCGGTATCGTCATGGTGCTTGACGGAGCACCTATCCACTTCCTGTTGCTCGCCCCTATGGTCTCACTTTTTTGTTACATTGGTTACCTCGTCTCCATTAAAATCCTTGCAGGGTACCCGCCGCAGTCACGAATTCCCGGAGCCATAGCTGTTGTTGTGCTCACGGGTGGCGCATGGTTGGTTTTCTTCATCCCCGGTGAAATAATCCGCCGCCTTGCCCTGAGATTCTACCGAGGGGAAAAGCCAGTCGAGACCGTGTTCGGTCCTGTTGCCACAGAAGAGGAGTCGGTCGCTCAAACCGAACCAAAACCGGAGGGCGACATATTGAGCGATCGCCAATGCCCAAGCTGTGGCAAGCTCCTCCGCCGGGTACAAGTTGAGGCCATGATAGGGAACCCGGACTATCAGCCTTGGTGTAGAGAGGGCTACTGCTCTCTCGAGTGTTATGAGAAGACCAAAGCCGAACAAGAGGATTGACAATGACTTCGGGTTAGCCGCGCGGCTTAGTTCTGTGATTCTCCACGCGGCTGACGCACCAAGTTCGACAACCAGAAGAATAAAGAATAAAAGGGGACGGTTCTATTTTCTTAAAGAAACAGACTCCCAGACACTTTAGCTAATCCTTTCTAATTAAATCACTTCCCAAAGAAATCCCAACATCCTCTAAGATAAACTATGTGAGATTTCCCTTTCCTCTTTGTCTATAATACCCTTACAACGTGTTCACAATACGCCTGAGGGCATTGAGTTTGAGCTGGTAGCCAAACTGCCCTAAATCCCCTACCATTTTGAAATTGACTTTTTCGCCCTGAAGGAGTATTATCTGCTTGTAGACCACAAAGGAATGGTTAGATAAGGTTAAAGTAGGTCAAATTTATGAGACAACACAAAAGGGAAGTTTGGATATTAATTGTTGGGCGACAAGAAGGAGAAGACCGATGAAGCAAAAACTAATACTTGGTGCGTTCGTCACCGCTACGTTAATTTGTACACGTTTGGAGATGTGCTGACACTTCCACATTGGTGGGAGCGTCAATTTTA